>CBDCVJ010000049.1:0-218343 GCA_965222975.1 Saprospiraceae bacterium | reverse complement strand
GTTAACCAACGAATGACGGAGGCGACCTATCTAAATATTAGCGCTTTGGCGGCTGAACAAGAAGAATATGAGTGGGCAGAAGATTTTATTCAAATTTGGAAACCCTTTTTAGACGAGAACCAGGCAGTAGATGCGGAGAAAGCAGCTATCGGTCATCTGCTTTTCACCAAAGGGGAGTTTGATAAATCCCATGAGAGGATTAAAAACATTGCATCCAACAAGCCCCCATATTCTTTTTCAACGCGTGGCCTGCTCCTCAAAATTTTCTTCGAAAAATTCTTAAAAGACCGGGGGCAGTACGAACATTTTTCGAGCCATGTGGCGGCTTTTGATAAATTTATCTCCGGCCAGTCGATAGGGAAAATAAAGCAGGAGGCTTGGCTCAATTTTGTCCGCTTCACCCGAAGCCTTGCTTCTATAAGGCTTAAAGAGGGTAGGGTGTCCAAGCAAAAAAAGAGCAAGCTAAAAGATGAGTTAAAAGCGATGAAGTTTGTATTTTCAAAAAAATGGCTGTTTCAAAAAATCAAGGACTTGTAAAAAAGCGGTTGCCTGCATTGCAGACAACCTTTTTGCACTCTGGCCGGCAAAACTCAGCCAATGATACAATCTTCGATGCCGATCCAACTGCTCTCCTCCGTGCCACAAATTTTGACAATGTAAAAAGTATAGCAACCCTGGGTCAAGCCCGTGAAGTCGAACGAGGCATTCGAGGTGAGGACCGGAGTGCTGGAACTGCTGTCCTCTTGACGAAACCACCACAGTTTGTACTGCGCTGACGGAGATGCTTGATCCCATGATACGGTGAAGGAAGTTGCTGTCTCGCCAGTCTTCTGGTAGTTGGAGGCTGGCTGGCAAACGGTTGGGCTGGCTTCTTGGGTTGGCGTAAAACCAACAAAGAGGCCCTGCATCAAAAGCAGGGAAACAATGATTTTGAACATAGCACAAAATAGTTTTAGGGTGAAAAATAGCCCAGGCCTGCCATAGGGCAACAGGCGATGATTCGCTACCTGCCGAAGCGGGAAGGCTTGGACACCGGACTTTTGTTCGGATACTTCTTTATGCCCTTTTGGGAGCATATGTCAACATGTAAGGGGCAACTAATTTTAAGCGGAAGGGTCGGAATTTAGGCCAAAGAAAAAGGGACTATGAAATTTTTATCATAGGCCCTTGAAAAAAAACGAGCGGGAAATGGGATTCGAACCCACGGCCCTCAGCTTGGGAAGCTGATGCTCTACCCCTGAGCTATTCCCGCTTGTTGAGTAGGCAAATATAAAAGGGAGAAATGATAAAAGTTTAAATTCAGGCACGCAACCTACTTAGGAAACAATGATGCATCCAACCCTGGAACGATCTTCAGCGCATTTTTATAATACACCTTTTTCAAAATCTCGTCCGGCAAATCCAGCCCGTACATTTTCCAAAAAGCATGGTAGCGCTTGTAATAGGGGAAATACTCGTCCGCTGTTTCCAAAACCCTGAAATACGTTGGGAATTCATTTGGTTTATAAGAATCCTTTCCAAATAAAATACGATCCTGGTATTTTTCAAAAAACCAATTGGCCATGCGTGGTTGGCGACCAAGTTCTGCAATCACTGCCCCGATGCCAACATACATATTGGGCATTTCTTCCATCAACTCGCTCAGTCGTTTGAGGTCATTTCCAAACCAGCCAAGGTGGGCATTTATGAAAGTTGTATTCGGGTGTTTTTTAAAAACATCATGCTGTTCAGCGATGATCGTTTCCCAAGAGGCGGGGTCATCGGCTTCCCTTTTGCGACCAGGGCGGAGTTTGAGTTCGAGCCAGCGTTCGTTGAGTGAATCGAGCGGTTGCCAGAATTGCCTTGGGTCAGCAGAATGAATGAGGACGGGGATGCCCAATTCGCCACATTTTGCCCACACGGGGTCGATACGAGGGTCGTTGACCTTGATGCGGTTGCCGTTACTGTCCACATTGTGCATGCCTTGGCTTTTATAGATTTTCAATCCCCTTGCGCCATTGGCCACGTCGTATTCTATTTGTTTGACTGTCTCTTCAGTCCAATCGGCATCATCAATGCTGCGGAGGTTAATATTGGTAAAACAGACAAAACGGTTGGGATACTGGCTGGCAATATTGTCCGTCATATTTTTTAAGGTTCGCCCGCCTCTTCCGCTGAGATTAACCATAATGCCCATGTTCATGACATCCATTTCCCGTACGAGCTGATCGAGGTTGGCAGTATCCATCCGCCATTGGTGGCTATGGATATCAATGAACGGGAAGCGGGCTTTGGTGACTGGGTTCTCTGGCACGACGAGGGTGCTTGGCGGGTCGTAAGCCTCGAAGTCCATTTGGATGTCGAGTGGTTCACGGCGCTGGGCGAATAGGGTGATGGGGAGCAGGAGAAATATAAAAACTGATCGGTGGTGTGTCATTGATGAATTTTTTCTCGTTGAAGAATTCGTGACTAACGATATTTCGGTTCATATAACGTTTATTCAAACGCTAATATCAACATTTGCAGCGGAGTTTTGGATAAAAATTGTTTGCCAACCCAAACTACCGCCTCACCAAGTGTACCATTCTACTCACCCATTCTATCCAATTGCCACTCAATTTTATCAGCAAATTGCGGCTCATTCAGTTTTCAATTCTAATTCTTCTATTTTTACTTCACAAAATAATAAACCATGTTACAACAAACCACAACTTCCCTTCTCATTGCAATCTTGCTGTTGATTTTTCAGCACTCAAATGCACAAGATTTTAAAACCCAATCTGTATCCATATTCAAAAATGGGCAGTCCTTTTTCATTAAATCAGGCAATGTGAAAACAGTGCAGGGCATTTATCAAATGAAAGAAGAGGAGGTGCCCGCAGCACAATTTGGCAGTCTTTGGTTTCATGACCCTGCAGGTGGAATCCAATCTGTAAAAAGTTTTCCTGATACGCTAGAAGAAAAGAAAACGAGGGCAGCTCAGGCCATCCATGAACTACTGTCCGTCAACAATGGCAAACAGTTGAAAATTTTCTTGAACGATGGCCGCACCTTTACTGGCGTTATAGAACAAGTGGCCATGCCCTCGCAGCCGGACGGCCAGTTGCGACCCATTTTCAATAGCATGGTTACCTTGCAAACAAGCAACGGTTCATGGGTGACTTTTTATGCCAACCAAGTGCAGCAATTGGAATTCATGGAAAAACCAAACATGACCATTGAACAGGTGGACAAGCTTCCCAAAAATGTGGTGGAGGTGAAATTTGCCAACGGCAAAGAAGATCAGGCACTTGACATGATGTACCTCCGCAACGGCTTGGTCTGGGCCCCCGAATATCTATTGGAACTGAAGTCAAAAACCAAAGCAAACCTCACCCTGCAAGCAGAAATCGCCAATGATGGTGAAGACCTTGAGGGGGTTGACCTAAATCTCGTAGTGGGTGTGCCAAATTTTAGGTTTGCTGACAAATTAGCTTACCTGATTGATTTTTTAAAACAAATGGGCAATGCAGCGAGCGGTGCTTTCCAGCAAGTCATGCTCTCTAATTCTATAAGCTCTCAACGGAATGCTTATGAATTTGATGCACCAAGCCCAATTTCTGGTGAGATGATAGAGGGAAGCTCCAGCGAAGACTTCTTCTTCTATGATTTGAATAAATTCTCCCTCCCAAAAGGTGGCAGGGCCATGCAGCGCATATTCAAAGAGGAAATAGACATCGCCCATATTTACGAAGCAAACTTGCCCAATAACAATAATACCAAGGCTTTCAACGAGGAATTTTTATTTTCTCCAGACTATGAGGGCAAAATTTTCCATACCATTCGGGTGGACAACCAATCAGGGCAGCCTTGGACCACAGGTTCGGTTTTCATTGTCAATGAAGAGCAGGGAAAGCGCCCCATAAGTCAGGACATGCTGGGTTATACATCGCACGGTGGCCATTCCTATATTAAAGTGACCGAGGCGACCGACATCAAGATCAAACACGCAGAAAAAGAGATTGGCCGCACCGAAAATGCCAAACGTTATCCCAAAAACTCTTACTCCTATGATCTGGTAAAAGTGGAAGGAAAAATCGAAATCCGCAATTTCAAAAACGAAGAAATCAACCTCAATGTGCGTCGGACCATTACTGGGGAATTGGGCGACACCAGTATGCCCTGGCTCAAACAGGGGGCAGTCAGCCTTAATGGCAACCCAAACAAAAGGGACAATGTTTGTTGGGAGTTAAAGATCGGTGCGGGAAAAGTAGTGGAAGTAGTATATACTTATGAAAAGTATGTGTTAAGTTAATGATCGGGTCAGGGAGATTCGACCTCCGCCACCGTTAATTATATCAAGTCTATTTACAAATCTCTCTAAAACAAGGCCTTAGTCATGGACAATTGGTTGCTTATCCCTACCTTATCCTTTCAAAACAAACAATTATGAGCCACGAATCGCATTTACCACCTTTTGCCATACGCCCCCGGTTTCAGGTAGAGTTGCCGATGAAACACGAAAGAATTGTTAGGAAAATAAAAAAGGGATTTTCCCATCCTGAAGCAACATGTGTAGGACATGCATCGGAGGGCTTTGCCCGGATTAAAATTCCATCGCAGGATCGTCATTATTGGTCGCCGCAATTGTCCGTTATGCTGGAAGACCTGGAAGGAAAAGAAGGCACCATGCTGCGTGGTCTCTATGGCCCTGCCCCTTCCGTCTGGACGATGTTCGTGTTTTTTTATGCCCTCGTTGGTTTTGCTTTCGTGGTGGTTGCGATCATTGGCTTTTCAAGAATATCATTGGATATGCCTGCGCCGATTTTATGGTGGTTGCCTGTTTTGCTGATCGTGCTATTGTCACTTTATCTCGTTTCTTTTTTTGGTCAAAAATTGGGGCATGACCAAATGGAGACATTGCATACTTTTTTGGAGGAGAGTTTGGGATTGGAAATTGATGCGGCGGAGGAATGATGAAATGAGACACAAATAAAATTTATATCCGAAGGTTTCAATGATTTTCGGATAGTGGATGGTTTGCTGTTTCCTTTTAAAATTAGGTTTTATATGAATGATGAATTATAGTGGTATTAATTTACTCGTTCCTAATTCTACTTTGTCACTTTATTTTTTTTGATTAACGATTAAAAGATTAGAGATTAACGATTTTTGATTTGACGGACTTAATCTAATATCGTTAATCTCTAATCTTTTAATCGTTAGTCACTCTTTCTCTCTAAAGTGTCAAAGTAGAATTAAGGAGATAAAATGAACATACCTGTAAATGATGACAAATTTTAATATGGCCGTTAATTTAATTAATGATTTTAATTTTCCCTTCAATAATTTTTTCTAAAAAACCCATTCCAAAAAGAATTATTTTTTTGCTGCTTCCCAAATAAGGTTCATAATATTTTTTTTCTTCAATTTGTTTAAGGGCTTGGTTGGCAAGAGTTTCTGCCCGTTTTATTTTACTGACTTGTGCAAATTTGAATTCGATAATATATATTTTGTCAGGCAATTCTAAAACTGCATCAATTCTGCCTTTATCCGTTTCTTTTTCAAGCAGCATTTTCATGCCAGTTAGACGCAGCAGCATATAGACGAGGGAGTGGTAATAGGCTTCTTTTGGCAAGTGTAACCGTGCTGGAATATCTGCCAAGAAACTTTGTAATCGGTTGATGAAATCGTTTGTGCGTTCCTCCCGAAGTGCGTCCCGTAATTCTATTGCTTCAGGCTGTATTTCAAATTCATCTTTTTGTACAAAAGCAGCTGCTAAAAATGTAATAAATGAATGGCTGACTTCATCATTAGGGTAATCAAGAAAGAAGCGTTGGGCAAAGCCATCATAGGTTATTTTTTTTATGGTCAAATATCCAGTTTGGAATAATAGAGGGATCAAAGGGAGGTTTTTAATTTGCAATGAACTGCCTTCTAAATCAGCGACTTTTATATTTTCAAAATTGGCTGGTTCAGATTTTTGGTGGATGATAAGATCAATCAAAAATGTCGGAGTTCCCGTTGAAAACCAATAATTACCAAATTCTTTATCTAATAAAAATTTAAAAATTGAAAAAGGATTGTAAAGAAAATGTTTAGCGTCCCATGAAAAGCCATTGTATTTTTTTTTGATTGCCTCTAGTAGGATTTCTTTTTTTGTATTAAATTTTTGACGGACTGCTTCTATATGTGGAGCAAAATAAGTTTCCAATTCACTTTGGGAAAAACCAGTGATTTGGCTATAGCTTTCTGTCATGGAAATATCTTCCAAATTGTTCATTCCCGAAAAGACATTAACTTTAGCAAAACGGCTAACTCCAGTCAACATCACAAAACGGAGTTGACTGTCCAACCCTTTCATGGTGCCATATAGTCCTCGGAGTATTTCCCTGTTTTCCTCAAACTTTTCAGGTTTGGTTAGAGTGTCCACCATGGGTTTATCATATTCGTCAACTAAGATGACGACCTTGCCATATTGGTTGTGTAGTTTGTTTATTAACTCTGAAAATGCATCGGCAATAATGGTTTTTGATAAATCTATATTGTATTCATGGGCAATGTTGTTTAAATGGTTGAGCAATGATATTTCAAATATTTTTTGGCCTTGTTTGTATTCGACTAAAGAATAATCAATATGCACAACCGGGTACTGTTCCCATTTTTCTATTTTATCATAAATATATAGTCCTTTAAATAGATGTTCATGACCACGAAAAAATGATTTAATTGTGGTTAATAAAAGAGATTTACCAAAGCGACGAGGGCGGGAAATGAAATAGTAAGCTCTGTTTTTTACTAATTGATAAATCAGGTGAGTTTTATCAACATAAATCAAATCATCTTCCCTTATTTTTTCAAAAGTCTGTATGCTTATTGGTACATGTTTCATCTCAATTATTTTCGCAAATATAAACTATTGTTTCTCATACTTAACCTCTCCATCCACCATCGTCAATACCACCTCCGTGTCCAATATTTCTTCATCCCCGCATTGAATTAAATCATTCGTCAACACAACAACATCCGCCACCTTGCCGGGCGTGATCGAGCCTTTCCATTCTTCCTCAAAAGCTGAATAAGCATTCGCCAAAGTGTAGCTGTGAATTGCCTCTGCACGGGTCATTTTTTGCTCTGGAAATAACTCAAGCCCTTTGTCTTTTGGTTGGTGTCGGCGGCGGGTGACCGAGGCATAAAATGATTCGATGGCAGAGACATCCTCCACAGGAGCGTCCGTTCCGTTGTTGATGACAGCTCCTGCATCGAGGAGGCTACGCCAGGGGTAAGCGCCTTCACGGGCCCGTTTTTCACCGAGGCGCTTGACTACAAATGGTGCATCGGAGGTGCAGTGGATACCCTGCATGGCGGCAATGACGCCGAGTGATGCAAAACGAGGAATGTCCTGCGGGTCAATATGCTGGGCATGTTCGCTGCGCCAGCGGAGAGCTTTGAGGTCTTTGCCTTCGGCAGTGGTGAGTTCTTCCATGAGGTTGAGTAGTTCCCGATTGGCCCGGTCACCGATGGTATGTACGCAGAGCTGCATGTCATGATCACGGGCGAGGGCGGCAATGGCCTTTACTTCTTCGAGGGGCACGGTGTTTTGGCCATGAAAGTCGGGTTTGTCGTTATAGGGTTCGAGCATCCAGGCACCGAATGCGCCAAGTGCCCCGTCGAACGCCGTTTTGACGGCCCGACAGGTAAAGAAGCGGCTGCCTACATCAATTTTCGGAAAGCCACCAAGGTTGCCCCTTAGTTTTTCCGACGGATGGCGCACCATGGCCCACAGGCGGAGGTCGAGTTCTCCTTTTTCGGCCATTTCCACATAGCGGCCTATTTCTTCAAAAGAGGAACCAGCATCTTGAAAGGAAGTGATGCCTTTGGCAAGGCACTCCTTTTCGGCAAGGCTAATGCCTTCGTACCAGCGCTCCAATAGTTCTTCCTGACTCAGTGTTTCCAAATATTCCGTATGGATGCGGCTGATGACCGACATGGCCGTTTCTTCAAAAACGCCAATGGCCTCGCCTGAAGCATCCCTGACGATGCGGCCGCCCGACGGGTCAGGCGTTTCTTTGCTGACCCCTGCCAAGTCCATTGCAGTTTGGTTGGCAATCAGTCCGTGGCCGCTGGCGTGCCTCAACATCACGGGATTGTGAGGGGCAGCCTCGCTGAGATGATCGTGATAAGGGTAGCCATTGACATGGCGTTCGAGGGTTTCATTCCATTTTTCCTGATGCCAGCCACGGCCGATGATCCATTCACCAGGCTTGGCAGTTTTGGCTTTTTCTGCCACCGCTGCTACAATCTCGTTCCAATTTTTTGATTTTAAAAAATTCAAATCAATTAGGCTATAGCCGAGGCCGGAGAAGTGGCCGTGACCTTCTATGAAACCGGGCATGGTGAATTGGCCCTGTAGGTCAATGACTTTGGTGCTTTCGCCTTTCCAATTTTCTATTTCCTCATTGCTGCCAACAGCTTTGATCAGTCCATCCTTTATAGCGATGGCCTGGGCGTTTGGCAGATTTTCGTCTACCGTATAAATGTTTCCATTGTTCAATATGGTATCAGCAGGGCCAGTCGTTTCATTTTTACAAGAAAAAATTAATGATAGGAGTGAAATTGCGAGGGTGAGTTTTTTCAGCATTTTAGTGAACCGTGATTAGTTCTACTTTGGCACTTTAGGTTTTCCCCATTCGTCTCCTTTGTCATTTCGCAGAAATCCGTCCTCGTCAAAAGGGCAAGTATGGCATGCAAACGTGGCGAGGACGGATTTCTGCGAAATGACAAAGGTTCTATTGTGCTAAATTTTATATGTGTCAAAGTAGAATTAGTTGATTAGTGATTAGTTTGTTAGAACCTTGAAAGAATCGGTTATTCATAAATGGTAAAAGTAGTTGCTAAGTAATAATCAGCCAAACTTGAAATGGGATACGGTTTTTTCTAACCTAATAAAACCATTTTTGCTTCCGATAAACGATGACCCGCAAGCATAATCATGTACCAACATACATTTGTTCTTAGGAGTAGTTACTTTTGCCAGTGGTTAACCTTTTAAGGACTCAAACGTTGTTAGTCTTTATTGGGTCTGCCCAATATCGAATCAACCACCTTTTCTCACAACTAAATCACAGAATGTACATGAAAAATCTATTTTATTCCCTCCTGTTGCTTTCGGGCCTTTTCTATGCTTGTGGCAGCAATACTTCAACTGATGCAGCTAACACGACTGATGCGACAGATGCAGCTGAAGCCACTCCTACCGCAACGACCTTTGCTGTGAACACGGATGCCAGTGTCATTAACTGGGAAGGTTACAAACCTGGCCAATATGGTCACCAAGGAACGATTAAGTTGCAAAGCGGCTCAATTAGCGTCAAAGATGGCCTGCCAGAAAGCGGCAGTTTCGTTATTGATATTGCTTCCCTCGAAAATACAGATCTGGTAGATACGCCTGATAAAAAGGCGAAACTTGAGGGGCATCTCAAGTCAGGTGATTTCTTTGAGGTCGAAAAATTCCCAACAGGGAAATTCGTCATGACCGGAATCGCTCCATTGGAAGGAAATCCTGATGCCAATTATACCGTGTCGGGCAATCTTATTTTAAAAGACATCACCAAAGGAATTGAAATTCCTGCCAAGGTGACCGTCTCCGATGGTTCGGCCAACATCACTACGCCTGAATTTACAATTAATCGCACTGAATGGGACGTCAAATATGGTTCAGGTGTAATAGGCACAATCAAAGACCAATTAATCGCAGATGATGTGAAATTGAAAATCACATTAGTTGCCAATGCTCAAGTAGCAACTCAGTAGACAATCGGCAGGCTACAGTTTGCCAGCCTTCAATATTACTTAAGGAAAAAGCGGCCATCTATTATTACTTAGATGGCCGCTTTTTATATCCAAAACCTGAATACCTAATACCCCAATTCCTATTTCACTCATATTGGTATTCATAACACCCCAGGTCAGGTTTGACTGGATCTCTGTCATTTCCTTCCAAATCAAATAGAATTCCATTGATCGGGATGGCTTTTTCTTCCGCAACGGAAAGGGTGTCGAGGTGGTAATCGTCGTCGTTGATGGAAACAAAGATGGCATCGTTGGGTTGGGCATTGAAACAATCGCAATGGTCGTAGAAGTCGAGATATCCGTTTTTGTCGGGGTCATCAATATCCCTTGCACGGATGATGCAATTTTCCAAAGAATAATTAAATGCTGACCGATCTGCACCTTGATTGCCTGTGAAGTCTTGTAATAAAATTTCATCTGCCAGAGAACCGTAAATGATACTGTTCCGAAAACGGGCGTTGAGTCTGTATGTCCTCGCGGTCATTATAGTGCAATCATTAGGGTCATCGCAGACACCATTCCCCAGGCTGAGGGCGGAGGCATCGGTGCCATAGTTGGCGAGGGTGCAGTAATCAAAATTGTAGTCGCCGCCGAAGGTGAGTTGCACTGCATTCGTACCATTGTTGTAGAAAAGGCAGTTCTCGGCATTCACCTCTGCATGATAAGCGAAAATGCCCGGACCGGAAGTATTGGCCACCTGCACGTTTTTCAGGGAAAGTTCAGCAGAAGAGTCCACGTACATGCCAAAGAGGGAGTTTTTAACAACTGCATTTTCCATTACATTGCCCTGACTTCCAGCCAAAAATACGATGCCATTCCATTGGCCGTCTGCATCTTTAAAATCAAAGCCCAGATCATCCTCTGTTCGGTCTCCTTCAAAAATGACTGGATTTTCCACCGTACCCTGCACATTGATCTTCGCATTTTCTCCAAACACCAAACGGCCTGAATTATAAATAGTCGGTTCGCCCATTTCGTCAAAAACCCTCGAAAGGCCACCATGCACATGGATACGTGCGCCTGCTGGGATGTTCAAAGTACATTCCGCAAACGCCACTATGCCATACAGCACATAAGGCTTTGGGTCGTCCCATGTCACTTCACCCGCACAGGAGAAAACGGCGACACTGTCTTTATGGAATCGGCTGGGAAAATAATTGGCGTTTTGGCCCCAGGCTGCCAACGTGATCGTTTGCGTATTTCCATTTGTTTCAAAAACAACTTCGTCAAAAACAAAATAAGGGCTTTCGGAAAGCGGGTCATCGGGATTGATGGTCACTTCGGCAAATACATAAATGCTATCATTTGGGTAAATGACGACCTCCTCATGGGTGTTGCCGGGGATGCCGTCCACGTTAAGGTTGAATTTCGACTGATCATTCCCTTTTACTGAAATATTATTGATGCGGATGCTTTTGTTGGCCTTGTTGTAGACCCTGAAAAAACGGGTGGCGGAACCGATTTCCGTAAATATGGTATCGAAGAAAAGCGTATCCACCGAGAATTCGAGCTTGTCGCTACTGGAAGTGGTGAAAGACTCATCCTTGTTGCAGGCGGAAAAAAGAAAATATAATGGAATAACGAGTAAGAAATATTTCATTGATTCATGGTTTCACTGATTCAGAGTTCCTGTAACGGTAGAAATAGTGAAAGGATTTTTAATGAGCGGCAAAAATAGGAGAAAAGAGAAGGATTATTTGTTCTGGAAGATACGTTGCTATGTTATGGCTGGTAGGACGAGAATAAATTCCCGGCTTTGATTGCGCTGGCCATTGCGGTGGGGCTGTTGATCTCGACATTTACTTTTTGGGAAGCTGGTGTCTTCTAAAAACGAGATGTCTCGTTTATTTCGGAACTTTACCTCTCCCTACCAGCCAAAACAATGCGTACTATGTCCAACAAGAATTTTTTCCAAGAATTATCCGAACGTCGGTTTATCCGTTTTACCCTCTCTTATTTAGTAGCTGCATGGGCCATTCTCCAGTTTGTTGACTGGCTGGTGAATCGTTATGGGCTGGCTCCTTCGTGGACTGACTTATTCCTGTTTTTTTTCGTGGCCATGCTGCCTGGTGTATTGTTATATACGTGGTTTCACGGTCGGCCTGGAAAGGACAAGGTGGGATTGTTTGGAAAAATGGTTTTACCGGGCAATTTTATTTTGGCCGCTTTAATTGCGGTTTTCCTGTTCAGTAACAAGCCATTTGTCACAGCAGCCGAACGGGTAACAGTATTGGATGAAGAGGGTGAAAAAATTGAGCGGATGGTACCAGTCAGGCAATTTACAAGCAAATTGGCCCTTTTCGGTTTGGAGAACAAAACAGGCGATGAAGCAGAAGATTGGTTGACACTTGCAGTTCCATTTTTACTCGGTGCCGACCTTGAGCAGGACGACCGTTTACAGGCGAGTGCGGCCTTCGAGTTGATGGATGATATGCAGGACTATAATTACAATTTGGGCGACAATGTGCCCTTTTCGATTAAAAGAAAAATAGCGAGCGATATATTAGCCAGTTATTTTACAACCGGTGAGCTTGGGAAAGAGGATGGGAAATACAAGGCCTTTATCCAATTTTACGAGACGGACACTGGAAAAAAAATAGGAGACGGCAATTATGTTTCAGATTCTCCATATGACTTGGTTGATCAAATCTCGGTTGATTTCATTGACAACATTTATCTCCCCGACTTTAAAGGAAAGGAACTACGAACTGTCATTGACTTGCCGGCTGACAACCTTTACTCACCTGAGTTGCCTGCCCTGAAATTATATCAGGAAGGACGAATCGCTTGGGGTAATAATCAGCTTCAAGCTGCCATTCAGGCATTTCAAAAAGCCACAGAAGACGACCCGTCTTTTTCACCTGCGTTTATGGAAATGGGGGTGGCATACTATAAAATGAACGCCGTTGAACAAGGCAAAGCAGCTCTTGAAAAAGCAATGTCCAGCATGCAGGGCTTGCCGGAAAGGCAGCAGTTTTACATTCGCTATAATTATTACTACTACACTGAAAACTATGAGAAGGCCATTGCCCTACTCGAAATGTGGCAACAACTTTACCCTTCCAATGAAACACCTTGGGTGTTGGCCATCAAACTGTATATGGCGAGACAAGATTTTGGTAAGGCAAAGGAAGTTGGGTTGGAGGCGACCCGACATGGGCACGAAGGAAGGGTGCTGCTCCTGTTGGCCCAGTTATCTTCTGTGCAGGGAAAAAGCGAGGAAGCAATGGGTTACTACGAGCGTTTTTCAGAACAGTTCCCCGAACGGGCGCAAGAGGCAGTAGGGCTGGGATATTTATATCAGGCAGTGGGAGCATTCGAAAAATCAAAAATTCATTTTGAGAAAGTCCTCTTATTACGCCCTAATGACGCTGAGATCTTGATGGGCATCGCCAAGGCAGAACACCAATTAGGTCGTTTCGATGAAGCGTGGAAGTACTTTGAAACGGCATTGACCAAATCCAAAAATGGAGAAGACAGCGTTGGTGTAATCCTTTCTATGTCCTATTTTAAAAATGCTATTGGTCAAGGTAATCAGGCAATTGAATTAATTGAGAAAACAGAGGAGATCAATAGTCGCATCCAATCCCCTTTTGCAGCCCAAAGGATTTACCTGCCCTATCCACATATTTTGTTTTATAAGAATATGGGGCGGGAAAATGAGGTGTTGAAAAAAATCGAAGGATTTATCAAAACATTCCCAGATCCCTCCAAGGTCACTTCCTGTGCTGGATACCTCAACTATTATATCGCAACGGAGGAAGGTGAAAAATTGAAGCAAAAAATGGCTGAGTGCGAGGAACCGCTTAAGCCCTTCATTGGTACAGGACAATTAAAAATGGCTTATGGTTTTATGAAAAAGGTGGATGGAGATTACAAAGCTGCCAGCCAGTTATTAGAAGAATATTTTACCCAGACAGGGCTGGATGCTTCCTTTGCGGCTACACTCCTCGGCGAACTTAACCTCCTCAATGACGAATTGGATAAAGCAGAAGAAAAACTAATTGCTGGCCTTAAAATTCAACCATTTTCAGGTGAAACGAATTACCAACTGGCTCTCTTGCATGAAAAGAAAGGCGATATGAGAAAAGCCAAGGAATTTCTTCGTCAGGCATTGGTTGTTTGGGGCAATGCAGATGAAAACTTTGCTCCTGCAAATAGGGCAAAAGAATTGGCCAAAAAATGGGCAATGTAATTTGATGCGACAAAGACAAGTCTGATAGTCTGCCAATTTCATTCAAACCATTTTTCTGAACTTTGCCCTTAATTTTCACTCCCAAAGTATCGGGAAAACCAATTCATCATTCACCATTCACCACTAAATATCGCCGTCGTTATTCCAGCCTACAACGAAGAGAGATCCATTGGATTGGTGCTGAATGACATACCAAATGATTTTGTCAAAGAGGTCATCGTTTGCAATAATAATAGCGGAGACCAGACAAAGGAAGTTGCTCTGTCATGGGGTGCTACTGTCGTTGACCAACCCCTACCCGGCTATGGCAATGCCTGCCTCAAAGGGTTGGAATATTTGAAAAACAAACCTGTAGAAGATCAACCCGATATCATCGTTTTTCTCGATGGTGACTACTCCGATCATCCAGAGGAAATGCCAAACATAGTCCGCCCAATCATAGAAGAGGGTTACGACATGGTCATCGGTTCCAGGGCATTGGGCAACCTCGAAAAAGGAGCGATGCAGCCACAGCAGATATTCGGCAACTGGCTGGCAACCAACCTTATAAACCGATCTGTTTTTCAAATACCACTTTCACCGACCTTGGCCCTTTTCGTGCCATCCGGTGGAACAAGCTCATGGCCTTGAATATGGAGGACAAAAATTTTGGCTGGACGGTGGAAATGCAAGTCAAAGCGGCCAAGCAAAAACTGCGATGCACCGAAGTACCAGTAAACTACCGCAGAAGGGTTGGTGTATCGAAGGTATCGGGAACAGTGAAAGGGAGCATACTGGCCGGGCATAAAATTTTGTGGACTATTTTTAAGAGTATTTAAATTTAGATTGAGCCTAATCTGTCCTATTCTCCTTTGTTTATGGCAAACGCACCAAATTTTTTTTTGGAGAAAATCGGTCATTTCAACAGGGTTCCAGTGTTGGCGGTATTCCAGCTTAAAAAAAACATATCTGGGTTTTTATGCACTTTATTGGGCATTTAAATTTTGGTGCTTTTGCCCTATCGTTCCTTTCTGACTCCTTCTGCTAAAATTTTTCTTATTTTACCAATTGATTTCCAAAGCAAAAAGTAAACAGTTGCTATTGATGACAGGGAGAACGCTACAAACATTTATCTGGCTGTCCTTATGTCTCGTTTCATTCGGGCAGGAAGTACCCAAGATCATTCATTTCACTACCGAAGATTACCAAGCGCTGAATCAAAACTGGGACATTGACCAAGCCCCAGATCACCAGATGTATTTTGGCAACTCTGCCGGCATGCTCACTTACGACGGCACCCGCTGGCGAACTTTGCAAACACCTTTTAACCAGATCGTTAGAACTGTGTACAACGATGGAAAGGGGAGGACATATGTTGGTGGTTTTGCTACCATGGGCTATTGGCACATCAACGAAAAGCACGAGGAGGAATATGTTTCCTTGACCGATTTGGTGGAAGATGCGCAGATTGCAGGGGAGGAAATTTGGCACATCCATCCTTTGGCAAATGGATTATTGTTCCAATCCTTTTCAAGGATTTACAAATATGATTTTAAAAAAATGGAAGTCGAACACCTGCCCGGCAACATCATGTTTTGCCAGGAAGTGAATGGACGGCTCATCGTTCCGGTAATTGGCAAAGGGCTATTTGAATTTAAGGCCAACGGCTCGTTTGAGTTGATTCGTGGCAGCGAAATTTTTAGTGGTGAACGTGTTGCTACAATTCTCCCTTACGGCGATGGCAAGTGGTTGGTCTGTACACAAAAGGCAGGTGTTTGGCTCTATGAGGATGGACAATTTTCTAATTGGGATACGCCTGTGAACGAACGCCTAAAAGCATTGCAGTTAAACAAAGCATTGCGCCTATCGGATGGAAAGTTCGTATTTGGTACGATACTCAGTGGCATTTTTATTACCGATGCCAAAGGAAATACACTCCATCAGATCAACCAGGAAAACGGACTGCAAAACAATACGGTGCTGGCGCTTTTCGAAGACCGTATGAATATGCTCTGGGTGGGGCTGGACAAAGGAATTGACTTGATAGACCTCAACTCGCCGCTCCTTTATTACCGAGATAAATCAGGACAGATCGGGACGGTTTATGTTGGTGCTTTTCATCATGGGCGACTTTATGTTGGTACAAACCAAGGAGTTTTTCATAAAAAGTTTCCAAACGGTAAGGAACCCTTCGAACTGTTGTCAGGCAGTCAAGGTCAGGTTTGGGATTTACAGGTGTTGGATGGCCAACTTTTAGGCTGCCACAACGCTGGAGTGTTTTGCATAAAAAATGGCAACCTCGAATTTCTTGATAGTAGAGCAGGAGCTTTCAACCTGGCCAAACATCCCAATCAAGAAGATGTCATGGTGGTGGGTACATATATAGGGATCACTGTTATGCAAAAAAACAATCTAGGTGAATGGCAATTATCCCATCGCTTGTCAGGTTATCCCCTGCCAGTGAGAAAACTCTTTTTTGATGAAAAGGGAAAAATTTGGGCCTTACACCCCCGTAAGGGGCTGTCAAGGCTGACATTGGATGTTGATCTGCTTAAAGTGCAACATATTGAAAACTTTGGAGCAAAGCATGGCCTAATTTCGGAATTCGGGCTGGATATTGAAAAAATAGGGAAAGACATATACGTCAAAAACATGGGTGAACTTTTCCTTTGGCATGAAAAAAAAGGACAGATGCACCTTGGGCAATTTAAAGGAGAATACATGCGGCTGGGAGGTTTAGAAGGGGAAGAATTTTTGATTTTTCCTGAAAAGGTCATTTTGCGATACGAAAATGGACAAGAGCAATACCCTGTTTCCCTTCATCAGTCGAATGGGTGTGTCCTTTCACTTACGAACGATTTATACTTTTTCTGCGTGGATGAGGGGTATGCCCTTTTACCGCGTGATGGTAAGAAACAGCAGAGCTTTGGACATTTACCAAAGCCGCTGATTACCCAGATTACTGTAAACGAAAATGATCCGGACCCAAAAGTTCTTTGGGGCATGGACAGTACACTCGTTTTTCATTCCTCCGAGCGACATTTGCGTTTTTATTTTACACAACCTTTATTTTCAAATACGCCATCCTTGCGAAATAGACTTGTTGGCTTCGAACAAAACTGGACAGCCTTTGGCAATGCCACCAGTAGAGAATTTACCAACTTGAACCCAGGGGAATATGAATTTCAAGTGCAATCGGAATTTCCACCAGAGATAGCGTCTATTTCAATCTCCATCGAACCTTTATGGCACCAAACAGTATGGGCTGGGTTGGTATTCTTCCTGCTTTTAGTCATGGTCTTGGCACTTCTTTATCATTTACACCATTATCGGCTGAAACGTCATTTGGAAAAATTGGAACGGGAAAAAGCGAAAGAATTACAGCGCCAACGGACAGAATCGGAAAACCGCATCCTGCAAACAGAAGTGCTAAACAAAAGCCGTAAGCTTGCCGACACCACTATGAGCCTTGTTCGGAAAAACGAAACCCTTATGAAAATCAACGAGGAGCTGGTTTTGGTAAAAAGAGAAAAGAGTCCAGACCTGGTCAACAAAAAATTAAAACAATTGACAAGGTTGGTGGAAGGCCATATTGCCAATGAGGAGGATTGGAAGGTTTTCGAAGAGACCTTTAACCAACTGCATGACCAATTTTTTAAACGTCTCAAAGAGCAGTTTCCTGACCTGACCCCAGGCGATTTCCGTTTGGCAGCTTACTTGAAAATGAATCTCTCCTCAAAGGAAATTGCCCCACTGCTCAACATCTCCTTGCGAGGGGTCGAAAACAAGCGGTATCGCCTCCGACGGAAACTTGGGCTTACTGCTGCTGATAACTTGACGGAGTTTTTTATGCAATTTTGAATTGTTGAGGTGCTTTGCCAAGTCTTTTTTCCCTTTGTTTAAAAGATTTTGTTTTATTTTATTTAAAATCAATATTTTATAGTTTTATAATTATCCAATATTTTATAAAAAAATGAAATATGGCGTAGTCATAGTGAGGTCGATAACTTTCGATCAGTCTGGTGTTGTCCTATATTTGTGCTGTTATTTAATCAACTTCCAATCAAATAATTCACTTCTCGCATCCCGTGACATCTTAGGCCGATACTTTCTTTAAATCAACATACGACTGGACATTTTTGAAACCTAAATTCATCCTGTATGAAACGATCTTGCCCTATCCAATTAGTCGCAATCTTTCTTTTTATCAGTCTAGGTGCCCATGCCCAACAAATTTCGGGTGTGGTCACTTCCTCAGAAGATGGCTTGCCGCTCATCGGTGTGAACGTGGTGGTGAAAGGGACAGCTGTTGGAACGATCACCGATTTGGACGGTAGCTATGCTTTCAATATAGATAATGCTGGCGACACCTTGGTTTTTTCCTATACTGGTTTTGCCGACTACGAAGTGGCAGTCAACGGCCAGCCAACCATTAACGTGATTATGGAGTCAGCTTCAGAATTGCTGGCAGAAGTTGTGGTCATTGGTTATGGTACGATGCGGAAAAGTGACCTAACGGGATCTGTCTATTCCGTCAGAGGCGATGACCTAGTCAAAAACCCCGACTCGAACCCATTACAGGCATTACAAGGGAAAGTGCCCGGTGTGCAGGTGAGCAGTGTTTCGGGCAACCCTGGAGAAAACCCTGTAGTTCGTATTCGTGGGGTAGCCACCTTGCTTGGGGGGGCAGCCCCAGTCTTTGTGGTGGATGGGGTCATCCTTGATGACATTTCATTCCTGAACACAAAAGACATTGAGAGTATTGAGGTGCTGAAAGACGCCTCGGCCACTGCCATTTATGGCACTCGTGGGGCAAATGGCGTTATTATTATCACCACTAAACGAGGGCAGGAAGGCAAAGCTGTTGTAAGCGCAGGTGTGACTTACAGCACCCAGTTTGTCCACCAAAAAATTGACTTGTTGGATACCCGAGGGTTTACAGCCGCTGTCAATGAACTCAATCCTGGTACATTTAATAATGTGGACATTCTGCCCAATACCGATTGGCAGAGTGAAGTGATTACCCAAGGTGCTCCCATTCAGCAATACGACCTCTCTGTGTCAGGAGGCAGCGACCGCTATACTTATTATCTCGGCGGTGGATTTTACACCCAAGATGGAGTGGTGGAAAAATCGGATTACGAGCGTATTTCCCTTAAGCTGAATAACGAATTGAAAGCAACCAGTTTCCTCACCATCGGCACTAACCTCGCTTTTTCCAAAGAAGACAAACGCAATGCACCCAGCGTAATTGCCACCGCCTATCGGGCTTGGCCTACCACCGAACCATTGGATGATGATGGTAACTTCCTGGAAGTATTTGGCAGCGGTAATCCCATTGCTGCCTTGGAATATTCCAACAATTTCGACGACCGTTCGAGAGGAGTTGGCAACCTCTATACGGACATCAACATTTTACAAGGTTTGACCTTTCGGACGAGCTACCAGTTGGATTGGCTGTTGTTTGAAAATGTTAGCTTTTCACCCGTTTTCCATGTGTCACCAACACAGACTAATGAAATAAATGACCTGACCCGAAAAAGGAATGCTGAAAGGATCTGGATCTGGGAAAATACCTTGCGTTATAATAAGGAGATTGGACGTCACCGTTTTGGGGTGTTGGCAGGTTACACCTCACAGGAAACTAATAAGGATAAGTTTGAAGGTACTATTGAAAACTTGCTCCGGGAAGAACGTGACTTCTGGTATCTCAATGCTGGTGATGCGACAACCCTGGATTCCAAGAACGAGGCTGAAATATTCTCTTATATCTCTTATCTCTTCCGGGCAAATTATACTTTAGACAATAAATACCTTTTCACCGCTACTTTTCGCCGTGATGGTTCTTCCAAATTTGGCCCAAACAACCGCTACGGCAACTTTCCTTCCATCGCCCTCGGATGGCGTTTGTCAGAAGAGGGTTTCATTAAGGAGTTGGATCTATTTAGCACCCTTAAACTGCGGGGCAGTTGGGGCGTGAACGGCAACGACAAGATACCCTACCGCTCCCGTTTTGCAAGGGTCAGTACTAACGACATGGAGGCAGTATTGGGCATTGCTGAAGAGCTTTTCCCCGGTGCCTCGCTCACTGATGCAGGCAACCCCAACCTACAGTGGGAAAACACTGAGTCACTTGATCTGGGGCTGGAATTTGGCCTGATGGATGGCAAACTCAGTGGCGAAATTGACTACTATCGGAAAAAAACTAATGAGGTACTCGTACCACTTCTCATCCCAGCCCACTTTGGAAACGGCCCGTTCAATAGGGTTGTATTCAATGCTGCCGATGTGGAGAACAAAGGCTTTGAACTGTTCCTCACCTGGAAGGAGCGCAGTGGCGAATTCAACTATTCGGTTAGCCTGTTGGCTTCTAAGTTGAAAAACGAGGTATTGGACATAGGCGCTGCGGACGAATTTATTTCCGATGGTCCCCTTGGTAACGGCCAACTCGTTACGCGTACGGAAACGGGCCGCCCCATTGGTGCATTTTTCGGGTACCAGGTGGAGGGAGTTTTCCAAACGCAGGATGAGATCACCAGCGCCAACTCACTTGCTGGGCAACGGCCCGGCGACCTCCGTTTCAAGGATGCGAACAACGATGGCCAAATCAATGCCGATGACCGTACTTTTATCGGTTCATATATCCCCGATTATCTTGGAGGTTTGAATTTTACTGTGGGGTACAAAAATGTAGAGTTGTCGGTTGACCTTCAAGGGCAATTCGGGAATGAAATATACAATGGCAAGAGGGCTGTCCGGCCAAACTTGCAAAATTTTGAAGCCAACATAATCGACCGCTGGACTGGGCCCAACACCAGTACTACCGAACCAAGGTTGACGGCTGGTGGCAATAATTATCTGCCTTCTTCTTATTTCATTGAGGATGGCTCTTTCGTACGATTGAGGAGTGTTTCGCTAACCTACAAGCCCGGCAATGTATTGTTGGAAAAGTTGAGGTTGCAAAATGCCAGTGTTTTCCTTCGGGGGACAAATGTGCTTACACTGACTGATTTTTCTGGTTATAGCCCCGAGATCGCCAGCCAAAACGCCCTGTCCTCTGGCATTGACTTGGGGACATACCCCGTGACGGCAGTGTACTCGCTTGGTTTGAATTTGGGATTTTAAGGTGTTGGAGTATTGAGGGATGCTCATAACACTAATTTTTAATACCTAACGCAAGTATGCAGTGTATCGGTGCGCGGTTTAACGGTATATCGGCTGCAAAGATCTGGTATCCGTTACATCGATAAGCCTTTTTACCAAAACACCCAAATATCAATTAATAATGGTTTCGTTAATTTGGTTTGATGTCTTGAAAGGAAAAGGAGGTGAAAGAGAACCGGAAGGCAGATTTTAGGATCGCCTTCCGGTTCAAGACATCTGAAAAAAATCATCATTATGAAAAAAATAATAGCCACCGTTTTCGGCTTATTGTCGATCGTCGCCTTTCAATCTTGTTCAGAAGATTTCCTCGACCACGGCCTACAGGGCGAAGTAGAGGAAACAAAATTTATGCAGAACGAAACCGATGCCATTTGGGCCACCAACGCCTGTTACAATGCATTGCGGCGATGGCGGTATTATGGTGGTTTCCCCGTATTGGATATGATGTCTGATGATACCCGTAAGGGCAGCAATCCAGGTGATGGCCTATCGGTGGCGGGTATTTTCGACAACTTCACCTTCAACGCGTCTACTGACCTCGTGGCCAACTGGTATGCCGACCTCTATCTTGCCGTCAAGCGGACCAATGTGGTGATTGAACGTGCAGGTGGCATTGACATGGATGCTGGATTGAAAAACCGCCTTATTGCTGAGGCAAGGTTTATTCGTGCGATGACATATTTTAAATTGGTTCGCCTTTATGGCGGTGTTCCACTCGTGACTTCTACTGCGCCAGAACGGATTTTATCGAGAAGCTCAAAAGAAGAAGTGTACAACCTCGTAGTTGAAGACCTGCTCTTTGCCATTGATAACTTACCGGAACAAAGCGACTATAGCAATCAGGATATCGGACGTGCCACGAAAGGAGCGGCAAAAGCCCTCCTGTCCAAAGTTTATTTATATCAAAATGATTTTTCAAATACAGAAAAATATGCTTTGGAAGTCATCAATTCCGGCCAATATTCACTTGATCCCGACTATGCAAATGTCCATGACAAAGCAGGCGAATTTGGCCCTGGTTCTATCTTCGAGGTAGGTGCCCGCCCTTTTGGATTCGGTGACGGAGGCCATCAATACGGCGAAACCCAAGGAACCCGCGGCAACCCCAACAACGGCTGGGGCTTCAACCGCCCAACACTTGACCTGTACAATGCATTTGAACCGGGTGACCCACGCCGCGATGCCTCAATAATTGAGTTGGGCGAAACAGTAAATGGCGAAACCATCCTTGGCGATCCGGCCACCCCTGACACGACGTATGATGCCAATGACAACGTCGTGGAAATCGAATACTACAACCAAAAAGTCAATTCCCCAGGTTCAACGGTGGTGGAAAGCTGGGACTACAACGTGCGGGTGCTGCGACTTGCTGACATACTATTGATTGCTGCCGAAGCAGCCAATGAACTTGGCAAACCCAACGACGCCCTCACCCACCTGAACAAGGTACGGGAGCGGGCTCGTGGCGGCAATCCAAACATTCTCCCCGACATAACCGAAACAAACAAAGATGCCCTTCGGGACATCATCCTGCACGAGCGGCAAGTCGAAATGGCCATGGAACAAAACCGCTTTTTCGACCTTGTACGGACGGGCAATGCAGTTGCCGTGCTCGGCCCATTGGGCTTTGTAGCAGGCAAGCATGAATTGTTACCTATGCCACAAGCGGAGATAGACCTGTCGGAAGGAGCTTTGGAACAAAACCCAAATTGGTGACCTATACTGCATTCTTTTTTGGATGAAAAACTGGGATGCTGGTAGTTCGTTTAAATTGCAAGAGGAAGTTAAAATGGGAAAGTAAAAAAGTAAGGATATGATTGTCAATAAGTCGTTGTTTTTACTTGATGAGATTTTTCTACCTAACCAAGCGGAAGAATTAATAAGAAAAAACAAACGTATGGAATGACATTAACGGTCTTACCTTTTGCTTTATCATTTTTACATTTTACTTGAAATAAAAATCATTTACTTAACCAAACCATTTTTAATTATGAAACTTTTCAAAATTTCGTTTTTAGCAATTTTGGCGGTGAGTCTCTTTACTTTCGGTTGTGGAGACGATGAGGGCAGTGGCCCAGACGCTCTTGGCATCGTTTCCATAGAAGCGGCAGGGACTGACTTGATGTCAGGAAATGCCGTCACACTGGATCTTAATGGAGCTGCGGCTGCCACTGATGTTCCCTTGGATGCTACTATCACTGTTACTTTCGATGTACCTGTTACCAATGCATCAGCTACGGCTAACGTCAAGCTGACCCTAGGTGGGGCAGATGTTTCCTCTACTGTTACCCATACAGGTGCAGCCGTTAGGGTTGACCCCGATTTGCTGTTTCAAAGGGGAGCTGTTTATACCTTGGAAATTGGTGCTGTAGAAGGCGAAGGTGGTGAAACATTCACGGCAGTTACCCGCTCCTTCACTACTGCTGGCCGCGCTGATGTGGTGCCTCCCCAAGAGGCAAACCAATTGAACCACTGGCCGCTTAATGGAAATGCCAACTCGGCCGATGGTGCACAAAACGGCGTCGAATACAGCATGGGGTATGGCCCTGACCGTTTTGGTAGCATTGGAAGTGCGGCTACTTTTGATGGTGACGTGAGCCTCATTGAAATCCCAGATGGTGACGGGCTTATCAATGAAAGCATGACCATCAGCTACTGGGTATGGGTGGACACT
Source organism: Saprospiraceae bacterium (assembly GCA_965222975.1). Classification (GTDB taxonomy): domain Bacteria; phylum Bacteroidota; class Bacteroidia; order Chitinophagales; family Saprospiraceae; genus UBA6168. The sequence goes on along the minus strand of CBDCVJ010000049.1, from coordinate 194,521 downwards.
CTTGATCACCTCAACGCAGGTGGAGGCAAGGCTGGTCACTTCGTGATGGGTGTTGGCGACGTGTATGGCTTCTTTGTTGAAGTTGGCGGTACCGCTCAGACGATGAAATTCACTGGCCGTTATCAGCGTGATGATGGTACGACATCTGCCAACGACTTTTTCGTTAATGCCGATGGCAAGGATGGAATGAACGGTGGCTGGGTAGGCGTTGAGTTTGAAAAAGACCTGACGGCTGAAGGTGGCCTTGCTTCAAGGCTTGCCCGCCAATGGGCTCACGTAGTGATCGTTTATGATGCCGCAGCCAAAAAACGTCACCTGTACATCAACAGTGAATTGATTGAAACTGACAACTTCAACTTGACCACCGGCTTGTTGAATATTACTGGTTTGACCTTCGACGATTCTGATGCTGGTACGGATGTGATTGGCAAGGCATTGGCCCTTGGTTTCAACCATGATATCGAAACTACTCACTGGGACACGGAGCCTTGGGGCGGTTACGATTTCCCAACTTCCAACCACTTCAAGGGCATGTTGGATGACCTCCGTATCTGGGATGTACCTCTGAATTCGACAGAGGTGACGGAACTTTATGATGCTGAGAAGCCTTAATTTTTTCCAACCAAACCTGTGGGGGCAGCCAGTCCCCACAGGTTTTCTTTTTCTTTTTTGTGAAATTATTTTTCGGAAAAATAACCTATTGCACGCTGCTGGGCTTTGCTTTGTCTTTGCTCCTTTTTTCCTGTAAAAAAGAGGATGAAACGGGTGGCGGTGGCATGGGAACGGGATCTTTCCAACTCGTGTCGGCGAGGGTTGGCACTATAAACTTGAAATTAGGTTCGGTGGTGGAAAATACGCCTATTGATCAACCATTGGTCGTCACTTTTTCCGAACCTATTGTCCAAACAGCTATTTCCCAAAATTTTGACCTAAAGAAAAACGGAAGTACTGACATCGCCCTCACTTTTTCCTTCCTCGATAACGGCAAAACCGTTTCGGCATTACCCAACCAACCTTTAGAGGAAGGCACTACATACGACCTCCATTTAACCGATGAAATAAAAAGTGAAGAAAGCGGTGAAAACTTTGCAGGTATTGATTTTCAGTTTGTTACAGCGAAAAACCCTCTCGTTTTGGAACAAGTGACTGTTGATGGACAAGACTTGAAGCAGACCGGACGCATTACAGACGTTAGCCGGATGTTTGCCATCGAAGCCACTTTTTCCCATCCAGTTGACCTCACAGAATTGGGTGACAATTTATTCCTTTCCCGCGCTGGTTTCCCCGTAGAATATGAACTCAGCTATGGCAACAACGAGCAGGAAATCATCATCGCTTCGCAAAATGAAGAACCCTATTTATCCAAAATAACCCTCCGTATATTGGGCAGCTTGCAGTCCAAAAATGGTAACCCTTTTACAGAATTCAACCGTGATTTTTACACAGCAATTGACGAGACACCCAAGTTTCCCATTATTTCTGATGAAGAACTCTTAACTCTTGTTCAACAGCAGACCTTTAAATACTTCTGGGATTTTGGCCACCCGGTCAGTGGCCTTTCGAGGGAGCGTAGTGCTTCCACTAATACGGTCACTTCAGGTGGCAGTGGCTTCGGTTTGATGGCCATTGTGGTAGGCATGGAACGGGGCTTCATCACCCGTGCTGAGGGTATCGAGCGTTTGGAGAAAATCATTGATTTTTTGCAAAATAAAAGCGACCGATTCCATGGCGTTTGGTCGCACTGGCTCAATGGCGAAACAGGGAAGGTTGTTCCATTTTCCCCCAATGACAATGGCGGCGATCTCGTGGAAACGAGTTACCTCGTAATGGGTTTGCTCACCGTCCGCCAATACCTCAACCTCGGTGACCCGCAAGAGCAAACACTTATCAACGACATCAATGACCTCTGGCATACGGTGGAATGGGACTGGCATACACAGGGCGGGCAAAACGTGCTGTACTGGCATTGGTCGCCCAATTTTGCATGGGAAAAAAACCACAAAATCGGCGGTTGGAACGAGGCGCTCATCACTTACATCATGGCGGCTTCGTCACCTACCTACCCCATTTCTAAAGAAGTGTATGACAATGGCTGGGCGAGGAATGGGGCAATGGTGAACGGCGGCGATTTTTACGGTATTGAATTGCCACTTGGCCCGAATGTGGGCGGCCCGTTGTTCTTTGAGCAGTACACTTTTTTGGGCATCAACCCCACCATGCTCTCCGACCAATACGCCAATTATTGGCAGCAAGCCGTCAACCATACATTAATAAATAGGCAACACTGCATCCTCAACCCCAACAACTTTGTGGCATATAGTGAACGCTGCTGGGGCCTCACTGCCAGTGACGGGAACAGCGGTTACTCAGCCCACTCACCTACTAATGACCGAGGAGTGATTACTCCAACTGCTGCACTATCGAGCTTCCCATTTACACCTGATGAGAGCATGGAGGCATTGCATTTTTTCTATTATACGATGGGTGACCGCCTTTGGGGGGAGTACGGTTTTTACGATGCCTTCAATCCGACGGCGGGCTGGACGGCCAGTTCGTTCCTCGCTATCGATCAGGGGCCGATCATTGGGATGATCGAAAATTACCGGACAAGACTGCTATGGGATTTATTCATGTCAGCCCCTGAGGTGCAGGAGGGGCTAACGAAACTGGGATTTGATTTTTGAGGGCTTCATTAGCAGGTCATTTCAAATGCCTTGCTAATTTAAGCACTCATCCTTAGCAAATCTCGCTTCCTTCGTGGTTGGGAGATTTATCTCCCAAAAGTGTCGAAGCAGAAGGAGATTCTTTTTCCGATCACCAACATTGGGAGATAATTCTCCCAACTATGGAAAGGTGCTTAACAGCTACAAACAAACAATGAAATACCAATTCATCCTACTTCTTCTTTTTCTTTTTTCTTGTGGAAACAGCCCTTCCTCTTCGCAAGACCCACCCACTTCTACCCCTATCCAACTGTCTGATGATGAGTTATATACACTCGTTCAGGAAAAGACTTTTCAATACTTCTGGGACGGTGCAGAACCGACCTCTGGCCTTGCCCGTGAACGGTTTCATATTGATGGTATTTACCCGGCCCATCCTCCCAACATTGTCACTTCCGGCGGCAGTGGTTTTGGAGTAATGGCCATGCTGGTAGGTATCGAACGGGCTTTCATTACAAGGCAACAAGGCTTTGAGCGATTGGTGAAAATCATGGACTGGCTGGACAAGGCCGACCGCTTTCATGGCGTCTTTCCGCATTGGTGGAATGGAGAAACGGGGAAGGTCGTCCCCTTTTCCAAAAGGGACGATGGCGGTGATTTAGTCGAAACGAGTTTTTTGATACAAGGTCTACTTTGTGTTCGTCAGTATTTCAAAGATGGAAATGAAGCCGAAAAAAACCTCGCCGCCCGCATTGATAAAATGTGGAAGGAGGTAGAATGGGACTGGCACCGGGGCGCCGATAAGGAGAACGTCCTCTTTTGGCATTGGTCGCCAAACTATGCTTATGAAATGAACTTCCGCATCCGTGGCTATAACGAATGCCTCATCACTTATGTCCTTGCTGCCTGCTCACCAACGCATGGCGTACCTGCTGAGGTTTATCACGATGGTTGGGCTGAAAATGGAAAAATGGTTTTGGAAAAACCTATTGAAAAATATGGGTATACCATCCCTTTGCGGCATCAAGCAGGCCCGAATTACGGCGGACCGCTTTTCTGGGCGCACTATTCCTTCCTTGGCCTTGATCCCCGCAAATTGAAGGATCAATACGCTGATTACTGGCAACACAATGTCGCCCATGTGATGATTGATTATAAATATTGTGTGGAAAATCCAAAGAACTTTCCAGGCTACGGAGAAGACACTTGGGGGCTGACATCGAGCTACTCGCTCAAAGGCTATGCCGGCCACAAACCGGATGAAGATTTAGGTGTCATTGCCCCAACGGCAGCATTAGCTTCTTTTCCCTACTCACCGGAGCAGAGCATGGCTGCCATGCGGCATTTTTACGACGACCTCGGCGGACGACTGTTTGGTAATTATGGCTTTTACGATGCTTTTTGTGAACGGGCAGATTGGTTTCCCCGTCGCTACCTTGCCATTGACCAGGGGCCAATCGTGGTGATGATGGAGAATCACCGCAGTGGGCTTTTGTGGGATTTGTTCATGTCTTGTGAAGAGGTGCAGGCGGGCTTGAAAAAACTTGGATTTGAGAATTAAAATGGAACTAATTGAAAAACATCTAATTACTATGGATTTTACTAAGCCCCAGAGGTTTAGTGAGCTAATGACCTTTGCCTTTATATTTATCTTCCTTTTTTCCTCATGCAGTGAAAAAACAGAATCTTCTCCCCCAAACCCCAACCGCAAAAATGTCATCTTCATCCTCTCCGACGATCACCGTTACGACTTCATGGGCTTTATGGGAAAAGTTCCTTTCCTAGAAACCCCTAATATGGATCGGATGGCACGGGAAGGGGCACACCTGAAAAACGCCTTTGTCAGCACATCACTCTGTTCGCCGAGCAGGGCGTCCATCCTGACAGGCATGTATGCTCACCGGCACCAGATTATTGACAATTCTTCACCTATACCTAATGGACTGACATTTTTTCCTGAATACATGCAAAAGGTTGGCTATCAAACAGGGTTCATTGGAAAATTCCATATGGGCGAAAAGGACGATAAGCCACAACCTGGCTTTGATTATTGGGCAAGTTTTAGAGGGCAGGGTGTATATTACAACCCAGTCATCAATAAAAACGGTGAGCGGCTGGAATTCAAGGATAGTACCTACATGACGGACCTGCTTACAGAATACGCCATTGAGTTTTTGGACAGCGTGAACACGGAACGGCCGTTTTTCCTCTACCTTTCCCATAAAGCAGTACATTCGGAATTTTACCCAGCTAAGCGCCATTTGGGTAAATATGAAAACGAAAAAATTAACTATGCCAAGACCATGCACCCCCCAGGCCATCCCAAAGCATTGGTCTCTTCCGAGGATTACAATTATGAGGATGTACCAAATTGGGTTAAAGAACAACGCTACTCATGGCATGGTGTAGACCATATGTATCACGGGGCGTATGATTTTGACACTTTTTATAAACGGTATACAGAGGCCCTACTGGCCGTGGACGAAAGCATTGGGCAAGTGCTTAAATATTTGGATGACAATGATTTATGGGAAAATACGGTTGTGTTTTACATGGGCGACAATGGCTTTTCTTTTGGTGAACATGGCCTGATTGATAAACGACAAGCTTATGAAGAGTCCATGCGGGTTCCATTATTGGCAATGGGCAAAGGCTATATCCCAGAAGGAACGGTGGTTGAGCAATTGGTGCGAAACATTGACATCGCCCCAACCATCCTCGACCTGTCAGGGTTGCCAATGTCAGAACAAATGGATGGACAATCATTTGCTCCCTTGTTGCGTGGTGAAGAAGGAGCCAATTGGCCGGACACCATGTTTTATGAGTATTTCTGGGAAAGGGCCTTTCCGCAAACGCCAACTGTTCATGCCATCCGCACCAATCGTTGGAAGTACATCCGGTATAATGGCGTTTGGGACATCAATGAGTTGTATGATTTGCAAAATGACCCAGAAGAAATGAACAACCTCATTCGTGATACAGCTTACACGAAGTTATCCGCTGAATTGAGAAATAAATTGTTCGATTGGCTGGAACGATCGGATGGGCAAGAGATGCCATTGAAGAGGGACAGGGGAAGGCGGTTTGATCATCGGTACAGGGGAACGTATTAGTAAAGCTTGGAGAACACCTTAGCGATAAAGAATAAATTAAAGCAACAACTTAATTCCAAAAACAAGGGTTTTCGACCCCTTTAAAGAGAATATGAAAAAATTTACACTATCCATTATTGCGTTGGCCATTCTGACACAAGCCATTGCACAAAACAACTTCATAAACAGGGCTGATGCCCTCATTGGCCAAATGACCTTGGAGGAAAAAATCGGCCAAATGACCCTTTATACCAGCAGTTGGGACAAGACAGGTCCGACTTTGCGAGAGAGTTATAAAGAAGACATCAAGTCGGGCCGATGTGGAAATATTTTCAATGCTCATACGGCAAAATACAACCGGGAATTGCAGCGGATGGCAGTAGAAGAAACCCGCCTTGGCATTCCGCTTCTTTTCGGATATGATGTAATTCATGGGCATAAAACCATTTTCCCAATACCACTGGCCGAAGCATGTAGCTGGGATATGGGGCTCATTGAAAAATCGGCACGGCTGGCAGCCAAAGAAGCAGCTGCAAGCGGCCTTCATTGGACTTTCAATCCAATGGTGGATATCTGCCGTGACCCTCGTTGGGGGCGTATTGCAGAAGGGGCAGGGGAAGATCCCTATTTGGGTGGCCTAATTGGAGCTGCCAAGGTCAAGGGCATTCAAGGCGATGATCTTTCTGATCCATTTACCTTATTGGCTTGTGTAAAACATTTTGCTGCTTATGGAGCTTCTCAGGCAGGCCGTGATTACCACACCGTGGACATGAGCGAGAGGGAGTTGCGGGGGGTCTATTTACCACCATATAAAGCTTGCTTGGATGCTGGGGCGGCTACTGTGATGACTTCTTTTAATGAATATGATGGTGTGCCTGCCTCTGGTTCTAAGTTTTTGTTAGACAAGGTATTACGAGAAGAATGGGGTTTTGATGGCTTCATCGTTACCGATTATACTTCCATCAATGAAATGGTGGATCATGGCTTTGGGGCGGATGAAAAACATGCAGGTGAGTTGGCGATCACTGCGGGAGTGGACATGGATATGCAAGGAGCCGTTTTTCAAAACTATTTGAAAAAATCAATCGAAGAAGGCAAAGTCACTGAAACAAAAATAGACGACGCCGTTCGGCGCATTTTGATAAAAAAAATGGAACTCGGCCTGTTTAAAGACCCCTATAGATATTCAAATGAAGAAAGGGAAAAGCAGGTTGTTTTATCAGAAGAACTTATGCAGCACGCCAGAGAGGCGGGACGCAAATCCATTGTTTTGTTGAAAAACCAAGCTGTGGATGGTGTACCGCTTTTGCCACTTTCCAAAAATGTGGGAACGATCGCCCTAATCGGCCCTTTGGCCGATGCAAGCGAGGACATGCTTGGCACTTGGCATGCCTCTGGCGCTGCTGCTAAAGTGGTGACATTGCTTGCAGCGCTAAAAGATGCTGCACCCAATTCCAATATTCTATATGCACAAGGTTGTTCGACTGAAAACAGTGACCAGAGTGGTTTTGCCAAGGCTCTTGAGGTGGCCAGGCAAGCAGATGTGGTCATCATGGCCATTGGCGAAAATTTCCGCCAAAATGGAGAGGCTGCCAGTCGCAGCGACATCGGACTGCCCGGCGCACAACAGGCATTATTGGAAGAAATCCATGCTACAGGCAAGCCCGTAATTGCCATTGTTATGGCAGGCCGCCCACTAACGATTGAGTGGATGGATGAAAACATTCCTGCCATCGTCAATGCGTGGCATTTGGGAACAATGGCTGGATCTGCTATCACTGATGTGCTTTTCGGGGATTACAATCCAAGTGGAAAATTGACCATCACCTTTCCCCGCAATGTTGGCCAAATTCCCATTTATTATTCCATGAAAAATACGGGTCGGCCATTTGATGCAAAAGACAAATACACTTCGAAATACATAGATGTACCTAATGAACCACTTTATCCTTTTGGTTATGGCTTGAGTTATACTACATTCAAATACAGTGATTTACAATTAGATAAAAAATTAATTGGTTTTGACGAAACACTTAAAATAAATATGACCATCACTAACACTGGCAGTAGGGCAGGGGAGGAGACGGTACAACTTTATATACGTGACCTTGTGGGGAGCGTGACCCGTCCCGTGAAGGAATTGAAGGGTTTTCAAAAAATAAACTTGCAGCCGAGTGAAAGCCGAAAAGTGACGTTTACTTTGAGCAGCGATGATTTGAAATTTTATACACAAGACATGAGTTTTAAAGCAGAAGCAGGTAGGTTCAAAGTATTTGTTGGAGGAAATTCGGTGGAGGTACTGGAGGCTGGGTTTGAGTTGAAGTGAATACTTAGTTTCATGATAAACAAGCGAACATGCCTTTTTATAAAAATGAGTTGTTTCTTTCATTCGCAAACAGCTTTATTAGCTTCGGCAATTAATTTTTAATTGAAATTAAATCATGGTGATTTCTAAAATCACCATGATTTAGGTCACGAATATTAATTATTTATTGCCAGAGCTATATCAACGAAATTATGCAAAGAATCAGGCAAAAGAACATTTGAAAAAAGCCATTTAAACCAATGGCAATATTTAGTGTATTAACTTACAAAATGCAATTTCAACTTTAATCCCTCACTTTCAAACCCTTTTTTTGATGGTTCAGCAAAACGTTCAGATTGGTGGAATCCAACGAATAACTGAGGAGTGGGCATAATTCAAATAGTTGATTTTCAGCCACAAAGGCACGAAGACACTAAGATGAATAATTTATGAATTGAAAACTTTGCGTCTTCGTGGCCTAAAAACCACGGTTAATTGGTTATTATTTATGCCCACCCCTCAACGAATAACTGCAACTTGATAATTTCTTCTAATGTCTTTTCTCTAAATTATAGTGTGTAACTGTTCTGACTTTAATAATTCTGTATGAAAAAGTCCACCTGCCTGACCGTAGCACTTCTGTTTGCTCAAATTGGTTTTGCCAATGAACCTGACCCGCCGTTTGAAAAACGCCAATATTTTACACAAGACCTGAACGGAAAGGAAATCATTTTAGATGGCATTCCCGATGAAGGGGCCTGGGGTTTGGTTGCCTGGGATTCTGATTTCAAACAGTGGCAACCGGATGATGGGATGCCAGCCACTCAAAATACCAAGTTCAAAATCATGTACGATGAGAAGTACTTGTATTTTGCATTCAGATGCTATGATACAGAACCGGAAAAAATAGAAAAGCGCATGGGGAGGCGGGATGATTTCCCAGGCGATTGGATAGAAGTGCAAATAGACAGTTACCATGACCTACGGACTGGTTTTGCTTTTACCCTTTCTGTTTCAGGGGTTCGCAATGACGAGTTTATTTCCAATAATGGCAATGATTGGGACGAGAGCTTCAACCCGATCTGGTATGGGAAAACGAATGTGGACAAGGACGGTTGGACAGCAGAAATGAAAATCCCGTTCAGCCAATTGCGGTACGATGGAGAAAATGAAAACCATGTATGGGGCCTGCAAGTGATGCGGCGTCTATTTAGAAAGCAAGAACGCTCCACTTGGCAGCACATTCCTCGAAATGGCTCAGGTTGGGTGAGCCGGTTCGGCGAATTGCACGGACTGAAAAACGTACCTCCCCAACGCCAAATAGAAATCCAACCTTATGTGCTTGCCCAAACCGAGACATTCCAAAAAGAAGAAGGCAACCCCTTTGCCGATGGAAATGACAGCAGTGTTTCCGGTGGCCTTGATGCTAAAGTTGCCGTTACCAGTGACCTGATACTTGACCTGACCATCAACCCCGATTTTGGTCAGGTGGAAGCGGACCCCTCTGCTGTGCGGTTGGATGGCTTTCAAAACTTTTTTTCAGAAAGGCGGCCATTTTTTATTGAAAGCAGGAATATTTTTGATTATCAAATTTCCAATTCCGAGGCGGGAGGTGACTATGATCAAGACTTGCTTTTTTATTCCCGCCGTATTGGTGGTTCACCGCACAGCGACCCTGACCTTGGAGATGAGGAGTATGCCGATGTGCCTACCAATACTTCTATTTTGGGAGCGGCCAAATTTAGTGGAAAAACAAAAAAGGGTTGGTCTATAGGCATTTTGGAAAGTGTTACCCAAGCGGAGAAGGCAGTGATCGACAAAGAAGGCAACCGCCGGGAAGAGACGGTTGAACCTTGGGCCAATTATTTTGTGGGCCGTTTGCAAAAAGACATCAAGGAAGGGGAAACCGTGATAGGTGGTGTTTTCACCTCTGTCAACCGGGGCGAAGGTCTGGAAGACATCCTGCACAAAAGAGCTTATTCTGGTGGTGTGGATTTTCAGCACTATTGGAAAAACCGCACTTGGACTTTTCAGGCAAAAGGCATTTTTAGCCGTGTAGAAGGTTCTAAGGAAGCCATCGAAAATACCCAAAGAGCCATTGGCCACCTCTTTCAACGCAATGATGCCAACTATGTTGAAGTTGATCCAAACCGTACTTCGCTCACTGGTCACGGAGGCACAGTTTCATTAGCTAAATATGGCGGCAAGCAAGGCTCAAAAGGACAGATATTTAAATTCCAAACGGGTGCCACATGGCGTTCCCCCGAACTTGAGCTCAACGACATCGGCTTCATGCAGACTGCCGACGAGATCAATCATTTCACATGGGCAGGATACCATTTCATAAAACCATTTTCCATTTTCAACAGCCTGCGTTTTAATTATAACCATTGGGCACGCTGGGACTTCGGAGGGCGCCTGACCAACGTGGCAGGAAATGTAAATGCCAACTTCAATTTTAAAAATCTCTGGAGTGCAGGAACGGGGTTTTTCTACAACCCATTGGAAATTTCGAATAACAACTTAAGGGGTATATCGGCAATGCGTAGATTGGCGGGGTTCGGCAATTTCATGTGGATCGAATCCAATTCCAGTAAAAAAATTCGATTTAATTACAATCAGGGATTTGGAGGCGCATTTAACGGTAATTCAAAATTCAAAAATTTTTCTTTACGAGTAAACGTCCAGCCGCTCGATGCGTTGAGTTTCTCCTTGCAGGCATCTTATAATGAATCCTTTCGGAAGCAAGACCAATGGGTTGATAACATAGATTATCTCAATGGCACCCGTTCGATCGTAAGTCAGATTGATCGAAAGAATTTGAGGCTCACGGCAAGATTGGGGTACAATATCACCCCTGACCTGACCATCCAATACTATGGGCAACCCTTTATTTTCAGGCCAAGGTTCAAAAATTTCGGCTATGTGGCCGATGCCCTGAACAAGGATTTTGACAAACGTTTCCAAAGGTTTTCAGAAAATCAACTGAGCTATAATGAATCTGAGGATGTCTATTTGGTAGATGAAAATACCGATGGACAGACGGACTATTCTTTTGATAACCCTGATTTTAATTTTGTACAGTTCCGCTCCAATTTAGTCCTGCGATGGGAATATGTGCCTGGATCAACAGTGTTCCTCGTTTGGTCGCAAAACAACTCGCCCGATGCATTTGATGACCTCGACACACGGCTTGGCGAAAGTCTTTTTGAAAATGTTTTTTCAGAAAAGGCACATAACATATTTTTGGTGAAATTTACTTATCGGTTTTTGTTGTAAGTAAAATCATTTGTAACTGTTTAGCATGGGGTGTTTTTTGATGAAAATCTTCAATTTTTATCAAAAAACACCTAGCCTCACAGAGAGAAAGAAAAAATGAAATTTTTTCTTTCTCTCTGTGCTATCTGAATAGTTACAATCATTCAATCAAAATATGACAAAGCAAACCCTCTTTCTCTTTGCCCTTCTCATGGCTGTTACTTCAGCCCCTGCACAACACTCAGTTGCCCGGCTTTGGAATGAACAATTGTTGGGAGCTATTCGACGTGATATTGCAAGGCCCACGATCCATGCAAGGAATCTTTTCCATACCAGTGTTGCGATGTACGATGCGTGGGCCGTTTACAGCGACGTTGGTGATACTTATTTATTGGGAAAAACAGTGCATGGCATTACCATCCCTTTTACAGGAACACCCATGCCAGATGATATACAGGCCGCACAAGAAGAGGCCATGAGTTTTGCGGTGTACCGCTTATTGGAGCACCGTTTTTCTTTTGCCCCTTCCAAATACGTATTGTACAATCGGATGAATGTTTTGATGGATTCCCTTGGGTATGACCGATTGAATACTTCTACCAATTACAAATGCGGTCCTGCTGAATTGGGGAATTATATCGCAGAGAAAGTAATCCAATACGGCTTGCGGGATGGGTCGAATCAGGCTGGCAAATATGAAAACTTGTATTACAGGCCTGTCAATCCGCCTATGCTCGTTGAAGTGCCCGGCAACCCTGACATTGAAGATTTGAATCGTTGGCAACCACTTTCGTTTGCTTTGTTTATTGGCCAGAGCGGTATTGTAAGCAATGAAACAACGCCTGAATTCGTCAGTCCCGAATGGGGAAGGGTACTACCATTTTCGCTTGATCGGAATGATGCCAATATTTTTCAACGGGATGGCAACGAATACTGGGTTTATCACGATCCTGGGCCTCCACCTTTGCTCAATGTTGACCAAAGTGATACAATGTCTGAGGAATACAAATGGGGTTATGCGCTGGTTTCAGTTTGGTCTTCCTTGGTTGACCCCGCTGATGGGGTCATGATTGATATTTCGCCTGCTTCAGTGGGCAGTATTTCCTCCTATCCGAAAGACATTTTGGAATATCACGATTTTTACGACCTGTTTGAGGGCGGCGACACTGGAATGGGGCATGCCTTAAACCCAAAGACCGGACAGCCTTATGAACCGCAAATAGTTCACCGGGCTGACTATGCCAGAGTGCTTGCAGAATTTTGGGCGGATGGGCCAGATTCTGAAACTCCTCCCGGACATTGGTTTACCATTTTCAATTACGTCAGCGACCACCCTGATCTGGTGAAAAAAATGCGTGGGGAAGGCTCCATCCTCAGTAACCTCGAATGGGACGTAAAAGGCTATTTTGTGCTCGGCGGAGCCATGCATGATGTAGCCATTAGCGTTTGGGGCATTAAAGGTTGGTACGATTCCGTGCGGCCCGTTTCCGCCATTCGTGGCATGGCCGAGTTGGGACAAAGTAGCGACCCTAATTTACCCAATTATCACCATGCGGGCTTACCGCTTATACCTGGCTACATCGAATTGATAGAATCGGGTGATTCGTTGGCTGGAAAAGAAGGGGAATACATCAATGAAATAAAACTGAAGGCATGGAATGGGCCCGACCATATTGATGACCCCGAAACAGATGTAGCAGGTGTCGGCTGGGTTCGGGCAAAATACTGGTGGCCATATCAGCGCCCAACTTTTGTTTCGCCCCCTTTTGCCGGTTATGTTTCAGGACACTCCGCTTACAGTCGTGCGGCAGCAGAATTGCTCACTGCTATGACAGGCGACCCTTTTTTCCCAGGTGGTTTGGGAGAGTTTTACTGTCCAAAAAATGAATTCCTTGTTTTCGAAGATGGCCCAAGCACCGACCTCACCCTTCAGTGGGCCACTTATCGGGATGCAGCCGATCAATGTAGTTTGTCGAGGATATACGGAGGCATCCATCCCCCGGCTGACGACATGCCTGGAAGGGAAATTGGCCTTCGGATCGGAACAGAAGCATTCAATTTTGCCGAAGAATATTTCAATAAGGAAAAGGGGAACTTTGCTCCCGTAGGGCTGGGCATATTTCCCAATCCAGCCAATGCTGCTGTACAAATCGTGCAATCATATGAAGGTGAAATGCCTATAAAAGTTTACGCTAGCAATGGGCAGATGGTCATTAACACTACGCTTGAATTCTGCGATGATCAGGCTTTTTTGGATTTGATGGGTTTGTCAAATGGGGTTTACACGATTGTTGGATTTGAAAATAGAAAGGATCGTTTTTTTGAAGGGAAGGTGGTGGTGATAAATCGGGAATGAGTTTTTTTTATAGGTCCTATTTTTTATAAATACCCATAAGGCAATTTCCGTGAAATCATCAGCCTCGCTGATATTAGGAAGAATAGTATACTCTCAACAGGTCGTAAAATTCATGCAATTGCTATTGCTCGTTCCATTGATCTAATAGAGACTCAAAAAATTAGCTTATAATGTAGCCCTTCTTTAATTTTAAATGTAATCATCTATAATTTGTATCTTTCATCTGCGAAAGTTACCGTCTTATTATTTTTTGCAATTGTCCTGCGAACGAGGTGGTATGTACGCTCTATTTTTATAGTTTTCTGGGACGTTGTTGCATGAACATTTTTCCTTTGGCAATAGGCCTTATTAGATCATCTAAATTTTTCAAAACAGCTTTTACGTGAGAAAAATTTGGCGAAAAAATGAAAAACGAAATAATATATGTTCATGCAACAACGCCGTTTCCTGGCTATAGAAGAATTCATTTGGTCAAGAAGTAAAAGGGTAAATTCGATTCTTTAGATTTCTGTTTGAAATGAACATGATTTTGTCAAATCTAAAAAGCTTTTATAGAATTTCGACCAAATGAATTCATATAGAGCCAGTTTCCTTCTATGTTAATTTCTTAAGAACTTGAATTCTTGGCCTCCTATGATTTGATTTTTTTTCACATCAATTTCCAACAAATTCAATGTAATTAGCTTTCTTCCCACATTCTCTTGTTTAGGTATAAACTCAACGTTGACTACATGGACTTGCTCGGGATCAAGCTTTAAATTTCCGAACCTCGAAACTGGACTTTCTATTTGGAATTTTCTATTATCAAGATATTTAAATCCAGATATATTCTTTTCTCCAGACTTTTGAACCAGCTTGAAGAGATCCTGATCTAATTCTACCACAAAAACACCTTCGTTCAAAACGTTTTCTGCAACTACATTGATATTGTTTTTTGCATTTCTGAGAAAGTTGAATTCTAAAGTAGAGATTTTAGTCTTGGGGGTATTATTAGCAAGTAAAACTGATCCGAACCCGCCACCACTTGTCTCATCAATAGTGATGTTTTTCCAAATAATGTTATTGTTGTTCTTTACATTTTCCCATAAAATACCAGTTTCGGGGAAGGTCATTCCATATGGAGGGGTAGACGAAGTTTCTATCCTTGCGAGCAAGCAAAAATGCGCTTTGTCTGCACCGAAAATAGCATAGTCAGAAGGCAATGGGGTGTTGTTCCAAGCAAAAGTATAAATTTGAAAGTCATTACCGTTGATTGCCCCAGTGGGTTGAATTCCAATCTGATCTCCCATCAATGCAGGAGATGTGACTGATCCGTCCCAAGGTTGAGGCCAGCCAAGACTAATGGATGCTTTTGCCCAATACAATTTTAATGTAGCGCTTGAGGAAATATTGCAGCCCTTATTCCTTACCCTGACATAAACATAATTCGTTTGTCCACCAATTGGGTTCTGGCTTTCTTGATTGATCAGGCCATCATTTGCATTTCTAACCCAGATGTCATCGCTGAGATAAAGTAACGTGGAATTGTTGTTAGGCTCATCACCCACATCAGGATCTGAGTCTTTCATCCATAGGTCAGCAGTCGATGAGGTAGGAGGCGGTATGGCCCCTTGTGAACCGAGCAATGAATGCCTTACCTCAAATAAAGTTGCACTCATCCGGTCGCTTTGCCCAACGGTGAACATCCTTCGGCATGGGTCGTTGGTATAGTCCATGTGGTTCATAAACATGACACCTGGACTGCTGGGCGAGCAGGCATCCAGTTTTGGGAAAGGAGGGCAACCGGTATTATGGCATTGTTGGTTTGGGGTATCGTTGACGAAATCTGTTCCGCTGCAACTGTTTGATCCCGGGCAATCGTCCCCCCAAATATGCCTTAAATTAAGCCAATGGCCTACTTCGTGAGCTGCAATCCGACCCAAGTCGAAGGGAGACGAAACGGTTCCAAATGTTCCAAAATAAGCATAATCCATAACGATCCCATCGTCTGTAGGGTAAAGAGCTAAATCAGCTGGAAATGTAGCAAACCCTGCTACCCCGCCTGAAATGTCACAGATCCACATATTTAAATATTCGTCACTTGGCCAGGCATCAGCACCACCAGAACTTACATGTTTGACCGTATTCCCAACAGGAAAGGAAGGTACGGTAGTCAAAGTTCTTGTAATCCCATTTGTTGGATTACAATTTGGATCTCGTTGTGCAAGTGTAAATTCAATCAACACGTCAGTTGCTAAAGATTGGAATGGAAGAGGAATTGTTGATGCATCCGCATTGGCCAACCGAAAGACTTCGTTGAGGGCATCTATTTGGCTTTGGATTTGGGCGTCAGGAACATTTTCAGTGGCATTTTTATAGACCACATGAGCGACAACAGGAATGGTAACCAAAGTTGTACGAAAGTTGTTGTTTCCTCCTTCCCTGATTCTGTCAATGTAATTCTGGGTCAATTTTTCAATACGTTCAAGGTTGCTTACAAATTCCCGGTCTGTTTTGATTCTTTCTTCATATCCTACCATATGGCCGCAAAATCCTTGGTCAGAAATACCTTTTTTGAGTACGTCACAAGAAGGAATTAAAAATAGGGTTACAAAAAGAATGGTTAAAAAGAATGGTTGAGGTTTCATTGTAAGGAGGTTTTTTTTAGTAATGCTTACTCTTTTGTTATGGGATTTTCAGCTTGCTCCGCTTCAAATTTATTGCACCAACTATCAAAAGGTAACACCCAATTGATTTGTGGTAAGGTTGAGTGTGAATTCGGTGGGTCTGGCCGTATATTCGGTCGCACCAATTTTCTGCTTTTATAAAAATCCAGAATAAATATTACCTTTCCCCCACCAAAGCAATAAACAAAAGACACCGATGAAGAACCCTTCGGATCAAGAAATCCTGCAACTGCTCCAGTCCGGAGAACCAGCTTTGCAGGAAAACGCATTCCGCTGCTTATACCGCCAATATTATGGACTGATAGAAAGCATAGTCACGCAGAACAACGGTGGCCCGGAAGACGCCAAAGACATTTTCCACGACGGGCTGATCGTCTTGTTCAACAATGCGAAAAAAGAAGGCTTCATGCTATCGTCCGCCCTCAAGACCTACCTGTATTCCATTTGCCGCAACCTTTGGTTGATGAAATTGCGGAAAACCAAAAAGGAAACCCCTCTCCAAGATCACCACGAGCACATACCTCTTGCAGAAAACATCTTTGATACCCTGCTAACTAACGAACGCAAACAATTCGTCACCCAGCTTTTGAACAAAATAGGAGAGGACTGCCGTCGCCTGATCGAACTGTTTTATTTCCATAAAATGAAAATGGCAAAGATCAAAGAGGTGTTCAACTTGGGCAGTGAACAGGCTGCTAAAAACAAAAAAAGTAACTGCATGAAAAAACTCAGGGAAATGGCAAAAGCAAATGGCTAAATGGTTTGTTCAACAATTAACTGTTTAGCCATTTAACCATCCAAATTATTACCCACTTGATATGGATCAAAACCCTACTCAAAAATTGATTGAACGCTATTTTGAGAACGACTTGAGCAGCGATGAATTGGCTGCTTTCCAAAAAAGGCTGTCCAACGATCCGGATTTTGCCAAGGCATTCCAATTGGAGAGAGAACTTATGGAAGGCATTGAAGCTTTTGGCAATGAGCAATTGCGGAAACAGTTGGAAATGATCCATTCGGAAGAAACAGGAGAAGTGGAAACTACAGATGAGGAAGAGGATGAACCTCCGAGCTTTGTCAGTCCTTTCGATCCGGAGCTAGTTGGTGGGAAAATGGTTAAAATGGTTGGCAGAAAGTGGTGGCTGGCGGCGGCGGTACTGATTTTGGGGTTGGTGGCAAGGGTATTGTTTTGGGAAAGTAATCCGACTCCCCAGCAATTGTACGCCATCTACGCCGTTCATGAATTCAATTTTACGGAAATGGGTACCAGTGAAGAACTGTTGTCCAATGCGGAAGGGCTCTTGAAGGCCGAAAAATATGAGGAATCACTCCCTGTTCTGGATACTTATTTAGAAGCGAACCAAAATGACAAAGAGGTAATGAAAGCTAAAGGGATTGCTTTGTTAGAAACGGGTAAATATGAAGAAGCATTGGACATTTTCAGGGAGGTCGGGCAAGCAAGCCCCATATTTGAAAATGAAGCAAATTGGTACATTGCCCTGACCTATTTAAAGCAAGGCAAAATCAAAAATTGTAAAAAAGCCCTAAGTGCCATATCGGCAACATCTCCCAAACATAAAGATGCCAATAAATTGTTGGAATATTTAAAATAAATTTTACCTTAGCCGCCGAATTCAAAAGACGTTAACGAGACTTCATCTCCATTTTTGAAGGCAAAAGCCTTATTAATTTGAGACGACACCCTTTTCGTGCCTCGGGGGTGTCCTCCCAAAAATAACTTTCCGGCTCTGTATCCTTTTCCATATCAACAGTAGTATCCCAAAGCCCAGTAGTGTGGGCAGTACCCACCAATATTTATTTTGTCTAAAATCCATCGGGTCATCGTGACCAATAGAAACAAACCCTGACCAGTAATAGGGCGACATTTTGGCTTCGCTCTTTGCTTCTTGTAAGTATTGTAGTTTCGCATCCCTAAGGGCTTCCGACTTCGTCTTTCCGGCGGAAAGAAAAGAGTAGAAATAATCGAATAGGGCTGCGGTAGAACCCTCATTCACTTTCCACAGGCTGGCCACCAAACTACCCGCCCCGGCATAAGCAAATCCTCTCGCCAAGCTCATGACGCCTTCCCCCTTTTCAAATTTCCCCAGTCCCGTCTCGCATGCGCTCAATACTACCAGTTCGGCAGGTATTTTCATGGCATAGAGTTCTGGCAGGTAGAGAGATGTGTCGATGAATTCGATCCGAGGAGCAAAATCCGTTTCATCCGCCCCGGCATGGGTTGACAGGTGAACCAGCTTGCACTTGGGGGCTTGATTTTGGAACGTTGCAAAGGTTGCAGTTGCTCCTGTCAATGTCTGTAATTGAGGAATGTGTTCAATGGGTTGGTTTCCGTTGGCCAATGGTGCTTGCCCTCGCTCCCGATTGGCAAACAACGGGGCGATCCGCAGGAATTCCTTAGTTGATTTTATAGAGGGCGGCTGCGAAAGCAACAGGCCTGCAGAATAAGCATATCGAATCTGCTTGGTGCGAAGGAGGAAATTTGCTTCTGTAAAATTTAGTTGTTCGGGTTGCTCGGCCACTAAGGCATCGAAAGGGACAAAATTCAATGCCCCATCTGGCACAAGGATGATTTTATCGGGCAATGAATCAAAAGGAAACAACTGTTGGTAAAGCGTTTCCGCGGCTGCGAAATAACCTTTCGGGTCGTTGATGATCGCTGAACTGTTGCGGAAATAATCCTGAAAATCAGCTACTTGGTCGCCCCAAAATTCGGAATGTGGCATTTGATACACACTTGCCCCTTCACCATCAATCTGGATTAAATAAATATGCTTTCCCCCAACAAAATATTCCAATAATGTTTCTCCTTTTTCAGACAAGAATTGTTGCACATCAACGATGGTTGACGTTACAGGCTCTTCAATAAAAGACTTGAATTGGGGAAAATCGTTTTTCAGATTGGCCAATAATTCTTCGTATTCCCGCTGCCGGGTGGTCATTCGACTACGCAATTCCGAAATGCGCTCCTCATCTGCTTCTGCTTCGTACAGTTCTTCCAGTTTGATGGATTTGTTCAGGTCGGCGAGTTCGAGACGCAGGTCTTGTTCCAAACCCAGTAAGGAGTCAGGAATGCCCGCTAATATCAATCCCCTGTTTTTTTGGATGGCTTCGGTCAGTACACTGGCCTTGGAGCGCTCCATGATGGAGAATATTTTTTCTAAATATTGTTGGTCGCTTGTTTCTTTAAATAATAAATAATTGACCTCGATGGCTTCTTCGAAATAATTGTGGCTATAATCGCTTAAATATAATTTCGCATTGTCGGTGCCATAGCTGTTGGTCAGTGCTTTTATGCCTGCTATAGATAGGTCAAAACATTCGGCGGCATTTATTAAATCATTTATGTCATTATTTAATTCATACCTTGCACGCAATGCCTCTCCTTTTCTGGCACTGGCAGTCATGATCCATGACTCGGTGTAGATGTCGTGGATGGATGGGTTGTCGGCGATGTTGGTGGAGTTGAAGTTGGGGAATACTTGGATGAGAGCTTGTTGGTAATGGGAGAGGGCGGAGTCAAGATTGGAATCTTCAAAAAACAAGAGTCCAATATTTGCATGTAATTTTGCGGCTTCTCTATCTTTATTTACATAAGCTTTTTTGAGGTGCAATATTGTATTCAGTATATACTGGCGTTCTAATTGTTTTTTATTTATACTATGGAATATTTGGGCATAATCAAAATATATTGTAGCATATAAATCCTCATTTCCTTTTAAAGACTTCAAAGCCTTTTCAGCTTCTTTAAGAGAATTTATTGCACTTGAATACTCTTTTTTTGAAAAATAAACAGACGCACCAATTATATTCATTCTTGCAGTTATTATAGGAGACGAATTAGTACTTCTTTGTATATATTTATAATGTTTTATAGCTTCTTCATAATTTTCTAATAGAGTATTCGTAAAGGCAAGATGTCTGTGTATGGAACTTGCTAATGATTGAGTTGAATCGGCTTTTAGGGCTTTATTAAAAAAGTCAACAGCTTTTACATAGTCTAACCTTCGTAAATAGATTTGCGCTGCATTTCTATAGGTATAGGATAAAATATAATCATTTGTGTTAAGGTCTTCAAAGATATTAATTGCTTCTAAATAAGTTTTGAGTGAATTAGAATAATCCTTGAACTTCCTGTAAGAACGACCTTTGAGAACCAACGATCTACCAAAAAGGAAAGTGTTGTATTGGCCATTCTTTTTTAATAGAGGCAATAATTTATTAGCTGTTGCTATTATCTCACGAAACTTCTTCTGTCTTTGTAAATTAAATAATATTAGCTCAGTACATTTATTTGCATTTTCCCAATTTCCATTTTCAATGCTTTTATCCAATCCTTGGTTGTAGCTATCATATGCCTGTTCGTATTTTTTATTTTTTTCAAATAATTCACCTAAATTAATTAAAGTATCAATATTTGGTTGTCCAATTATGGGGAAATTTCCAAATATTATCAAAATGAGAACAATTTTGAAAAATTTCTTTTTGCAGTTAAATTGAATAAAACTCCTCACTACTCATTGTTTTTTTAGTGCGAATTTATAAACTAAATAAATTATCAGCAAAAATCCAATTAAACTTAGTAAGCAAATCGGAACAGAAATATTAAAGCATGGATATCCTTCAACTTTGACTGGGAAATGAATAATGGTTCTTTTACAATTAGCAGTGTCAGTAACAGTAAGATAATAATGAGTATTTCTACATGGTTTTGCAGTAGCGTTTTTTATACGTGTGTTGTCGAGCCGATAGGTTGGATACCACTGGAAAATGTGATCATTGGGACTTGATGGATTTGGGAGTAAATTGTTGGGGACATTAAAGGTGACTGGGCTTCCACTGCTATGAATATAGGGCGTAGGAGGATTTATATGTTCAATTATTGTGTCGTAATCACAGGAATCACAAATAATTATATTCGAAATAGTAATTTCTTCTCTGATCAATTTTTCTGCATCAATGACATCGCTTTTTTCAATAGAAGTGTCTATAACTAAAGTATCAGAAGGTTCTGGGATTCCTGGACCGACAACTGGTACGGAGTCGATGCAGCCGATAGAGGTAACAAATGGAGCGGTCCATACTGGTGGATTATCATCAAAGTAAATTTCGGCTTGGGTTACAATCGCTTCGCAGGGTTTTAATTCCCTTTCCAATCTGATATCGTATTTTATGGTGTCAAATGTATCCTCGATCAGAAATGTGCTGCCTATCCCTTCTTGGTTCGTACCCATAAGATTGTCATTGTCCACATCGCATCCTTTCAAATAGCACTCTTTTAACTCCCAAATTACTTCTCTATCCGCATGATTTAAAGTCATGACATTGTTATAATCAATTCCATTGATTACATGTGATTTAATACTCTTAAATTTAAAATATTCAGGAATATAATGTCTTATTACTACTAATTTCGCTGAACCAATCCCATCGTTTTGGAAGCGAATTTTATAAGTCATTAGTGAATCGACAGGCGGGCTTTCGCATAGAAATGATGCATCTGTTTCAATTGTATTAGGGTCATGTGATTTTAAGGTTAATATTGACTCAGATACTGCTATTGTGCATTGTTTGTTCTCAGGTAACCCCATGAAGAATTCCGCACTTACGTTAATTTCTGTTTCTAATGGCAAGCCAGGTCTAACTCGCATCCTCACCAAAATATGCTTCAAGTTTCCATCAGTATTGAAAATTGAAAATTCCTTTCTATGTATGGTGCCGCTGAGAAGATAGTCCAGGTTTGAAGTGAAAGACTCAGCACTAGGGAGTGGAAGTTCAGTTGGTAGTTCAGCGGGGGTAAAAAAATGATCAGCATCATATTCAAAATAAATTTTGCCTGTGGGTAACTGGTTACATTCAGCGCTATACGTCAATATAAAAGTGACCGAATCACCAGCTACCAATGATCTATTGTAGTCCAAGTTCAACATGTTTCCGTGTGGACCAGGAGTCACTTGTGTCACAGAGAATGTTGGATTAGTGCCAGTATACGTTCTCCTTTGGACTACATCATCATCATCGTCATATACGTGGCCTAACAACAATTTTACTGGTGTGATTTCAACATATATTTCGTCATAAATTGTTGAATTAAATGTGTGGGTAGGTGATTCTTGTGTGCTCCATGTACCATCACCAAAATACCAGAAATATGCAATTCCACCGTTTGGATCAACTGATGGAGAAAAATATGAATTAGGACTGTTTAGCTCAAATTCAAAGGTGCAACAGGTTCCTGATTGTTGAGTTACAGTAAATTGGGCATTAATAATTATAGGAGCTAATAGAAGATGAAAAAAAAATAAAAATTTTTTAATACACATAAAATTCAGTGTTTATTCAAAATATATTTAAAAGCAACCCCAAATATTAAAAACCATCCCCAAACATTCCCGACAAATCCATCCTCGGTAACGTTCACCTCAAATTCGGCAGCCCTCATCCCAAAACCGGATTCATCCCAAAAGGGCAAATTAATATTTCAAAAAAAAATCCACACCCACCGATTACCTTTTCCCACCTTTTGCAATAAAGTCCCAAAACAGCCCCAATATACAAAACCAAGTCCGCACAAAAAAGCATTGTTATAAAATGGATAATGCTTGACCGTGCCAACCCTGAAATCCTGCGACCAGACAACCCGATGACCGCTGCCCGCCCCGGCGTCCTGCCGGGGCGGGCAGCGGTAGGGATTGGCCTTCCAAGCATCGGGACTTTCTTCTGACAGGTTGGTTTGATTAAAAACGAGTGCCGTGCCCGGCACAAGGATTCTCCATGCTTTTTTGAGAATAAATGGCACTGCCAAGCCCTAATAAGCTATGGCATACTGGCAGTCCTGTGCCCTGGCACTTATAACCCCAATAAACCCCAATTCCCTTGGAAAATCTTCTTATAACCTCGGCAGCGGGACAGGTGTGCCCATGGATACGCTTGTCCTGTTGGCCCCAAAACTATTTGTGTTATGAAAAAATTGGTTTTTTTATTGGCGTTTGCCATGACTTTGACATTCTCTTTCGCTAACGAAAGTATAACCACTTGCGGTGCACCTACCAATGTCACGGCCACAAACTATTCGTCTGGTGCCATTTCTTTTGATTGGGATGATTGTGGAACTACTTGCACTGGATATGAAGTGCAGTTTGTGCGCTTGTCAGACGGGTATAAGAGTGGGTGGCTTTCGACATCCAATTCCGATTATACTTTTTCTGGCTTGCAGGCAGGGAATTATGAGTTTCAGTTTAGGACGGTTTGTGGAGGTGGAGTGAGTTCTATTATAGGAATTGAGGATGTGATTACTGGATAATTAAAATTAAATAAGGAGGTCAATCGATTTTGACCTCCTTATAAATGTTTTAAAATCTGTTCTCCAAGCCACTTCCGTTCAACAATGCTTTTTATAGCATTTAATTGATTGAAGAATTTCTTTTTATTGCTTTCGTTTCTTTCGTTCCCATAAATTGAATCTATTATGTTTCGTGTTAATCGAATATAGGATAAATAACTTTCTGTTTTGTTTTTTCCGATTTTTGGATTTCTATCAATATATTTTTCAAAAGATTTAGTGTAAGAATATGTTAGGTCATAATAGCTATTATCCTTGACGAATAACTCAAAGTATGATTGGAGCGATATTGACTTGGATAGTAATTGATACAATGTGTTTTTAAAATATAACTCAGACACTATATTTATAGTTTCCCAATATTTTTTTTGATAAAAAAGAACATATGCCATACCCAATGATGATATTTCATGTCTATTTTCTATTGGAAGCATAGCTTTGTTGTTTTCTATAAATTCAATGACCCAACTAAATTCTTTTATTCTTGCAGCATTTGTAACAACGTTAAGAAAAGTTGTATATGATATGTTGCCATTGTTGCTCAAAATGGAGCATTCATCTCCAATTTTATACAATTCAAACACCTCCCTATAATATTGAACTGCATTTATGCGAATATTCCGTATGGAAAATTCTAATAAATGTTTTAATATAAACCTTTTGTCAAATGAACTTAGAGTGTCAATATTTTCAGTGAAAAATTTTTTTATATTTTGGAAAAGTGCATTTCCACCTGTTTCATGTAATTCTGGAATTTTCGAAAATATTTCAATTAATTCGTTTTCTGGACTTGATTGAGTAGAACTAATAGAATAGACCAAAGGGTTAGATGCCTTTATTGTCATTAATTCACATTCAAGTTTCAATTTGGCCAATTGAAAATATTTTTTTAGATTTGAATGCGCTTTGTATAGAAATTCGTGAGGATTAGATGTAGTAATAATATTTGAATGGAAATATAAAGCTTGTGATAAATTTGAAATAATATAATAGTCGTCCTCATTTTTGATTTTTTGAGAATTTATTAAATCAATTATAGCTAAAACCCTCTTTTTATGATTCTCATTAAAGTTTCTGTTTCTTAAAGCTTCAATTAGTGTCAGTTCCCTTTTCAAAGGATTGGTCTTTATTTCAAGTTCAATTAAATATTGTTCGAGTAATCCGCTCATTTTCAACATAAGGTTTCTCATTTTTCCGTCGTTATACGAACGGCTTGGGAATAGAGATTGAAACACCTTTGATTTTTCCAAATTTTTTGAAGTAAAATCAGGATGCCACTTTTTTAAGATTTCATAAAAAGAAATGATGTTCTTATCTGTATTAAAAAAATCAGACCTAACAAACCAACCTAAATATTTAAATTCTTCTTTCGATAATGACTTAAGGATATTGACTAATTTGCTGTTTTTCATATTAATGTCCCAATGTTTAAAGTTTTAGCTTATTTGTACGGAATTTTTGCTCAATAAATTCAAAATATTGCCTGACAAAGGTATTCAAATAATTTTATTTAAAGAACTGAATGTCAATTAAATATGAAATTATATTTCAAAATGTATATAAAAATTAGCTTACAATAGTTGTTATTTGTCTTTTTCTCCTTCCACTTTATATAAGAAATTTGACTCATCCTTACATATCCACACCTAACAACGATTCTTCGCTCTTCAGCGGCCCAAAAACAAATAGGAGAACACTACACCCACCTAATTGGAATTAAAAACATTTTTGGTACGATAAGCCTTTGCTCGAAACATGGACATAAAGAACCGAAGAACCGATCTCTTAAAAAAACCAAGAGGTGGCTGTGGGAGTGGATGGGGTGCATTGTATATGTCATCGCTGTGGCCACCGATTGCTTACTAATGAAAAACGTATTTGATGCCAGCATTAAAAGGATAAAAATTAATCATACATCAAGGAAAACTAAGTTTCAAATTTCTTTACTATTTAAAATTTTAATCAAATGAAAAAAAATTCAGTTTCGAGAGCGCGTGTAAAAAGAACACTCTCTTTAGTTGACGCTAGAAAAAGTTTTCGCTTTAAGGAAAAAGCTTTCCGCTATATTGATGATGTCGGGGTGTCCATTAAAATTGGATGGAAATGTATCTATGACGTCGAAAGAATAACCAAAAGACAAAATGTCATGAAGCCTATATTTATATCCATACTGTTTCTATTTTTCTCAACATGCTTATTTGCACAAGGACAAGATACCATTCCCGAAGAATTCAATTATTTTAAAATAAAGGAGAAGCAAGAGAAAAGGCTCTCTGACAGGGAAAGGGCTGACACAATAAAAGATGATGATTTCGAAAAATTTATGCGGTGGGATTATTTTTGGAAGAACAGGACAGGTAGATTCGGAGATTTGAGAACTTACTCAGATCAGATGTTTGAAAATACTTTTGGGAAGAGTCGAACACAGAATAATTGTGAAGACAATTGCAATAATTGTTGTTTTCCTTCAGGTTGGCAATACTTAGGGCCAGAAACTGTAACTCAGAATATGGGGAAGGTGACGGCAATTTGGGTTAATCCGGGCGATCAAAATCATATTTTGGCTGGTGCCGAAGGGGGCCTGTGGAAAACAATCGACGGTGGGGCAACATGGGAGGTAATAACCGACTTTTGTTTGCCAGGTATTGGAATTTCATACATTGCCGTCCAACCAAATAACCCAGATATAATCTATATCTCAACTGCTTATGGTAATGGCGCATCATTTACTGACCATAGTTATGGATACGGAGTATTTAAGACGACAGATGGAGGAGCCACATGGCAAAACCTCTTTGTAGGAATTGGAAGTTCAACACATAAAAAACCCTCTCTTAAAGTATTGATTCACCCGGTTAATTATTCTACGGTTTACGCACTGGTCGGACACGAGGTATATAAATCCATTGATTCTGGATTAACTTGGCAGGTTATTTTTGGCAGTGTACAAAACTTAGGAGAATTATTGCTTTATGATATTGAACTACAGATAGTTGGAACCCTTGATGATGTTTATGTATCCAGCTATGACGGCCATGCATCTTATGGCTGTAGTGGCACCCCGCCGCTGGGAACCTATTGTTGGGGATGTACTTACGAGACCCGATATACAGCTAAAGTATGGAAATTTGTTTCGCCGCAGAATAGTGCTTCCGCCAGCTCTTTTCTAGACCTCACTGACCCAATTTCTCCAATTTTGCCAAATTATAACCCAGTTACAAAACTGGTGAGCCTTTCCTTCACTTCAAATAGTCTCAATATTGCGTGCCAATCCAATTCTGACGCTTGTACATCTAATCCGTCAGAAATCAAATTATACAAAAAAGTAGGTAGTGGCCCTTGGATTAATACTAATACTTTTAATTCCAATCCTTTTGGTAATCGAGTCAACTACGGCTTTGGATTTCCGTTTGAAGTCTCTCCTGCCAACGACAATATTATTTACTATGGTGGGCTAATTTTAAATAAATCTCAAAACAATGGAACCTCTTTTAGTTCGATGTGGCCGTACTGGTCTTTTTTCACTAATCCGATTTATGCAGGTAGTCATCCTGATGTACGATTCTTGACTATATACAGTAGTACTCCTACTGGCAATGATGTTTTATTTTTAGGAACAGATGGTGGAATTAGCAAAACAACAGATGGCGGAAATTCTACTTTAAACCTCAATGGAAAGGGGATAGAACTGACCCAGTTCTATGGAATAGGCAACAGTGAAATATTACCAAACCTTATTTATGGCGGCACTCAAGACAATGGTATTTTTGATAATAAAAATCAATCTTGGAGGGTCTATCCATATGGGGATTTTTACGACGTAGTAGTGGATAAAGTAAATCCTTCCATCGCATACACTACGATGAATAGTAATATCATTCGAAAAACCACCAATGGCGGCTCTAGTTGGTCATGGTTAGGCTGCCCGTCTGGAGAAAGTTGTGCCGGGGAAAAACCAATGTACATCAACAACAATAATCAATTTTTTTTCGCGGGAAAAAATCTTTGGCGAAGAAGCGGTACTTCCTGGGTGAACATTACCAATCTTAGCGGAAATGGCCAGATAACAGGCCTTGATATGTCGGATAATGGAAATATTGCCTACATCAGCAAATACGGACCAAACTATTCCTCTAGCTCCAACACTACTTTTTCAGGGAAGGTTTATAAAATTACGAATCTCAATACAACACCTATTGTTTCTGATATTACCTCGGGTTTGGAAGGTGTACGCTGGCAGGGTATTACAGATTTGACTACCGACAAAGATGGCGATGTGGTTTGGGTTAGTATGGGAAATTTCTGGGAGAGCGAGAAAAAGGTCTTTAAGTATAATGCTGGTTCTTGGTTGGAATATGGACAAGGATTGCCCAATATTCCGGCAACCGACATAACACATTTTAAAGGAAGCAATGGATTGCTGTTTTTAGGCATGGATGACGGAGTTTATTATAGAGATAATGGAGTGTCAGAGTGGAAAGAATTTAAATGTGGACTTCCAAGGACGATAATAACTGATTTAGAGATAAACCATAACTTAAATCGTTTAAGAGCAGCCACTTATAGCCGAGGAATTTGGGAGACATGCATTCCATTTAATCAAGACAATATTTCATGTACAACAAATCCAAGCCTTGAAGCAAGAGTTTTCCCAAATTCATCTTCTTATTTTCCCGTAAGCAATAATCAAATTACATCAGTAAATGAGAGAAATGCTTCTGTAACCGTTAAAGTCGGAAACACCTGCCAAGGTGGAGGTTGTTGTGGAAATGGTGAAAGTATTAGTTGGCGTGTGTTCAGGGACGGGGTACTGTATTCGACAGGAAGTGGTTCTCATATTTCTTTTTCGGGAAGGTTTCAAATTAGAATTTTTGGTTGGTGGGTAATCAGGAGATATAACTATAGAGTTGAAATTATTACTTCATGTGGAGGAAAAAAATGCGGAGCAATTGATTTACATTTTAATGGGTAAAATGAAATTTGAACAAGAAAAAACAAGGGGAATATGTGCGTTTTTTTCCTACCTGCCCATAGGCAGAAAAATCGGAATCTAATTTTGAAAAACTTAATCTAGTAACCTTTCCCGAATATTTATCGGGATTATCAATGTAAAATGTGATGCTGCGGGTTTTCACATATATGTTGATCTGGTTGGGAGCTTGGCTATTGTATTTCCCAGCGGTTGATGAATATCCTGTGGCCAATACTGCCCAAATGGACAATTCCTTTACTGCAACGGCGCAGGCAGGACACCATGAATCGTTCTCTGTGATAGGTTCTTTTAGGCCTGCCGTTCATTTCTTTTCATTTTTTTCTGGTAAGCCCTCCTCGACTGGCCAAATGACATGGAAGCCCTGGTTTTGGGGATCGGGAGCTGCTATGCTACTATTTGCTTTTTTATTATTGATCCGAGAAAAAAAAGTAAAGCAGGACAAAGAGTGTCTGGTCTTACAGAAGATGCATGACTTGGAACAAGCAGCACTGCGCTCTCAAATGAACCCACATTTTATTTTCAATGCGTTAAATTCTATTCAAGGGTTTATTATTGATGGTGATAAAAAATCCTCCTCCCGCTATCTCTCTAAATTTTCCAAACTTGTCCGTTCAACCATGCATTATTCCAATGTGCCTAAAATCACTTTGGAACAAGAACTGAAAATGCTCCACCAATATCTGGAACTGGAGCAGTTGCGTTTCAACGGTAAATTTAATTATGAATTAAATGTCCATTCATTAATAGATAGAGAAAATGTTCACCTTCCTCCCATGATGGTTCAGCCATTTATCGAAAATGCTATTAAACATGGTATCGGCCCAATGAAAGGAAAAGGCAAAATCACCGTTGGTTTTGAACCTCAAAAAGATGCTCTCCTTGTGACCATTACTGATAATGGTATTGGGTTAACCGCATCAAAAAAAATAAAAGAAAAAAATAGACCTCATCACATTTCGATGGGCATGAAGGTCACAAAAAAACGGTTGCAATTATTGTCCTCTGATAAATACAAACAAAAGCTGAAGGTGCGGGAATTGGTGGATGAAAGAGGGGAAGTGTTGGGTACAGAGGTGCGGCTAAAGATTATGGGCAATTTGAATTGATTGTTCTTGCATTAAATGGGATTTAATGAATTATAAAATATTTAGAACTACACTTTTTTTTATTTATTATTTTCTGGAAATATTTCAACTGAGGCTATAATTTCTTGTACATATTTCTCCAAAACATCCAAATCCTTTTTCCCGATTTGGAAGGTAGGCTGTTTTGGAAATATTTGTTCGTGTAAAACAAGTTGCAACTTTCTAATAAAAGAGAAAACCTAAATCCAGAGGGGAAAGGCGACTGCCGAAAAGCCTAATATTAAATAGAGTAGGTACAAATTTAGAAACGAATGAATAATCAAAATAATCATTGGTTTTTTGGATCCAATGTGGGAATCAATTTCACTCCTACGCCTGTACTTTTATCTGGTTCACTTAATACCCAAGAGGGATGTGCAGCTATCTCCGACAGGAATACTGGAAATTTACTTTTTTATACAGATGGTATTCAAGTATGGGATAGTAGTCATGCACAAATGCCAAATGGGTTTGGTTTATTAGGAGACCCATCCTCAACCTCTTCAGGTATCATTGTACCAATGCCTGGTAGCACTACTCAATACTACATATTTACTGTTGACAAAGTCCAGCAAAATGATGGATTACAGTATAGTATTGTTGACATGACTTTAAATAGCGGATTAGGTGATGTAACTACAAAGAATACTTTGCTTATTACCCCAACAGCTGAAAAGGTTGCGGCGGTAATTAAAAAAGATAACTGCGAAGAATACTGGATTATATGTGCTGGGCGGGATTCAAATGATTTTTATGTTTTTAGCTTGGATTCAGGCACGGTTGCACCCGTTCCTTTAGCTACCCAAAATACAGGGCCTAATATTGATGCTTTAGGTTATCTCAAAGTTTCTCCGCTAGGGGACAAAATAGCTTTAGCAAACTACTCTTCCAATACTGTTGAAGTATATGATTTCAATAATTCAACTGGTGTTATCTCTCATTCATTGACTTTAAATAATGTATTCCATGCATACGGAATTGAATTTTCAGCCGATGGAAGTTTGCTTTATTTTTCATCAATTGCAAATAGTAATGGAACTGGAACAGGTTATATTTATCAAAAAGAATTGAACAATACAAACCCATATGTGCAAGTAGGGGCAGTTCCAAATAATGGTACCAGGTACTCGACGGGGGCATTACAAATGGCACCTGATGGAAGTAAAATTTATATTGCAATGGATGGAACCAATACTTTGGGTGCAATTAATAATCCAGCAGGTATTGGAGCAGCTTGTCTTTTCACCTCCCTCTCTATCTCTGTTTTAGAGGAAGGAAAATTTTTTTAAAAATTTTCCTTCCTCTAAAACAGAGATATTTTGATTAGCTTTCTCAGGATTCCTGCTTGTCAGAAGACAGGCGTCTAAGAACCATCAATGTGATAAAAAAACAAAGCAAGTTCAATCACGTGTGAACTTGCTTGTTTATTAATTGGGGTCAGATGTTTATAACTTTCCAGCTATTACACCGTCTCGTACATACGCAGTTGCCAGTTTTTGCTCGCAATAGGCAGCTATCTTTGTTCCAGCCAGCCTTCTATTCTATTGATTTGTTACTTCTATTTTAATACTGCATTCGTCCATATTAAACTGTCTTTTGAAAGAATTTCCCAAAAAATAATGATACTTAAGGTACTGGGTTCCGTAAGCTGATTGCTTACTTTGATAATATACAGTTCCATTACAATGAAGGTTGTAACTCCACGATTTACTACCAGACCCATCTTTGTCAAATAACACAAATGCAATTGTTTGATTTGGCTTTAAAAACAAGGTAGGTCCAGTAATATCAGTATAAGTTGTTTGCCACTTCCCAATATTTTTCTTCTTTATTTTCTTGAATTTTATTCTTGTAAGGGGGTGGGTAATTGAGCAATCATTGTTGTCATATAATATAGCCGCAAAGCTTACATCATCTTTCCCAATACTATCTTTTCTCTTATTTATTTTAACATCGGTTATTGTTAATCGCTTTGGCGGTCCGCTTAAATCACAAGCTGGTTCGAGGTATAAACTGTTATCATAAACGAACCCAAACCTACCTGAAGGAATTGCTGCTACAAAGCAATTTGCTCCATCCCAAGAAGTTCCTGATGGACATCCGCTTGCTTGACCGTTTGGAGAAGAGATATACAGGTTATTCTGGTAAATAAACGCCGTAGAATTTTGTGGAGCTTTCATAATATGACAGTTTCGACTGTCCCAATTTCCTATCCCTGGGCATGGGTCGTTTCCTGGACATTGTCCGAACAAATTAAAATAGTGGAAGACTGTTAAGATTATTAAAAGTGTTGTGCTTTTCATAATTTAATGGTTTTGGTATTTGTGTTTTTGATTTTTTAATAGTTGGCTGGAACTATGAGGTTTATACATCCTAATTAAAATAAAAAAGAAAAAATGGTCTTTTGAAGTTAAATTTAATTATTACCCAATATAAAGATAATCGTTCCGTCGCTGCGTATTTAATCCATTTTATGAGTGGTGGGTTTGACCTGAATTTTGGTAAGTATTATCACAAATTCGGTTCAGAAAGATTGTGCAAGCAAAATCAATACATATATTCGCTTTCCGATTGCTGTGCCAATCTTCTTTTCTTCCAGCCCTTGAGCCATCAGAAAAACATCGTGGAAAAAATGAGTGCAAATCCATTTGGTATACCACCCAATTCGTACCGGGTGGTTTTAATTGACGACGAGCCAAGTGCTCGCAAAGTGCTTCGTTCGTTCATTGAGGAATATTGTCCAAAACTGCAAATAGTTGGGGAAGCAAATGGGGTAGAAGAAGGGGGGCGGTTGATCCTGGAAGTAGATCCAGGCCTTGTTTTCCTCGATGTGGAAATGGGAGACGGGCAAGGCTTCGACCTGTTGGACAAATTTCCTAATCCCTCTTTCAAAGTTATTTTCACAACTGCTCATGATCAATTTGCAGTCAAGGCTTTTAAATATTATGCAGTTGATTATTTACTGAAACCTATTGACCCCGATGAGTTGGTTGTCGCTGTGAAAAAAACTTGGGAGCAACATTCTGGAACGGGGCTGTTCCAATTGTTGCAAGCTATGCAACTTCCCCGATTGGAACAGGTTTTTGACAAAATGGCCCTTCCTTCCTCCGACGGCATTACGATGATGAACGTCAAGGACATCCTCCGCCTAGAATCGGATGCGGGCTATACCACCTTCCATTCCCGCATTGGGGAAAAGGTAATGGTGACCCGCTCAATTGGCGAATTTGAGGATGTGCTGCCAGACGAGTCCTTTTACCGGGTGCATGTTTCCCACCTTATTAATATTGATTTTGTAAAAAAATTCCTTCGGGAAGATGGCGGTTATGTGCTGTTGGAGAATGGGGATAAAATACCAATTGCCCGTCGGCGAAAAGATGGGTTTTTGGAAAGGCTGAAAGGGAGGAGTGCTTTTTGAGGGGAGTCAGGTTTCAGGAGTCAGGGAATCAGGATGTGAGATGTCTGGCTCCTGAAACCTGATCTTTGACTCCTCAAAAATGTTTTTCCAGCCAAGTCAAAATGTCATTATATACCTCCTCCCGATTCGTCTCGTTCAGCATTTCATGACGGCCGTTCTCATACAATTTGCACTGCACGTCTTTAATGCCTTCTTTTTTAAATTTTTCAAATACTTCTGTTACTCCCTTCCCTTTATCTCCTACAGGGTCTAAAGCCCCTGCGAATAAATAAATGGGTATATCCTCGGGTGTATTTTGAAAAGTGGTTTTGCTATTAATAATGCTGATGCCGTTCAATAAATCAATAAAAAAGCCAGTGGTGAAGACGGAACCGCAGGAAGGGTCGGCGACATATTTGTCCACCTCCTCTTCATTTTTGCTCAACCAATCGTGCCCCGTTCTGTTCGGGCCAAATGCTTTGTTGAATTTGCCAAAAGAAAGCGTATCGAGCAACGGGCTTGGTTTTTTTCGGCCTTTAAATAAGGATTCAATTTTAGCAATGAAAGCACCAATTTTTCCCAAAAAGCCAGGGTCGCCCCCTGTGCCTGAAAGGATTGCCCCATTCAATTCACTCCCATATTTGGAAATATAATGACGGCTCAAAAATGACCCCATGCTATGGCCAAAGATGAAATAGGGCAGATTGGGAAAATCTCCTTTAGCAATTTTGTGCAACGAGCGCATATCTTGTATGGCTTTGCTCCAAAAATCCCCTTCCTCCTTGTATCCAATCTGGTCTTGACTGCCTGCTGTTTTACCATGTCCCCGATGGTCGTTGGCATACACTGCATATCCATTTTTTACCAAAAAATTGGCGAATCGGTCGTACCGCTGAGCATGTTCAGCCATACCGTGGGCGATCTGGATAACGGCTTTTGCATTGGCAGAAGCCCATTTGTAATAGACGATGGATTTACCATCGGCAGCTTCGAAGGTATGTTCTTTTCCAGTCATGTGTTTCGAATTTACTTTACGTTGGGTATGGGCAAAGCTAAGCCAATTCTTATTTACTTTGATGGTATGGGTCAAAGTTTGGAATAATAATGCCGAAAAGATCAATTTTGTGAAATATCCTTTGGATTAAAAAAAATAATCACTTTACTTTGAGTTCAGTTATGGCCGCAGTACTTACAAAAGACACCGTCAAAGAGGATGACATCATCCGGGCCGCCGAGAAGGTCTTTTTCTCGATGGGCTACGGCAATGCCAAAATGGAGGACATCGCCAAAGAGGCCGGGTACAGCAAGGTGACGGTCTATTCCTATTTTGGCAGCAAGGAAAACCTTTATATGGCACTGACCCACAAGGCCATGCAGCACCTCATTGATGGCTTGTACGAGCGCCTCGACAAAAATAAAGGCAAGTCAGGTTTAGAGGTTTTTATGGCCTTGGCAGAAAATTACCTCGAATTTTGCGTTTCCCATCGCCATTATGTTGACCTGATGCTCAACTACCTTTCCATTGTCCGCATGACCGTCGCCGGTGATAAACTGGACAAAATCTCCCAAGCTATGCAGGACAGTATTTATTACCGGAAAATACGGGGCATTCAAAACGTGACCATTGACCTAACTGTAGAGGAAATTACACGGGGCCAAAATGACGGGAGCATCAAAACCCAAAAATCCCCTTGGCTGATCCACCACATGATGTGGTCAATGATCACGGGTTATGCTAAAGTCAATTATCAACCTTCGGCGTCAGAGTTCATCCATGCCGATAACAATGAATGGAAAAAGCTTTTAATAGATACGTTAAAAAATATCTGTTTGAATAAAATATAGGCATCCAAATTTGACAAATTTTTAAAATTTGTCAAATCTCAGCTCGAACCATTGACAGCATAAAAAATAAAATATGAAGGCGATAGTCTGCAAAGAATACGGTCCACCTTCCTCCCTCGTATTGGAAGAACTACCAGAACCTAAACCTGGGTCTAAAGAAATTTTAGTAGATGTAAAAGCCGCTGCGATCAACTTTCCCGACACATTGATTATCAGGGGCTTATATCAATTCAAACCCGAACTCCCTTTTACCCCCGGCAGCGACATTGCAGGTGTGGTGAAAGAAGTAGGGGAAGGTGTAAAACATGTTAAACCGGGCGATGAAGTACTGGGCATGGTCATGACGGGCGGCTTTGCAGAGCAGGTCATTATTCCAGCTAAGATGTGCTTTCCCCAGCCACCAGGTATGCCCCCAAAAGTGGCCGCTTCTTTCATGATGGCCTATGGAACATCACACCATGCCTTAAAAGACCGGGCAAAACTAAAAGAGGGAGAAACCCTCCTTGTCCTCGGCGCTTCCGGCGGCGTCGGACTGGCTGCTGTGGAACTCGGCAAACTCATGGGCGCCCGTGTCATTGCCGCCGCCTCAACCAATGAAAAACTCGAACTCTGCAAACAATATGGCGCTGACGAAACCATTAACTATACCACAGAAGACTTAAAAAAAAGAGCCAAAGAATTGACTGACAACAAAGGCGTGGATGTCATTTACGACCCCGTCGGCGGACAATATGCCGAGCCAGCATTACGTGCCATTGCATGGCAAGGCAGGTATCTTGTAGTTGGTTTTGCCGCAGGCGAAATTCCCAAAATACCACTCAACCTCGCCTTGTTAAAAGGTTGTCAAATCGTTGGAGTGTTTTGGGGCTCATTTGCCATGCGATCGCCGAAAGACAATATGGCCAATACGATTGAATTAATTCAGCTCTATGCTCAGGGGAAATTGAAACCGCATATTCATGCGACTTATTCTTTGGAAAATACGCCGAAGGCTTTGGAAGAAATGATGGAGCGGAAAGTAAGAGGGAAGGTAGTGATTGAGATGTAAAAAAAAAGGAATTCAAAAAGATAAAACCTGTGAATTCAGTTGACGAAAAATATATCCGTGAAGCAAATCGGTTGGCAATTAAATCAGCCGAAAAAGGATTTGATCCATTTGGGGCATTATTGGTGAAGGATGAAATAATAGTGGCGAACTCAATTGATAAATGTATCGAATATTCAGATCCAACCGCTCATGCCGAATTGATTGTAATTAGTGAGTATTGTCGGAAAGAAAAATTAATCAGTTTGGAAGGATATACATTGTATTGCAATGTTGAACCTTGTGTGATGTGCAGCGGAGCGATCCATTGGGCAAAATTATCCAAAGTAGTTTTCGGTGTAGGTCAACAAGAATTGCAAAGTATCAGTAATGGAAAGCCAAAACCCTCTTGTGAAAATTATATCAATATTGGAAACCAGAAAATAGAAATAATCGGCCCTATAATTCCAGAAGAGGGATTAGCTGTTTTGAAAAAATATCCCTTTAAATCAAAAAAGGAAAGACATAATAGGTATTACGGGAAATTGAAATAATGGAAGCAATGCGACGAGGATGTTGAATTTTGGCAGAAAATTTAATGGCAAAAAAAATATAGCTATAGCGGTTGCAATTGTTAAGTTGCCATTTATGGCAACGTCAATTGCAACCGCCTCGTAAATGCATTGTCCAAAACGGTTTTTTTGAATAATGCTTTAAAAAATAACTTATCCTTTTTATTTATATTAAAATGAAAAGTGAAGACAGATAGTACGTTGCAAGTGACACCTCCATAAATGTCGGCTTAACACTTGCAACAACTGATTTATTAAACAAATTCGATGTGGCGTATGAAGATCAATATTTGTTTGGTTTATATGATGATTTGTATTAGTGAGGGAATGGTGCGAATTGTCGTGCCGGGGCGCTGCCCCTCAAGTGGGGTGGTGGACGTACTTGCTACAAACGGGGTCGGGGCGCTGCCCCTTTTGCCTCGAGCTTTAATTGTTGAGAAAAATTAATTGATTGATAGGAATTTAGGAAATCAATTATTTATCAATAGTCCGTGCAGGTTTTAAGAATAAATAAATGCTGATTATCAAGTCGTTATAAGCAGAAGCTTTGAATTATTTGCAACTTAGCAAAATTGCTAAGTTGCAAATAATTACGAAAGCTAAATTAGCCACTACATGGTTTTTGTAAAACATTGAAAATCAATGGTTTAATTTTTCAAAAACAACTGCATAATTATTTTCACGCTTATTGTAGCTGAAAACCTGCACGGACTATTGATTTATAATAGAATAAATTGGAAAATTGAACAAAAAGGGGCAGCGCCCCGTCGCCGTTTGTAGCAACAATGTTAACCCCCAGCCACAGAGGGGCATAGCCCCGGCCCGAATAACTCCGGACATTAAATAATTCTTAAAATAAATCCCAAAACAATTAATCCAAAAAATGCAATTAAACATCTAACAGAAAACTTTAAAATCATGGCAAACACATATACCCAGCTTTACATCCAATATGTATTTGCTGTAAAAGGAAGGGAAAACATGATCCCCAAAGTTCACAAAGAACAAGTGCATCAATACATGACAGGTGTTTTGACAAAAAGGAAGCATAAAATGCTAAAAGTTAATTGTATGCCGGATCACTGCTATTTATTTGTAGGGCAGCACCCAGCACAAAGTTTTTCGGATTTGGCAGAAGACGTGAAAATTGCAAGTTCTAAATTTATTAAAAAGCAAAAATGGATGCCATTTAATTTTGCTTGGCAAAAAGGGTTTGGGGCATTTTCATATTCCCGTTCGCATATTGATGCCGTGATAAAATATATCGACAACCAAGAAGAACATCATAAAAAGAGGAGTTTCCGAGAAGAATATTTGGATTTATTAAACAAATTCGATGTGGCGTATGAAGATCAATATTTGTTTGATTTTTATGATGATTATTATAAGTGAAAAAAACGGTGTGTAAATGACGTGCCGGGGCGCTGCCCCTTTGCACTGAGCTTTGATTGTTGAGAAAATCTAACTGATTGATTGATATTTGGAATTCCAATTTTATAAAAAGAACAAATTGAAAATAGACCAAAAGGGGCAGCGCCCCGACCCCGTTTGTAGTAGCAGGCGGTTGCCCTTATTCCAGAGGGGCGTAGCCCCGGCACGATTTAACCCGCATTTAAAAAATAGACAATGGAGTTGATTTGGAATGAAATAAAAAAAATAGGTGATCTGAATTATTCGGATGATAGCGTTCGAGGAGTATATGTATGGGGGTTTAGAATTGAAAATAAATTCATACCATATTATGTTGGAGTATCTGTCAATGTTGAAAAAAGAATTTTGGAACACATGGATTCCCTAATATCGGGAAAATACACAATTTACCATAAAGATTATTTGAAAGATTTTTCCAAATATGGGAATAAAAATGGTGGAAATGAAAAACAATTTGAACCAAAATGGCCGAGTAATTTTTTGGATTTTTTAAAACAAAGAAAAACGTTAAATGAGCATATAGATTTCATGATAGATGTTTCAGAATATTCTTATGCTACAGTCGATGAAAATGAAATTGCAAATAACGGATTAAAAGAAATCGAAAAATATGTCATTAGCTTATTTGGAGTTGAAAACCTTGCGAACAGCAGGGGAGGAGAAAGTGAAATAAAAACAATTAAAAATACGGGCTGCAATGAATTAATTTCATTGATTAATCATCGATAAATTATTTTTCTCAACCATAAAAATAAAATCACAAAAAAATGCCACAAAAATACATCGACATCGACACGTTAAAATTCCAACTCAACAACACGCATGATTTGGAATCCCTCCTGACCACCAATTATTATGGTCACCATGACATGGAGAGCATCAACCTCTTTCTCGAATCCATCAAGGATTTTTCCGACAAAGAATTATATCCGGTCTTTCGGGAAATGGACGAACAGCCTGCCCATTACAAGGAGGGAAAAATAATAACGCACCCCGCCGTCGAGACCATTATGAAAAGAGGAGGCGAACTCGGCATTATTGCCGCACCAGTCAAAATGGAAGATGGCGGACTGCAACTCCCGCTGGCCGTCCATACGATAGCTTATGCCATTTTGGAAGCGGCCAACAACCATCTGCCCGGTTATCCCGGCCTCACGATGGGATCTGCGGAATTGATTATCGAATTTGGCAGCGACGACCTTAAAGAAAAATATGCCACCCGAATGCTCACGGGCGAATGGGCTGGCACCATGTGCCTCACTGAGCCACAGGCGGGAAGTTCGCTCTCCGATGTGGCGACTATGGCCTACCCGCAGGACGGTGGCACCTATAAAATAATTGGGCAAAAAATATTCATCTCTGGTGGTGACCATGAATACAGTGACAACTTTGTACACTTAGTGTTGGCAAGGATCGAAGGTGCGCCCGCTGGCACGAAAGGCATTTCATTGTTTGTCGTTCCCAAAAACAGGATCAAGGAGGATGGTTCGTTGGAATTCAATGATGTGGTAACGGCGGGCGATTTCCAAAAAATGGGACAGCGGGGCTACTGTACTACCCATCTCATATTTGGTGAAAACAACGACAGTCACGGCTGGTTGGTTGGAGAACCACATAGAGGTTTGAAGTATATGTTCCTCATGATGAATGGCGCTCGGATTGCAGTGGGTAGAGGGGCAGCGGCCATTTCCTTGGCAGCCTATCAAGCCTCTTTAGAATATGCCAACGAGCGCCCACAGGGCCGTAAAATTGAGTCCACTGGCAAAAAAAATGTGAATGCTGAGCAAACCCTCATCATCAATCACCCCGATGTGCGTCGCATGTTGCTTTTGCAAAAAGCATTGTCGGAAGCGTCGTTAAGTATTGTTTTACAAGGCGCTATATATGCCGATAAAATGCGATCATCAGAAGATCCTGCCGAAAAAGAAAAATACCTCCTGCTTCTGGAAATGATGACGCCAGTGGTGAAAACCTACCCGTCTGAAAAAGGCATGGAGTCGACCAGCAATGCCGTGCAGGTGCTAGGTGGTTATGGTTTCTGCTCCGAATTCGTATTGCAGCAATACTACCGTGACATGCGGATTTTCCCCATTTACGAAGGCACAACGGGCATCCAATCCCTTGACCTGCTGGGTCGTAAAATGGTCATGAAAGGTGGTAAAGGCGCTCACCTGCTCGGACAGGAAATGGGGGCGACTTGTCAAGCTGCCATGACCTACGACGATCTAAAACCTTATGCGAGTGAACTTGGTGTGAACCTCAAACGAATTGCCGAAGTCATGGAATTCCTTTCAGGTTTTGCCCAAAAAGGCGATTTCGAGCGCTTCATTTCCGATGCCACTATTTTCATGGATTTCATGAGTACCATCGTTGCCGGCTGGCAATGGTTGAAAATGGCGACTGCTGCCAAGCAAGCTTTGGTGACAGGCAATACAACTTACGATGCCGCCTTTTATGAATCTAAAATCCACACCATGAAATTTTTCTATAAATATGAGATGCGGAAAACGCAGGGCTTGGCAGATATATTAATGGATGAGGAAGTGCTGACGATTGCGCAGGGTAAGGAGGTAATCGTATAACATTAATGTTATGTTTTTGAAAACCAAACCATCTGTCTAATTTAACGTCGAAAATCATCATTTAAACAAAAAAGGTAATGACATGAAACCTACCAGACTTTTCGATTACGCATATTTTCAAAAAAACAATCATCCGTTGGAAAAATCAATGGGCCGCCGGGGAGCGGATGGCAATTGGATTTTTTACAGCACCGACGAGATAATTGATATGGCCGAGCGGGCAGCTTCCGGCCTGCTTGATGCAGGTTTGGAAAAAGGCGACCGGGTAGCCATAGCAGCCTATAAAAACCGTCCGGAATGGATCATCATGGATTTGGCGGCTCAAATGGCAGGCATGGTTTCCGTGCCATTGTACCCGACCATCAGCCCACGGGAATATGAATATATTTTAAATGACTCGCAATGCAGGTTGGCATTTTGCGGTGCGATGGATTTATTTGATAAATTAAAAAAGGCGCAGCCCAATTCGCCGTCTTTAAAAGGCATTTATAAATTTGATAAGGAAAAATATTTGCCTTATTGGCAATCCATATTTTCAGAAAATAATAAAGACCAAGTTGAAAAAATAAAATCGGAAATAAAGCCCGAAGAATTAGCTACCATTATTTATACCTCTGGTACAACGGGAAATCCAAAAGGCGTGATGTTGTCGCATAATAATATTACGCACGTCATTAATGAAACGTCCAAACTGTTGCCTGTAAATAGCGGGGAAAATACGTTGAGTTTTTTACCACTATGCCACATTTTCGAGCGGGCAGTCGCATATAGTTATTTATATAAATCGGCTTCTGTTCATTTTACGGGCACGGATAATTTATCAGGTCCATCTGGTGATTTGGCAAATGTAAAACCCTATTTCTTTTCAACCGTTCCGAGGTTGTTGGAAAAAGTATATGAGGCTATTTATAATAAAGGCTTGCAATTAACAGGATTTAAAAAGAAATTATTTTTCTGGGCGTTAAGCCTTGCTGATAAATACGATTTGGACAAAGGCCAAAGCGGCA
Organism: Saprospiraceae bacterium; assembly: GCA_965222975.1. Lineage (GTDB taxonomy): Bacteria > Bacteroidota > Bacteroidia > Chitinophagales > Saprospiraceae > UBA6168. Next base: position 152,846 of record CBDCVJ010000049.1, on the reverse strand, counting down.
TAAACTGGAAAATTGCCGATAAACTGATTTTCAGTAAATGGCGGGAAGCACTCGGCGGAAATGTGCGGGGTATCGTAACAGGCGCAGCACCCTGCCCCGTAAAAATAATGCAAGTATTTAATGCTGCTGGAATTCCTGTCCGGGAAGGATATGGCCTCACCGAAACATCGCCGACTTTAACGGTCAATACCTATGATAAAGGGGGTGCCATGCTTGGTACTGTGGGAACGGTTTTAAAAGGAGTAGAAATAAAAATTGATACATCCGATGGTGACTACCGAGAGGGCGAAGGGGAAATTTTGGCTCATGGCCCAAATATCATGTTGGGCTATTACAATAATCCTGAAGCCAATGCCAAAGTGTTTAAAGAAATAGATGGCAAACGCTGGTTCTGCACAGGTGATATTGGGAAATTCGTTAATGGCCCCGGCGGAAAAAAATTCTTAAAAATTACTGACCGCAAAAAGGAATTATTAAAAACCTCCGGCGGTAAATATGTCGCACCGGCACCTATTGAAGGACGCATGAAAGAAGATTTTTTAATTGAACAAATGATGGTGGTCGGCGATAAAAAGAAATTTGTCTCCGCCTTAATTGTTCCATCAGAAGAGGCACTTAAAAATTGGTGCAAAGAAAATAATGTGGAGTGGACAGATTTAGAAAATATTTGCCAACATGAAATGGTTTGCGAATGTTACCAGAAAATTATCAATAAATATCAACCCTGATTTTTCCCATATCGAACAAGTCAAAAAATTCAAACTGATTTCCAAGCAATGGTTGCCCAATCACCCGGACGGTTCGGATGCAGAATTAACGCCAACGCTCAAATTAAAGCGCCGGGTAATTACGGAAAAATTCAGTAGGGAAATTGATGAAATGTATGATGTGTAAAATAAATGGTTTGAATGGTTTAAATGGTTTTCCCTTACGACGAGCAAAAGCCATTTAAACCATTTAAACCATTTAAACCATTTAAACCATTTAAACCATTTAAATGAGATTAGCGAATAAAATAGCCATCGTAACCGGTGGTGCAAGAGGAATCGGAAAAGCTGTCAGCGAATTATTTGCAAAAGAAGGGGCTTCCGTTATTATTTGGGATTTATTGGAAGAAGGGGCAGATACTGTTGCGGGCATTAATGCTGCGGGAGGTAATGCCGAATATTTCAAAATATCCGTCACCGATAAAAATGCCGTTCAGGAAAATGCAAAATACGTTGCCGAAAAATATGGCCGCATTGATATTTTGATAAATAATGCTGGTATTACCCGTGACCGAACATTATTGAAAATGTCGGATGAAGAATGGCAGTCGGTAATAGATGTGAATTTAACGGGCGTTTATAATTGCACCAAAGCCATTTTACCGTATATGCGTGAAAATAATTACGGCCGTATCGTTACTGCCGCTTCCAATGTTGGCCTGCGTGGGAATTTTGGACAAACGAATTACTCAGCAACCAAAGCTGGCGTCATCGCAATGGCAAAAACTTGGACACTGGAATTTGGAAAGTATGGCATCACTGCCAATTGTATCGCTCCTGGATTTACCATCACCGAAATGACAAATAAAATTCCACCAGAAATAATGGAACAAATAAAAACCACCATTCCATTAAAAATTTTGGCCGATCCAATTGACATCGCATATGGCTATTTATATTTAGCAAGTGATGAGGCAAGGTTTGTATCTGGTATTTGTTTAACCATTGATGGAGGTGCAGCGAGATAAAAAAACCGAAATACCGACAAACCAAAAAAAATGCAATTCAAAAACATAGCTGAGTTCAGAAAAATGGAAGGCCAAGACCTTCCCCCTTCTCAATGGCTGCAAGTCACCCAAAAAATGGTAAATGATTTTTCCGCAGCCACACAGGATTATCAATGGATTCACACCGATGTAGAGCGGGCCAAAAAGGAATCACCATTTGGCGGACCCATAGCCCACGGTTTTTTTTCCGTTTCCATGTTGTCGAAATTTATAATGGATAATGTGGAAATTAAATCAGCTAAAATGGGTGTGAATTATGGGTTGGAAAAAGTGAGGTTTCCGCATCCTGTTCCAGTTGGAAGTCATATCCGTTTATTGGCAAACGTGGCACAGGTAAAAGACCAAGGTCCAACTGGTATTCGTATATTTTGGGATTGTACATTAGAAATAAAGGGAGTGGAGAAGCCCGCATGTGTGGGGACATTTATTTCCCTTCTTTTTGAATAAAAGAATTAATTAAAACCAAAAATGCCTGATTTAATTATAGCGCAAATTAGGTACTAATATTTAAATTCGGAGACGGACAGTTCTCCCCCTTTGGAGGGGGCTGGGGGGAGGATGGATGCAAAGAACAATCTGCACAGTCCTCCCCCCAGCCCCCTCCAAAGGGGGAGATGCACCCTGCTAAAAATTTGAATTTATTGCTTTTGGTTAAATGGTTTTTGGAATAAATAAAAAATAAAAAATGAACAAAACAGCCAATTTTAATTTAGAAAATAAAGTCGCCATCATCACCGGTTCCAGCAAAGGCATCGGTGAAGCAATGGCACGGGCATTAGCAGAAAACGGTGCAAAAGTCGTCATCAGCAGCCGCAAGCAAGAAGCATGTGAAGCCGTGGTCGAACAATTTAAAAAGGACGGTTTGGAAGCAGTAGCAATAGCTTGTCATGTAGGCGATGAAGAACAGCGGAAAAATTTGGTTGAAAAAACCGTCGCCCATTTTGGCGGCGTGGATATTTTAATCAATAATGCCGGAATTAATCCTGTATTTGGCCCAATTGAAGATGCACCTGAATCGGCTTTTGATAAATTAATGGAAGTCAATGTAAAAGCGTTGTGGTCATTATCCAACCTTTGTTTGATAGAAATGAAAAAAAGAGGGGGAGGCTCCATTATTAATATCTCCTCGGTAGAAGGAATCCATCCCGGATTTGGGTTAGGTCTTTACAGCGTTAGTAAAGCAGCAGTTATTATGCTTTCAAAAAATCAGGCAAAAGAATGGGGCAAACACGGCATTCGAGTCAACGCATTTTTGTCCGGGTCTGGTAAAAACCAAATTAAGTCAGGGGCTTTGGACGAATGAAAAATTAATGGCGAAAATGGAAAAAATGTTGCCAAGCGGCCGCATGGCGATGCCGAGTGAAAATGACGGGGTTGGCAGTTTTATTAGCATCGGATGCTGGGTCGTATATGACGGGTGGAGTGTATGTGAATGATGGGGGGTATTTGATTGCGGGGTGAGTTTTCCAACGCAAGGGTGCAAGGGGCGCAAGGTGACGCAAGGATAATTACATTATATGAATCGAGTCACCTTGCGCCCCTTGCACCCTTGCGTTGGAAAAAAAAATAAATATTGCGATAAAAATAAATAAAATGAATTTCGAATACTCAGAAAAATCCATCCAACTCCAAAACAAATTAAAGTCATTTATGGACGCCCATGTATATCCTCATGAAAAAGAATATATGGAGTGGGTAATGGATCCTATAAATATATGGAAGCGGTGGCCAAAATTAGAAGACATAAAAGAATTGGCACGGGCAAATGATTTGTGGAATTTATTTCTCCCAAAAAATTATGGCGAATTAAGCCCCGGCCTCACCAATTTGGAATATGCTCCTTTGGCCGAACAAATGGGAAAAGTGCGCTGGGCTTCCGAAGTATTTAATTGTTCTGCACCTGACACAGGTAATATGGAAGTGCTGGCAAAATATGGAACACCTGCTCAGCAAGACCGCTGGCTCAAACCATTAATGAATGGCGAAATCCGCTCGGCCTTCCTCATGACAGAGCCAGATGTTGCTTCCTCCGATGCCACCAATATCGAAACTTCCATCGTGCAGGACGGCGACGAATATGTCATCAATGGCCGCAAATGGTGGTCGTCGGGAGCGATGGATCCGCATTGCAAAATTGCCATTGTGATGGGCAAAACCGACCCCGAAGCGCAACGCCATGTGCAGCAAAGCATGATCCTCGTGCCAATGGATACACACGGCTTAAAAATCGTAAGACCCCTTACTTTATTGGGTTACAATGATACACCTGAGGGGCATGCAGAAATATTATTGACCAATGTGCGAGTGCCAAAAGAGAACCTGCTGCTGGGAGAGGGAAGGGGCTTTGAAATCGCTCAAGGTCGCCTCGGCCCTGGCCGCATCCACCACTGCATGCGGTTGGTCGGCATGGCGCAGCGCTCCCTTGAACTCATGTGTCGGCGGGTGGCCGAACGGGTCGCTTTTGGTCGGGCGATAAAAGATTTCAGTAGCATCCGACAGGACATTGCCAAGTCCCGTTGCGAGATTGAGCAAGCCCGATTGCTTACTCTATCTGCCGCTGATAAAATGGATAAATTTGGTACAAAGGGCGCAAAAGATTTAATTGCCATGATAAAAATTGTCGCCCCATTAATGACCCAAACCGTCGTTGACCGGGCAATCCAAGCTCATGGAGGAATGGGTGTTTGCAGCGATGTGCCATTGGCAGGTTATTTCGCTGCTGCTCGCATGATTCGCATCGCCGACGGCCCCGATGAAGTCCATATGTATCAATTGGGGAGAAATACGGTGAAGCAGGTTTTAAATAATGAAAAATGAAGAATGGAGAATGGGAAAGGAGGATTTTTTTACATAATTAAATGCTAATTACTATGAAAAAAACTTATGCTAAGAAAGACCCTTTAAGGGATAAGACTTTACAATTTGCAATTAGGATCGTCAATTTAAACAAATACCTTTTGAATGAGAAAAAGGAATTTATTATCAGCAAACAAATAATGAGGTCTGGAACTAACCCGGGAGCTATGGTGAGGGAAGCATCTAATGCTGAAAGCGGAAAAGATTTTATTCATAAATTATTTGTCGCCAAAAAAGAGACTGCTGAAACACAGTATTGGCTTGAACTGTTGTATGCTACCAACTATATATCAGAACCTGAGTATATCTCTCTATATTCTAATTCTGAAGAAATATCCAAGTTGTTGTCAAGTTCAATAATTACGAAGAAGAAAAAATTGGGGATTTAATTAATGACAGCCCTTGTTTTAATAGGAGGACTAATGAAGTTGTTGCTGTTTTAATTATTCTTCATTCTTCATTATTAATTTTTCATTAAACTAAATATGCAAAAAGTCAGAAAAGGGGAAGAACTAAAAGAGGACACTCTAAAAGAATTTCTTTTCCAAAATAATATAATAAATAATAAAAATAGCGAATTAAACGTCGTGCAATTTCCCGGCGGGTATTCTAATTTAACCTATTCAGTTAATATTGAAAATAACGATTACGTATTGCGACGCCCACCATTTGGTGCGGTAAAACGGGGGCATGATATGGGGCGTGAATATAAAGTTTTGTCAAAATTAAATCCTGTATTTAATAAAGCACCTCGCACTTATATTTACACAGAAAATAACGACATAATCGGCGCACCATTTTATATGATGGAAAAAGTGGACGGCACCATTATCCGCCCTAATAATGTAAAGCAATTAAATATTTCGGCGGATAATTTTAAAATAATTGCCGAGGCGTGGCTCAACACTTTTGTTGAATTGCATAATGTCGATTATAAATCGGTAGGATTAGGGGATTTAGGAAAACCAGAGGGGTATGTTGAACGACAAGTAATGAATTGGGGTAAACAATATTTAAAAGCAGCCACCGACGAAATTCCACAAGCCGAAAAAGTAATGAAGTGGCTGGAGGAAAATCAACCCAAAAAATACAATTCAACTTTAATTCACAACGATTATAAATACGACAATATCGTTTACGATAAAAATGACTGGAGCAAGGTAATTGCCGTGTTGGATTGGGAAATGTGTACCCTAGGTGATCCTTTAATGGATTTGGGGACATCCCTCAGTTATTGGTTCACCGACGACGACCCTGCATGGCTAACCGCCGGATTGCCCATGACTACTGGCGAACCTGGCAACCCAAGTCGCATGGAAGTGGTAGAAATGTATGAAAAACAAAGTGGTCGAAAAGTGGATCATTTGGTGTTTTATTATTCATATGGTTTATTTAAAATAGCGGTCATTGTGCAGCAAATTTATTACCGCTACAAAAAGGGTTATACAACGGATGAACGTTTTGCCAATTTAAATAAAGCAACCATGGCTTTTGTAAATACGGCTTGGCTGGCCATCCAGAAAAATAGGATTGTTGATTTATATTAGGTGTAACGGTTTATTGGTGCAACGGTAATCGGTCGTTTCACCGATAAACCGTTATACCGTTACACCGATCAACTAATACACCGTTACACCGAAATTCATGCACTGGAAAATAATTAATTCAAAATCGATTATAAAAGATCAATGGATCAACGTGCGGGCAGATGAATGTGAATTGCCAAATGGGGAAATAATAAAACCCTATTATTTACTGGAATATCCTGATTTTGTTAATGCTTTAGCATTGACAGCAGAAGGTAAAATTTTATTAAACAGAGAATATCGTCATGGTACACAAACAATAAAACTGGAATTGCCGAGCGGAACAGTAGATAAAGGAGAGACACCATTGGAATCAATAGAACGAGAATTATTAGAGGAAACAGGGTATGCGTTTGAAAAAGTATTTCTGACCAGTAAAGTATGCCCTAATCCTGCAAATCACACCAATTTTTCTTATAGTTATTTAGCAATAGGAGGTGTGAAAATAGCCGAGCAAAAATTGGATGCCAGCGAATTGATCGAAAATGTTTTGGTTACGATGGATGAATTAAAAACCATGATGGAGAATAATGAATTCGATAATGCCATGCATGTTACGTCCATTTATTATGGACTAAAAAAATTAAATGAATTGTAGTCGCCAAATTCATTTGGCGAATTTTTAGAAATAATTATTTCTAAAAAAATATTAACCGATGAACAATTATTCACTGATATGTCCGCCAAATAAATTTGGCGACTACATTAAAACAATAAATGCAATTTAAAAATAAAACAGTTGTCATCACGGGGTCAGGGTCGGGCATAGGCCGATCCACCGCTATATTATTTGCTGAAAAAGAAGCTAATGTCGTTGTCTCAGACATTAATGAAAAAGGCGGAAACGAAACTGTTGAAGCAATTAAGAAAAACAATGGCAATGCAATTTTCATAAAGTGTGACGTCACTCAATATGGAGAAGTCCAGCATTTAATGAACAAAACTGTCGAACATTTTGGCAGCATTGACATTGCCGTAAATAATGCGGGCATTGGTGGTAGGACATTGGCCAAAACCGCTGAACATCCATTTGATGATTGGGACAATGTAATCGCCGTCAATCAAACCGGCGTATTTTATTGCATGAAATTAGAAATACAACAAATGCTGAAACAGGGGATTGGTTGCATTATCAATATTGCTTCCATCGCTGGGTTGCGGGGCCTGCCTAATAATTTATCTTATGTTGCCAGCAAGCATGCCGTGGTCGGTATGACAAAAACCGCCGCATTGGAATATGCAAGAAATAATATCCGGGTAAATGCGATTTGCCCCGTATTTACACACTCTGCATTATTTCAGCAATTATTGGATGCAAAGGAAGGAATTGGCGAAAAATTAAAACGGGGCATTCCGCTGGGGCGTTTTGGGCAGCCCGAAGAAATAGGCGAAGCCATTATGTGGTTGAGTTCCGATCAATCTAAATTTATTACCGGCCATTCCCTTCCTGTTGATGGTGGCATGATGGCATAAAAAATAGTTTTGAGTTTCGAGTTAGAGAGTTTTGAGTACTCACTAACTCAAAACTCACTAACTCAAAACTGAATTAAATGAACAAACAAATCATTTTTACAAAAAGGCCAGTCGGCCTTCCCGACGCATCTTCTTTTGAATTAAAAGAAACTGCTATTTCCGAACCCGGAGACGGTGAAATTTTGGTAGAACAATATTACATCTCCCTTGATCCCGCCATGCGTGGCTGGATGAATGATGCCAAATCATATATTCCCCCAATTCCTGTTGGAGATGTGATGAGAGCAGGTGCAGCTGGAAAAGTCATTAAATCCAATAACCCGAAATTTAAAGAGGGTGAATATGTGTATGGCTGGGGGGGGGCACAACAATATTCCGTTTCTGATGGAGCATCATTTTATCAAGTGGATAAAAATTTAGTTCCATTGCCAGTATATACAGGCACATTAGGGATGCCTGGCATGACAGCTTATTTCGGCATATTAGAAGTTGGGAAAATAAAAGAAGGCGATATTGTTTTGGTCTCAGGAGCAGCGGGCGCAGTGGGAAGTATCGTTGGTCAAATTGCCAAAATAAAAGGATGCCATGTGGTTGGTATTGCAGGTGGTTCAGAGAAATGTAAATATTTAATTGAAGAGTTGGGCTTTGATGGTGCTATTGATTATAAAAATGAAAACGTACACGGCAAACTAAAAGAATTATGCCCCAAAGGAATTGATGTCTATTTTGATAATGTGGGTGGCGATATTTTGGATGCGGCTTTGGCTCGTTTACGCCGACATGCACGTGTCGTAATATGTGGTGCTATTTCCCAATACAATAATAAGGAGGCGGTCAATGGCCCAAAGAATTATTTGTCTTTATTGATCAACCGTGCTTCCATGACGGGTATGGTGGTTATGGATTACGCTAAAGATTATGGAAAAGCCGGGATGGAAATGGGTATGTGGATGGCACAGGGAAAATTAAAATCAAGAGAACATATAGAGGAAGGGATCGAAAATTTTTATCCCACTTTTTTAAAATTATTCTCAGGCGAGAAAATGGGGAAATTGATTTTGAAGATAGCGGATGAAAAATAAATAGTTTGAATGGCTGAATGGTTAAATGGTTTTTCCGATTTGGCGTGTTCATGTCACGAGAGAAAACCATTTAACAATTAAACTATTTAGCCATCAATATTTTTTATGGAAATAAAAAATTTGAAATCCCCCTTGCCCGGCGTGGTCATTCAAATAAATGTAAAAGCAGGTGATGCGGTTGCAAAGGGTGATCCGTTGTTTATCATTGAGGCGATGAAAATGGAAAATATTATTTCATGCAAAGAAAATGGTATAATTAAAAACATTTCTGTAAAAGTTGGGGAGATAATACCCAAAGGAAAAGTATTATTAAATTACTCTGGAAATACAAATGGCAGTGTATTAATTGAAAAATTGAGAGAAGCGAAACCCCGAACTGGCTTCGGTGATGAAAGAGGTGATTTGAAAAAATTAAAAGAACGTAAAAAATATTTATGGGATGAAAATCGGCCAGAAGCAGTAGCAAAAAGAAAACGGAAAGGGCAAAATACAGCCCGTGAAAATATCGCCTTATTATGCGACGAAAATACATTTAAAGAATATGGTGGGCTGACAGTCGCCGCACAACGCTTTAGAAGGAGTGAGGAGGATTTAATTAAAAATACACCTGCCGATGGTTTGGTTTGTGGAATAGCTTCTGTCAATAAAAAATTATTTAATAATGAGCCGCAGCAATGCTGCATCATGGCTTATGACTATACTGTTTTGGCAGGTACGCAAGGTGCATTTAATCATGCCAAAATGGATCGCATGTTAAAGGTGGCGCAGAAAAATAAACTGCCCATTATATTATTTGCCGAAGGTGGAGGTGGCCGTCCGGGGGATGTGGATGTACAAACAGTAGCGGGGTTGAATATTATGACCTTTTATGAGTATGCGAAACTGTCTGGGGAAGTGCCAACCATTGCAATTGTTGAGGGTTATTGTTTCGCTGGAAACGCAGCACTGGCAGGCGTTTCCGATATAATCATCGCAACGGAAAATACCTCAATTGGAATGGGTGGGCCGGCAATGGTAGAGGGCGGAGGGCTTGGAAAATTTCATCCAAAAGAAATTGGCCCAGCGGAAGTGCAGATTAAAAATGGAGTGATTGATATTTTAGTGAAAAATGAAAAAGAGGCAGTTGAAATTGCAAAAAAATACTTAAGCTATTTTCAAGGAAAAATAAATAATTGGAAAAATAGTGATCAAAATAAATTGCGCTATTTAGTTCCTGAAAACAGAAAACGGGTTTTTGATGTGAGGGAAATAATCACCACACTTTCCGATACAGATTCTTTTTTAGAACTACAAAAAGAATTTGGAAGAAGTATTATTACAGCTTTAATTAGAATAGAAGGAAAACCGATTGGATTAATCGCCAATGATGCGGCTGAAATGGGTGGTGCAATCACATCCGACAGTGCCAATAAAGCTGCGGATTTTATGAATTTATGCAGCGATTTTAATTTACCAGTTTTGTCATTAGTGGATACGCCGGGAATTATGGTGGGGCCCGAAGCAGAAAAATCCGGAACAGTCAAACATGCCACAAAATTATTTACCGCAGGAGCTAAATTAAAATCTCAAATGATGGCCATTGTTTTGCGTCGAGGATATGGGTTAGGTGCTATGGCCATGACGGGTGGTAGTTTTCACGCCACTGATTTTATTGTCTCTTGGCCAACGGGTGAGTTTGGTGCGATGGGCTTGGAGGGTGCGGTTAAATTAGGATATAGAAAAGAATTGGAAGCAATTGAGAATGTGGAGGAAAGAAATAAATTGTATGAAAAATTATTAGCCGAAGCATATCGCAGAGGAGAATCCATAAATATGGCTGCTTTTCTGGAAATAGACGATGTGATTGACCCTGCAGAGAGTCGGGCATGGGTTGTTTCGATTTTGGATAAACGTGATTTGCTAAATTTCTAAAATTTTGTAAATCTTTTTACAGTAGAAAGATTTACTAAATCTTTGAGATTTAGCAAATCGAGCAAAACTCAAAAAAATATAATATTCTAATGAAAACTATAAAAATAACCAAAAAAGAAAACTACGCCATCCTAAAATTAAACCGTGGGCGTGGCAATGCCATCAATATGGCCATGATGCAGGAAATTATTGATGCTTTGAATAATTTTAAGGATGACAATGAAGTGCGAGGCGTCATTCTATCTGGCAATGAAGGAATATTTAGTGTTGGTTTGGATGTGAAAGAATTGTTGTTGTTTCCTGATAAAGAAGGCACCAATGAATTTTTTAATTTATTCGGGAAATTGGTCGTTAAAATGGCGAGTTTCCCAAAAATAATGATTGCTGCTATTAATGGGCATTCCCCAGCGGGTGGTTGCGTATTGACCATTTGCTGCGATTACCGTGTGATGGGCGATGGTGATTTTACGATTGGATTAAATGAAGTACCTGTTGGCATTATGATTAATCCGCTTATTTTTGGATTATATGCTTTTTGGATTGGTAAACGGCAGGCTTATCATAATTTTTTAAATGGGAAATTATGCACACCGGAAGAGGCGAAAAGATATGGGCTAGTTGATGAAGTAACTTCCTCTGACCAGGTGCAGGAATTGGCGGAGCAACAATTAAAAAAATGGCTGGCGCATGACCATGATACGATAGTTGGTGTCAAAAATAATATTCGCATGACTTATTTAAATGAAATTGTTGAGCAATCGAAATGGGACGGCTTGGTCAACGCCAACGATCATTTTTGGAAGGATAGTTCGAGGGAGACGTTGATGAAGGTGATAATGGCGTTGCAAGCAAAAAAACAAGAAGAGAGGGGGATGTGAATAAAATAAAAAATTTTCAATTTTTTATTTTATTCACATCCCCCTCTCAGGGTTAAACAGGATAGAAAAATTTTGAAAAAATTTTTCTATCCTGTTTAACCCTATTTTGATTTATTATGAAAACACATTACCGCAACTGCAACATCTGCGAGGCCATGTGTGGCCTCGAAATAAAACACGAGGGAGATAAAATTATTTCTATAAAAGGAGATAAGGACGATCCTTTTAGTCGTGGGCATATATGTCCAAAAGCAGTGGCTTTACAAGATTTTTATTACGATGAAGATCGGTTGCGGCATCCAGTGAAAAAAACAGAAAATGGGTTTGAGAGAATTAGTTGGGAAGAGGCTTTTGATTTAGTGGAAAACAAAATAAAAGGCATTCAGCAAAAGTATGGATATGATGCAGTAGCTACTTTTTTAGGAAACCCCAATGCGCATAATTTTGGCAATCAATTATTTCTTCGGCCTTTTTTACATGCCTTAAAAACAAAAAACAGATACAGTGCTTCCTCGGTAGATCAATTGCCGCACCATGTGGCTGCGCAATATATGCTGGGGCATACTTTACTAAACCCTGTACCTGATCTCGACCGAACCGATTATTTATTAATTATTGGTGGCAATCCATTGGTGTCGAATGGCAGTATGATGACAGCGCCCGATGTGGGGAAAAGGTTAAGAAGTATTCAAGAACGAGGAGGAAAAATAGTTGTTGTTGATCCTCGGAAAACAGAGACAGCAAAAAAGGCAGACGAGCATTTATTTATAAAACCGGAAACCGATACCATGTTATTATTGGCGATGGTTCATGTTTTAGTAGAAGAAAATAAAATCCAATTAAATTATTTTGAAAATAGTGTTTCAGGTTTAGAAGAATTAAAAAATATTATTGGAAAATATACCCCAGAAAAAGCATCTGAAATAACAGGAATCCCCTCTGAAAAAATCCGATCACTTACTTTGGAAATGGCTGCCGCCGACACGGCAGTATGTTATAGTCGTATGGGCGCATCCACGCAAACCTTCGGTGGATTATGCCTATGGCTCACCAATGTTTTCAATATTTTGAATGGCAATTTTGATCGAGAGGGCGGGATGATGTTTGCCATGCCCGCATTTGACCCCGTTTTAATTAATCCCAAAAAAGGAAAACCAGAATGGAAAGAAATTCCTGTTTCGAGGGTGCGGAAATTGCCACGGCATTATGGCGAATTTCCATGTGCCACTTTGGTTGATGAAATAGAAACGGAAGGCGAAGGACAGGTTAAGGCATTAATCAATATAGCAGGAAATCCAGTGCTCTCCACGCCCAATGGGCGGCGTTTAGAAAAGTCCTTTGAGAAATTGGAGTTCATGGTTTGCACCGATATTTATATCACGGAGACGAGCCGTCATGCCGATGTAATATTACCTGCTGCCTGCGGATTGGAAATTGCCCAGTTTGATGTGGCCTTTCATAATTTAGCCATTCGGAATACTGCCAAATATTCGCCGCCATTGTTTGAAAAAAAGGGCGATGTAAAAGACGATTGGGAAATATTGGCAGAATTAACAGCTCGTTTAAAAGGCGAAAAAAGAAATGGCCAAACGCCTGAAATGATGTTGGATTATGCATTGCAAATGGGTACTTATGGAAAGGAAGGGTTGAGCCTAAATAAATTAAAAGAAAACCCGCATGGCATTGATTTAGGTGAATTAAAACCATGCCTAAAAAAGCGCTTGCAAACCAATGATGAAAAAATAAGATTGGCGCCAAAAATATTTTTGGGTGATTTAAAAAGATTGGATAATTATCCTTTTGAGAAGGATCAGGAAAGCGAATTTCCATTTAAAATGATTGGCCGCCGATTATTGCGACAACATAATACCTGGACTCATAATTCCCACCGCTTGTCCAAAGGGCGAAATGAATGTACTTTATTGATTAATAAAAATGATGCAGAAAATATTGGAATAAATAATGGCGAACTTGTTTCTGTAAAATCCCGTGTCGGTGAAATAAAAGTCGAGGCTGAAATTACCGATGAAATAATGTCAGGTGTGGTAAGTTTACCACAAGGTTTTGGCGCTGGGAAAAAATCAAACATGAAAATTGCTGCTGCTCAAAATAGTGTGAGTATTAATGACCTAACAGATGAAATGCGGGTGGATGAATTGACAGGGAATGCGGCGTTGAATGGAGTAGAAGTCATTATTGAAAAAATAAGTTAAGGTTATCGGATATCTCTTTAACGCTAATTAAACAAGTAAATGGAAATTGCGGCCCACCTAATATCAAATAATAAATATTAATCCTCTTTCAAAAATAATTTTCTAAACTCTTCTATTGAAATTAATTCCGTATTAAGAAAAGAATATTGCTTAAGCACCTGAAAGTGTTTGTCTTCAGAAACCAGATATTTTGCTCCTGCTGCGATAGCGCAATCTACAAATTTGTTATCGTCAGGATCAACTTCAATGATGTGCCAATTGAAATACTTGTGGATAAAATGGGTGTTGGGTAAATCTGTGAGAATATCCAGTGCAAGATCTGCCGCTTCCTCTCCCATTTTACGCCCAATAATTTCAGCGTATTCTGCCAAAATTTCAGTCGTCACACAAACTTCAAATTGCTCGTTGAGAAGTGCTTGCCACAGCCAATTACTCTCTGATCTTGGAGAAATGCTGACCAACAAAACATTTGTATCAATAACTACTTTCATGTTTTGCTTCCACCTTTTTGGTGTTTATATGGTGTCCTCAAATGAGTGTTGAGGAATTGGTTCATTGTTTCTTGAGTCCACCCTTTTGCTTCCCAAATTTCATCGGCCAGCATAGCAAGTCGCTGTGCCTTATAAGCTAAAATAAGTTTTCTTAAATCCTGCAATTCTTCAACTGACATCTTCTCCGTCAGTTTAAGGAGGGAAATCTGCACTTCATTCAACGGAAATTTTAAAGACTGCATACTAAATGTTTTTATTCAAAGTTAAGGAATTTTTAGTAGAAATGGTTTCAATTGTTTCCAAGTCAAATGTAACTGATAACTTTCCTTACATTAGTGTATCAATAAAAAACTCTATCCTACATGAAAACAATGTTCACTTCTCTTATAGTGTGCTATTGCCTGCTTTTGACAGCGCAGGAAAGAGGCGTAGCGCCCATATCCAATGCTTCCATTTCTAATACCCAAACCACCCGTGCCGTCATCATCGGTATCTCCGATTACCGTGACGACCGCATCCCCGACCTCAACTTTGCCCATAAAGATGCCGAAGCATTCAAGGCATACCTGCAAAGCCCCGCAGGGGGCGAACTGCCGGAAAAAAACATCCAACTGCTCACCAATAAAAAAGCCACCACTGGGCAAATGGTTGCTGCGATGGGCTGGCTGGTGGAGGAAAGTCAACCCGGTGACAAGGCTGTCATATATTTCTCCGGTCATGGTGACGTAGAGCGCATTTCCAAATTCCAACGGGGCTATTTACTCACCCATGATTCACCTCCCAACAATTACATGGCGGGCGCTTTTCCTGTTTTTGGACTCCAAGATATTATTAGCACTTTATCGGAAATGGATGTGCAGGTAGTCATGGTTTCCGATGCCTGCCGTGCGGGGAAACTGGCGGGCAGCAATGTCAATGGCACGCAAGCAACATCCGCCGTGCTCGCCCAACAATTTGCCAACGAAATAAAAATACTCTCCTGCCAGCCAGAGGAATTCAGCCTCGAAGGGGAGCAGTGGGGCGGCGGCCGTGGCTGTTTTTCCTATCATTTATTGGACGGCCTTTATGGGCTGGCTGATAAAAACACCGATGAAAAAATAAACCTGTTGGAAATTGAACGCTACCTCGAAGATAAAGTGATGACGGAAGCTGCCCCGCATTCGCAAATTCCGATGACGGTCGGAAGTAAGTCTGCTCTCATTGCGAATGTGGATAAAAATTATTTGGAAAAAATATTGGCCGATAAAAAAAATAAACAGTCCGCTTTTGCAGGCATTGAGTCAAAAGGCATCGAAGATTTAATTTTGGAAAATGCGGATACGAATATTCAAGAATTATATCAGGATTTTTTGGTGGCCATTAAAAATGGACATTTAATGGAGCCGGAAGGACAATCGGCAAATGATTATTATGAAATATTAATTCAGGAAAAAAGCATTGAAAAACTGTATGGGTTTATGCGGAGGAATTTTGCAGCGGCTTTGCAGGATGAGTCGCAGAAGGCTATACATGATTTATTTTATGACACGGAGAAATATTACGCTGAATATATTCATACGAATAAAAAAAGTAGAAAAAATTTTGCAAGCTATTTATCGCGGGCAGGGGAACTGTTGGGCCCTGAACATTATATGTACAATTCTATCAAAGCACGTGAATTTTATTTTAAAAGTGAATTATTGAAAGATGATTCTGAAAACGAAAACTCTAGAAACAATAAACTTTTTACCAAGGACTCCATCTTTCAGGCCCGGTTAAACTATCTAAACAAAGCATTGGAATATAATGAAGAGGCTGCATTTGTCCACAAGTCCCTTGCAAGTTTATACTACAGTACCGATACAACCAAAGCTCTTAGCCATTTTAAAAAAGCCATAGAATATGCGCCTGATTGGGCTATTGCATACATCGATTATGGCCTTCTTTGTCGTGATATTGCAAAATACGAAGATGCCTTAAGCCTCTATAATAGGTCAATTGAATTGGATTCTTCAATAATGATTGTATATCAGTGGATGTACTGGACATATGCTTCAATGCATAACGAAGAAGGCCGAGCAGCTACTTTAAGAACCATCATCAGGAAATTGGAACCTATAATTCAATCATCAAACGGTGAGGCTTTTCCCTATTACTACTATTTGCTCGGCGAGGCCTATCGGTCATTAAGGATTGAGCCGGATAGGGCTGAGGAAGTTCTAAAAATTTGTTTAGAAAAAACCAATGGACGTTTCAAAAGGGCATATATCCTATTGGGCGATGTTTACAGAAATTCTAACCAATATAAAAAGTCTGAATCGGCATACAAAAAAGCGTTGGAACTCATGCCCGATAATGCAGAAGTAAGGGCATATTTATCTCATTTGTACAAGGCTCAAAAAAAATATAAAGAAGCTGAAAAGTATTATATAGAGGCGATAGAGTGCTTACCTCCTTCTCAAATTTCAATTTTAAGTTATTCTTACGAAGATTTAGGATTTTTATACCTAAACGATTTAAAGGCTTTTTCAAAAGCCGAAGTTAGCTTTCAAAAATCTATTGAACTAAAAAGCCGGTCTGTAAGAATCTACTACGGGCTGTCCTTATCTTATTTATACCAAAATAAAATGAGATTATTTGAAAAAACCATTCAAGAAGGCATTAAAAAATTTCCTGAAAATACCACTCTTTTTTACAATAACGCCTGTCTATATTCCATAGCCAACAACCTTGAAAAAGCCATTGAGTACCTCGAAACCGCTATACAGAAAGGCTACAGCAATTATGAGTGGATGCAAAAAGAAACCGACCTCGAAAATGTCCGCAAGACCCCTGAATTCAAAACCCTCATGAAACAATACTTCCCCGACCAATTCAAAAACTAAAACCCGAATAAAATGAAATACCACTTCGTCATAGCCTTACTATTATTCTCCTTTTCCCCTTTCGCCCAGGAAAAAGGCGCCTCGCCAATTAACAATTCAACTATTCAGCCATCCAACTATTCTTCCACCTACGCCGTCGTCGTCGGCATCTCCGACTACCAGGACGAAGGCATCCCCGACCTCCGTTTCGCCGATAAAGATGCAGAGGCATTTGCTGCATTTTTACAGTCACCGGCAGGCGGGAGTTTGGATGAAGATCATTTAAAATTACTTACGAATGAAAAGGCCACACTTGGTCAATTGGTAGCAGAACTATACTGGTTACTGGAAGAGTGCAAAGAAGGTGATGTTGCTTTGATCTATTTTTCAGGCCATGGGGATGTAGAATTAAAAACTATTAGTCAGCCTGGTTTCTTGCTTTGTTGGGATGCGCCTGCGAGAATTTACTTAGGAGGGGGAAGTTTGGCATTACCCATGTTTCAGGATATTATTTCCACATTATCTACCCAAATGAAAGTAAAAGTGATTGTGGTGACCGATGCTTGCCGCTCTGGCAAATTGGCAGGAAGCAAAATTGGTGGTACGCAGATAACAGGTGCATCTCTTGCCCAAAAAGCGGCCAATGAAATCAAAATTCTTTCTTGTCAACCAGAAGAATATAGCATTGAAGGAGAGCAATGGGGAGGCGGTCGTGGAGCATTTAGTTTTCATTTGGTGAATGGCTTGTACGGTTTGGCTGACGGCAACCAGGATCTCAATGTCAACCTTTTGGAAATAAACCGCTATGTTCAGGATAAGGTAATGACGGAAGTTGCACCTGAATCCCAATTGCCAATGATGCTTGGCAATGGAAGAGAAAATATCTCAACTGTAGTTCCAGAAGTGTTGGCACAATTGAATCAGCATAAAAATGGGCTTATTCCTGCATTTAAAAGCACCGAATCAAAAGGTATTGAAGAGGAGGTACTTGCAGCTGTCGATACTAATATTCGGAAAACGTATGTTTCTTTCAAACAATCACTGAATGATAAAACATTCTTTAAACCCATTGATGCCTGTGCTGATAACTATTATGAACAATTGATCAAAGTTCCCGAACTGGAGCGCCTGCACAACAGCATGCGTCGCAACTATGCCGCCGCCTTGCAAGATGAGGCACAGCAAGCCATGAAGGAACTATTGGATCCGAATTCTGCGGTATTGTCACTTTCAAAGAAAACTTTGTTGAGGAAGTTTGGAATTTATCCCAAAGCACTTGACCGTGCGGCCGAAATATTAGGTGCAAAGCATTACATGTATAAATCATTGAAAGCGTGGAAGTATTATTTTGAAGGGTATCTATTAAAATTAAAAGTAGGAGCCAATGCCAATCAGGAAATGGGAGATAGCATTATCAATATCTGTTATCAATCCCTGGCTTGGGAGCCTTCCTATCCACATGTTTTAAATCTAATGTCGAGGACCTTTGGTGCTAATTTGAAACAGCGCGATTCTATGATGCATTATTTTAGAAAATCCATTGAAAAAGCTCCATTTTGGCAAAAACCTTATGTAAATGCATCAGCTAGTTTGCGGCTCGATTTTTTTGATTTTGAAAAAGCTAAAGAACTTTTGGATAGTGCAAAAGTGATGGATGAAAATGCGATGATCTGGCGTGCTTATGGATATTTTTATTTTAACAGACATAGTAAAGAATATAGTGAGGTGGGTAAAATATACTTAGACCAAGCAGAGTCTTCCTTTAAAAAGGCAATAGCCATTGACTCCAACTACTTGCCTTCCATTATTTCTCTTGGTTTTTTTTATAACAATACAGGCAGGCCTCTTGAAGGTGAAAAAGTGCTTAAAAGAGGTATTGGTATTGATTCAACAAATGCATCAGTTTGGGCTAATCTGGCCATTTCTTATAGGGCCACTGATAGAAAAACGGAAGCCATTAAAACGCTACAAAACATCATTCCATTGGATTCCACATCGATTAATATATATGTTGATTTAGCTAGGAATTATCTTAGTCTGAATGATATGGAAAATGCTGGAAAATATTTTAAGAGAGCATACGACCTGGATTCTACCAGCCTTTATTACCATCGTTTTGTTGTTTCTTATTTTAAAAAAATCAATGACCTTGAAAGTGCAGAAAAGTCGTTGCTAAAACCTATTGAATATGCAGAAACAGCAACACAGGTTTGCCTACCATGCGCGTACATTGATCTGTCTAAATTTTATGAAAAAACCAATCAATTGGCAAAGGCTGAGCAAATGTATAAAAAGCTGACGCTTCTTTATCCAGACGCAAACTCCCACCATGCGCTTGGGTATTTTTATTATCAGAATGAGCGTTTAAAAGAAGCAGAACAAGCGTTTCTTAAAACCCTTAGTCTTGATTCAATGCACCTCTATGGGAATCCCAATTTGGGCGTAGTGTATGCCATGGCTGGTAAATATGAAGAAGCGGAGCGGCAACTTGAAAAATGTCTTGAGCTCCATCCTAAAATTAAGATATTCATCCATATCAACTATGCCGTATTGTACGCCAAACAAAATAAATTGGATGATGCCTTTGAGCAATTGGAAAAAGCATTCGAATTGGGATACAATTTAAACAATAGACATGTAGACCTTCGTAATAGCATTCACTTAGAAGCCGTCAGGGCAGAGAAGGCGAAGTGGAATGCTCTTTTGAATCAATATTTCCCTGAAGAAAACAAAGACTAAAATCCAAATCAAATGAAATACAATCTCATCATAGCAACGCTGTTTTTTCTTTTTCCCTACACGCACAGGAGAAAGGCGTCAGCCCAATCAACCAACAATCAACAACCAACAATCAACAAACCTATGCCGTCGTCGTCGGCATTTCCGACTACCAACATGAAGGCATACCTGATTTACAATACGCCCACAAAGATGCCGAGACATTTGCTGAATTTCTGCGCTCGCCAGCAGGAGGGGCGCTCGATGAAAGCCAACTGAAAGTGCTGCTCAATGAGCAAGCCACCATGGCCCAATTTGCCATTGCCCTTGATTGGATGATGGAAAAGGTAGTGGAAGGCGATCAGGTCATAATTTATTTTTCGGGACATGGGGATGTGGAGAAAAAAGCCATCACCCAGCCTGGGTTTCTGCTTTGTTGGGATGCACCGGCAAAAGTGTACATGGCTGGTGGTGCCTTTGCACTACCGTTTTTACAGGAAGTGGTATCTACCTTGTCCACTAAGAACAAGGCCAATGTGCTGGTGATAACCGATGCATGCCGATCAGGTAAACTGGCTGGAAGTTCCGTCGGTGGTGCTCAAATCACAGGTGCTAACCTCGCCAAGCAGTATGCCAATGAAACCAAAATCCTTTCCTGCCAACCAAATGAATATAGTTTAGAAGGCGAACAGTGGGGGGGAGGTAGAGGTGCTTTTAGTTACCATCTGGTTAATGGCCTGTATGGTATGGCTGATGCCAATAACGATCTATCCGTGAACCTAATGGAAATAGGGCGCTATTTGGAAGATAAGGTTATTCCCGAAGTAGCACCCCAAAGCCAGGTACCTATGACTATAGGCAACCGAATGGGCAATTTAGCGACCGTAGCGCCGGACATTTTGGAACAACTAAAAGACCGATTGGATAAAAACCTCCCCATGCTTTCGGCCACTTCCTCCCGGGGCATTGAGGACGAGGTGCTTGCCTCAGTTTCAAATTCATTAAAGGAAAAATATGCAAAGTTCAAAGAGCTGATAGCAGATAAAATATTCCTCGAACCTGCCGGGGAATGTGCAAATACGTATTATGAAGAATTAATAGCCGACAGTGAATTGGAGAAATTGCATTCTCATATGCGACGGAATTTTGCCGCCGCATTACAAGACGATGCACAGCAAGCCATCAACATTTGGCTGGAGGCCGATGCCTCGGCCGTCGAGTGTTTGGATTTCGACCTTAAAGGACAGGCCAGAAAAATTGCTAGGCAATTAGAAAAAGCTGCTGCATTGCTTGGAAGTGGTCATTATATGTACAAACCTTTAAAGGCACGGCAGTATCTTTTTGAAGGTAAAGCGCTTAAAGAGCACGATAATGTAGATGAAGAATTGGCACAAAAAGTACTTTCCTTTTATCGCAAAGCTACGTCCCTTGAACCTCAATCCCCCATGCCCTGGTTTGAGATGGTAAAAGTGTACACCTCTAATATTATTGATATAGATTCTGCATTTCTCTGTGCTGAAAAAGCTACTGATTTGGCGCCGACCTGGATATTGCCTTACACTGACCTTGCCCGAAAATTAAATTATTTTGAAGACTCATTGGAGATAAAAGCCTTGGAAAAAGCGCAACAAATTGATTCCCTTCACCCTTATACCATTTCCTGTTGGGGTTCTTATTACTCCAGGAACGGAAACCCCGAAAAGGCTATCCAAATGCATGACCAATTCAGGGAGAGCGGTGCTGACCTTTATCCTTGTTGGTACGTCAACTACAGTCATGTGCTAAAGCGTGCAGGCAAGTCTGAAGACGCAAAAGCAGTTTTATTGGAGGCCATATCAAAGGACTCCAGCCGTCATCAATACTACGGCAGTTTGGCCAGCATTTACGGTGGTATGCAACAATGGGAAAAAGGGGAAAAAGCGGCCTTAAAAGCAATTGAATTGGATTCTACTTATGCCGGCCATTGGGATATTTTGGGGTATATTTATAATATGTCTGGTCGCTTTGATTTAGGTATTCCCATTTTTAAAAAAACAATTGAAATGGAGCCTCATTTTTCCACCAATCATCAAAATTTAGGATTTGCCTATATGAATACCGGTAGGCATGAAGAAGCAACCGCCGCTTTTGAAAAAGCAATTGAACTGGATCCTAAGAGCAAAGAATGCCATATCAACATGGCTCAAAATTTTATGGCTACAGGCCAAAATGAGAAAGCAGTCATTTCATTCGATAAAGCTATTGCAGCAGACACCTCTTTTTGGATGTCGTATGCCTTTGCTTCCATGTTGGATATTAATATGGAAAATTGGGAAAGAGCAAAATCAAACCTGTTAAAAGCAATTGGTCTGCACTCGGAAGAAACCATGCTCCATTCTCAATTGGGCTTAGTTTATTTGCATTTGCCCGACCATCTGGAGCAAGCAGAACAAGCATTAATAAAAGCCATTTCCTTTGAACGCCCAAAGTCCAGAGCTTTTATTTCAATGGCAAAAGTGGCGATGAGGAAAAATGACAGGGAGGCTGCATGGGGGCATCTGGAAAAAGGACTGGAAATAAAATTCAACAATTATGAAGAGCTACAGGAAGACGAAGATTTAAAACCACTACATGCTGATAAAAAATGGGAAGAACTCATGCAAAAATATTTTCCCGAGCAAGAGAAAAAATAAATTTGATTCAAGCTGATAACTATTTTGGAAAAACCGGATTAATAGATGTTTAACTTTGTTCATTGATTTTGAAAAAATGATTATCAGTTAATTAATATGCGCACTTTCTCACAATAAAATATTCAATCACTTATTCTTTGGATTTCTGAACTAAGCAATTAAAGTTATTTAATTTTTAGAAACTTAAAATTGACAATCATGCGTGTTGCAATTTCCTCACAAGGAAAAAGTAAAGCTGTTTAATATTTTAAGCATGACTTTTCATAAATAGAAAATAAATTTATTGCAAAGCAGAAAAACCATTAAAAATTTCATTATGAAAAAATTATTTTTTTTAACCGTACTCCTTGCAGCTGTTTTTTCACTAAATGCCCAAAAAAATGCCGATGCAGTCATGAAGGAATTAACTAATAAAATTAATGCTGCCGCCAATTGTGACGTGCCGGAAGCGGAACGAAAAGCCATGATCAGCAAAGTGATTCAGGAACACAATGCTAAGAACCCTGCCATGGCGCTCAAACCCATGAAGAGGAAGTCTTTACAGAAAGACAAAACAAAACTGACAAAAGACCAGATAGCTAAGATCGTGGATTTATATAAAGAGGCTAATACTATTGCTCATCCGGAAGCTGAAAAAAATCAGCCTATATCCAGAGGTGCCACACCCATAGATTGTTTTGTAGATTATTGCTTAAAAATACCGCATGATAAACCTTATAGTTGTTATGATATTAATAATCCATTTGAATATTGTATAGTTATGTACCCTGCTCTCAGCGAACCTTGCTCTTCATCGGATCAATTTGCTTATATTGGTTGTGATGTTTTAGAAGAACAAAGCGGGAAATAGACATAAATAATCAAGGGTATTTCGTTAAAGAAATATATCTGTTTATGGGTTAGTTTGTAGCTATTCTTGGTTTGAATTTCGAAAAGATCATATTGTTATTAAATAAGCTGGCAATAAAATTTCATTATTTATTAAATATTGAAATTGATTCATTGTCAGCTTATTTTTTATCAGTTTATTGCTTGATTTTTAAAATAGGAATAATACCAACTATAGAAAAGGAAATAAATAATAAGAAGGCATCTCATCCCGGACAAATATTTTTCTCCAATTTGCAAAAATGTTTTTTTAAATTAGCACTTGGCATAAAAAACAATTATCTATGAAATCAATTTTTACCTTATTATTTATTCTTTCCTTCCTTTATCTACCAGCACAAGAAAAAGGCGTCTCACCTATAACTGACAATCTGCAACCTGCAACTGGTACTACCTACGCCGTCGTCGTCGGCATCTCCGACTATCAGGACGAAGGCATCCCTGACCTGCGCTTTGCCGATAAAGATGCAGAAGCATTTGCTGCTTTTTTGCAATCGCCTACAGGTGGATCAGTTGATCAAGACCATATCAAATTGTTAATAAATGAAGAAGCCACGGCCGCTAAATTTGCCATTGCCCTTGATTGGATTTGGGAAGTGGCAAAAGAGAACGACCGAGTGATTATCTACTTCTCAGGTCACGGCGATGTGGAGCGAAAAAGCATCACCCAGCCGGGATTTCTGCTTTGTTGGGATGCACCTTCAAAGGTTTATATGGCAGGTGGGACATTGGCACTGCCGTTATTTCAGGAAGTTATTTCAACCCTTTCTTTGATCAACAAATCGAAGGTTGTTGTCATTACAGATGCTTGCCGTTCTGGAAAATTATCAGGTAGCCAAATCAACGGCAACCAATTGACCAATGCTCATTTGCAGCAACGTTTTGCCAATGAAATTAAAATTCTCTCTTGCCAACCAGATGAATATAGCATCGAGGGTGAACAATGGGGAGGAGGCCGGGGGGCATTCAGTTACCATTTATTGGATGGTCTGTACGGATTGGCCAACAGCGATGACAACCAGTATGTTAGCCTCAAGGAAATTGGCCGCTATCTGGAAGACCATGTGACAGAGGAAGTTGCACCACAAAGCCAGAATCCTTTAATAGTAGGAGACAAGACGGAAAAATTAACGGATGTTTTTCCAGAAATTTTAGCGCAAGTCAAAGAAGGAAAGAATACGCACCTGCAAATATTTAAAGGCACGGAAGCAAAGGGAATCGAAGCAGATGTCCTGGCAAGCGTCGATACCAGTGTTGTGGACATGTACATGGCATTCAAACAGTCTTTGGATGACAAACGGTTTTTTGAACCAGCCAGCCATTGTGCTGAATTTTATTATGAACAGTTAAGCAACGAACCGCAATTGGAACTGCTGCATTCAAATATGCGAAGGAACTATGCTGCGACCCTGCAAGATGATGCCCAACAAATGATCAACACATTGTTGAATACTGGACTGACAGACTGCGTGTTATGCGGCATCAATGAGGCTAAACAGTATCGTTCTTATCCTGATTATTTGGCCCGAGCAGCGGAACTTTTGGGAGAAGACCATTACATGTACAGCACTTTGCAAGCCCGGAAACATTTTTTTAAAGCCATCATCCAGGAAGACAAACAGATAAAGAGGCAGTTCCTATTGGAAGCACTCCAATGGGAAGCCGATATGCCTCACGCCTACATCGAGTTGATTCGGACTTGTGATAAAGAGGAAACAGATAAAGCGGAGTATTATGCCAAACAGGCTCATGAATTATTGCCTTACTGGGGATGGCCTTATATTAATCTTTCAATGTACTATGACGAGGTCAAAGATGAACCTGAAAAAGCAGAAGAATTACTGGAAAAAGCAATAAATGCTGACACCTCCTCCTTATTGGTCTATTATTACAAAGGGAAATTTTATAAAGAAAGAAAAAAATACGAACTAGCTGAAAAGTGGTTTTTAAAAACCATTGAAAGTACTGGCACAGATATTTGTTTTCCCTGCGCCCACAATGAATTGGGAATAACTTATTATAATACCCAACGCTTTCAGGAAGCAGAAACACACTACCGCAAAGCGATACAACTGGACTCCACTTTTTCTAAAGCATATAATAATTGGGGGTTGTCCTACAATGCTCAAATGAGATACAAAGATGCTGAACCAATTTTCAGAAAAGGCCTGGAATATGAGCCAGAAAGTATCCCTACAATGAACAACCTTGGAAAAAGCCTGGAAGGGATGGGACGGTTGGATGAAGCCCTGGCTTTATATCAAAAGGTTTTAAGCATAGATTCAACGGATCAAAATGGGATTGGGAATCTGGCCGAGGCCTATAGTAAAATGGGGCGTACAGAGGAAGCTATTGCCATCTTGGAACAAAGTATCAAACGTGATTCTTCTATTGTTATGCCTTTCCGTTCATTGGGTTTAATTTATTTGACCACCGGACAATTTAAAAAGGCTAAAGGCATATATAGAAAGGTACTTCGAATAGATTCAACAGATGCTTCCTTATGGGTAAATCTTGGTATAGCCCTTTCCTATCTTGGTGAAGCAGAGGAAATGTTAGAGGCGTATGAACAAGCACTAAAATTCCCTCATCCTAATGCTCCACCATACGCCCATCAGGGATTGGGTATCTATTATATGAGAACCGGTGATTTTGAAAAATCAGAATATCATGTAAACAAACTTCTCGAATATTGGCCTAATCAATCAGCGCCTTATTCGTACCTGGGTCAATTGTATATGCAAACAGGACGAATGGAAAAAGCGAAACCCTATCTGGAAAAAGCGATAGAAATATCCCCTAATGAACCAACCTACATGCTGGCGTATTGCTTTTACGATATGGAAATTGGTCAAATGGATGAAGCGATCAAACATTTTGAAGAAGCCTTAAAAAAGGGGTTTAACAATTACAATTATCTAACAACTGCACCTGAATTGGAGGCAATAAGGACTCACCCCAATTGGAATTCTATCATGAAAAAATATTTCCCCGACCAACACAAAGATTAAAGGAAAAACACACCTCTCTCCAAAAACCCCCTCTCTTTTGCCCCAAAGAACGGCTTTCACATTTGAAAAATTTTAATAGCGAGAATTGCTGAAGATACATATCTTTATATGGTACTTATATTAACTGTGTAAAATCAAGTGTGTTTATTCAGAAATGGCAGTGTTCAAACCTTCACTAAATGGGATCAAACGAAAACTGTATTGGTATTCTTTAACAGACAAAGTATATTCTTCATGCACATGCCTTCCCCAGGAAGTATCGCCCCCCAATCCCATTTGTTTGAAATCAATATTCCAGGAAATAAAATTTTTTGGGAAAAGATCGGCCCCATGCTTGGAAGTGACAGGTACTAAACCTGAGGCGGATTCAACTCCTTTTTTGCCCGCCACGAAATCAAGGTCTACCATATCCAATTGCCATGCGCTCATGGAAAGTGGTTTTGCTTCTGCTATAGCTATTATCCCTGTGCCTTGTGCATTTTGCAGGGACATCCAACGGACTTCCGTTTTATTACCCGTTTCTTGTGGACGGGGATACCTGTGCAACTGCTCCCAAACAGTTCCTTTCCACCGTGCAATTTCTCCAGAGGATTTTCTGTCCCAATATGTTTCATGTGGGCCTTTGCCATACCATTCCATGAATTGAAATTCATCGGGCATTTTAAATTGCATGCCCACACGAGGCATTTTAGGCAGGTCGTTGTTGGTTGAATTAAAATGATAATCAAAAATTATTTCTCCATTAGCACGGATAGTATATTTTAATTTTATGGTTGCTCCATTCATTTCAGATAATTCATATTTTACATTATATACAATTGTTTTTTTGTTTTGAATAATTGGTTCGATCAAAGTTGCTTTTGCATTTTTTCCTGCTTCTTTCCAAATGGCTGCCCATTTGTGCATTCCATTGCCAAGGTCATTATCGGTTGGCGGACGCCAAAAATTAGGTTTCGGAGAGGAAACGATTAAAGGCGTATTTTTATAATTATACTCCAAAAACTCCCCTGTGTTTTTATTTATTGTTAAATTAAAGTCCTGGCCATTTATTTTAATAATTTCGCCATTGTTTCCCATTTTCAAATCTGCATACTCCTGCAATGACTCTGAAGGGGGGGGCAATTCAGTAGATGGAATTTTAAATTGTTCCCAAGCCACTTCATAGCCAATGGGAATGAGCGGCAATTCCCGATTGGTGACGGCACTTATTTTAAGAAAATATTCGCTGCCACCTTTAAACCCAATGTTTCCAAGGTCAATGGCAAACGATTTTTTTTGCTGTGGAAGGGCTTCCATATCTCCTAAATTCCCTTTTTTTATTTCTGTCCCATTTTCTCTCAGCGACCATGAAATGTTTAGGTGGTCAATATCCTTAAAAAAGTTTTTATTAAAAATTTCAAATTGCCATTTTTCCAAATTTACTGCACTGAATTTCACAGGTTCATATACTTTTTTTACTTCGTAAATATGTGGGTGTGGCTCACGAAAAGGATTGACCAATCCATTGTTTAAAAAATTGCCGTCTGTCGGTAAATCGGGGTGATAGTCGTGGCCATATGCAAAATATTTTATTCCTTTTTCATTTTTATATTCAAGTGACTGATCCACCCAGTCCCAAATAAATCCTCCCTGCAATGCCGGATATTTTTCAATGGCATCCCAGTAGTCTTGCAAATTCCCAACACTATTACCCATCGCATGGCAATATTCGATCATGATCGCTGGTCGTTCAGGATTTGTTTTGGCGTATTTTACCAGCTTTTCAATTGGTGGGTACATGGGACAAAATATATCGGTATAGTGTTCTGTTTCAGCGGGTTCATATTGCACGGGACGGGAGTCGTCATGTTCTTTTAACCAATTATAGGTGGCTTCAAAAACTTTCCCATGGCCTGCCTCATTTCCCAGCGACCAGATAATAATGGATGGATGGTTTTTGTCCCGATGAAACATCCGTTGTGTTCGATCCAGATGTGCGGGTAACCAACTCATTTCATTACCGATTTGCGTTTCCTCTGAAGTAGCCAAGGGGTGGCTTTCAATATTTGCCTCGTCAATGACATACAGGCCATATTTGTCGCAGAGGTCGTACCAGTCGGTGTGGTTCGGATAATGGGAACTCCTGACCGCATTGATGTTGTGTTGTTTCATCAACTGAATATCCTTCACCATTAAATCTTTGGAAATAATATGCCCGGTCAATGGGTGGGTTTCGTGCCGATCAACGCCTCGGATATAGATGGCTTTGCCGTTGACAAGCAATTGCCCGTTTTTTATTTCCACTGTTCTAAAGCCAATTTCATCATTGATGACTTCCAATATTTTGTTTGTAGACGCATCCAATATTTTAATTTCCAAATAATATAAATTGGGAGTTTCGGCAGTCCAATTTTTTGGATTTTCTATATTGTCTTTAAATAATAATTTGGTGTTTTTTCCTGCTTCAATATTTATGGTTTTATTTTCTGAAAATACTGGATTGTAGGAGTCCTGCATGTCATATAAATTCACTTGTACACCTACTTCCGTTTTTTTCGAAGTATGATAATTATTTATTTCAATGGCTGCTTCAAAAACCCCGTTTTTGTAATTTTCGTCCAAACTTGATTTAATCGAAAAATCTCGAGCATGGGTTCTGGGAGTGGCGTATAAAAACACTTCCCGTTCAATACCCGACAGGCGCAACATGTCCTGGCTTTCAACATAGCTGGCGTCGCTCCAACGGTATATTTGTATGGCCAAGTTATTTTCTCCCGGCTCTACATATTTGGTAATATTAAATTCCGCAGGCGTTTTTGAGCCTTGTGAAAATCCAACGAATTCTTCATTTACCCAGACATATAATGCAGACTTTACTGCTCCGAAATAAATAAATATTTCATGCCCAGTCCAATCGGATGGAATATTAAAAGAACGACGGTAAGAACCTACCGGATTGTAATCTTTTGGCACCTTTGGCCAAGTGGTAGTAAAAGGATATTTTTCGTCCAAATAAATTGGGTAGTCATATCCGTGTACCTCCCAATTTGCTGGAACAGGGAAATTCACCCAACCACTATCATCATAATTTTTATTGTAAAAATCATGAGGGCGGTCAGCGGGATTTCTGACCCAATTAAATTTCCATAAACCATTGAGGGATAGATACCTGTTCGAGCATTCTTTCTCACCTCGTATGGCGATTTTTTCATTTTCAAAAGGAAATAAATGGGCATGCGGGGCTTCTTTGTTTACCCCAAATATTTCGTGGTTTTGATGGTATTCTTGTGCTTTTCCCAAAGCCATTATTATGAAAAATAAAAATAGGGTGTTAATATATTTCATCCGCATTTATTTAAGATAATAGAGATGTTCATAAATAAGGAAATTCCTTGCCGTTCCTCCCCCTGACCCCTCCAAAGGAGGAGATAACCCCGTTCATTTCTTTTATAATTGTGCTACAAAATTTAAATTTTGGTAGGCTTTATTTCCCCCTTTGGAGGGGGTTAGGGGGGGAAGAACATCAGGAACAAATTCCAAATTTTATTTGCAGACATCTCTAAAAAATTCAAAGGAATTCAAAGTGATTTTTTTAAAAAATCCTCTACCATTACTTTGTCCAAGTTCTCCAATAAAAAATCCGCATTGGATTTATTGAAACACAAGGGTGGTTTTATTTTTAAGACATTAAAAAAAGGCCCGTCGGTACTCATCAGTATGCCCCGTTCCCGCATACGGTTGGTTAGGTAAGAAGCTTCTGCTGCCGCAGGCTCTAATGTTTCCTTATTTTTAATTAATTCAAAACCGAGAAATAACCCATGTCCTCGAACATCACCAATTATCGGGTATTTATTTTTTAAATTATTTAATTCATTTTTTAAATAATTTCCAACTTCCAAAGCATGGTGTTGCAGATTTTCCTCTTTAATTATTTTTAAAACTTCCCGTCCGATAGCACAAGAAACTGGGTTGCCGCCAAACGTGTTGAAATATTCCATGCCATTGGCAAACGCACCCGCAACAGCTTGGGTGGTTACGACAGCAGCGAGGGGGTGGCCATTGCCGATGGGTTTGCCCATCGTGACTATATCGGGAACGACTCCTTGCAATTCAAATCCCCAAAACTTTTCACCAACCCTGCCAAAGCCGACCTGTACTTCATCTGCGATGCAAAGCCCGCCTGCTGCACGTACATATTGATACGCTCCTTTTAAATAATTTTCCGGTAAAACAATTTGCCCACCGCAGCTTAAAATGCTTTCGCAAATAAAGCCGCCGATAACCTTGCCCGCAGCTTGTGCTTTTTCGATTGCGTTTTTTACATGTGCGGCATATTTATTTCCAGCGTATTCATCTTTTCGATAAAGCCCACGGAAAGTATCGGGAATGGGCACAACATGCGTATGTGGAGGTGCTCCGTTGCCGCCCTTTCCATCAAATTTATAACTGCTGATAGAAATTGATCTGCCCGTGTTGCCGTGGTAACCAACCTCCACTGCGACCATGTCTGTTTGTCCAGTATATGCCTCTACCATCCTTAGCGCCAATTCATTGGCCTCACTGCCTGAATTGACAAAATGAACCACAGATAATTCCGGTGGTAGGGTGGCCAGCAATTCTTCCGCATATAGAACGATGTTTTCGTGGAGATAACGGGTATTGGTATTTAATACGCCGATTTGCCGCTGGGCTGCTCTTACGACCCGTGGATGTTGATGCCCAACATGAGGAACATTATTTACTGTGTCAAGATAGCGCCGACCAGTGGTGTCGTATAAATATTGCATGTAGCCTCGAACTATGTGGAGCGGTTGTTCGTAAGAAATGCTTAAACTTTTTCCCAGTTTCTCTTTGCGAGCAGCTAATATTTCTTTATCCGTTTTTTTATTTTCTGAAAAATTAATATTAGGAAAAAAATCTTTTGGATCAGGGCAGATACTTTTCCATATTTCTGCATCATGTGGATAAGCCACGCCGGGGAAATCCCCTTCATTTTCAAGCATATCCAATACTATTTGAAAATGCAGGTGGGGTGGCCATTTTCCGTTTTCTGGAGGTGTTCCGATTGCTGCAATTTTTTGCCCTTTTTTTATAGAAGTTCCTTTTTTTAATCCTTTTAAAGAAATTAAACTTAAATGACCATAAAGGGTGTAAAAAATTAAATCGTCGGATATTTTGTGTTCTAAAATTATGGTTGGACCATAATTGCAATCACCTTCATTGTTTTGTATGCCAAATATTTCACCGTCAAGTGGAGAATATACTGGCTCGTCTGTTGGTGCCCACACATCCATTCCTAAATGTACCGTCCGCCATTGAGCGCCATTGTTGCCCTCCGTTTGGTATTCGTCAGTGGTATAAAATGGGCGCACCTCGCCATATCCGCCAATGCCTATTTCCGCATTTTTATTTTCCAGTATTTTATTAATTGTTTTTTGAAAATCATGAATGGTTTCAAAATTCGAATTATTTCCTAAATCCAAACTGCCGACGCTTAAATTGAGATGGGTTATTTTTTTGCTTGCCCCTTTAGGGTCTTTAAAATTAATTATGGGGGCAGTGTCTGCGGTGGCAGCCCACGATTGAAATTGTGGATTGCTGGGACAGGGTTCGAGTCCACAGGATTTTCGGAAAGTATAAAGTGCGAGCGCTGGTGGAATTTCCCTTAACTTTTTTAATAAATCCCAGGCTGGTTTTTCGCTGATAAGCAAGTACTTATTATCTGGCTCTTTGTATTTATTCAAGGCAGCATTGGCAGCGGTTATCATTAATCTGGCGCAAATAAGTGGAAATAATATTTCCAGCTCATTTTCTTCAATTGGGAAGATTTTATGATAACCACTTACCACATTCGCCGCTGCTTGCAGAGGATCGGGAAAATACATGCATGCATATGCACAAGCAATGGCCAACTCGTTGATGGTTTCTGTATAAAGTGCATCACCAAAATCGATAATTCCTGTAATTGCTGGTGTCTTCTGGTTCTGATCGACTAATAAATTGTGTTCATGGGCATCATTATAATTGACAGATTTTCTTAAGTCTTGTAAATGTGGAAATGCTTCCGTTTCAAATAAATCCCAAAAATAATCTGCCATTTCAAGTTTCTTTTCACCTTGGATATATTGTCTGTATTTTTTCGAATACAATGTCTCACTGGGGTTCCATTTGTAAAAACGATGGGCTGCCGGATGGTCGAAATTGCTAAGATGTAAAGAAAGCATTCCGCAAGTTCCGCCCCAATTTTCCAATAATTGCGTAGTACGTGGATTGACAGTTGATAGCATCCTCCCTGGAACCCATTTTTGCATTCTAATAAATTGGCTGTTCTCTAATTCGATATATTCTTTTCCATTAGTCAAATAAATAACTTCTGGTAAATCGAGTGGAAAATCGGTGGCCGCCAAATGGTTCATAATAGCTGACTGGAATTCGATGGCTTCTTTTTCAGATTCTGGACGGCTTATTTTTAAGGTATATTCTTTTTTGTCCTCACTTTTTATATGAAAATTAAAATCGACTTCACCGGGAAGTCTTTTTATTTTTCCTTTTATTCCATAAAATTTCAGGGCAAGCTCCTCTGCTTCTTTTGTTGAAACTATTATTTGTGAATAATCTGTTTTTTGCATTTAATTATAAATAAATTTTTGCAGAATGTTGTCATTCGGTTTTTAAAACACATAAGACATCTCATTTAAAACACATAGAAACATAGAACACATAGAAACTTCTTTCAAAAAAAATAAAACTATATTTTCTATATGTCTTAAAATCAAATTATAAAATTTTTATTCTTCCATCATCAGCATCAAAAGAAGTGCAGCAGACCAGCTAAAATGTTTGGATTCCATTCCTTCCCCTGTGTGTGGATGATAATTTTCCCATATAGGGCCATCTGCATTTTTTAATCCTTCCAGTCGGTCAAAAAGCTGATGGGAAAAACGCAGGGCATCTTCTTCGTAACCATAATTTTTTAATCCTTTTATTGCAAAATATGCTTGGTCAATCCAAATAGGTCCACGCCAATAACCCCTATTGGGTTTAAACCTTGGGTGATCGGCAGCGAGGGTAGGGAATGGGATATAGGTTGCGAATTTTGTTGTGTCAACCATGATGTTTCTAAGCTTAGCTGCCTGCTCAGAAGTCGCTGCGCCCGCCCATAATGGAATCCAGCCTTCTGCACCATATGCCTTTAAATGTTTTTTGCTTTCCAGATCAATGTCATAAAACCAACCTGTTTCCTCATCATAAAATTCAGTCTGGATTTTTAATTTCAAAGCTTTTGATTCTTTCTCGAAATTTTCACTTTTGGTAGTCTCACCAATTGCGTTTGCAATTTTCGATAAGTATTTTTTTTCTGCAAAAAGATATGCATTTAGGTCAACACTTTCCCGGTTCATTGACCATCCATGTTCGTTATTTTGGACAATTTTCGTTTCATCAAAACGCACCGCATTGTCCATGCCGCTCTCCCATTTGGCAGCGATGAGCGTACCGTCCGTCGAGCCATATTCGCATAAACCATTTTGATCGTGGTCTCTATATTGATACCACCATTGATGGTATTTTTCGGCTTTTGGAAATATTTCTTTAAGGAAGTTTTCATCTTTTGATTTTTCATAAACTTCCCAGATGGCCCATGCTGAAAGTGGCGGTTTGGTGTCTCGCCAATTGTGGTTTTCAATAATCGTATCCCGATAGACACAATCCGCTATCATGCCCATATTGTCCTGAAAATCATACATGGCCCGGATTTGATTTTGCGCAAGGGAGGTATTAAAATTGGCCAGTGCCACTGCGTGTTTCCAACTGTCCCACGCCCAGAAACCATGAAACCATTCATAATTATAACTTGGGAAAAGCCCATCGTGCTTTAGAAAGCCAGCGGGACTGCGCCAATTAGTAGTGAGTGTTTGGAGGCATTTAACTGCTATTTTTTGGTGGCTTTTGTCATCAAATTCCTCGTCTAAATTGTTTAGGATATTTTTTAAATAAAAATCCCAACGTTCTTTGTTCTCTGAAAATATTAATTCAGGGTTTTGGAATATGCGGCCGAGTTTGGATTGCTCGATTTCCCATTCTTTTTTTGAAAAACAAAAGGAATGGGTTAATTGGAATTCAGTAAAATCTTTGGCTTTTATTAATTGTGGAGAAGTCAATATTTCATAAGAATTATCGTGCAGAAAAAATTCTTTTTCGGCATCGGTGGAAACCATACCTATATTTTCATTTTTTGCAAATTCAATTTGGAGTCCATTTTCGTGTTCTGAAAATGAAACCCCGTCCAGAAGGCCATCGCCTTTCCAACGGACTCTCACTTGCACATCTGCATTCTTCGCTGGATTTTCAATACTGACTTTCGTAAGGGCAGTTCGGTCGGTGACAAATATCAATTCGGATGCAACTAATAATTCAGGGTTTTTTGTCCAGAACACTTGACTTAATTTTCCCGGGTAAGAATTTATTTCTTTATTTTCTGCATCAGCGAGACTAATTATTCTGTTTGTTTTTGCGTCAATGATTTCCAATTGCGATAACACCGGACACATCCAGACACCATTATCTTGGGTCAATAAATATGGTCCGGTAAAACTGCCATAAAAACCTGGTCTTTTATTACTTGGTAGGCCATAGCCAAACCATGCGCCCTTGTCCGAGAATATAAAAATGGAACGGTCAGTAGTACTATCAGGAGTGCCTTTCAGATTAAGGATGTTTGGGAAATTGTCCTGATAAATTGGATTTGTAGTTTTTGCATCATTTACTATCGAATTTTGGCAGGAAGACAAAATATGCAATACGACGAAAGCCAAGAACAAATGAGTGCAATGGCATTTAAAAAGTATTATTTTATAAAAATTAATCTTTTGCAATTTTTGCGCTTGGTTTGTTTAGAAATATGGTTTACAATTTTAGCATTGGAGTATTTTAAAAAATTATTTTAAAAATATTCTCTGCCGATGTATTTGTTTCAAATTGAAAATTAATTTGTTGTTTTTCTTCATCACACCCGTCGCCCCACTCAAAATCGATGATGAGATTGTCGCAGGGAATTTCCCGCTGCCGCAGGGTGTGCGCCAAGTCCAACAGTTTTTGCTGAGTGCCGTTGCAGGAGAGGTGTTGGGTTTGAAAAAAACCATAAGCCTTGATAGGCAATAATGGCTCCGGGCCAACCAATTCATTGAATTGTTGATATATTTCTGTGTACCCGGGGCCATAAATAAAATAGTGGTCTTCAATCAAATTTTCTTCTAAAAATATATCGGTGTAATTACCGGATTCTGGATTGTAAAACCAATGCGAGTAACGGCTATTGGCATTCGGTTCATTAAAAAAGCTGGCATTGTCGAAAAGGGAATATCCATTTTTAAACATGCCGTAAACAGGTTCGTCAGAAGGGTGAATTTGCTGACTATTTTTTGTATCTAAAACTCGGAAGGAAAGATTTTTTGCTGATATTTCTATTTTAATTTGACTCGTTTCTATGAAATAATTCCCGCCGTTTTCCCAATGTTTAAATGGCACTTTTTCCCAAGGCTCCACTTTGCCCATTGCAAAAGGAATGTCATATTTGGGTGGAAATTTCTCACCTTTAAAATGGGAAATGCGGAAGCGAAACATGCTTGGTGTGTAAAGCGAAACTTCCACGCTGTCGTATAAATAGATTTTTGCACAGTATTTTTCAGTAAATAAGTCGATAGGCTTGGCAAATAATATTGAGGGCAATATTGCCAAGGACAAAAAGGACAGAAAAAAAACAATGTACTTTTTTTCTTTCA
The DNA here is from genome assembly GCA_965222975.1 of Saprospiraceae bacterium. Classification (GTDB taxonomy): domain Bacteria; phylum Bacteroidota; class Bacteroidia; order Chitinophagales; family Saprospiraceae; genus UBA6168. The sequence continues at coordinate 116,692 of CBDCVJ010000049.1, read as the reverse complement.
TGCTAATTCTGGCTATTATCAGATTCCCAAAGAGATCACAGATGATCACATTTAAAATTAAAAAAAGGCTTCCCAGTCCCGGAGGGACGGCACATTATAGCGAGGGATGTAAATCCCTTGAAAATAGGCATAATCGCTACATTTTCAAGGGATTTACATCCCTCGCTATAATGTGCCGTCCCTCCGGGACTGGGAAATAGCGCTGCTCCTGGCTAAGCGCTTATTTTCAATTCTTTATACATTGAAAAAACTAAACCTAATGGTTATTCGACTTCACTTTAAATAATTCGAATTATTGTTTCGAATGAATTGAAGTTCATCATCGTTATTCCCAACTAAAAATGCGGAAGAAGCGGAAGTGCCACTTCCCATTCGGATCGACGCTAAGCTTTTCACATCCTTGTCCAAGTACAAACCACTTTCAAAAGGAAGGACAGGCGTAAAATCCAATTTACCATTTCCTTTTAAAAACAGTCCGATACTGGCATCGTTACGGGGCGTTTCCACTTCCGATTGGTGCATATTGCCAGCAATTAAAATGTCTTTAATTCCATCATGGTCAAAATCTTCGGAAATGATTCCATTAATAGAAGAAAGCTGTGCCTGATTGGGTAAATTGCTTGCATTAAAATTTCCATTGCCTGCATTTTCCAAAATAATAGAGGCAAAAGTCGAGGCTTTTAAATGAAGCGATTCTTCCAGTTTTTCTGCACCATATACTTGTTCTAAATTCGCAGAACCAAAATCATGATAGGTTGGAAATTTATCTTTTAAGAATGGCATTTGGTTGGACGAGCACTCCCGACCACGAAGTGGAAGTGCCCATTGAAAAACTGGAAGTGTGTTTGGTAGCTGATTTTAATATTTCTGAAAAAGTCTTGCCCAATTGGTTCCACACTTCTGCTTTTTGCAGCACCGATGAACTCTCCCTTAAATTCAAGGCTTTCTGTAAATGCTCCAGTGCCAGGGGGTAACTCTTCAAAGAAGCGTAGGTCATACCGAGGTTGCTGTGAGCCGCTGCAACCCGTTTCTTCAGACTATTTTTTTCAGCAACTTCCAGGGAAAGCAAATAATAGGACAATGCCTTTTCGTATTCCTCTTTCATGGAATAAACCAACCCCAAACTATTGTAACCCATTGCAATGTTATCCTTGTCGTCCAACTCAAGATAGATATCTAATACTTTTTGATGATAGTTTAAGGCGAGGTCGGCGTTTTGAATATCATAATACAGCCATCCTAAATTACTGAGTATATATGCTTTGTCTTTGGGAACACCCAATTCCTCAAATATCTCCAAAGCTGCCAAGCCATTTTCCAGTGCCTTGTCGTAAATGTCGTTGTACAAATAGCCCAAGCATAAATTTTGCAGGGCCAGGGCTTCGTTTTTTCGGTCATTATATTCTTGCGAAAGATTTAAGGCTTGTTTTGCATATTGAATGGCTATATCGGAAGCGTCCTGGCTGTTTGCTTTTGAAAGTTGATTTAAAATGCCGGCCTTCTCCTGTTCAGGAACAACAGGGAGTTTGGCCTCAAGACTGTCTGTGATGCTCTGAGCCAAGGAGGTAAAGTTTCCCCAAAAAAAAATTACAGCAATAAGTATGTGTTTATTTCGCAGCATTTATTTCATACCCGAAGGGAAATGTAGTTTTCAAAAAATAATTAGCAAGATATGGATAAAAAATAAGTTCCTCCTTTTAGAGTAGATCATTCCGAATGTTTGCTTTTGCCTATTGTAAAAAGGGCGAATCCATTACTCCTCCAACCACTTAGTCAAAGTGCTTAGTAGTTTTTGCCGAGCCGATTCGCTCATGTTTTTGATCCTCGCCCGTCGGTGATCGGTATTCGGCATAAAGAAATAAACGGCATTTGTTTTCCCTGATGGTCGTACCGCAGTCGCTGACCACGTGTCCGAATCGCCATTTATGTAAATAAAATAATTGTCGTTGGTTTTTAACCATTCATGTACCTTGGCAGGCAGTTTTCCATCAAAGCCCATTTTTTGACCGCGTCCGGGCATAAAGATAGCCGAGGGATTGGAGTCGGTTGGAAGTGCTTTGAGAAGGCCCTTGAAATCCGTAGTTTCGTAACTATAATATCCCATCTCATCACCAGCCTGCCAATAATGGGATGCATAATCGGTCATGCTTTGGTCTGCGAAAAAGTCCATACTGGAAATTCCAAGGAAGTGATTGAGTGTTTTATCTAAAGAGGCATCCTTGTCGGGGATGTCCGAGCAGTCATGCCCCCATTGCCAGAAAGAAAAAGGGTATTCCAAAACGGCATATTCAAAAGCTTCTTCTTCCGAAAGATAAGTGAATTCCAAGCCAGCCCCTTTATTGAACCAATGCAGTTTCTCCAATGATGCTTCCCTGTTTTCCAAAATGCGTTTTTGCACTTCGTAAATTTTTTGACGACACTCCTCGGTGCCCACTGTATCGAGGAATTCATAAATGCGCTTTTCTTCTAAGGCCAAATTTAATGGAGCCACATACGGTACACTCACATCTACATCGTTTGGGTAAAAATAGCGGTAATAAATGGTCGTCTGTCCACCCTTACTGATGCCGATGCTGATCCATTTCTCATTATAAATTTTGCGGAACAACTGATTGATATGGTGGAGGTCGGCAGTGGCTTGTTCTAAGTTAAGGTATTGGTAGTCAATGTTTTCGGGAATGCTTTCGCCGTAATAGCGATGTTCGACGTCCAACTGGTTGGTTTCGAGCATTTCCGTTAATTCATACATTCTGTTGGCGGGGCGTTGGTAACCTTCGGTACAGATTATCATCGGTCGGTCGAAGCCTTTATGGGTAAGGTAAACCCGCTGGTAAAAGTGCCCTTTTTCAGGGTGCTTATGGTCAATGGGTTGGCGGACTTTCAATTCATATGCTGCTGCAAACCCTTCTGGTGTTTCTATTTTTTTAAACTGTACATCGGGCAAGTCAAAGAGTTGTGCTTCGAGGTTTGCTGGTTGGGCGATGGTGATCTGGGAGTAGATGAGAAGTGAAAAGATAAGGATGTTTTTCATGATGTTTTAAGTTATTTGATGGACACGCGGATGACGCTGATTTAGCGGATGATTCACGGACTTTAATAGGTTATTTCTGCATTTCCACGGCAACCCGCTCCACTTCCCCCCAAACCCGAAACAAGTTTTTGTAGCAAATTTTTTCAATATCCTCTTCCGAGTAGCCACGTTTCAACAATTCATAAATCAAGTTCGGATAGTCTGCCACATCTTTAAGGCCAGTAGGCAAAGAATCACCCACACCGTCGAAATCGGAGCCAAAACCTACATGGTCAATGCCTGCCAATTTGACCACATGGTCAATATGGTCAGCAACCAGTTCGACATCCGCGAAAAGAGGCTTTTCATATAGCGTTTTAAAAGCATCTACGTAAGGTTGGGCATGTTCGTCGTTTTCCGTTAGGCCCTTATCTTCGAGCATCAGACGCATTTTGTCACGCATTTCATTCCTGTTATTGGAAATTTCTCCATCAAGGAAAGTAGAACCAAAATTTATCATAATGACGCCACCGTTTTTAGCTAATGCTTTTATCATATAGTCGTTCATATTTCGTTGGAAGTCGGGTGTGAATTTCCGGCAGGAAGAATGTGAGGCAATTACAGGTGCTTTTGTGATGCCGATGGTCTGGTAAAATGCTGCCTCCGACACATGCGAAATATCCACCATAATGCCTTGTTTGTTCATTTCCAAAACAACCTCCCGGCCATAAGGACTGAGGCCGTTCCAGGTTTGGGTATCGTCATACGACGAATCGCAAATTTGATTGTCTTTGGAATGGGTTAGCGTCGCATAGCGGATGCCCCGCTTTTGAAAATAGGCTACGTCATTGAGTTCTAAAAAAGGAGCGGCATTCTCCAAGCCCATTGGCAAAGAGATTTTTCCCGCTTTGAAATTTTGCGCTACTTGGTCGGGCGAAAGGCCAGCTCCAAACTTGTCGGGATGTGCTTCAATAATGCCGTTCACCATATCTATTAGGGAGTCGGCGAGTTCTTTTGCCCCACCATCCATCTGATAACTGGAAGGAATAAAAATGGACATGAAAGGAGCAGAGAGGCCACCTTTTTTTGCCCGCACAAAATCGAAGTCGCCTTCGTTTGTTTCGACCGGGATGCCGATAAACTCTTTGGTCAAACGGAAGTTTTTAACCCGGAGCCGATACGGCAAATCCACATGACCATCTGCGATGATAAATTGGTGGGCCAGTTTGTCTGCTTGCTGACGGAGGTCTTCATCAACCACTTCTGATTGTGCTGACAAACTGATATTTATTAAAATAGCAAAGAAGGGTAAGTACAGTTTCATATTTTAGTGATTAGTTGAATGTGGTCAATGATTAGAAAAGTGAAGTGGAATAAATGTAAAAGAGCGGCAAATTAGGGAGATTTGTATAAATGCTCTTCATCGGTTAGAGTGTGTCATTTAAATTTGGGACAAGAAATTTGAAATTACTTTTGAAATTTGTAAATTAAAAATCACTAAACCGTTTTCGGAATCCGTTTATCAATACATGAACTTCAAATTGCCCAGCATATTCGTTTTTTTATTTTTGGTAAACCTGCCATTGTTTGCGGCTATTTCGCTTGCCCCTGCCAATGACGACTGCTCAAAAGCCTACTTATTGAAAGACGTCACCAATTATTGCAGCTCGCCACGGCAGTTTACCAATGAATCGGCGAGTGCTTCTGGTTATGCCAGTCCTGCTTGCTTTCCCGGTTTTTTCTCCGAGCCTGACAATGACGTGTGGTTCAAGTTTGTCGCCAAGGCCAATACGGCCAATATTTCTGTAATCGGCGCCATATATGGCAATCCTAAAGGTACTTTGCAAAACCCCCAATTTGCTTTGTACCGAGGTTCTTGCAGTGAAGGGTTTTTGCAAATTGCTTGTATCAGCGACGCAAGGGGGTACAACATCGTCGAAACCTTTATAAACGATCTTGCTATCGGAGGCACTTATTATCTCAGAGTGGACGGGAGAAATGGAAAGACTGGCAGTTTTCAACTCTGCGTCAATAATTACAATCCGGTGCCTTCCCCTTCTTCCGATTGTTCCTCGGCAGTGGTGCTTTGCGATAAATCCTCTTTTACGGTCCCCAATGTCATTGGGCCTGGAAGGAACAGGTATGAATTGACTCCCAACATTTGTCTGCAAGAAGAAACAAGCTCTGCATGGTATAAATGGACTTGTGATAAGCCCGGTACATTGACCTTCACCCTCACACCCGTAAACCCCTCCGATGATATTGATTTTGCTGTTTTTTATCTGCCCAATGGCGTGGATGACTGCTCTGTAAAAATCCCCTATCGGTGCATGGCTTCTGGTGAAAACGCTGGTAATTCTTTTTCTGCCTGGGCCCGGTGTACTGGCGCTACGGGTTTGAAAATGTCTTCTGGCGATATATCTGAAAACCCTGGGTGCGAATCTGGGGACGACAATTTTGTGGCGGCCATGAAGATGGAAGCCGGGGAGAGTTTTGCGCTTATCATCAATAATTTTCACAATACGGGAAATGGCTTCTCTATTAAGTTTGGTGGCACGGGAACGTTCAAAGGCCCGGTCGCTCATTTTGTTGTCAATAAGCTTAAAATCCCGCAAAACAAAGACCTTTGGGTGCGTAATAAGTCCAGCTTTGACGGCGGCATCAAAAAATGGGAATGGAACTTTGGCGTGGATGCCAAACCCGCGACTGCTAAAGGAGTTGGCCCACATAAGGTGCGGTATGGTTCCACTGGGAAGAAATCCATTTCCTTGTCCATTGAAACTGGCAATGGCTGTCAGGTGACCAAAGTGCGGAACATTACGGTGATTGATCCACCACCGCCTCCCCCTCCTGAGCCAGAACCTGAATCGGAACCAGAACCTGAACCCATCGCACAGGAGCCAGAAGCACCCGCAACACAAGAATTGCCAATGGGAACTGCTTCATCGAACGGCATTATGGAAGAAGATTTAGGAAAAAAGGAAGTTACAACTGCGAAATCAAAAGCTTCCCCAGACACAGCTTATATACCAGTCACTTATCATGTACAATACACTGCCACGGTTTATTTTGCTTCCGATTCCTTTGCTTTGGAGGAAGAGGATGAGGAAGTTTTGCAAAAGCTATTGGGCATCATGCAGGCCAATGCTGAATACCAAGCCATTGTGGAAGGTCACACTAATAACATTCCTGATGACCGATACTGCAAAGAGTTGGCCGCTGATAGGGCAGCTTCTGTCATTACTTGGTTGAAAAACCACGGAATCGGAGATGAACGCATCATTCGCAAAGTCCTTGGGAAGGATAAGGTGTTTGAGAAGGAAGAAACGAAATACAAAAACAGGCGAAGGCATCAGAAAGCAGTGGTAAAATTGGTACAGCGAGAGTGAACAGATGAAAGTAATGTGCCACGGTTAATATTTCTCAAACCACGGAGATACTGAGAGCACAGAGGTATATTAAAACAAAATTACTCTGTGCACTCAGTGTCTCCGTGGTTTTCTCTACACTCTTGTAATTTGTGCTGCAAGCTGCGTCATTCCGAGAATTAATTTTACTTTTCCGCTTTGTAAATTCACCTTCACCAAACGATTTGGTGACTTTATTTAAATTCAATTTTGTAAATGAATCATTTAGTAGCTCCTTCCATTTTAGCTGCGGATTTCTCTCATCTCCAAAAAGATTTTGATTTGGTAAATGACAGTGATGCCGACTGGTTTCACATTGATGTCATGGACGGGCGGTTTGTGCCCAACATTTCTTTTGGCCAGTTTGTCATCAAGTTTATGAAAAAAATGGCCAAAAAACCGCTTGATGTGCATTTGATGATTGTAGAGCCGGAGAAATATATTGAGGAGTTCCGAGAAGCAGGTGCCGATGTCATTACAGTACATTATGAGGCATGCCCACACCTGCATCGTACCGTTCAGCAGATCAAATCCACTGGGGCAAAAGCAGGTGTGGCTTTGAATCCACACTCGCCCGTTCATTTGTTAGAGGACATTTTAGAAAACGTTGATTTGGTGCTGCTTATGTCAGTCAACCCTGGTTTTGGTGGGCAGAAATTTATTTACCAGACCATTCCAAAAGTGCGCAAATTGAAGAATATGATGATCGAGCGGAACATTCATGCGCACATTGAAATTGACGGTGGGGTAGGGTTGCAAAATGCGGAGAAACTGTTGCAGGCTGGTGCAGATGTGTTGGTGGCTGGGAGTAGTGTTTTTAAATCAGAAAACCCTATGGATACCATTTCCAAATTGAAAGCGATTGGGAAATTGGAGCGGTTTGTTTAACGTAATACCACTTTTAGGCTGCTGCGTACAGGCAGAAGCAGATCAAAGGCTAACCGCAGCACCATAAAGGCTGCGTACATTGTTAAGTTTAGGCAAATTTTTCATTCGAAAATGAATCAATTACGTTTTTGAAAAAACAGTAAATGAAGTCGATATGGAAAAATAGTGGCGTTGCAATTAGGTTAATTCTCCATTTAGCCATCATTTTCTTTTGTCTATTTTTGGTAAATGTTTCACAAGCACAAAACCCAAACAGACCAATTCCTCAAAACGACACCCTGCCTCCTCCTGACACCACCGATGACGGCTTTATCCACATCCGCTATGCCGACGAATTGAACTACCTCGCCACTGGAGAGGATACCCTCCAAACACTCATCGGCCACGTCGAATTGAACCAGGATACCGTCTTCCTTTTTTGCGACAGCGCAACCATTTTGAACAGTGTAGAAATGGTGGCACAAGGCAATTTCATTATGCAACAGGGCGACTCAACGACTATTTTTGCTGACTCGGCGGAGTATTCAAGCAACACCAAGATTGCCGACCTTTATAGCAATGTGTCCATGGTAAAAAGTCAGCAAAAACTGTTTACCGATCACCTTACTTATGACGCTAACACTAAAATCGCTACCTACCTAACAGGCGCTACCCTCACCGATGATACGACTTTTCTGAAAAGTACCCGGGGATATTTCCATGCAAAAACAGATGACATATTTTTCAAGGACAGTGTTGTGGTAGTAAGTCCAGATTTTACCCTTCGATCCGATACTTTAAAATTCAATGCCAGAACTAAAATTGTCACTTTCCTCGCCCCTACTTTGATTGTGCAGGATACAGCAAGAATTTATACGGAGGCAGGGTATTATGACATCAATAAGAAATTTGCCGTTTTCAGTATCAATCCTCAATACATCAAAAACGATCAAAAAGCATGGGCGGACAAAATGACCTATGATGGCAACAAAGAGGAAGTGACCCTCATGGGAAATGCCCATTTTGAAGACTCGGTCAGTGTCGCCACGGCTGACCGGATCAGGCATAATGAGGAAACGGGCGTAACCACTTTGGAAGGCAATGCTTTTTTTCAGGATAAGGACCGAACACTCACGGGTGATACCATTACTTATGATGCCAAAAACGAAACCTACTCAACCCGTGGCCGCTCTCACATTGTGGATGGCGAACAGATACTTGATGCAGACCAAGTGGATTATATCAAAGAGCGAGAGATCGGTATCGCTACGGGAAATGTCATTTTTACGGATACCTTGGAAAAAATGACAGTCATATGCGAGTATGCCGAACATTCCAAAAAGCGGGATTTTTTAAAAGCGCATGGTAATAGGGATTCATTGGGCAATCCTGCACGGCCGCTTTTAATAAAGGTCGTTGATGGTGATTCGTTGTTCATCAGTGCGGATACTTTGATGTCGTTTGTGCCACAGGATTCAGTGGACAGCCCACAATTGGCAGATCTTGTCCCGAATACATTTCGGGATGACAGTATCAATTTGGAGAGTGATTCGGTTAGTTCTCTTGAAAAAAAGGGAGCAGGTTGGATTGATTCAAAGGTGGGGCTGCCAATGATTGATTCGCTGTTATTTGCAGATATTGATGATAGTTTGGAAGTAGTTTTAACTGATACACTCAAGAGCGATAGCCTTTCATTAGTTGATTCGACTTTAGTGGAATTGGTAGAAAAACCTATCGATACCATTCCGGGTGAAATCAAACAAGAACTGGAAAAGGAGGTGGAGGAAATTGCGGAAATCATCGAACACCCACCCATTGACACTTTTATTGATCCAGCTGATACGACTTCCACGCCACTGCTCGATCTGCTGGGTGATATGAATTTTGAAGAAAACGATTCTTTGTCCAAAAACCAAATACCTAAAACCCCAAACCAAGAACCAAAAGAAGAACGTATCATCCTGGCTTACAACGATGTACGTATTTACAAAAGTGACCTACAAGCACTTTGCGACTCCCTTTCTTACAGTTCCGCAGATTCCATGTTCCGGTTGTTCGTCGATCCAATTATTTGGTCGGACACCTCCCAATTTACCGCCAACCATGTTCGCATACAATTGGCCAACGATGCCATTGACCGCATTTACATGGATGAAAATTCCTTCATTGTCAATACGCCTGATGAAGTGTTTTACAACCAGATAAAAGGCCGGAACAGCGTCGCCTATTTTGATAGCAGTGAGCTTCGCAATGTCAAGGTAGTCGGCAATGCCGAATCGGTCTATTATGCCCTCGACGATGCCGATGCCTATATTGGTGTGAACAAGACGCTGTGCAGCGAGATGAAAATCATTTTTGGAAATAATGAAGTGGAAGGAATTGTTTTTTATGATAGCCCCACTGCCAACCTTTATCCGATGAAAGAGGCAGACCATGAAGGGTTAAAGTTAGAAGGGTTTTCTTGGCAAATAGACCGCCGTCCAGAGAAAGTGGAAGATTTAATAAAAATAGAAAAGCAGCGAAAGGTTGCTTTGCCTGCTGCTCAAAAAATAGAAGAAGAGGATTTTGAAAAAGTAGAAGAAATTATTGAACCTCAAGAAAAAGGAAAGGAATAAAACCCATAGGCATCCTGAATAACATGAAAGTCCCAGAGGGAAGGTATTTTATAGCGAGGGATGTAAATCCCTCGCTATAATTTGCCGTCCATCCAGGACTCAGATGGGATGAGTTGAGATAAATTTTAAAATATTTGTTCGTATAGATAAAAAATCAAAATCAATTTTTAACCCGCCATTTGCATCAATCACCAACCTGCTATTCTTTTCTGTCATTTAACATTATTACAATGCTTGCTCCGACCGCCCCGCCCAAAGCGGTATATTGAAAATCCTTCCAATTTCTGGTTCGGCCAATAGCGGGATCAGCTATTACTAATTCTTCACCCGCCCAAACCCAAGCGTCTTCAACATCCAATCCGGCAAGCTCTTCCCATGCGGTCGTTTCCTTAAATCGAGGTACCAACCCAGTTTTTTCATTAATGGAATCTTGTGTGTTTCCACAAATTCGATCAAAGTGCCATCGGGGTCTTCGATATAACTGAAGTGGCCTGCTGCTTCCCCCATGTCAAAGCTGTCGCCACTATCGACAGTGAAAGGGTAGCCGTGGTCTTTGCATTTTTGGCGCATGGCATCCATGCCTGCTATTTCAAAGCAGAGGTGGATGTAGCCGAGGTCGCCCCAAAAGCGGTTCTCGAAAATTTGCCGTGGCTTGCGGTTGGTTACTTGTACCAATTCGATTTCGTTATTCCCAAATAAGCGGGAAAAAGCGCCTCGCCTTGGAACACTATGACGTAACAGCACCCGACGGCATTGTTCAGCACCTCCGGGTATGACGCTCAAATCATTGAAAGAGGCTGTTTCATCAAAAACGATCTCATCGTAGCCAAGTATGTCTCTGTAAAAAGGCAGTGAACGGTCGATATCAGTCACACCAATGGTACACCCAAACACCCCTCCCATTGATGCACGGCCTTTGGTAAACCAACCATCTTCTTCCTCCACAACTTCTACCAGATTGCCAAAAGGATCGCTCAGGAAAAAATGTTTTTGGGCAGCGGGGTTCAAAGTCACTCCGTTGAGCAGGTTGGCGTTTTTGCTTTTCAGAAAGCGGTGCGTTGCCAGCGCATCAGAAGATTTGATTTTTAAAATATAAATGCCCAAATCACCCAACATAGGCTGAAACGCAGGAGGTTGGGGCTTGCGCTCCGTATATTGCCAGATTTCAAGGCCGCCGCCACCTCGGAGGTTTACTGCAAGTATGGCGTGGCGCTTACGGGGTTCTCCTCCCGTATAAGGCAACATGAGCCTTGCTTCTGCGGCTTCTTCGAAAATGGGTATGTCGAAATTAAAATGCTCCCTGTACCAACGCCAGGTGTCGTGTACATGCGCATTTCCTATTCCGATTTGTTGGATGCCTGCGATGATTGGATTCCCGTTATTCATGTTTTGAAAGTAGTTTGAATGTAAATGATTGATGAAAAAATTCGTTGCGCTATTTATTAATGGTAAATAGGAAAGTATTATTCTTTCAATTTGATTTTATTGGAAATAGGTAATAACTATTTTTGGAAAGCCGACAAAATTCTAAAAAAATAAGGTAACGAAAGAAATATTGGGACGGAAATTCAAATTTTGGTAGACATTTTCTAAATAGCAGCTTTAACTTGAATGTTTTCTAATCAAATAAATACCAAATAAATATGAAAATAGCAGTAGGATCAGATATGAAAATGCCTGTTGTTGAATCTGTTATAAAAGAATTGATAGCAATGGGGCATGAAGTAGAATCTCATGGAGCATTGATCACAGAAGATGCACCGTGGCCAAAGGTTGCCATTGAAGTTGCGGAAAAAGTAGCATCAGGTGAATTTGACCAGGCAGTCTTGTTCTGCTGGACTGGTACAGGCATTTCCCTCGCTGCGAATAAGGTGAAAGGCATTCGGGCTGCCCTTTGTCATGATGCCGAGACAGCGGCCGGCGCCCGAAAATGGAACGACGCAAATATCCTTTGTATGAGCTTACGGGCCACCTCCGAAACCATTGCCAAAGAAATGCTCGATGCCTGGTTTGAGAATAAACCGAGTGAGGATAAAGAAGATGCAGACTGTCTCGTTTACTTAAAAATGGCAGAGGAAAAACTTATGAAACAATGAATCACTGGAACATCCTGAGCATTTCGCCATTTCTCAAAATCTCCTCAACTTCCTTACTTTGTGCTTTTGGAAAAAACTCCATTTATCTGATGAAATACTTTTGGTTTAGCCTGATTTTCTTTGTGAAGAATGCTGCATTGCAAGGGCAATGTGATCCTTATTTCGCCAAACCTTTGAGCATTCGCAATGCCAATTACGATATCGCTTTGGCTCTTGACCATGAGGCAAAGAAAATTGCGGCGACCGAAACACTTACCTGGATCAATACCTCGCCCGATACGCTGCATGAGATGCGCTTTTATATGTACCTCAACGCATTTAAAAATTCAGAATCCACTTTCCTTAAAGGAGCTAATACCATTTTCGATCAAAGTTTTTCAGATAGAAAAGCTGAAGAATGGGGGTGGATCAACGTGGACAGCATTGGCAGGGAAGGTGGCCCTGAACTTACCCCCAGCATTCGCTACATCCATCCTGATGATGATAATGAAATGGATCAATCGGTACTACAAGTGCCACTCGATCAGGCACTTGTGCCAGGTGATACATTGATTTTGAATATGAAATTCACGGCCAAAATGCCAAAGATCATTGCTCGGGCCGGATATAGCAAAGACGATTATTTTCTCTTTGTGCATTGGTTTCCACAGGCAGGGGTCTATCAAATCAATATGGACGGGAAATGGGGCTGGAACTGCCACCAATTCCACCGCATGACTGAGTTCTATGCGGATTTTGGTGTTTACCATGTGGAGATTACAGCCTCCGATCATTTGGTGATAGGTGCTTCTGGCTGTAAAGTCGAAGAACGAAAGAATGGGGATGGAACCACCACCCGGCATTTTCACGCCGAAGATATTATTGATTTCGCCTGGACAGCTTACTCAAATTTTGAAGAATATGTTGAGATGTGGGAGCATGTTCGCATTCGGTTGCTTATACCGCCTGAGCATTGCATGTTGGCTGAGCGGTATATTGAGGCCATTGAACATTCACTGAATTATTTGACGAAACACGTTGGCCCGTATCCTTACACAACCATCACGGTCGTTGACCCACCTTTGCATGGGCTTCGTTCTGGCCTGATGGAATATCCAACCTTAATTACGGCAGGTACTTTCTACAATATGCCTTTGGGGGTAAAAAATTCAGAAGCACTTGCGGCGCACGAATTTTCGCACCAGTATTTTATGGGCATGGTTGCTTCGAACGAAAAAGAAGAGGCTTGGCTCGATGAAGGGTTCGTCACCTATTTAGAAGATCGCATTGTCGATGGGGCTTATACCTATTTAGTGGATATGTTTGATTATAGATATACCAGTACAGAAAAAACGAGGGGGGAATATACCGGAATGCCCAATCCACAAGTTGGCATCATTGCAAGGCCGAGCTGGGAATTTGTGGAAGGCCGTAAAGGATTGATTTATAGTAAAACAGCTACCTCATTGCACACTTTGCAAAATATTGTCGGTGATGAAGTTATGGATAAAATCATCATGACTTATTTTGATCGTTGGAAATTCCGTCATCCAAAAGCCGATGATTTTTTTGCGGTGTTGGAGGAAGTGGCTAAAAAAGAATTGGGGGAAGAAATGGGCAGTAGAATTACATCTATTTTTCATCAATGCATTTATACCACAGATGTGTGTGATTATGCAGTGGGCAGTATTTCCAATGATAAATTCATGACACCACATGGACTGTTTGATGAAAATGGGGTAGGGGATATGCATAAATATGGGGAAACAAAAGATGGCTATAATTCCGAAGTGGTTTTATATCGAAAAGGTGATATGATTTTCCCATTAGAAGTCGAAATTGTTTTTGACGATGGTTCTAAAATAATGGAAAAATGGGATGGTCATGGCCGCCGAAAATCCTTTGAATATAATGGCCATAAAAAAATAATTTCTGCACATATTGATCCCAACCAAAAAATATGGCTCGATCTCGATTTAAATAACAATAGTCTGATTATTGAGCCTCCTAAATCACCACTTTTTAAAATCGCTGCCAAAGCTGTTTTTTGGATTCAAAATGCTATGCTGACGGTTGGGTTTTTGATTTAGATGTGTTGCAGGTTTCAAGTTGCAGGTTTCGCTAAAATTCTATTTTAATTAAATAAATGTTCGCTTCTTTTAAATATGGACTACGAACTGGGTTGAAACAATGGCGCACAGCACTAATTGCTTATGTGTTTCAGTTGCTCATAGCTATCCCACTTGGCATTCAAGTGTATCAGGTGTTTGAAGCATCCATTGGTAATTCCTTGGAAATCAGTAAATTATTGAAAGGGTATAATGATACCGTTGCAACTGACTTTTTTAATGTACATGGTGCTTCTTTATCACCTTTGTTGGGTCAGTTGCGGTGGGTCTTATTGGTTTATTTAATATTTGGAATATTTGTAAACGCTGGAATATTATATGCAGTTGTAAAAGAAAAATCGGGCTGGAAAATATTTTGGGAAGGTGGGGCTACCTATTTTTTTAAATTTTTAAAAATCGCTCTATTTTTTATTTTGATAGCTGTTGTGTTGACGGGCGCTATATGGCTGCCTTTTTTAGGTTTTTTCCAAAAATCAGCGGAAGTGTTTTCATCTGAAAAAATATCGGTATTTTTATTGATTGGAGTTGCTTTCTTTTATTTTATTGGGTTAATATTCTTGTTTAATTGGTCGGTCGTTGCCCGATTGAAAGTAATGACAGAAGAAATAAAAAATTGGGAAGCTATTAAAAAAGGTTTTAGGTTTTCTGTTCGTCGTTTTTTACCTTTAGCCGGATTGTTTTTATTGTTTCTGTTTTTGCAATTAATTTTAATTATCATTTATTGGCAGTTGGAAAGTGCCTTGGGGATGACTTCGGTAATATTGATATTCGTATTTTTTGTTTTGCAGCAGTTGTTGATTTTTAGTAGGTGGATTTTTAAAGTAGCAATGTATGGAGGGGTAAATAATTTTCACTTCAATAAAAATTAATTTCTTTTTACCTCCGCCATTCATTTGTCAATAATTCATCCACTTCCCCTGCTATTTCCAATCCTGCATTCTTACCTGTACCTTCAAAAATCAATTTTTCATTTTCAAAAAAGCGGATGTGCAAAACACCTTGCATGCTTTCATTGACCTTGCCTGTCATTTCGCCAGTAATAGGAGAAACGAGTTTTGCACCTGGGGCTTGTTTGCCTGTTATTTCAAGACGATAACGACTGTCTTTAAAAGAGAGATGAACTTCTTTACTAGTCAAAGCAGCTTTCATTTTTGCCCCTGTATAGGTGGCAAATCGGTGTAATTTTCCATTCCATAGGAAACCCACAATATAGCCAATAAAATAACTTCCCAGCCATGGGATATGTGCCACCGAGGCCATCAGGCATATTTTTTCATCCAAATCAAAATGGTTCGATTGCATCCAAATCCACGAGCGTGGAAACGACGTGCCCCAGTCTTTTTCTATGTATCCAATGCCACCTGTAAAATCTGTTGTTTTGCCATATACTTCCAATTCTCCCGAAAGCAAATGGTGCAAGCTAACTACCCCATGATAGCACTCCATAAAAGGTACAAAAGAATACCACCCCATGATGCCCGGAGCGCCCAACATCTTGGGCCAGGGGTGTGGGTTTTGCAGTGATAGACTACCTTTCAATTCAGGTAAGTCGAGTTCTAAAGCATTGGAAGAGAAGGAATTATTGCCGAGTTGAAGGTGGAATCCTTTTTTGGAGGGCTTAAAATCGTTTGCGCCAAAATTATGGTAAGTGGCCTTGCATTGCTTGCCATCCAACACTTGAATGAAGGCATGCTTTTTCCCATCTGTATCTTTTGAAATGCCAGGGATAATGGCAAAAACATGCTTTTCAGCCGCATCAACGATTTTAAAATACCAGCCTTCGAAATAGCTTTTTTCAATGCCCCAGCCATGGTACATATTGGGATGCCAGGTAGCACGAAGGCGGAGTAGGGCGTTTTTCATTTTATAATAAAATCAAGCCTTTTTTTTCTCTGATTTCTTTTTGCCATTTCCAAGGAAGATGACCTTTTTATACAGTTTGTTCAGCTCGACTTTTTTCCCATCCAGTTCAAATGATGCTCCAAGGCCATTGTAATCCTTGGTCAGCCACTCACCAGGTGTTTTAGTTCGTTTCCACACAGTAACAAAAGGGCGGTGTTGATTGATGTATATAATAAAGTTTAGGTGCTTGGACTGTTTGTAATTGGGCAGTTTTTCGTCCATATCGTATTTCATGGTGCCATTTGAAAACACCTCAAAAACAGCATAAGGATTATTGACTGATTTGAACATCCTCTTGCCTATTTTATGTGTCACATGCACAGGCGGACTATTTAAAAGCGTGGTGTCTGGCCTGTAATGAGCACCTGTTTCTTCGAGGAGCAGTCCAAGGTTGCTGCCATAAGCCCGATAATTTTCTTGATCTTCAAAAAAGCTGTTCAGAATCCAGCCAATGTTTAAACATATTAATTCGTGTGTGTCTGTTGGAGATCCCATAGTTGTTATTTTGCCATTGGAGTATTCTACTTTGTAATCACATTTATCGGCGAAGGCGAGATATTCTTTAAAAGTGGCTGGGACGGAAAATTTCTCTTCCCCCATTTCAAGGCGCTCGATCAATGTGAATGGAAGTTTAAATGCGGCAAGTACGGATGTGGCCATGATTGAATTTTTTTTCAAAGGTAATAAAACTGTTCAACCTGTTAAACGGGGAAAAAACGGGTTTCCAATTTTACTTATTTTCGCAAAAAAATCCACAGCATGAAAAAGGTATATGTGGCTATCATATTCATTAATTGCATTTCACGTCTTGCATTTGCTGGACAAGAGGATGCTATTTTCCAACAGGCCAATGAAGCTTATTTAGCCAATAATTTTAATAAGGCTATTGAGCTTTACGAGCAAGTGTCGGCATTAGGTTTCCAATCGTTTGAATTGGAATACAACCTCGCCAATGCCTATTTCCGACAAGGGAATATTGGCAAAGCAGTCCTCCATTACGAACGCGCCCTTCTGTTAAACGCTGATGATGAAGATGCCCTCTACAATTTATCCATTGCCACTGCCCAATTGGAGGGCCGGGAGCAATTGCCTGATTTTTTCCTGACGAAATGGTGGAAAAACATGAAAATGGCCCTTGGCTCAACGGCATGGAGTATCATTGCAATCGTCCTATTATGGATTGGCATTGGAGGGCTCGGCCTATGGCAGTTAGGAAAAACCAGGGACCTTCGCAAAATGGGCTTTATTGTTGGCTTGGCTTGCCTCGTATTGAGTTTATTGCCTTTTGGCTTGGCATGGAGCAGGGCGTCATTTGAAAAAAGCACCAAATTGGCCATTGTCATTGCTGATAGCCCGTCATTGAAAAGTGCTCCTGATCAGGCAGGTTCGGAAATTTTTCAATTGCAGGAGGGGGAAAAATTGCAATTGCTCGACCACCTTGGCGGCTATTGGCAGGTAAGATTATCAAACGGCGAAAAGGGGTGGGTGGCTGAGAATGATTTGGAAGAAATTTGATGCTTGTCTTGAGGGGTTGAAACCCCTCATAGCCATCAGGTTTAAGTTGTTATAATTCGTAAAAGATTAAAAATTAGCTTTTTATTTGTCTCGCCTCGCTTCATAGCCCAGAGGGACGGCACATTATAGCGAGGGATGTGAATCCCTCGAAATCTTAGCGTTGCCTCACGTTTTCGAGGGATTCACATCCCTCGCTATAATGTGCCGTCCCTCTGGGACTTGCCTATTTCCACCTTATTTCAAGAACGATAGGTTTTAACCCATCGCCAATGAGTGCAATCCCTCTATAATTCCCTATCCTTGCCGATGTAAAAGCTACTTGCATGCATCGGTTTCTTATTCTACTTTTTATCCTTCTTTTGTTTTTTTCCTGTGGAAATGACAACAGCCAAAAGGCTCAAGTTCTTGTCTTTTCAAAAACGGAAGCATATCGCCATACCTCTATCGAAGCTGGTATTGAGGCCATTAAAGAAATGGGAGAGGAGCAAGGTTTTAAAGTCACTGCAACGGAAGATGCTGCCTATTTCAACGAGGAAAACTTGTCCAGATTTCAAGCAGTCATTTTCCTAAATACTTCAGGTGATGTATTGAACAATGCCCAACAAGCAGATTTTCAACGTTTTATAGAAGCAGGGGGCGGATTTGTCGGGGTGCATTGTGCGGCTGCGACGGAGTACGACTGGCACTGGTATGGACACTTGGTAGGGGCTTATTTTTCCGATCACCCAGAGATACAGGAAGCAGAAGTGATTGTCACTGAGCCTAATGATATTTTGACAGAGGGGCTTCAAGAGCGATTTAGGGTAAAAGATGAGTGGTACAATTTCCGACAGGTTCCCCCTAGCGGCAAGGTATGGGTGGATGCACCGAATACTATTTTATCGGAAACGGAAATAGGCCCAAAGGATTCGTTGCGGCAGTTGGAAAAACATATTGACCCAAGGGTGGCCTGGCGCTATGATTTTGCCGATCCCTATTTGGCAGAAGATATAAACGTGGTCATGCAGTTGGATGAAAAAAGCTACCAAGGTGGAAAGCATGGTGCATCACATCCAGTCACTTGGTACCATGAATATGAAGGAGGGCGTTCCTTTTACACTGCGCTTGGCCATACTTCCGAGATTTATTCCAATCCCGATTTTTTGAAAATTTTAGAAAATGGGATCACCTACGCTATTGGGGATGAGGGGATTGATTTTTCCAAAACAAAAACAGAGCATATTCCACCTGAAGATCGCTTCATCCGAACGACTTTGGCCTCCAACCTAAATGAGCCTACCGAATTGGAAATCCTACCTGATGGACGCATCATTTTCCTCGAAAGGAGGGGGGCATTGAAAATGTATGACCCTATAGCAGATACGGTGACGGTTGTTTTACAAATGCCAGTCTATGATAATAATGAGGAGGGGTTTTTAGGTGTTGGACTTGATCCAAATTGGGAGGAAAATCATTGGATGTATCTTTTTTTTTCCTTGATGGAAGGAGGTCGCCGCAATCGCCTTTCCCGCTTTTTTTTTGACGGGGAAATAGTGCATGTCTCCTCCGAGGTCATGATGCTCGAAGTACCAGAAATAGATGGCTGCTGCCATACGGGTGGTTCTATCGAATTCGACTCCAAAGGCAACCTCTTCCTCTCCACCGGCGATAACACAAACCCTTTTGAATCAGATGGTTACAGCCCTTCTGATGAGCGGCAGGGCAGACAACTATGGGATGCACAGCGTTCCTCTGGAAATACCAATGACCTGCGCGGTAAAATTCTTCGCATCACCCCCCAACCGGACGGTTCCTATACCATTCCCAAAGGCAACCTATTCCCTGAAGGCACACCCAATACCCGCCCTGAAATTTATGTGATGGGTTGCCGCAATCCCTATCGCATTGCCATTGATTCCAAAACGGATTGCCTCTTCTGGGGCGATGTTGGCCCCGATGCTGGGAAGGATGGCATGGTACGTGGGCCGAAAGGTTATGATACTTTCAACCGGGCCTGCGAGCCAGGCAATTATGGTTGGCCGTTTCTCAGAGGCAATCACGTTTATCAGGATTATAATTTTGCTACGAACGTCTCGGCGAAGCATCACGATCCCGACCGACCTGTCAATAACTCGCCAAACAATACTGGGCTGAGGGAATTGCCACCTGTGAAATCGCCACTGATTTGGTATTCCTACGATGAAAGCACTGAGTTTCCATGGACGGGCACCGGAGGTAAAAACCCGATGGCTGGTCCCATTTTCCACGCTGCTGATTTTGCCGAAGGCACGAACGTTTTTCCCAAATATTTTGAAAACAAATTCTTCGCCTATGAATGGATGCGGGACTGGATTTATATCATCACTTTGAATGAAAATGGGGATTATGTTCAGGCCGATCCTTTTCTTCCAAGCCAACGATTCAACAACCCCATGGACATGGCATTTGGGCCTGATGGGGCGCTTTATATTTTGGAATATGGTGAAAAATGGTTTTCCCAAAACGCCGATGCCCGTCTGACTAAAATCGAATATGCCTCCGGCAACCGAAAGCCCATTGCCAAAATAGCTGCCTCCAAAACCATTGGCGCTGATCCGCTGGAAGTGAAGTTTAATGCCAGTGAATCAGTGGATTACGATGGAGATAAAATGGAATATGAATGGAAAGTGGCTGGAAAGGTTGTATCTGAGGCTGGCTCTTTTATGAATGTGTTCACCCGTCCGGGGCGTTATGAAATCGTGTTAAAAGTGACTGACCCGCATGGAGCTTTTTCCCGTGATAAAATGGAAATCACAGTGGGTAACGAGCCGCCAGTTGTGGCTTGGACGCTCGCCGGCAACCAGTCTTTTTATTTTGGAAAAACAGAAATCCCCTATTCCGTAAAAGTAATTGACCGAGAGGATGGCAGCAGCGAAAATGGGCAAATAGACCTGCGCCGTCTTCGCCTTTCCATAGATTATTTAAAAGAAGGAAAAGATATTGCACAGATCATTCTTGGCCACCAGACGGCAGGCATGTCGGCTGAAAGGATGAAATATGCCAACGGGCTATTGGCCATTGAAAAATCAGACTGCGCCACCTGCCATGCAGAAGACCGCAAAGTGAATGGCCCCAGCTATATGGACATCGCCAATCGCTATTTTGGGGATGCTACTGCCATGAAAAAATTATCCAGAAAAATCATCGAAGGCGGTGGGGGCGAGTGGGGCGAAAGCACTATGGCTGCCCATCCTCAGATTACGCAAAAAGAAGCGGAAAGCATCGTCCAGTATGTCCTTTCCTTTGCCGGGGAAGTGCAAGAAGGAAATGCCATGCCTCTATCTGGGATCTTTACTGCCGATGCTCATATGGGACGAGATGAAAAAGGTGCTTATATTTTTCAGGCAACTTATTCTGACGCTGGTGCTAACGGAATGCCAAGTCTTTCCACCACCGACACTAAAGTATTGCGCTACCCAAAACTGGAAGCTGAAAATTTCACCAATGCATCGAAAGGCATCCGAAAAATAAAAGAGACTAATTCGGGAAATACACTTTTAACGGGAATCACACATGGTCGTTATATTTCTTTTGAAAATATTGATTTGACAGGGATTAAAAATGTGGCGTTTGGTTTTTATGAAAAATGGAAAGTATTGGAGGGAACTTCAGTTGAAGTCAGGATCGGCGGCCCGTCAGGCGATATAATTGGCAGAAGTTCGATCGTTGAAAAGCCAGTTGTAAATATTTCCAAGATAGAAGGTATACATGATGTGTTTTTTATTTTCAAAAATGAAAAAAGAAAAGAAGCGGATATTGGGATGTTGGATTGGGCGTTATTTGGAATTGAAAAATAATTCTATCTGGATATTTAGTTAATTAATCAAAAATGAAAGGCTTATAATAGAAATAATGAAGAACTGAGTCTAAAAGAATAGTAGATTAATGCATAATAAAATAAATTGGGCAAATTTTTTTTATTATGAAACAAGAGAGATTTTTTGAAATGAGTAAGGAAATGTATCAGGCATATGAATTAGGAGAGTTAAAGGAAGCTGTGAATTTAGCGGAAGAATACCTTAAGTTAGCAGAAACAATGAAATCAAATTGGAACTATGGAAATGCGATTCACCACTCCAATTTAATATTGGGAAGAGTGGCGTTGAAACAAGGGCTAAAAGAGAAAGCAAAAGAATACTTACTAAAAGCAGGGAAGACAGCTGGCTCGCCTCAATTAAATACTTTTGGACCTAATATGGCTTTAGCTAAAGAATTGCTTGAGTTAGGAGAAAACATAATAGTACTTGAATATTTAAAGCAATGTAAAATATTTTGGAGAAAAATATTTTCAATGATAAAAATGATGAAATGGGAACGATTGATTAAAAAAGGCGAGATACCCAATTTTAGGGGAAACCTAATGTACCATTAATTTATAAGCATAATCAATATTGATTAGGCATTAAAAAAAAGTATTCCTAATAAATTATTGAAAATTACATTAGAAATTTAATTTCGGAATTTAAATCATGGTGATTTTAAAAATCATCATGATTTAGGAGCTTTAATTTTAAATGTAATCATCTATAAAGCGGCAAGGATAGAATTTTGTTGTAGTTATATTTTGGAAAAAGACTTCCACCAACTACCCTCATTTTTGACATACCAGCAACTTTTTATTCAGCTGAATATCAATTAGTTAGGAATATTTAAAAAACTGCTTAAAAGTCAAATAATTTCGTACACGCTGTATTTAGGGTTGACTAGACGGAAGGCTTCAAGTTACGCCTCATTGGAGCTTATCGTAAAACTTGACACAGACAAAGGCCACAATTAAAGATTATTGAGACCCTTGTCTGTAGCCAACAAGGTTGTGCTAAATTAAAAGAAAAATATGTACTAATTGTTTATCTGAATTTGTTGAGGATGCACTTGCCCATCAGCTGTAATGATATTAATAAAATAAGGGCCTGTTATTAATTTTTGTACTTCCAAAATTGTTGAGAATCTACCATTTTGGCTTTCTATTATTTTATGTTCAATGATTGTTCCTGTTAAGCTGATTAATTGTATATCTGCCGTTTTGTGTTCATTTTTAAACTCTATTTTAATATTTTCAGTTGCTGGATTAGGATAAACTTTTAGATCCTTTAAAAATGAGTGTTCGTTGTTGCCGTTTGAGAATGGCGACAGTTCACTTAAGTCCTCTTTTGAGTTGTCGAATAGAAAGTCAAAATTATATTGATAAACCATCATCAAGCCTTTATCATTTTCTATAGCATTCTTTAATGTTATTATCTTGTTATCATCGGTTTCAATTTTACTAATTGCGTTGTAAAAGTAATTGCAATTCTTGTTTGAGTAATATGATATAACACCATCATCTGAATAAAAACGTGGCCTAGAAAATACAAAGTCAAACTTATTGCCATA
Source organism: Saprospiraceae bacterium (assembly GCA_965222975.1). Classification (GTDB taxonomy): domain Bacteria; phylum Bacteroidota; class Bacteroidia; order Chitinophagales; family Saprospiraceae; genus UBA6168. The sequence continues at coordinate 93,781 of CBDCVJ010000049.1, read as the reverse complement.
ATTTTCAATTTTCATTCTAGTAGCTGAAATAATACTGCGCTTCGTTTGTTTGTCAAGAATAATGAAATGCGGAAAACTATGGAAATATTTTTCTACAATAACATATTTATTACTTACTATAAAGCTGAGAATTGGTTGGATATTTCTAATTTCATTTGCGATGCTTGGAATATGGTCTGAACTTCTAATTATATCAGAAATAGAATTTTCAAGTTCATTTGAATCATATCCAGGGAGATCAAAAACTTTTGAATACGTCCCATCATAAAATAGTTCATAAATAGTGCTTGTTAAGGGTGGATTAAAATAAGTTTTATCTCCTGAAGTTACAAACCGATTAGAAACTAGTGGACTAAATTCTTGGCAAAGATCGTGAAGAGGGAAATGGCTGTTTGTAATATTTAAATTTTGATCAAATATAACTATTGAGTTTCCATCTAAATCGGTTCCAGGAAAAGGCATGGGAACATATAAGATGAATTTCTCTTCTTTCGTAGAGTAATTAAAAGCAGAAAAGTGTATTCCAAAATTAAACTCATGTACCAAGCGTCCCTCATAGTCAAACTTAAATATTTTTTTCTGTTCTGTATCTCCAATATATATTTCTTGATTAATTTCATCGACCGTAAAATCTACAGGTAGAGCTAAATTTAATCCAGAAGAACCATTTATTTTAACCAACTTTTCCCCTTTCCGATCATAAATGGTTAAGCTATTATCCCCAACAAAATTGCTAACAAATATTCTATCATCTGTTGTTACAACTTTACCTATAGTTTTATCTTGAAAATTTATTGGGATGTATTCTAAGTTTGAATACATTTCTGATAACTGTAGAGTGTTGTTTCCGTTAGGATTAAAATAGCGCACATGCTCTAGATTGTTTTGTGTTTCTTCTACGTTATTATCATTTGAATTTAGCCAGGCAATCGCTATAGATAGAATAATGCCCAAAGAAAGTAATTGAAGAAAATTTTTCATGATAAAATGTATTTAAAATAAAACAAAAAATAAAGGCTCACAGGCCTAAGGGGATCAGTGAATGACAACTTATCAATTTAGGCATTAACTATATGTTTGTAAAAGCTTGAATAGCATATTTCGCTAAGTTAGTTGTCATTTATAAATTGGTAAGTTATTTTTCATCACTCTTATACTGATCTATTTTGGAACCTATAAATTTCGTTTTAATTGATTCTAAATTAAATTTATTTTAAATAAGGGTCAGAGTTATTATTAATTTTTATCGACTTATTTTTTCATGGTTTTTCTTGAAAAACTCAAGCATGGCTGTGGGCACAGCATGTCCCTAATTCTCTTTGAGATATAGGTTTTAAGGAAAACAATGGAGAAACACTCATCTCAATTTAACATCGGGGAGGCCGATAAAATTAATGATAATTCTGACTACTCATTTAATAATCGAAAGTTAACAGCCAGTCAATTAAGCACAAGGTTGAGTGCAACACATAATACAGTTAGCGGGATTTTCTCCGCATTCACCAAGTTCAGGATCACAACCAAATGATCCACCTGGCCAACAAATGAAAACTGACCCAGGTATTTCACAAATCGTTATATCTCCATTGCAACAACATGTTGTATAGATATCTTCGCATGCTTGTTGTGTTAATAACCAATCAACAAGAGTTTCTGAAGTGTATTCTATATCGACTGATGTTTGGTTTGAAGAGTGTTCCTCTTCGGCAATACTCTTGTTCCCATATAAACCTATGGCCAAGAAAATTAAAGCGAAAGCAATAGTTAAACTTTTGAATGATTTCATAATTGATATATTTTATAGTTAAAAAAATATGTAAATCTATTTTATCTAAACTGGTAGGTGAACAGAAGGCAGAATTAACCGTATCACCTTTTAATCTCATGAATTCCCCGACGCTTGCGTCGCAGGGTTTAAAAAATAATTTGCGGAGCCAATTGCGAAGCAAAAGCCATTTGCGCTTGCTTTGCGGGCTACGATGCCCCGTCCGCTCTACGGCGAGGAGGTTCAATACAAATATATAAATATAAATATAAATATAAATATTCCAAATTAAAATCGTGTTAAAATGAAAATTAATTCCAAATGAATTGGAAAAAAGGACTATCAGCGATCAATTATTTGGCATAGGGTCATTCAGATATATTAATGTTGAATAATTCCTATTTTCAACAGTCTGAAGTCGATAATATGATATTATAAATTGGAAAAAAGAAACAAACTCCTTCTCCTAATTCGCCTTCCAAAAAAATAGTATTGTCAACACCAAAATCGTAAACAATTCCAGCATCATCAAGAACGACAAAAACCATTTCACCCCATCGCTGAGTCAAGAAATATGAGTAAAAAATCAAGAACAAATACGCCCTCATTTTTTGCAGATCAGCATCAATCGGGTCGCTTTACCAAAAAAGCGGTTTGCCATTTTATCCAAAAAGAACCAAACCGGGAAAGGCAAATATTTCATCAGAATATGCGTCCGCAACTTCAGCAAATATTTATTGGAAAAAACAATAGCTTTTTTTGAAATGGCTTGGCCGTCAGGCACAAGGGAAAGGATTTTATTTTTATCAAAAGAATGTAAATGGGCATTTTCTGGGGTAGGTCGGTTGCAATGGATGCACAAATGCTGCTGGATGATTTCCTCATTGGGCGTGGTGACTATTAACCGACCATTCGGTTTTAGTAGTGGAAGTAAGTTAGCGAGGTAAGTGGCTGGGTCAGGAACATGCTCGATCACTTCGGCAGAAATGATACAATCAAAAGAGGCGGGCCTGAAAGGCAAATGGTACACATCACCTGTAACGCCTTGGTGCATTATGCCAGGGTATTTTTTTAAAGCTCTTATAGGATTAATGGTGGATATATCAAAGGAACAAATGTTTGTATTTTTTCCATGGAAAGCCCCTGCCACCCATGCTTTTCCACAACCCAAGTCGAGCAGGTCTTTAACATTTGAGGGAATCTGTCTTAAAATGGCCTGATGCAGCCTTTTGTTTTCATGGAGAGTTGCAGCGTCAGTCGGTTCTTCAAAATAGTCAAACTCCGTAGCGTCATTTTGATAGTGGCCAAGGTAGTCGAGCTGTTTGCCCTCGTATGCTGGTTTCTCTTTAAAGTGCTGGGGAAGCAGGACAGGGACGCCTTCCTTGACGGTATAAACAAAAGTATTATCTCGACTGACCAATTTATCTTCCGCTTCGAAATAATCCAAAGCCGATCCGTCGTCAGGGCTGATGAGTTTGTTGAGCAAGGTAGGGTGCATATTCTTGTTTTGATTAAGGCCCTTTTGGATTTATTTTTCCTCTGTTGCCTCCTTATCCAATTCCTGTTTTTTTTGATGTTCTTCGATGATCTTTGCCAATTGTGGCACACCGACCCGGTTGGCAATGATTTTTTTGTCCTTGTCCAAGACATACAATTTTGGCAGCGAAGAACCATAATATTTTTGCAAGGCCAGGGCTCTCGAATATGGGTCGGCTGTAATAATCCAGGGCATTTGTTTTTCCTTAATGTCCTTAATGGCTTTTTTCAGGTCCATATGATTGGCAGAAGTGATGGAAAATATTTCGACGCCTTTGTCTTTCCACTCTTCGTAAAAAGGTATTAGTTCTTTGGTCATGGCTTTGCAATGCCCGCAACCAGGTTTCCACAGGAAGATGATCGTGAAGTCGGATTTTAAATCATAAGGAGAGATAAGGTTGGTGGTGAACTCCTCAGTTGCAGGGTCGTATTTTTGCACTTTTACTTGGGGCGCCTGTTTGCCAAGTAACACCCCATTTATCATATAAGCATCGTCGGTAATCCTTTTAAGGCCCTCCTCGGACATCCAATCCGCCTTCCCAGATTTATAATACTTGTCGGAAATATGGACATAGGCTTTGTCGAGTCCCATGATTTTTGGCTTGTGATATTTATTGAGTAAGTGGGGCAGGCAGAAACGGAACACCCCTTTGTTTTGCTCTGCCTTTTCCAGAATCAGGTCTACCGAGGCGATCACACTGTCCGGCACTTGCATGGTCAGTTCGTCCATGTAACGGTCGACTTTCTGTTGGAGGAAAGGCGTATTTAAAAAAGTATCGTCAGAAAGGTCGAACCCGTCCCAGTAGTGGTCTTTATAGTAGCGAAATGCCAATTTTTTACCTTCCTCTGAGTCATTGTTTTTGAGGTGTTCCGGCAACTCAGTCTCTTTAAATGCAGCGACCAGTTTGGCAACATAAGTGCCCGGATGTTTTTTAAATATATCTTCCTGGTAAGCCTTCACTCCTTCCGTAACGTCTTTTTTTTGTCTTTCCAGTTTTTTCCTTTTTGCTGATGTTAGAGAGGCAGAATCAGCCAATTCCTCGTCTATTTTTTTTGAAAGTTGCACTTGCTCGTTCATAAACACCTGATAATCATACAACAAGCTGTTTTCTTTTGAGCCTTTGAATTTTTGGTTTTTAAAAAAATCTGGTGCTTTGGTGGAAGTGGAAAAATGTTGGTCTCCTCTCATCAATACGAAGTCGAAGAACTTGTTGTCTGGTGGCATGAGGATGAGGTAGTTGCCAGGCTGTAGCTCTTCTTTCCCTTCGAACACAAATTTGCCGTCAGCGTTGATGGCAACAGTGTCCTTGCTGTACACTTTTGGGCCTCGGCGGAATCCTAAGAAAACGGTGTCGCCTTCGTAGTTTTCGATTTCTACCTCTATATGGTAGCCCTGTTCTTGAGCAGGTGAGTTGAAAGTAAAAACGAGTATGCAAAATATAATAAGCCCTAATTTTAGGCGTGCTTGAGAAAAAAGTTGTTTCATATTTATTAGGAAAAATGAATTCGTGATTCAAATGCAAAACCTGCACCTTTTTCAAGATAGCAAAATTAGGGAGTTTGCACAAATGGTGCTTGGGTAGAGAAGGCATTATGATTTTGTTTGTAAAAACACCACCTTACACAGTAGCGTTATAGGGATTTTTATAGAAAAATGGTTGGATGAAAATAAGACAATAAAATTTAATTGAGGAGTGGGCATAATTCAAATAGTTGATTATCAGCCACAAAGGCACGAAGACACAAAGATGAATAATTCATGAATTGAAAACTTTGTGTCTTTGTGGCCTAAAAACCACGATTTATTGGCTATTATTTATGCCAACCCCTCATAAAATTTAATTAGAAAACCCTTATTAATCAAGCGGTTTAATATCCGGTTCCACAAATTTTTTCCTCGCTTCAACCGACATCATTAATTCTTTGGAATAATACTCCAGCCATATATTGCGCTCCGTTATTTCGAAGTCGTCCACCAATTCATCAACTATATTCTGGTTCCAATGTACTTTTCCATTTTTATCGGCAAATTGTTTTTTTATACGCCAAAGCCAAAATACGGTCAAGGTTTCATGATAGCCACTCGTATCGGTGCTTTCCACACCGATGGATTTCAAATAATCTTTTAAATGTTGACGAATGATGGGCAGGGTATTATCGCCGTGTTTTGACAAAAGGTATAAAGCAGTAATAAGGTGGGCTTCGTGAGAAAATTCCCCTTTTGCCAATTTGCATTCGAGGAAATTTTTAATTAGCTGTTCTGCTTCTGAGATAGGGTATAATGCGTCTTCGGTCATATAGATTAGAAGAAAATTTCAGCAGTGTCAAGCGTGAAATTAATTTGTGTACAAACCACTTTTTCTCCTTCTTTTACAATTATTTTTTCTTGGTAATTACCATTTCTTGGATTTTTGAAGACTTCAATTTGATGTTCTTGTAAATTCACAATCCAATATTCTTGGATATTGGCATCTGCATAAAGTGGTTCTTTAATTTCCCTGTCCTTTTGTAAAGTAGTATCAGCCACTTCAATTATCAAAAAGACATCTTTTGGTCGGGGATGCCGTAGGCTGTATCTATCTTTCCTGTATTTTAAGACGGAAAGATCAGGTTCTGGTTCAGAAGAGTCACTTATTCTTACCGGGTTTTGAACGGCGACGTTGTATCTGCCTCTGACATTTGTCATCAATTCTTCGGCTAAGAGATTGGCCATTCCTGAGTGAGGGCTTCTTATTGGGCTCATTTTAATGATTTCTCCTTTTATAAGTTCCACACGGTCAGTGGGTTTGATGATACCGTCATCAAGCATTTTGTAATAATCATCTACCGTAAACAATAACCTTTCTACTTGTACCATCTGGATTGATTTTGATACAAAAATAAACAAAAACAAATTCAAATGAAAATTCAAAAACACCCCGGCCTGAACTCAGGCCGGGGTGTTTTTGGGTTTGAATTTTCATTTGAATTCGTTTTACCTTTCCTGATCAATCGAAATCTCAATCCCTCCACTCTCTTTTTTAAACCCGGAAATCGAATAAGCAAAATTCAGCATAACATGTCTTCCCAATGAACGGATGCGTTCTTCCTGCACATAATTTAATTGACTGTTCCGGTTGATGCCGATATTTTTATTTAAAATATCATAAGCAGAAAGAGAAAGACGACCTTTTTTATTTTTTAAAATATAACGGGTGAGGCTGGCCTTCCAAATTGGCACTGTTCTTTTTTCTCCAAATGTTTCAGCAGAATAAATGGTGTAGTCTATACTGCTCGAAAATTCCCATTTATCCGTTGGTAAAATAATCAGGTCGGAATAAAATTTTTGGTCAATAAAATTTTGATTCAAATTTTCACTGACGGAATAATTAGTTTTATTAAATGAAATTCTTCCACCCACGGTAAAATCAACCACGTCTTTTTTTCTATTGTCAAATGAGAGCCTGATGGAATGCCTTTGGCGTTGCACATCATTTTCGATATTATTGACAAATAATATTCCTTTATTCCATGTTGAGCTGTAGCTCAATTTAATATTAGTTTTAATAGGCCTTATGGGCGTACTAAATTGAAATCCGCCGTTCAGGTTGTAATCATGAGCAACATTCACCGGTTGAATAAATTGCCGGAAAAGAGAATCAACTGTACTGGAATTGGTGATGCGATCTTTCGTGTAACTGGCTCTTAAATTGGCAAATAAACTGGTAAACGTGAATTGGTCGAACAACATAAAGCGCCCTTCCAAAAGGTGCATGTATTCTGGTCTTAAATCTGGATTGCCGGAATATACATTTATCGGATCAGAATTATCAACCAATGGCTGCAATTGTTCCAAAGAGGGTTCACGCAAACTCGTCATATATTCGATATTAAAATGACGGCTTGTCCCAAATTCATAATCCAAAAATAGACTTGGCAATACTCTGGTGAATTCTTTATTAAGCGGTATATCTTCATCCAACAAATTCCCTTTTAATCTGGAGTGCTGAATATCAGCCCCAAAAGTCAGATTATATTTTTTTCGGTTTACCATTAAATTCATTCCCCCCCGGTCATAAATATATTCCCGGTCATACCGATTGCTGAGATCCGTGTTTAAAATTTCTCCGTTTATTTCATTATCAAAAAATTCCTTTCGTGTTTTATTGCTATAATTTTGGCGGGAAGCGCTAAAGGATAAATACTGACCTTTTTTACTGGTTATTTTTCCAACAGGTTCGGTAAAAGTTAAATTAATACCATAGCTATTTGCATCGTCGCTGAACAGCTGTTTTTGGTCGGTATTTTCCTCCACGGTATTTCCATTATTTTCATGGAAAATATTATTTGATATTAGCGAACCTTTCCTGTCTTCCTCTTCTAAACCATAAGCTAGGGTAGCTACAAATGCCCGCCCTTTTTGCCGGAATCGGCGACGGTAAGTAAGGTTGGAAGAAATATTGAAATTATCACTATTGGCAATGTAATCACGACTACTTTCATTTTGCAATAAACCACCTGTTCCAAAAGTTTTTGCGGAGCCTATACTCCCTAACCCAGCTTCATTAAAACCAGCGTTGGCCCTTATTATTATATTTTGAAAAGAATCTATTTCGTGGCGCAAAGTAGCATTGAGGCGGTGGTTTCTGTTCTTGCTCAATCGCTGTTCGGTGTCCTCACTGGTGAAATTGTTTTCGCCCAGCAAGTTTTCTTTTGTTGCCAAACGGCCTAGGTCGTTTTCGATGTCGCTGAAAAAATAACTGGCGCTTAATTTAGTCTTTTTAGTAAAGTCATGATTGAAATTTAGGCCAACTGCTGAAGTGGTTGTGAATCCTTGGTCTAGGCCACCACCTTCCATGGGAATGCCCATGCTCATTGGGTCAAATGATAAACGCATCCGCCCACCGCCGCTTCCTCCGCCCGACATAAAACTGGAAAGGCCACCCATGAAACGGATGTATTCATTAAATGAAAAGCCTTGTTGGTTGGTATTGTTCAGCATGCCAATGGCGGAAATTTGGCTTTTCCCAGAAAAGCGGTTGATGTTGAATTTTCCTTCGTAACGGTCATATTTAATATCGCTTTCTTGCATTTCCATAGCTCCTCCTCCGGCGCTTGCATTTCCGAAATAGCCATTCTTTTTTCCATCTTTTAATTCCAAATTAATAGTCTTTGTATCCCGCCCGTCTTCAATGCCGGTGAACTCAGCCATGTCTGATTTTTTATCAAAAACTTCTACTTGATCTACTGCATCGGCAGGGAGGTTTTTTGTCGCTATTTTTGGGTCATTTCCAAAAAATTCTTTTCCATCCACTAAAACATTTTGCACGGTTTCCCCTTGCGCCCTAATAGTACCGTCCCGTTCGACTTCCACGCCGGGTAATTTTTTCAATAAATCTTCCACAACTGAACCGGGCTGCGTTTTAAATGCATCTGCATTATAAATCAGTGTATCGTTCCGCATACTCAATGGAACATGTTCGGCTTTCACTTCAACTTCATTTAAAGTTTCGCTGGCTGGTGAAAGGATAATTCTACCTACATCTTTTTTCCCTGTAGTTTCAGTAATTTCCACAGGCAGCCATTTAGTTTCATATCCTACATAGGTCACTTGCATTAGGTAGTCTCCAGCAATTACCCTTTTTATTTCAAACCGGCCTTCATTGTCGGTAATACCAAAAGAAGACAAAACGGAATCTTGTGCTTGCATCAATGCAATTGATGCCGCAGGCAATCCTATCCCAATGGAATCGGTGACTGCTCCTGCAATACTGTTTTTTTGTGCATTTATATTTATGGAAAAAAATAAGAGGAGAGCGGATAAAAAAAAAGTCGGATGATTTCTTTTCATTTTAATTGGTGAATTGATGAAACAGGGAACAGGTAAAAAATTGGAAGTTGGTGAATTGGCAAACTGGGGGAATAAAATACTGAAAATGTTATGCTAAAACTTCCATTGTTAAGTCAACCAATTCGCCAAACTCACCAATTTCCAATTCTCTAATTTCTGATGATAACCTTCATAGCTCCTCCTGACCCGCCCATTTCGGCATTCATTTCTTTCATTTTTTCGTCCCTTATTTTTTTGAATTCTTCTTTGGAGACTTTTTTACCTTTTTCGGGTGCAGCGATGGCATTCTTTTCTAATTGCTTTAAATTAATTTTCGTGGCAGAGAAAATGCGTTCACCATTATTGACATCTATTTCTAATATGAGACCTGGCAATCCACCATATCCGGAAGGGCCGGTTGAGACAGGGATTTGGGGAGTGAACCAAGCTGTTATTTCCTCCTCTTTATCCGTGCAAGTGGCTTTTTGGCAGACATAATCGTTTACTTTTTTTTGCTCACCAGTCAGTTTCCATTGACAATGTTCTGATCCTCCGTTTATCAGAAACATGCGGCCAAAAAATTCTTGACTGTTAATAAAAGTGCCATTTTCATGGTCAGCATAATAGGTGTTTTCTGGCCTGTCAATTTTCATTTTGAATTGCATCCCATCATTGGTACTGTGTTCCACTTCCACATCTTCAGTTTCGTCAGCCTCCCAATTGCTGTATAGGGAAGCTTTTTCGTTGAATTTCAGGCTTTTGCTAACGGATTGCGAACTGGGTATTTTGTCCTTCATTTCTTGGGCCATGTCTTCTGGCAGGTCAAGGGTGAACTTAATGGTTTCGGTATAAATTACTTCGCCTTCGGTCTGCTGGGCGAAAGAAAATATTGGTAAGAAAAATGCAAGAAATAAAATGGTTGATTTCATTTTTTTTATTTTTTGAATGAATAAATTAAAATTGCTGCTGCAAATGTATGCTGCTATTTATAGAGCTTAGGTTAACCAACCTTGATCTAATGTTAATTAAGGTTAATTGGGCCGGATGTACATTAATTATTAGCTTACCTTTGCTGCAGCAAACTTTAGTATTGTTAATAAAAAATAATTTGAACCGTCACCAATTGCCCATATTCCTGATGATATCCAGCCTTCTGGCGTTGGCGGTTTTCTTGTTTTTGTTTTTAAAAAAAACATTTGAAAATGAAGTAGCGGAACTTAAAAAAGAAACGGGTTATGTATTCGTCAATTCGATAAGAGGGGCAGAAGGGAAAATGATGGAGCGGCTTTTATTTAATAAAAAAGCTATATGGTCGGATACCACTTCCCATTTTCAAACACATGGACACCATAGAGAATGGTTGTCTGATTCTTCAATGGTGTTTGCGTTTTTAGATGATAAAAGGGATCTGTCAACTCAGGATACTTCATTTGAAATTACCATTCGTTCTGAAGGTGTAAAAGAAAATTTGAGTAATATTAGAGGGTCCATGTCAATCATGATTGCAATGGATTCGGTGGTGGAATTTTCAGATTCTATTTTCCTGAAAAACAGGATGGGCAATGTATTGGAACGCTTGCAGAAAGGTTTTTCGGAAAATATGCAACTGGCAGAATTGCCAGTTAAATATAAGGTGATAAAATTGGAAAGCGAACTGTCTGATAGTTTTGAAATATTGGAGACAGGAACATATACTGACGTTGCCAGTGGCGAAAGGTATGGAGTTCAGTTGTCCGGATTTAATAGATATATTTTTAAGAAAATGACGCCTCAGATTTTATTTTCTGTAGGTTTGTTTTCTATTGTTTCACTCGCATTTTTCACCGTTTTTAGAAATTTAAAAGCACAACAAAAATTAACTGAGTTAAAAAATGATTTTATCCAAAATGTTACTCATGAATTAAAAACACCTATTGCTACCGTTGGCGTTGCTATTGAAGCTTTGCAGGATTTTGATGGACTTAAAGATCCAGAGCGGACCAAAGAATACCTTAATATTTCCAGAAACGAATTAAACAGGCTTTCCCTTTTAGTGGACAAAGTCCTGAAAATGTCTTTGTTTGAAAAAACCGAATTGGATTTAAAATTTGAAACAATTAATTTGACCGGACTGATAAATGGAGTAATTAATTCAATGAAGTTGCAGTTCGAAAAACATGATGCTGAGGTTGTTTTTGAAAATAACACTGAACCAGTCCAATTGCGGGGTGATCGCCTCCATTTGACAAGTGTCATTTATAACTTATTGGACAATGCCATTAAGTACGGAAAAGAAAAACCTCAAATCAATATACATTTATCTTCTTCTGATAATGAGATTAATTTACGTATACAAGATAATGGTAAAGGAGTGCCTACTGAATTTCAAGAAAAAGTTTTCGAAAAGTTTTTCCGGGTGCCGAGTGGTGATAGGCATGATGTGAAAGGACATGGCTTGGGGTTGAGTTATGTCGCCAGTGTGGTGGAAAAACATGGTGGAACTATTTCTCTTGATAGTAAAGAAGGGGAGGGGAGTACATTTACCATTCGTTTTCCAAAATCATAAATCGTATATCGAATAAATCATACATCAGATAAATCTGCTAAAAATCGAAATTTCTTTTTACCAGATTTCTTTGATGTATGATTTATTCGATATACGATTTATGATTTTTTAAATTGCGCAAGCAATTTTCCCTACCCGCCTTTCATGTCGCCCACCCTCAAACTCACTTTCAAGAAAAGTACGTACCATAGCCAAAGCCATCCGTTTGCTGACAAACCTTACGGGAATGGCCAGCATGTTGGCATTGTTGTGTTGACGGGCAAGAGCTGCGAGTTCGATTTTCCAGCAAAGGGCTGCACGGATGCCTTGGTGTTTATTGGCCGTCATAGCAACGCCGTTCCCACTGCCGCATAAGATAATGCCGAGTTCTGCTTTTCCTGTTTCAACATCAGTAGCAGTAGGATGGACAAAATCAGGGTAGTCCACTGATTCTGGGGAATCAGTGCCGTAGTCGTGGACATTAATCCCTTTTTTCTTCAATAATCGAACGATGCTCTTTTTATATGGGAAACCTGCGTGGTCGCAGCCGATGGCGATGGTATTTATATTCATAAATTGGTATTAGGTATTAGTTCTATTTTGGCACTTTAAAATTATGTGTGTGCATTCATTGTTTTTCACGCCTGAGAAAAAAACACACTTCTCTCTGAATGATTTTTAACCCCAGGCCTGAAAACGGACGGTTATTTTTAGAGTGCCAAAGTATAATTAGGTATTACGATATTGAGGTATTAGGGCGAACAATTTCATACTTAATTATTTAGGCACGGGGAATTACATGTTTCCCAATATCATAATACCCTAATACCTCCATATTTCCCAAGATCGTTCTGCTTGTAAATGTAGCATTGGCAGCCCGTTGATGGTAGAAGCACCTTGTGCTTTTGCCTTTTTCAGAAAAAGTGTTTCCAAAGGGTTGTAGACCAGATCGTAAAAGAAATGGTTTTTGCCGATCATTTTGTACGGAAGCGGAGGACATTCACCAACATTGGGATAGGTTCCCAAAGGGGTACAGTTGATAATCAACTGATGCTTTTGGATGACGTTATCGGTTATTTCACTGTAAATAATTCCATTTGCTTTTTTTGACCTCGAAACGTGTTGGTGTTTGATTTGCAATTTATCCAAAACAAAACCAATTGCCTTGGAAGCACCTCCAGTCCCAAGTATGAGGGCTTGTATTGTGGGAAGTTGGTTTTCCCTAACTGCCAGCAATTTATTTAGTGACATTTCAAACCCGTGAGCATCGGAATTATACCCTTTAAGTTTGCCGTTGATGATTTTTATCACATTTACAGCGCCGATTGCTTTGGCCTCGAAGTCAATTTCATCCAAATATGGAATGACTGATTGTTTGTACGGAATGGTGACATTTAACCCAAATAGATTGGGGTTGGATGCCACCAATTTTGGCAATTGACTAATCTTTTCAATAGGGAAAAGCTTGTATTTATGGTGTTTTATGTTTTCCCTTTGAAATTTTTCATTAAAATACTTTTTTGAAAACGAATGGGAAAGCGGATACCCAATGAGTCCAAATATTCGGTCCTTTTCTTCCACGAGTTAATTGGTTTGATATGTCAACAAAAATAACGACCTCTAAGTATTTTTACTTACTGTTTGAATAAACAATCTGAAAATGATACCTTTGACCTCATTGGAAAGCGTATGACATACTAATTGAAATCATTTACAATTTCCAGTTTTTAGTTGCTCCCCCCCGCAACAAAACATAAAAGATAGGGCCTGCTTGTCTATTTTTGACATTTGATTATGCCAATGAAGTATCCCATCTTAAAACTGCTCAGTCATTTCCTGTCTTGCTCACATTTAGAACACTCCAGTTTCATTTAACTGAATGCTACCGCATTTAGAGTATTAGATGTATGATAAATATTTCATATGTCGGTTTTCAATCAATTAAATTAAAATCCAATTTATTTAATTTCATATTATTACCCTAGGTAGTATTCATTTTCGGGATGTGCTGGAAATTTTTAAAAATCATATTAAGAGCTTAACCAATTGTTAATACCCAATACTATGAACAAACTTTACTTGTTGATAGCAGATGACCATCAGATGTTCAGGGCGGGCATTGTCAACTTACTTAAAAAAGAAGATACGTTTGAAATTGCTGGAGAGGCCAGTGATGGCAAGGAAGCCACTCGATTGGCTATTGAACTTGTACCCGATGTAGTACTGATGGACATCCACCTCCCTGAAATGGATGGGATAGAAGCCACTCAAAAAATAATTGAGGTGAATCCTTCCATAAAAGTGTTGGCATTGACCTCTTATGATGAAGAGGAATACGTCGTCCGTATGATCCGGTCTGGCGCAAAAGGATATATTTTGAAAGAAGCTCCTATTGATGAACTGGTGTTGGCCATAAAGACACTTGCCAAAGGGAGCAGTTATTTTGCCAAAGAAATTTCTGACACCATTTTTTCATTGCTTGGAAAAACGGAAGACCGAAACACACTGAAACAAAGAGCCAAACGAATGGAAATTACCGGACGGGAACTGGAAGTGTTGCAATGTATTGCTGAAGAACTCACCAATAAAGAAATCGCTATCAGGTTGTTCATCAGCCCCAGAACGGTCGAGACTCACCGGCGAAATCTGATCCAAAAACTGCGTGTGAAAAATACAGCTGGCCTTGTTAGGTATTATTTGAATAATTTAAAACAGAACGACGGGCATGCCTTTGTATCCAATAGATGAGGGGTCAGGAGTCAACCACATGACTCCTCAAAAATTAAGGTCTAACCTCCATCCGCATCCATCCTTCTACTTTTGCAACGTTGTCGGCCCACATCCTTACCAAATACCAACCGGCAGGGACTGCTATTTCAAATTTTTTTTCAAAAATTCCGGCATCAAAATGCCTTTCGTTTAGAAGGATTTGCCGCTGGCCTGTTTGGCCAATAATTTCCATTTTAACCAAGGCAGGTTTCTCCAAAATGAAAGTGGTTGTCAGATGATTGCTGCCAGGGTTAGGAAAAAGGTCAAATGCGGCGATGTTGGATACTGCTTCAAAGTCGGGGCTGAGTGGGTTTGCCTCTACTGCACCAATGGAGCGGGGGTCATTAAATGCCATGTCGAAAAAATCTGATTGTGGTTCACTGGCAGCGAACCCTGCCTCTGCCGCAGGGCTATTCATTGAAATTAGAAAGTCATCATTTTGCGGGTCGAGGAACATAGGGTCTTCGTTGATGATATTGTTTTCATCTGTTACGGGAACGTTAGGTCCGGCCCAATTCAGATCGTCGGCGTTGTACCAGAGATTGTTAGAAAACGTGAACGATTCAGGGCGGGTGTTGGGACCGATATTGGTTTCGGTAGATAGGTTATTTCCCAAATAGACAATATTGTTTCGGAAAAAATTATCGCCGCATTCCAAAAATCGATCTGGATCAACGGACTCCTGTAAAATGCGGACCACCCAATTCTCCGGCTGGTAAATGGTATTGTTTACCACCTCCACATTCACAGAACCAACATAGGCAATGGCTGCCCATGAACCGACAATGATATTGGAATAAACTTGCAGATCAGCTGCTTCGAAAGTCGCATCAATGGGACGAAAATATTGAAGGCCCGTACTTCCGCCAAGGTTTAAAGTTCTTAAGCCACCATCGCGGAAAAAATTACCTTCTATGCGGATATGCTGTGTGCCGCCCTTGGCTTGGATGGAATTCGAACCCATGTTTTCAAAATAATTTCCTTTAATAATGCCGTTATGACAGCCCACCATGTCAATGCCGCTGCCTCCATCTGCTCCGTTTAAAAAAGTGCAATTGCGGATTTCAAAATCATCCAAACCGGACAATTTCAAAAGGTCATTATTTCCATTAACCGACATATCCTGAAAGGTGCAATTTTCATATATGATGTGGCGGGCAGGTGTTTCATAAGTGCCACCATCGTCTGTATTTACGCCGTTGCCAGTTTGGTGCTGGAAAATGAGGCCGCTGATATGCAGATAAGCAGGATCACTGAGTTGAATGGCATTGTTGCCGCCTTCCAATATTGCCGTTTCGCCATCTGCGTTTTTTATAAAAATCCAATTATCAGGTGTGCCTTGCAGATTGGCCACAAATTGCCCACCTGCATGCGTGCCTTCATGGAAAAGGATAGTGTCGCCAGGCTGGGCTGCCGCAGCGGCTTGTTCGAAATTCGCATATTGAAATCCCGATCCGATGTGCAAAGTAGATGCTAAAATGTTTGGGAGGAAAAACAGACTGGGGAGAAGGAAAGTAAAAGTTCTCATTGGGAAATAATTTTACTTTCAAAATGTGCTGTTTAGAGGCAATGTTCGCTCCCGATTTTTATTTTTCAAAAACCAGTTCTTGTTCACCATGCTTCCAAATCTCATTTCCTAGTGCTACCAATAATTCCATGTCTTCCTCAAATACTTTCCCAAATATATTGCTGCAGTCCAATCCTTTCCCATCACCATAGAATATGCCCATGCACCCGGCCACTGCATTTCGAAGTGGCCTTTTAGGGCCGATTACAATTTCTCCAGATTTAGGGAAAACAGAAGCATTTTCCTGAATAATATCCAACTCGGGCGCATTATCTGTCCAAATCTCCTGACCCGATGTTCGAGCATGGTAGAATGTTCTCTTATATGGAAGTGTTTGCAAAAATGCTTCAGCAGTAACTGGCGCATCTTCCGTGTATAAAGCGAATCGGATAATATGCCCTTTTTTGGTTTGTACTTTAAACGAATCCATGAAGTTGATGATAGATTTTAATAAAAAAGGCATGACTGAAACCGACCACACCTCAAATGAAAAAATTTTAAGCATAATTCTTTAACTGCAATCAAGCACTCCATTCATCGTCTACCGACATCACATCTGATGAGCCAAATACCTAATTGTTGCGATATGGTGATCATCATGTTCCGCCACAAAATACATCAGGTCAATTATCCGCATAGGGGAAAGCAGGCGAGGGTGCAGGGAAGAAGTCGTCAAACATTTGCCGAAATGCTCATCGCATAGCCGAACAAGTTTGGCCCGATTGGCTTTGAATTCCGAGAGTAGCTTTTCCACCGGCATTTCATCATGGCCAGCTTCGTGCGATTTCTTATTGGTCAGATCAGCTGGGCGCATTGTTTGCTCGCCGTTTACGATGTCTTCTATCCGGCCTTGCCAAAGCGGTTCAAGGTCGTTGAGATGGCCTATGTTTTCCTGAATAGACCATTTATCCTCAAACTGCCTTGTGCGTTGGGCTGGCGATAAGTTTTCGATCATATCCTTTAAGCGGTTTGGGGTAAACCGGAGGCGTTCCATTAAGCCCTCTGGCGTGGTGCTAAGGTTGGCAAAATCAAATTTACGCTCGAACCATTGACCAGGATGGGAAGGAGGCCTTTTCGAGAGCAAGTTCCTTTTTTGGCGGCCACTGATTTCAACCACACGGTCATATAAAGACTTTTTTATCATGGCGCTTTCAAACTCCAGAAACCCTTCCCAAAAATCTACCTGCCCTTCCTGGTTCATTTCTTCAATGGCCTGTCGAATGTTTGCCCAAATTTTTTGCAGCAGGGGCACTTGGGTCTGTGCCCATTCGCTCAGCCGCAGCAGACGTCGGCGGCCATCTGATTTGCTTTTTTTGGAAATGACCCAACCGTTCTTTTCCAGTTCCTTTAGCGTTTGGATAATGGTCGGGTGGGAGAGGCCAAGGATGTTGGACATGTCAGTAACCGAAAGCTCTTTCTCCTCAATCAAGGCATAGATAAAGGTGAACCATTTCGGCTCGAATTCCAGCCCATGTGACAGGTAGATGGCTTTCCCGGATGGTATCGTGTTGTCATAGAATCTCTTCATTCTGGTGCCGAAAGCAAGGATTCCTATTTCATTGATATTCTTCATTTTACATATTTTTCAAATTGTATAGCTGTCGTTCCCATAAAGCTGTCTTTAGGGTTTCCATAGCGTGTAAAACCGAGCTTCTCATACAAACTTATTGCCCTGTCAAGGAATGTGGTGGTGTAAAGATAAATCCTATCATAACCTTCCTTGATGCCATATTCTTCCAAAGTACACATCAATTTATAAGCAACTTTTTTGCCTTGGGCTTCAGGTAAAAGAGCCATTCCCGTTACATAAAATCCTTCCCAGGTAGGCGTTGCGGAAACCGTTCCAAGGGCAACTTCCTCTTCGAGGGCAATCAACGAAAAACCGGCCTCCATTCTTTGCAGGATCACGTCTTTCCCTACTGCGGTGGAAGCATAAGCATCAGGTGTATAAAGGTGCTTATAAGGGCCAAATGCTTTTTTGAAAATGGTTTCGATAGCTTGACTATCAGCAGGTGTGGCACGTCGGATGAGCATAGTCGAACGATTTATGTTAATATATACGTAGTTAACTACAAATATAAATTATTAGTGGAATAAACCAAATAGAAAATGGTTTTTTTATCGGGAAAAAAGAATTGGATGTTTTCGATAATTGCTTTTCCTTTGCCAAAAATTCGTTTTAAAAAAGAGAAATAATTTCCATTTAAATGGATCAAATTACAAACAGAGCTGAATTATATAAATATGCCAGCGGAAATAAATTTAAAGGACTGACAACAGAACAAATTTTTACTCATATCATGGAAAATAGAACTTGGGAAGAAACTGAATCGGTGTCAGGTGCAGGCTCCGCAATTTCCCAAGCACAGCAATTAATAAAACAACTACCTATTATTTTTAAAAAATATGGGATTCGAAAATTATTAGATACGCCATGTGGTGATTTTAATTGGATGAAAGAAACCGATCTATCAGAAATTAACTATACAGGTGGAGATATTGTCGAAAAATTAATTGAGAATAATAATGAAAAATATGCTTCTGATAATATTTCTTTTTTAAAAATGGATTTATTAAAAAATATACCCAATGATTTCGATATGCTTTTTTGTAGAGACTGTTTAGTGCATTTTTCTTTTGCAGATATTTTTCAAGTATTGGATCGAGTTAAAAATAGCAATATTAAATATTTAATGACCACAACGTTCCCGGGTGAGCCTGAGAATAAAGACATTGCAACAGGTGGTTGGCGTCCTCTGAACTTTGTTGGCCCTCCATTTAATTTGCCTGATCCTATTTTTTTATTAAACGAAAATTGTACAGAAATGGGCGGGATATTTAAAGACAAATCAATGGGTGTTTGGGAAATTGAAATGCTTAATTAAGAGGTATTTTTTGTACAAAAGCAACAGGTTAATTTCCAAAGGGTCTTTTGTTTAAAAAATCGACTAATTAAAAAAAGCGAGCAAAACTGATTTAAATGCCAGTCCTATTATTTCCATTTTTCTCTTTAACACGAATTTAAAAAAATATAATTATGGTAAGACGCACAGCACTTCAAATATTGGCAAAAGCAGGTATCGGTACTTCTCTCCTATATTTGCCTGCTTTTAATAATTCGGAAAAAATGAACACTCGAGCTATTCCTGTTTCAGGAGAAAAACTACCCGTTGTCGGACTCGGTACATGGCAAACATTTGATGTGGGCAACGATGCGGAAAAACGACAGCAACTTACTGAAGTCTTAAAAATTTTGGTAAATAATGGTGGTTCAGTTGTTGACAGTTCCCCGATGTACGGCACATCAGAAGCAGTCGTTGGTGACTTGTCAGCAGCGGCTAATTTACAAAGCGATCTGTTTCTTGCGACAAAAGTCTGGACAAGGGGAAAAGAGGCAGGTATTCGTGAAATGGAGCGCTCACTACGTCGTATGAAGACCAATAAGATGGAGTTGATGCAAATCCATAACCTCCTCGATTGGCAGGTACACCTCAAAACCCTGCGTGACTGGAAGGAGTCGGAAAAAATAAAATACTGGGGCATAACCCATTATACTTCAAATGCTTACGATGAAATGATTAGGGTCATCAAACAAGAGAAACCCGATTTTGTGCAAATCAATTTTTCGCTCGCCGAGCATACTTCGATAGACCGACTCATTCCTGCTGCTGCCGACAACGGTGCAGCAGTTATCATCAATCGCCCTTATGGAGGAGGAGGCTTGTTCCGACATGTAAAAGGGAAAGCTCTGCCTGCTTGGGCTACAGAAATGGATGCCAATTCTTGGGGGCAAATTTTCCTGAAATATATTTTATCACATAAAGAAATTACCTGCGTGATACCCGGTACAAGCAAGCCCAAACACGTGGCTGATAATGTGATGGCTGGATTTGGTAGGCTGCCAGATGAAGATCTCAAAAGGAAAATAAAAGCGCTTTTTTAGTGGTCATTGAAGCAAATTCAACAAATTGTCCATCAGCAACAAACCGAATTTGGGCGAGTTTTCCGGGGGGGGGGATCATTTCCCATTTATGATGAAAAAATAAAAAACACCATTCGTCAAATCATTGAACTACAACTCGATGACAACGTAAAAGCACGAGTCATTGATGTTGAACATTCAAATCACTATGTAAAAAGGGAAGGAAAGGCTGTGCGGGCGCAGGTAGAGACTTATCGGTATTTAACGGTAATGGTGGGAGGTGAATGGTAAATAGTGACATGAATTCACCATTCACCCCTCACCATTATTATTTCAATTTAGTCATTTCCCCATTTTGGACATCAACTAAGTGAGCTTCGGGAAAGCCCCTGACCTTGGCTTTCCGTAGAGCAATGAGGGCATCGTCATTGGTGTTATAACCCCTGAGCAGGACGATGGTGAACTTGCCTTTTGGAACGTAAGTAAGCGTACCAAGATCATCTACCATTCCTTTATCGAAATAAGCCAAATTGCTATAAGCAGCCAAGCGGATCATAGTTCCTTTTAAATCAGCAACAGAGCCTATTTCCTTTTCATAAGTAGTTGTCGTAGTGGCAGAAGAAGTTTTTGGTTTGACTGTTCCAGGCATTTCCCTATCCGTTTCCGAAACGATAAAAGCACCGTCAAAGCCTTTGGCACGGACCAATTTTTGCAAGGCGACTGCATCATCCCTGTCGTTGACTATTCCGAGCCTTACTTTCGACTTTCCACCTTCGCTAACCGTATAAACTGTTCCCAAATCACTGAGTTTATTCTTGTATTTGCTAATGTCTTTGAACGTTCCTTTTACTGCAGCCACTTGAATGGAAAAACCAGATACGAGGTTCCTTTCAGCGGTAGTTGTTGGAGGTTGGGTTTCGGTACCTGGGTTTGTGGTAGTAATAATTTTAGGGCCCGACGGTTGAGTTGTTGTTTCAATACGAGTCACTGGCTCAGATGCAGTTGAAATCCGCCCGCGGTCACCAACAGGTAGCAGGTCAATATTTCTTAAAACCCGATTGTCATTGGCAGTTGTCTTCACATTCAGGGTGACGTCCTGAAAACCGGGTTTTGAAAAACGCAACAGATAGGCAGCATTGGGTTTTAGGGAAATGGAATAGCCGCCCTGTGCATCAGAAAAAGTACTTGATACCGCTCCCGTTTTTTGGTCGGTGGCTATTATTTTGGCATCTTCCAAATAATAGCCGGTACTGGCATTTATCGTTTTACCTTGATAAGCATTGGCGTAGTTGGTTAACTTTATTTCTAAGGTTCGGTTTTGGCGCAGCCCCATCGAAGTGATTTTTACAGGCTCGCTTAGATAGCCATCTTTTTTGACATACACCGTACAATTGAGGTCTTCAAGCATTTGGAAGTTAAAGACTCCATTGGCGTTGGTTTGGTAGCTGTCTTCATCACATTCTGAGAAGTCGATAACTGCTTCTGCAATGGGGGCACTTGTCGCCTCGTCCAGCACTTTTATGACTACATTATCCGTCTCTTTTTCTACTCGGTAGATATCCTCTAACCCTTTGCCTCCTTCCCTGTTGGAAACAAAATAGCCCGTACTGTGCAGTCCATCGAAGACAAAACCATAATCATCGTAGGAAGAATTAAGGCCAGCACCTCCGTGGTAAAGAGTAGCCCATCGGCCATTGCTTTCCTCTGCCCGGAAAATATCGAACCCTCCATACCCTTTGTGGAAATCGGAAGCAAAATACAAGGATAGACCATCATAAAACGGCGTGATTTCATTGCCCAATGAATTGACTGTTATGCCAAGGTTCTCTGGCGCTGACCAAGAATTGCCAACCCTATAGGCGACATACAGGTCGAATCCACCAAAACCACCAGGCCTGTCACTGGAGAAAAAGAGGGCTTTCCCATCAGGTGAAAAAGAAGGGTAGCCTGTAGAAAAACCAGTACCATTGTGCGGAAATGGCGAAGCGTTCGCCCAATCGCCATTGGAATTCACTTCTGCAATATACATATTCAACTCCAATCCGGCAGAGGGTATTTGGCGTACACCTTCTGTAAAGTTGTTTTTGGTAAATGCTACCCATTTGCCATCCATGCTGTAGGCCACGGGACCTTCATTGGTAGCCGTTCCAAAGCCAGCATGCAATGCAACAGGCGTTTCGAGAAAACCATTTTTATCTCTTTGGGTGATTAGTAATTTATTTGTGCCCAAAACATTGGAGGTTGGTGCATTGCGCCTGTTCCTCACTGCAACATCGCTCCGGGAAGAAGAATAAACGACCTTTTCGGTACCGAAAAATGCTGGCCCAAAATCCGAGGAAGCTTTGTTGGTGTATTCGTTTACCACCTTGTACCTTGGAGGGTCTTGTGGTGATACGGCAAAATCACATGCTTCGGCAAACTGCTTACCTCGGATCGCAAATTTTGTATCGTTGGCAGCGAGGTTTTCAAAAAGGCCTTTGGCAAGGTCATATCTTCCGAGCCCTTGGAGGGTCAACCCATATTGAAATGCATAAATGGATTCGACACCGCCATTCGCAAGTGCGTTTTGGTAATGTGGTAGCGCTTTATCCAACTGGTTGGTCAGTCGATAACAATCGGCAATCTTAACATTGGCTTCCCGATGGCTGGAATTTTTAGCCAATACTTCTTTATAAGATTCGATGGCTTCAAAGAAAACAGATAGTTCATATTGTTTATTAGCCCGTTTCAGCGACACTTGAGCGTTCACAACATGGCAGCCCATCAGGCCTAACAAAAGTGCCAGTAGGAGTTTGGTATTTTTCATTGATATAGATTTTAAGGAAAACAGTCCTATGAAAGGATTATTAATGGGTTGGAGGATTTGCCTTTTTACAAAGGAAATGTACCAAATATGATTTTTGTTTGTCGGAGGGATTTTCAGTTTCAAAATTCTCAAAGTTGTTTGGTTGAATTGTAAAATGGTCTGACCAACTTGCCCGGCAATTTTTGTTTTCAAAAAAAACCGAACTTATAAACGCTTGAAAACCAATATTCTTGCCTAACAAGCATTCGGTGAAACACAAAATTATCGAAACGTTTCAATGATTTGTTGGATTCTTGCTGCATATCTTCGTTTTTAAGAGTTTGATTGATGATAATTGCACATCTTTTTAGGTTTCAGATGTCGGGAATCAGGCAGGTCTCATCTGACGCCTGACACTTGACGCTTGGCTACTTTTTATGAAAAAAATTGAATTTCCATTGCTATGTTTTCAACTCCAGGAAGAAGCGGTCTTGGGGGTGTTGGTAGGCACCGATTATCAGGTGGTTGATAAATCTGTCAAAAAGGTGAAAGCCGTATTGACCAGCTATCTGCAAAAAATGTATAAGCGGGACGGGGATTACCCGCTGATGGAAATGGAGAACCCCTCCATGAAGACCATTGAAATGGCTGTTCGCCCCACCTTTCGGCAAGGGAATTCTGCTTACCCATTAAAGAGCATGGTGAAACTCAGCACCCCCTTGGTGTATGGGGAAGAGGAGGAAGGGGTGTACGATTGCTACCTTCCATTGTTCAATGCCAATTTTTATTGCTATGACCTGCGCCAATTGGATACCCTGGCGAGGCATTTCATGAAGAGTGCTTTTGACGATATGGAACCTGAGGAAATTTTCCGGTATTCGAGGTATCCAAAGCCTAAATTGGAAATGGTATTGCTCAAAGTAAAGGAGGATGCAGCATTCAATTTTGATTGGAACAAGGAGCAAAAACCAAAAGTACTAGAACGTCTCGCCGAACAATACCCCTATTCAAAAACAGTCCAACGAAACCTTAGCCCTTTGCCCGAAGTGGCCTGGGAAATGGAAGAATATGTGGAACGGGCAACCGACATTACTTTTAAACAAAAAACCAGCCTGTTGGTCAGTGGCAATCCGGGTACTGGAAAATCTGCCATGCTTAAAGCCACCATTAAAAAATTGTCCACGATTGCCAAAAAGAACAACTTGAAATACACCTTTTGGCGGATGAGGGCCCAACGAATAACTGCTACCAGCAAGTACCTTGGTGAGTGGCAGGAAGTGGTAGAAGAACTGGTATATGAACTCGGCGCCTTCAACGGCATTCTTTGGGTAGAAGATGTCGTAGAACTGCTGCGACAGGGAAGTAGCAGTGTAGAAAATAGTGTTGCGGCCTATCTGTTACCATTTATGCAAAATGGCCGCTTGCAGCTCATTGGGGAAGTCACGCCCCAGCAGTTAGAGAGCCTTCGTCGTTTTCTACCGGGTTTTGTGGAGAGCGTACAAGTGCTTGAAATAGAAGAACTTCCGGCCAAAAAGGTCAACGTTATTTTTGAAAAATTAAGGGATTTTGTTTCTCAAAACCTAAAAATAACGATGGAGAAAGAAGCCATTGCTACTTCTCTCCGTTTGCTCGAAAGGTTTTTTCCTTATGAACGGTTTCCAGGGAAAGGCATCCGTTTTTTGGGGGAATGCCTTGGCGAAGTACAGTTGAACAAAATGGATGTTCTCACTAAAAGGGACGTACTCGACCAATTCATCCGCAGAACTGGCCTGCCCGAACTTTTCCTTCGGGATGACCTTATGCTTGATCAAGAGGAAATGACTTCCTTTTTTAAAAGTAAAATCATTGGACAGGAAGAGGCCGTGATGCAGTTGACCGACATCATCAAAGTGTTTAAGGCTGGCCTGAACAACCCATATAAACCTATCACGACACTGATATTTGCCGGGCCAACTGGTGTTGGCAAAACGGCCAGCGCCCGCGCATTGGCTGATTATTTTTTTGGGAAAGGCCAGAAACAAGCACCCCTTATCCGCATTGACATGAGCGAGTTCCAGCACCCGTCACAGATCACCCGTTTTTTGGGTGAAGGCAGGCAGCCCGGAAAGTTGGTAACCGATGTGCGGGAAAAGCCTTTTGCAGTGCTGCTGCTCGATGAGGCAGAAAAAGCGTCTTCTTCAATTTTCGATGCTTTTATGACCGTCTTGGATGAAGGCATGTTGGTAGATGCTTTTGGCCGAGTGACCAATTTTAGAAACTGTATCATCATCCTGACCACCAACCTCGGTGCTTCCAATCAGCGCTCCATTGGTTATGCTTCGCAAATCGGGGGAGAGGCGGCTTACCGAAGTGCTATTGGCCGCTTTTTCCGACCGGAATTCATCAATCGAATTGATAACATTGTCATTTTCAATCCTTTAGATAAAACACATGTTCGACAAATTACCCTTAAAGAATTAGAGGAAGTAAAGCAACGAGAAGGGTTTGTAAAGAATGGCCTTCATATCCAATTCACTGAAAAGGTAGTGGACTATTTGGCTGACATAGGTTTTCATGAAAAATATGGCGCCCGACCCTTGCAGCGTGCCCTCGAAGACCACATCGTAAAACCGTTGGCAAAATGGATGTTGAAATCGCCCAATAATAAAAACCAGCAGTTGAATGTGGATTTTGAAAATGGTTTGAAAATAACAATTGGGAAGTGAGGGAATTGGGGAATTAGGATATTGAAGATTCCTAATTAACCCAATTCCCTAATTAACCCAATTGAGGGGTGGGCATAAATAATAGTCAATAAATCGTGTTTTTTTCGGCCACAAAGTCACAAAGTCACAAAGTTTTCAATTCATGAATTATTCATCTTTGTGTCTTCGTGCCTTTGTGGCTGATAATCAACTATTTGAATTATGCCCACTCCTCAATTAACCCAATTCCCCAATTCCTGAATATGCCTATAATCCAATCTTTAGCCATCATTTTCCTCCCTTGGGTGCTGACGAAGCTGACCTATCGCATGGGGACGGAAAAATCGCTAAGCCCAGTAGTGCTTTGTTGGGTGGTTGGCATCGTCCTCTGCAATTTTGTTCCGTGGGAATTGGACAATCAGGTGTCAAAAACATTCAGCGAAGCAACTATCATTTTGGCTATTCCCCTTCTACTTTATTCCACCGATTTATTGGGTTGGTTCAAACTGGCGAAAACGACGATCATCTCGTTTTTGCTTGTCATCGTGAGTGTGGTGATCGGGGCATTTATTGTGAGCTTTCTTTTTAAAAATCAATTAGCAGATATTTGGCTGATGACGGGTATGCTCACTGGTGTTTTTATCGGCGGTACGCCAAACATGAATGCGGTAGGTATGGCTATGAGTGCTGATGAGGCAGTCTTTATTAAATTGAATGCTACTGAATTAATTTGTGGTGGTATTTATCTCATCTTCTTAACCTCAGTTGCACATCGGTTCTATGGCCTGTTTTTAAAAGATTTCCAAGAAAATAAAGGCGGCGGTGGAGAAGGGGATTTCATGTTGAAAAAAATTATTTGGAAAGACTTGTTAATGGCAGTTGGCCTGACTCTTCTGTTGGCTATTGTCTCATTGGGCCTCACCCAGCTTTTGACGGGCGGGCTAACGGCAGTGGGGGTTATTATTTTGCTGCTTTCGGCATTCAGTGTCGGTGCATCCTTTAACCCAAAAGTTAGGGGTTTGCAAGGAGCATTTGAATTGGGTGAATACCTACTGCTCATGTTTTGCTTGGCCATTGGTATGATGGCCAATCTATCAGAACTATTTACTGGTGGCGGCACATTGCTGCTTTTTACTGCTTGCTCATGGCTTTTTGCGCTTTCTTTGCACCTTATTTTTTGCAAAATATTTGGCATTGACCGGGACACCATGATGATTACCCAAACTGCGGGGTTTTATGGCCCTCCTTTTATTGGGCAAATAGCTGCAGTGATTCACAACCGATCGCTTGTTTTTTCGGGAATCATGACTGGTTTGGTAGGGATCGCTCTTGCCAATTTTATTGGGGTAGGGGTAGCGAATTTGCTGAAAATGTGGCTGGGGAATTAGGGGGGCGTGGAAAGCCCGCTTTTGAAAACGTGGGTTGCTGATGTTTATATTTATGCAATTCTTTCTACTTTAACACTTTAAAATTAAGTGCGTGAGCATTCATTGTTTTTCATGCCTGAGTGAAATATGCCAGCAGATAGAGGTGTGTTTTTCTTAATCCTCGGCCTGAAAACGGATGATTATTTTTTAGAGTGTCAAAGTAGAATTATTTAAGTTTGTGAAATAATTTTTTCCGATGCGGTATCTTGATCCAAAGAATGATTTAACTTTTAAGAAAATTTTCGGCACTAGGCCTCACCTGCTGAAAAGCTTTCTCAATGCCTTGTTGCCATTGGATGAGGATCATCAAATTGTTTCACTCGAATATTTGCCCGCCGAATTGGTGCCTGCCGTTCCTTTATTAAAAAATACAATTGTAGATGTTAGGTGCAAAGATGTGTCAGGTCGGAGTTTTATAGTGGAGATGCAGATGCTTTGGACGGATAGTTTTAAGTACCGTGTTTTGTTCAATGCATCAAAAGCTTATGTGAGGCAATTGGAGAAAGGGGAAGAATACAGAGGGCTGCAGCCCGTTTATGCCCTCAGCCTCGTAAATGAAATATTTGAAAATAAGATTGAAGAATTTTACCATCACTATTCCATCGTCCATTCTCAATATCCGAAGAAAAAACTGGAGGGCTTGGAATTCGTATTTGTAGAGTTGCCAAAATTCAAACCCAAGCATTTTTCCGAGAAAAAACTAATGGTTTTGTGGTTGCGTTTTCTCACAGAAATAAAGGATGGAAGTGAAACGATAGATCATGACTTGATGGAAAATCCTTTAATAAAAGAAGCTGTGGGTTGTTTGCAAGAATCCTCTTTTAGCAAAGAAGAATTATTGCAATACGATAAATACTGGGATTCTGTGAGTAGCGAAAAAACGCTTATTGAGGAAGCTGAGGCAAAAGGCATCGAAAAAGGAGAGAAAATCGGTTTCGAAAAGGGCGAAAACCAAGGCATTCAATTGACGCTCAACATCATCAAACTATTTCAAGAAGGCAATGACATTGGAACAATAGCATCCAGATTAGAAAAGGACATCTCCTTTGTAAAAGATGTCCTTTTGAAAGCTGGATTTGAAGTGTAGCGTTATTTTTTCACGAACGTCCTCACCACATTTCCATCTTTGGTTTTTATTTCCAAAAAATAAATACCATTCTGTAAGTCGCTCACATCCAGGGTTTTGTAAAAATGGCTGGATAAAAAAGTTTCTTTAACATTTTCCAAAAGCCTGCCCATCACATCCACAACATTGATTTTAACTTCTTTAAAGTTTTCATTTACAAAAACAATATTCAACACCTCGGAGGTGGGGTTTGGAAAAATGCGCAGGCTGTTTTCGATGGCCAAAATTTCTTTTGTTGGCACGGTGCAATCTGATGTTTCATCGAAGGCGACGCCAAGGCTGAATTCGTTGGAACAACCCGTTTCGTTATCTGTTACTGCGAGGGTAAAGAGGTTGACACCTGAGGTCGTATTGCAGTAGCTTGTTTCTGTGGCTTCGGAAATAGAATCACCGTTGATGAACCATTGAAGGGAATAATCATTAGGTAGCTGGTCAGGACTAATAAGTGACAGCCAGTTGCCATCTTCATTGAAAGATGGAATACTGGGCAAAGGCAATTCATTAAAGGTCACTGATTCCGATTGGGAGGTACAGCCGTCAGGCGTGGTGTATTCTACCCAATAAATGCCATTGGAAGCAATGGTAAAGTTGGGTTCAGTAGCATCTAAAACTGCCGACGAGTCCTTGTGCCATTGCAAATTGTCTGGGTAGTCTGCAACAAGTTCAACCGTATCCCCTTCACATACTTCGATCAGGCCATTTGGGCTGACCAACGGTGGGTCAGGTATTTCATAGACATAAACGGTATCGGTAGATTGGATTGAAAAAACAGGGTGAAAGATATTTAACAAAACTTCAAGGCTGCCACTTTTCAAGGTATCGATCGACATACGGTTGAAAGTCACCGTGCCACAATGGTCAGAGCCAATCAGGTCGTCGTCCCTCACTTCAAGGGTATAGTCTCCTGGGCCAATATTGGGGATGTTGACATTAAAAGCCGAAGGAAGCGGTGCATTTTTGATTTGTTCTGATTGATAAATCTGGTTGCCAGAAGGGTCTTTTATTTTTATGTACAGTTCAGGCGGCGCATTGGAAATGGGCGGTAGGGAAATATCATTGCATCCTGCTGCGACAATTTGTACCGTTGAAAGTTCATAACCACTTGTATCTATCATGGCCTCGTAATTCACTTTATAAATGCCGGGAGATGAATAAGTTACATCGCCCGGGTTTTCCACAGTAGAAGTTTCGCCATTTCCAAAATCCCATAAGTAACTATATCCCATGCTGCCATTGCTCAGGATGTTGTTTTCAAAACTGGCAGTTACTTCCCCACACCCACTGCCATTCTGCATAGAAAAACCATCTGTACTGCTGGTGGATGGAGCAATGTAAATCGGAAATGAAAAAGAAGTGGATTGGTTGAGGGTCAATACTTCAGCGGTTACAAAAACATCCACCTCGTACATGCCGGGAATCAAAGGAGTGCCACAGAATTTGACACAACCATCCGTTTCATTGCTGGGGTCGAATTCGAATTGGCTCGGCTCCCAGTCCAATCCAGGAGGTACGTTTAAAAGGGCAATAATGGTTAATTTACCGATGTTCAGCCCAGCGGGTGTGCCGGGGTCAACTGCATTGACTGGAGTAGTTGTTTTGGGAAGCCTGAAACTCAAGTCGCCATCGTAAGGTTCACCTGCTATGCCGTCAGGGGCATCTCCTAAAAATATGGTGTCAGAGGGAAGTGATGGAAGGTCAACTATGCAGCCTGGGCAACCGCTTTGGGACGTGAGGTCATTTATTTGGAATAGGAAAAAAAACAATAGCAGGGTAGGAAATTTATTCATATGATAGGAGTTTTGGTTTGTAATCGGTAATAATAGCTTCGGGGTACAAATATGCTGCTTTAGAGTGGTAGAACTGGATTATTCCATAAAATATTAAGTTTCGGAAAAACAGCATAGTGCTATTAACAGTCCATGCTTTAAAACCTGTAATTATAAGCTACAACTGGAAAACCACCCGGTGCATCGGTAAAATCGTTACTTACAAATATTCCAAAATCAACTTGATGTTGACCTTTAAGCCATGAAAGGCCCAAGGTGCCAAAAATGCTGTTTTGGGGGTCATAAGAACTGATATATGGATCTTGGAAATGAAAGTATTCTATGTAAATCCGCCAGTTTTCGTTGGTGCGAAAAGACCCTCCGATTGTGAACGCCGTTGTCCCCCTTGAAGCATCGCTGTCCCTACCTCTTCCAATGGAAACATTGATGTACCGATCAGAAGTACCGATTGACATAGCGCCATAGAATAAACCTAAAGAGACTCCATCCCCACCATAAACTGTAAAAGCATAACCTCCTTGAGCACCTACAGCAACGTGTACCATATCGCTGATGCTCACGCCCAATTTGACCTTTCCCGTCAAAGCATGCCCGACCAAAATAGAGAAAAGGCCACCTCCAGCCGTAAAATTATTTGTAAACCCATGTTCAATTGTATTGTGCAAAAGCATGGTTCGAAATTCACTGTCACCTTGTTTTAGCATCAGGGCGCTGGGAGAGAAAAAAAGGCGGTGCTGGTTGTAATCATTTTTGTGCTTTTTGTATTGCTTTCGGCTTTGATAACTGGACGCATTTTTTTCTAGAACTATATTTATTAATTCATCATTGGTTATTGTTATTTCAGACCCATTTTTCATCAAAAAAACCAGTTCTTCCTTATTAACAGAAATCAACTGACCAGTGAAGCTATCCCCTTTTTTGGTCTTGAGTCGATGGTACTCAGTCAAGTGGTTGGGGTTGGAAGTAATCCGTTTCCCTATCAAGGCAATTTCAGCAATCTTAATGTAACCGATCTTTACCTCCTTTGATTGTTGTTCTAAGATCGCAGCATATTTATTTAATGTGGCCAGTTTGCCCAAATATTCAATTCCGTCAGTAGTGGTTATTTTGTAATCAAAATGCCATATGTAATTCCGGGCATCTTTTGCCGTCATTTGTTCGTCGGTCTCTGAAGAGGGCGGCATCGGGTCTTTACTTTTTGACTCTGCTTGGTTTTCTAAAACCTCGACCATTTTGACTTCCTCCAAATTAAATTCAAGATTGTTATTTCTGTAAAGAAATTTCAACGACGAACCTTCGATTCCTGTCACCCGGCCAGTGAACATATCGCCATTGATTGTAGTGAGCCGATGCATTTGGGTGGAGTCGCCTAAAATAAAATCGCCTTTGATTGGGACTTGGGAAAACATTTGAATTGAAATCAGAGAAGCCAAAACGAACAAAAGGTGTTTAGGAAATATCATACTTGGATTGTTAAAAAATTAGGTTTGTATTTTTTTGTATTAACAGCGAAGAAACGGGTCAGTAAAGAAGTTTCCAAAGGAACGTATAATAAATGTCGTTTGTGGCAAAGACGGGTCGAAATAACCTTTAAGTTGGTCATTCAAAATAATTTACTCATTTTCAGCCTTTAAACCTCTTGCAAGAATGAAACATCTCCTTTCCGGTAAACCTGCTCGCCTGTTTATGATACTTGGCGGGTTCTTCGTGACCAATGCTTTAGTAGCTGAATTTATTGGTGTAAAAATATTTGCCTTCGAGCCCACTTTTGGCCTACCGACATTAGAGTGGAAACTCTTTGGACAATCAGGCTCGCTGGCACTCACTGCAGGTGTCCTGCTTTGGCCAGTGGTCTTTGTAATGACCGATCTTGTCAATGAGTATTATGGAAAAAAAGCCGTGAAGTTTTTGTCGTGGTTGACAGCTGGTTTGATTGCCTATGCATTTATTATGGTGTTTGGCGCCATTCATTTGACGCCTACTGATTGGTGGATCACATCGGCAGAAGACCGAGGATTACCAGATCGGCAATTAGCTTTTGCCAATATTTTCGGACAAGGGCTTTGGATCATTGTCGGTTCCTTGATTGCGTTTCTGATTGGGCAGGTTATTGATGCGGGAGTTTTTCATAGATTGAGAAAAATCACTGGCGAAAAAAAATTGTGGTTAAGGGCAACTGGTTCAACGCTCATTTCCCAATTCATTGATAGTTTCGTGGTGTTGTACATAGCTTTTGTATTAAACCCCCAAGAGAAATGGCCAATCAATCTTTTTCTGGCAGTCGGAACAGTGAATTATGTTTACAAATTCATTGTGGCGATTGTACTGACACCTGTTATTTATTTAGCACATGATTTAATTGACCGGTATTTAGGTATGGAACTTTCAGAAGAAATGCGAATGAAGGCAAGAGAGTTGTGAATTATTTAATAGTCTGGTTCTTTGACAATTTTCGTGGAGCGAAAAAAAACAGGAAGAGAGGGAGATAAAAAAATAAAAAATTGAAAATTTTTTATTTTTTTATCTCCCTCTCTATCAGAGTATTAGGGGGAAAGAAAAATTTTGAAAAAATTTTTCTTTCCCCCTAATACTCTGATATTCTGAGTGGCTTCCACGGGATTTGTCAAAGAACCAATAGTCTTTATTCTGAAATTTTTTGTGTGGCCGAAACACCAATACACCGTTATACCGCTAAACCGAATAAAGTCTAATATCGCTCAATGTTTTTCATTAATTAAAAACTGCTTTACATTCTCTTCAATCCGTTCGAGAATATTTTCCGAATCTGCCTTTTCAAATTTACTCCCCGTAATCGTTTCATACAATTCAATATATCGGTCAGTAACTTTTTCCACAAACTCATCTGGCATATT
The DNA here is from genome assembly GCA_965222975.1 of Saprospiraceae bacterium. Lineage (GTDB taxonomy): Bacteria > Bacteroidota > Bacteroidia > Chitinophagales > Saprospiraceae > UBA6168. The sequence goes on along the minus strand of CBDCVJ010000049.1, from coordinate 61,207 downwards.
GGGCATTTGCTGGCCTTCCAATCCCTGAAAGCCGTTTTCCATTAGCCACTCCCGCACAAATTCTTTTGACAATTGCTTTTGCCCTTCTCCTTTGGCCTGTCTTTCCTTGTAACCATCAAGGTAAAAATAACGAGAACTATCTGGCGTATGAATTTCATCAATCAGGTAAACTGTTCCGTCTTTTTTACCAAATTCGTATTTTGTATCTACGAGAATTAAACCTCGTTCGGCGGCCATTTCAGTGCCCCGTTGGAAAAGCAATCGGGTATATTTTTCCAAAATCTCATAATCCTCGGCACTAACAATACCTTGGGCGATGATGTCTGCTTTTGAAATATCCTCGTCGTGACCTTCCTCTGCTTTGGTAGCAGGCGTGATAATAGGTTCAGGAAAAGGATCATGTTCTTTCATTCCTGCTGGCAGCGGCACGCCACATAATATTCTTTTACCTGATTTATAAGTACGCCAAGCATGACCAGTGAGGTAACCACGGATCACCATTTCTACTCTAAATGGATCGCAGCGGTGTCCGATGGCCACGTTGGGATCAGGGGTAGCTATCAACCAATTTGGACAAATATCACGGGTGGCATTTAAAAAATGGGTGGCGACTTGGTTGAGAACTTGTCCTTTATATGGAATGGGCCTTGGCAAAATATGATCGAAGGCTGAGATTCGATCAGACGCTATCATAACAAGCAAGTTCCCGATTGAATAGACGTCCCGCACTTTCCCATGATAGACATTTGTTTGGCCTGGGAAATTAAAATCGGTATGCCCAACGCTTTTGTTTTTAATAGAGTCCATGCGTTTAGTTTTTGGCGGCAAAAGTAAGTTTTGGAATAAGTAAATTCAAAGCTGTGCCTCTTTTGGTTATGTGCCGCCGAGCTCCAGTTCGATGGTGGGGCATTTATCGCCGAACTGGAGTTCGGCGGTACAAACCTATTTAACATAAATCAGAAACTAAAAGACCCGATGGAAAATATCCCATCGGGTCTTTTTTGGCATCCGAATTCTTCCAAGTATCAGGTGCAATTCATCATTATCCGCCAATCAGATTCCGTTGACGGAATTCCTATCGGTGATTATGTCTTTGAGCTCTTTCAGCATTTCGTATTGGTGTGGTAGAACCCTCTTGAAAGCTTCTTTGATAGCTACAAAAGTTCCTTTTTCGATCACATCGGGTATCATGATCCCAATTTGTTTTTTTACGAATTCAACATCTTGTAACATCAGGGATTTTAAAGAGGGGATGTCATGCCAATCTCCTTCCACTGCAATCCCTTCTCCGACCTTGCCATCTTCCGCTTGCACTGGGTCGAGAGCGATGAATTTGTCATCATGCTGAAGTGGTATCGCTTGTTCTGCTGCTACCGGATGTTCAGGGACTTGCCATTTCTCACCGTCTTTTTGCAAGAATATTTCAAGCCCTTTTTCTCTGGTTCGATAAATGAACAGGCTCGAAGATTTATTATTTTTCATGATAAAATTTTTGATCGGAGGTTTAACAGGGGTAATGGGATTATGTTTAAGAAGTCGCAAAGAAAAATCATTTACCTTTATTTCTTGCACTTTTTAGGGAAAATCAGTCCAAAAAAAGATATATGGTTGAATGGCTTGATAGTTAAATGGTTTTAACGATACATTTATATAATGAGAAAGAGCTGCATGAAAAAACGTGGCTTTTCAAAATCTCCTGTTTGAGAATGATAACCCATTGAATGGAATTGGTTCATTTTAACCCAGAACCAAGAACCAAGAATCCTTTCAACCCTCATTTTCCCAACTCGACCGCTCTTTCCATCGCAGCAATTGCTCCACTTATAATATCTTGATATAAAGAAGTTTGAGAGAAGGAACTAAGAGCGGCCTCTGTCGTTCCACCTTTAGAGGCCACCCGGCTGATCCACTCATCGCAGGAGTAATCGTCCTTGCGAAAAAGGTCAATGGTGCCTTTAAAAGTTTGGCTGACGAGCAGCTCTGACTCGGATTCAGAAAAACCGAGGTTGCGTCCAGCTTCGATAAGTGCTTTCATAAAGAAAAAGACATATGCTGGGCCACTTCCAGAAATGGCCGTTGCAGCGTCAATCAATTTTTCGTCTTCCACATAAATGGTTTTACCCGTAGTGTTAAGCAGGTTTTGTACCATGACCAGCTCGATACGGGTTACTTCATCGGTCGAAGTAAAAGCGGTCATCCCCATGCCGATCTGAGCAGGCAAATTAGGCATGGCCCGAATTATCTTTGGTGCGCCCAAACCTTTTGAGATGTTTTCCATTTTCACCCCAGCCATGATAGAGAGGAATACTTGCTGGGGATCCAAGATAGGTTGCATGGAGGAAAAAAGATTGGCTGAATCCTGTGGCTTTACGGCAAGAATTACCAAGTCAGCTTTTGCCAGGCAGTCTTCAGGTTGCTTGCAAATGGTGCCTATATCAGCCTTGGCAAGTTCATCCCATTTCTCCGCAGATTTTTCGAGGATCATCAAATCTTGCTTGGTCGTGATGTGTGAGTGGAGGAAGGCACGTGCATAGGTTTTTCCCATATTGCCTCCACCTACGATAAGTATTTTCATTATTTATAATTGTTGAATAGATAAATGGCTTAATGGTTATGATCATAAAACCATTCAGCCATCTAACCATCCCATTACAATTTGTTAATTTGGAAAAAGGTGCGAACTTACCCCATCTTTTATAAATCAAAAAAACTATGTCCAATGAGAATCCAACGTTTCACGGTTATTTCCACTTTATGTTTCTTGATACTGTTTTTTTCTTGCACAGTACAGCCAACCGATAAGCCAATGGGAGAAGCGACACCTACAACCGTAAAACCTGATTATGCCATTGTTATACATGGAGGTGCAGGCACTATATTGAAAAAGAATATGACCAACGAAAAAGAAATGGCTTATATGAAAGCCATGAATGAGGCGCTCGATATAGGGGAAAGTATTTTGAAAAATGGAGGTACATCCCTTGAGGCGGTTGAAAAGGCTATTATGTATATGGAGGATAGTCCATTATTCAACGCAGGCAAAGGAGCAGTGTTCACTAATGCCGGCGCAAATGAATTGGATGCTTCCGTAATGGAGGGAAAAACGCAAAATGCAGGGGCAATCGGCGGAGTTAAAACAGTCCGCAACCCCATCCAAGCTGCGATTGCCGTTATGCAAAAATCAGAGCATGTGATGCTGGCCGGTTCAGGGGCCGACCGATTTGCGGAAGAACAGGGGTTAAACATAGTGGACAATTCTTATTTCCAGACAGACCGACGTCGGGAAGCACTCGAAAGGATAAAAAAGAAGGAGGCTGAGGAAAATAAACAGATCACTGAAAATTCAGAATCAAAGCATGGAACAGTTGGCTGCGTAGCTTTGGACAAAAACGGAAACATCGTAGCCGGGACTTCCACTGGCGGCATGACCAATAAGCGCTGGGGAAGGGTAGGGGACTCTCCTATAATCGGCGCAGGTACTTATGCAGACAATGCGACTTGTGGGGTTTCCTGTACGGGGCATGGGGAGTATTTCATTCGTTATGCAGTAGCACATGATGTTTCAGCGCGTATGCTTTACTTGAAAGAAAATGTCGCTACCGCTGCTGATCATGTAGTGAACAAAACCCTTGTGGAAAAAGGTGGAAGCGGTGGACTAATTGCTTTGGATGCTTACGGAAATATAGCGATGTCTTTTAATTCCGAAGGCATGTATCGTGGATATGCAAAGCCAAATGAGCGGGTCGTTAAAATTTATAAAGAATGATATAAAATAATGCTAATCTAATTCCTGCCACTTTTTTAGGATTGCTTCGGATTTGAATTCGGGTTGGTTTTTACCTTTGAAGTCCCGTACAATGTAATCCAATCCCTGATTTCTCATTGCTCCTCGGCATTATATTTGCCTTTTTCCAAATGTTTAAAGCATATTAATAAGTTACTATACACTTTTTGAAAATGATTGGTTTTCATACCTGAGAGAAGTGGCCCTTCAGAGAGGAAGGTGTTTTTTTAGATTTTTTTTTGCAAAAAAAAATCTAAAAAAACACCTTCCTCTCTATTGGTTTCTTCCTCCTCTGCTTACAAATTGGATATGAACAAAAAGTGTATAATAGCTTAGCATATTAAATCAATCGCCGCCAACTGTATTTGATATGCTGCCTTTTCTCATTCGTCCCTCCTTTCCTAATTCCGATTTGGATAATAAATAAAGTAGAGCAACATCCCGTGTTATGAGAAAAACAGTACTGTTTTTAATAATGGCTGCTGCAGCCTATTACTTGTCCACCCAGTCCAATGCCGTCAATGAACTTCTGCAAGGTGTGGACAGTCAACGTGGGGTGGCCAAAATGAAAACCTTAAATAAAGTCGCCCGGATTTATTTGACAACGGATCTGATGGCGGCAAAAGAAAATGCAACAGCAGCCCTTCAGCTCGCCAATGACCTGAATGACCCTATTGGGCAAACGAATGCATATGATATTCTTGGAGAAGTTTTTACCAGGACAAAAAATTATGAACAAGCTGAACAGGCATATCTTAATGGGCTGAAGATTAGAGATAGCTTGGCATGGGCAGTAGGACAGGTTAATTCAAGGATCAAGTTAGGGGCTCTATATTCTCTGATGGAAAAATATTCGTTTGCGGAGGAATGTTTGAAAAAAGCCATTTCTACTGCGGCGGAAAATAAATTGGCCCATCTGCAAGAGGGTAGCGAAAAAGGACTTGGAGAATTGTATTTTTCCCAAAAAAACTACGATAAAACTTTTGATCATTATGGGCAGGCCATAGTACTCAATAGGGAAATGGGTGAGCTGGAAGAAGCAGCCAATATTTCCCTTCACCTTGGGAATATCTCCACTGAAATTAATGACTTTGAAAGGACTCAAGTCTATTACCTGAATGCGCTAAACTTGTACCGAGAGGTAAACAACCAGGCCAAGTTCGCCGAAACTAACCAGATAATTAGCCTTTCTCTGTTAACACATGGTTTTCCCCAAAAAGCAAATGAATATCAGCATGTTGCCACTGAAACATTCAGGTTGTTGAAAGATACTTTGGGGCTGGCCAGGAGCTTAAAAAATGAAGCGCTGATCCTTCAAACACTGGGTCAAGAGGAAGAGGCCGAACTGCTCTTGCAGCAAAGTGCTGATTTATTACAAAAAATAGCTGTCTCCCCAGAAACTGTCCTCCTTTATGAAGAAATTGTTACAATTAGTGCAGAGTTGGATGATTATAAAAATGCTTTCCAAAACCACTTTTCCTATTCTAAAAAGGCCATCGATTATTTTAATAAAGCACATACAGAGGCTCTCTCCAATCAGAAGATTAAGCACGAATCAGAACTTACTTATAGGGAAAACCAACAGCGGGAAAGTAGCATGAAGTTAGAAAGGGCGGCAAACATGAAAACTGTCATTTTATTGGCTCTGATAATGGTTCTGATTTGGATTTTGATGGTTGTGTTATTTACTTCACATCGCCGAAAAAAAGCGGATAGGGAACTTTTAGAACAAAAGAACAAGGAAATCATAAAGCAAGAAGAAAAGGCCAATTATAAAAACGTGGAACTGGAAACTAAAAACATCAGTCTTGATTTGTTGAATAAAAAGTTGTTGACAGAAATATCTGAACGAGAGGTCATCGAAAGGTCTTCTTTTGCCCGTGATCGTTTTATTGCCACCATCACTCATGAAATGCGCAATCCCCTCAATAATATCACCGCTCTGACCCATTTACTACTGAAGCAAAGTCCTAAAGAAGAGCAAATTGAACAACTCCGCACTTTGCAGTTTTCTGCCAATGATCTGATAGTTTATATCAATGACATTTTGGATTTCTCAAAAATTGAAGCTGGAAAACTCCATTTACAAGACCGGGAATTTTTTCCAGCAAAAATAGTGGACGATGTACATCAACGGTTTAAGCGGTATGCCACAGAAAGCGGGGTGGATTTTTATTTCAAATACGATGAAAAGATTCCTAACAACCTAATGGGCGATGATGCACGTTTGATCCAGATCATGACCAATTTATTGACAAATACTTTTAAGCATACCGATGAAGGTGCGGTAAAATCAGTCATTTCACTGAAAGAACTGAATACAAACGAAGCCCTGTTGGAAATAGCAATAGAAGGAGCAAATGGAGAATTGAACGGACGGGCTGTTGAGGATATGTTTAAACCGTATTATGCAGAAGAAGGAGATTTTGAAGCATATGACAGCCAGCAATTTTCACTTGCTATAACCAAAAGATTGGTCGAATTGCAGAACGGTAAAATTGATGTTGAGATAAGTTCCGGTGGGAAGGCAGTGTTCACTGTCTTATTGCCATTTAAATTGGTATTGGAAAAGAGGCTGCCAAGCGAATCCTCTTTCAGTTCGTCTGGCAATTTTGATAGCGCTCATATTCTTGTGGTAGAAGATAACAAGATCAATCAAGTAGTAGTATCTAAAATACTGAACCGCTTGGGTGTGCAGGTGAGCGTAGCCAACAATGGCGCAGAAGCGGTTGAAGCTGTCAATATCAATGATTTCGACCTGATCCTCATGGACATCCAAATGCCCTTGATGGATGGTTATAGGGCCACCGCTGAGATCAGGCGGCATCCAAATGAAAATAAAAGTAACATCCCCATCATTGCCCTTACTGCCTCGGCTTTTTTGACTGAAAAAGAAAAAGCGGTCCTCTTCGGCATGAACGACCATGTTGGCAAACCTTTTAGCCCCGATGAGTTGATTGAGAAAATCAAAAACTGTTTGGCAGCCTTTAAAAAGGTTTGATTAATGGTGAACGGTGAATGGTGAACTGCTCGAATAGGCCTCTTTCCACAAGGAATTTTTTAAGGGATAACCCAACAAAAAAGTTCAGCATGAAAACATGCTGAACTTTTTTGTTACCTGGCTGGCTGAAAGGCTCACCATTCACCTCTTACCATTCCCCATTAATTAGCTCTTTTGTAAGCGTCCCATGATGTTGTGGTGTAATGTTCTTCGTTGACAAACTTCAATTCCTTCTTCATGTCGGGCACTGGTTTGTAACCAGGAGAAATAAGGATGCGCTCATAATTTGGAGTCAAATAAACATAGCTGGGATAGCCAAGTCTGCCATTCAACAATTCGACTGCTAAACCATGTGCCCCACGGCGACCACCTTTCTGAAATTTGAACGTAGTACCCTGAAAAACAATATCCTCTTTTTGTTCGGCATCAAATTTTACCGGATAGAAATTTTCGTTAATGTATTTGGCTACCTCTGCGTCGGAGAATGTCGAAGCATCCATTCTTTTACACCAGCCGCACCAATCGGTGTAGAAATCAATGAATATCTTTTTGCCCGTTTTTTCATTGGCCTTTATGGCCTCGTCCCAGGTCATCCAATTGATTGGACCTTTGGCATGATGGGATTTAGTGGATGTAAGTGTAGGTTTAGCAGTTTCTTCAGCTACTTTTGCTTTTTTGGGCATGAAGGCAAATGCAAGCCCGGCAACAACAATAGCCAAGGCGATGAACAGAACTTTTTTCATTGGAAGTAATTTAAATGTGTTCAGAGATGAAACCCGTCCTTTTTTAGAGTTAACCTCCTAATAATGGCCGGGACGCAAATCAAATTAATAACCGGTTCAAGGATTCAATTCTGATAAAAACGTGAGATTGAAAACCTGAAACCTTTGCGTTGCAACGAAAGTACCAATTTCACTAAAAGTGGTAAGCAAGCATAGGTGGTTTAAATAAATTTTAACTGAATGTAACTATTCATGAGAGTTGATTTTTGAGAAAAATTGAAAATTTTTCTCAAAAATCAACCACCTCTCAAGAGAGAGAAAGAAGAAAAAATTTCATTTTTTCTTCTTTCTCTCTCCATGCTGAATAGTCCAACTGAATAATGTAATTATGCGGAAATTAGTCATTGCCGTTGGTGGTTCGAGCGGGGCTATTTACACTAAGGTTTTATTTGATAGGTTAAAAGCTATGCCTGACCAATGGGCTTCTGTAGGTGTGGTGATGAGCGACAATGCAAAGTTCAATTGGCAATTTGAACTCGGCAATGAAGGTTACCGGAATTACCCTTTTGATTTTTATTCCAAAAAAGATTTCATGGCACCGTTTGCATCCGGGTCGGCACAGTATGAAACCATGATCGTTTGCCCCTGTTCCATGGGGCAGCTTGGCCGGATCTCAGCAGGCATCTCCGATGACCTAACCACACGTGCCGCCGACGTTATTTTGAAAGAAAGAAGAAAATTAATAATGGTTACAAGAGATACGCCATTGAGTTTGATACATATCAATAATATGAAAATAGTCACTGAGGCAGGTGGCATTATCTGCCCCGCATGCCCATCATTTTATAGTAAACCAAAATCATTTGAAGAATTGGCAGCTACAGTAGTTGACCGCGTACTTGATTTAGCTGGCATTGGTTTGGAAAGCTTTCGGTGGGGTGGATAAATGGTTCCATTGCTTCATGGTTCCATTGCTTCATTGATTACCATTCCGATAACTGTAAAAACCATGAAGCCATGAAGCAATGAAGCAATGCAACAATGCAACAATGAAATACAGATCCAAAATAATTTATGAAGATGATGCTGTTGTCCTGATGGATAAGGCATCGGGCGCACTGACCATCCCCGACCGGTTCAAACCAGAATTGTTCAACCTGTACAACTGGTTAAATAAAAAATACGGAAAAGTCTTTGTTGTCCACCGTTTGGATAGGGAGACGAGCGGCTTGTTGGTTTTTGCAAAAACGGAAGAAGCGCACAAGAATCTATCCCGACAGTTTGAAGACCGGACGGTCGAAAAAATTTATCAGGTCTTGGTGGAGGGTGTGATGCACGAAATGGAAGGGGAAATAGATAAACCGATAGCTAAGCATCCATCAAAATCAGGAAGGATGATCACAAGCGCAAAGGGCAAGCCTTCCTTGACACTTTTTAAAGTGATCGAACATTTCAAGAATTTTACCCACTTGGAAGCAGACATCAAGACAGGCCGTACCCACCAGATCAGGGTTCATTTCAAATCAATTGGCTACCCCTTGGCAGTGGACTCGGAGTATGGTCGGAACGATGCTTTTTATTTGTCGAAAATCAAACGTAAATACAATTTTGGCAAAGATCAGGAAGAGCGTCCTTTGATGTCCCGCACCACTTTGCATGCTACCAAGTTGGTATTCGACCATCCTGTGACTGGTGAAAGAATGGCATTTGAAACGGAATTGCCTAAGGATTTTGGTGCGGTATTAAAGCAGCTAAAAAAATGGGGGAAATGAAGTGAGAAATTGAATAATTGCGAGAAAAAGGAAATCAAAACTTTATTTTTATTTGGGAGCTATCTAATAATTTGAGCATCCTTAAAGTCATTTTATTTTCTTTTTTATCCTTCTTTGAATCTTTCAATATATCAGAATTTATTTGATTATTGAGAACAACTAATTCTCTTTTTAACATGATGAATTTGTTGAAGATAACTTGGTCATCTTTAGAAAAAGAAAGTGCTAACTCAACAGCTTCTATCAATTGATTCTCTCCAATCTTTTCTTTTATTTTCAATATGTTTTCATAAGACAACATAATTTCATTTCAATTTATTTAAAGTATTCGCAAATTCAATAAAATATATTAGCGAATCAGGATTCCGCATTGAGTCCTTATTAGCGGCTTTTTCTACAGCTTTTCCCAATAAAATCTTTTTAACAGGCGCTTCCAGTTTCTTGCCACTGATGGTATAGGGTATGTCAGGTACTTCAATAATATCATCAGGCACATGTCGGGGCGAGTACTCCGAACGGAGGGTCTGTTTGATTTTCTTTTTCAAATCATCAGTCAATGTTCCATTTTCATTTAACAGAACAAAAAGCGGCATATAATCCCTTCCTCCGCTCAATTCCAAATTGACGATGAGGCTGTCATTGATTTCCTCTACTTTATCCATTGCGTTGTAAATCTCCGCAGTACCAATGCGGACACCTCCCCGGTTCAAAGTAGCATCGGAGCGGCCATAGATGATGAGGCCATTATTTGCAGTGATTTCCACCCAATCGCCATGCCGCCAGACGCTTGGGTACATTTCAAAATAACTGGACATGTACCGCTCATAATTATCATCACCCCAAAAATAAATGGGCATAGAGGGCATGGGCTTTGTGACAATCAGTTCGCCGACTTCACCTGTGACTGGTTCGCCTGCTTCATTCCAGGCTTCTATGGCAGCTCCTAGGCAACGGCATTGAATTTCACCCTGATAAACGGGCCTAACGGGACATCCTCCGACCCATGCCGTGCAAACATCTGTACCACCCGCCATTGAACTGAGCCACAAGTCAGATTTAATATTTTCATATACCCAACCAAACACTTCCGGTGGCAAAGGCGCACCCGTTGAACCAATGCTCCGCAAATGTTTTAGGTCAAAATCTTTACCCGGTTGCAATTCATTTTTCATGCAAGCAGTGAGGAAGGGAGCGCTTGTTCCAAAATGGTTGATTTTAGCTTTTTCTGCAAAAGACCATAAACTGTTCAGGTTTGGAAAGGCAGGGCTGCCTTCGTATAGCACGACAGTTGCCCCTGCCAGGAAACTGGCATTCACAAAATTCCACATCATCCAACCCGTTGTGCTGAACCAAAAAAAGCGTTCACCAATATGTACATCATTATGAAAGTGCAGGTATTTAAGATGCTCCAGCAAATTGCCTCCATGCGAATGGGTGATCGCCTTTGGGATGCCCGTCGTGCCAGAGGAATACAGGACGTAAATAGGATGGTCGAAAGGAACTGCCTCAAAATGCAAATCTTGCCCCATTCTGAATGTGTCATTCCAAAGGGAGGAATTGGGCAGGGAAGGGGTATTGTTTATATATTCCAAACTCTCATCTGGGCTGAGGTAAGGAACGAGTACCAAGGTTTCTACTGAATCGAGTTTTTCACATAACTCCTTGATAACCTGTTTTTTATCAAATGGCTTCCCGTTGTAGGTATAGCCATCACAGGCAAAAAGCACTTTAGGTTTTATTTGGGAAAAACGGTCGGCTACGCTATTAGCGCCAAAGTCGGGAGAGCAGCTTGACCATGTTGCTCCAATGGATGCTGCTGCTAAAAATGCAAAGGTCGCTTCGGGAATATTGGGCAGAAATGCGGCTATCCGATCTCCTTTTTGGACGCCTTTCTCTTTTAAAAATGCAGCCATCGAAGCTACCTGACTATGGAACTCTTTCCATGTAATCTCAATGTTGTCATATTTTTCAGAGGTGAAAATGATGGCAGGTTGTTCATCGTTTCGCATGCGGAAAACATGCTCTGCATAGTTCAGGGTTGCCCCTTCAAACCATTTAGCCTTCGGCATTTCACCACTCAACACTTTTTTATATGGAGTATGGGAAATAATGTTGAAGTACTCCCAAACACTTTCCCAAAAGTCTTCGATGTGATCCACTGACCATTGCCAAAGTTGTTCATAATCCTCGAATTGTAGGTCTTTGTTTTTCCCCAACCATGTACGATACTTGTGCAAGTGCGATTGTCCTACAAAGTCGGGAGAAGGTTTCCATAATATTTTTGCAGCGGCCATTGATTATTCAATTTTATCTGATGAAGTCGTAAAAATAGAAAAAACGGCTACTTTTGATCGGATGGGAAATATTTCATTAATCAATTATTAGAGCTAAAATGAAAAACAAATACTCCTGCAAAACAAGCAGTACTTACCTGCTATTGTTATTTTTTACGTTTTCAATAGTGTTTAGCTCCTGCGCTGCCTTACTGGGCGGAATGATGAGTGACATAGGTGGTAGTGAGCCGCCACCTGAATTTGATTTTGAATATGAAGAAACAGGGGAAATAACCTTCACCATTTTACAAATGAACGATGTGTATGAAATAGCCCCTTTGGAAAACGGGAAAGTCGGAGGGCTGGCAAGGGTCGCAACGGTGAGAGACCAATTGCTGGAAGAAAATTTCAATTTGTTGACTGTCCATGCTGGCGATTTTCTCAACCCATCTTTAATTGGAACCATGAAATATGAAGGTGAAGCTATCAAAGGAAAACAAATGGTGGAAGTAATGAACGAACTCGGCGTGAATGTGGTCGCATTCGGCAACCATGAATTTGATGTGAAAGAACATGAATTGCAGCAGCGGATGAATGAGTCCTATTTCGATTGGATCGGCACTAATGTATTGCATAAAAATGGGAGAAAAATTGAGCCCTTTTACAAAGAGTCTTATGGCATAAAATATTTTTCTCCTGAGACTTATTTATGGGAAGTGACAGACTATGCGAGTGGTCAGACCATTAAGGTTGGTTTTTACAGTGCTTGCCTTAATAGTAACCGGAAACCTTGGGTCTATTATGAAGACCCATTTGAAGAAGCAACAAAAGCTTATTTGGCTTTGAAAAATGAAGCTAATGTGATCCTCGGCTTGACCCATCTTTCTTTAGAGCAAGATATGAAAATGGCTTCCCTTCTGCCCGAAACCGTTTTGATAATGGGCGGACATGAACATGATAACAGCAGGGATACCATTGGCAAGGTGGTCATCACCAAGGCTGATGCAAATGCCAAATCGGTTTACGTTCATCGTTTTACCTATAACAGTTACACGAAAGAGACAACGGTGGATTCAGAATTGGTGCCGATAACGGACGAAATACCTGAAGATGAAATGCTGGCAGAAATAGTCGAAAAGTGGCAAAAAATCCAGGATGAAAAAATTTCGGAAGTAGTGCCGAACTCGAATGAGACTATTCTTATAACCACAGTACCACTCGATGGGCGGGAAACCAGCGTCCGGAACAGGCAAACCAATCTTGGGGGATTGATTGCTGCTGGCATGGCTGCTTCCTTGAAAAAACCTGCGGACTGTGCTTTCTTCAATGGAGGTTCTATTCGACTCGACGACCAATTGGCAGGCGAAATTACGGCGGTAGATATTTTCCGTGCGTTGCCTTTTGGCGGGGCTGTTTATGAAATTGACATCAAGGGCAGCGTCTTAAAAAGGACGTTGAATGCAGGGCTTGAGAACAAAGGCCAGGGTGGCTATTTACAGTGGCATAATATTGAATATGTAGAAAGCAACAAAACATGGAAAATCAATGGGCAGCCACTCAATGAAAATAAGACTTATCACATCGCTTCCAGTGAATTTCTTGCAAGTGGAAGAGAAGATCGGTTAGAATTCTTCAACAAGAAGAATTTTGTGAAATTGGATATCCCAAAAGAAGGAGACTCCAATGATTTGCGAAGCGACGTTCGGAAAGCGGTAGTAGAACATTTGAAAAATAAATAAGGTGTTGGGGTATTCTGGTATTGAAGCTTATCCCCAATAATGGGTGAAGCAAGATTTACTAAATCTTCGAGATTTAGCAAATCGGGACGTACCACTGGATTTGCTAAATTTTGAAAATTTAGTAAATCTCATTTCAAAATTACTTCACCCATTATTGGGGATAAGCTTCAATACCAGAATACCCCAACACCCTAGTACCTCAACAATTCTTTAATCATGATACGTAGCCTTTTAAAACTCCTTTTCATCCTCATCATCGGGGTTCTTATTTACAATTATTTTCTCGGCACGCCAGAGGAGAAGGAAAATGCCAAGAACATTTTCAGTGAAGTAAAAGACGTGGCTGTCGGCGTAAAAGAACTCGTCAAAGCCGAAAAGCAAAAATTTGACGCTGGCAAATACGACAAAGCCGTGGACAAGATCGGTGACCTCCTTTCCAAATTAAAAAGTAAGGCCAAGGACGTCAATGATAAATACATTGGCCCGATCCAAGACCTTGAAAAAAAGAAGGAAGAACTGAAAGAGGCCATTTCCCATTATAACGAGGAAGATGGTAAAATCACAGAAGAAACCAACGACAGCCTTGTCAATGAACTCGACCAACTTCTACAGGACGCCGAGAAATTAGTCGATGATATGGAGAAGGAACAGTAGGACAGTTCGTCAGTCCACAGTTCGTCGGTCAATTGAGGGAGCTATCAAGAGGTGAAAGCGTTTAATTGAAGGAATATCCTTGGCTGAAATAGAGGTTTTGTCTATTTAGCTGGAATATCGGTACGACGAACAATATGACTGATGAACTGCCGATTGCTGACTGTCGAACTGAATACCTATCTTTGCCGCTTTTAATATGAACGCAACCCCGACGTTGGTGTAAAATAAACCGCAGTTGGGTTTTTCCCGTCTATCCAATCATGGCAAATCCCTCTGGTGCGAAGCCGAATTATTTGTACTCGATCATTAGCGTGACGCTGGTGTTGCTGTTGTTGGGACTGTTTGGGCTGTTGGTGCTTCAAGGACAACAGTTGGTTAAGAAAATGAAAGAAGAGGTAGAGATTATAGTGGAAATGAAAGAAGAAAGCGGTGAAGTAGAAGTAGAGGAATTGACCGGGTTTTTATCAAAAAGTTCTTTTTACAAAGAAAGTTCCGCCCGTTTTATCAGTAAGGAAGAAGGGGCTGCAATGATGCAGAAAGAATTTGGCGATGCTTTCTTGAAATTGGACATGGCCAATCCTTTGTACGACGTGGTCACCTTCAATATGAACGCTGATTATGTGGATGCTAACGGGATGGAGGAAATCAAAGAACGGCTGAAAGGTTTTGGATACATCAATGATGTCTATTATCAGGAATCCGTGGCGGACGCGATAGCCGCAAATTTGAAAAAAATCAGTTTGGGGGTATTGATAGCAGGACTGTTTTTTGTGATAGTTGCTATTGCGCTGATACTGAACACCATTCGCCTTGCATTGTATGCCAACCGTTTTTTGATAAAGAACATGGAATTGGTGGGTGCGTCTTGGGGCTTTATCAGCAGGCCGTTTTTAAAAAGGAGTTTTTTGCATGGGATGTTGTGCGGCCTACTGGCCATAGGGGTTTTGACCCTTCTATTGTACCTCGTTTCCAAAGACATAGCCGATACAAATGAAATGCTGTCCGTTCCAGGGATAATCATTTTGTTTGGTGCATTATTGTTGTTGGGGATATTGATTACCGTTTTGAGTACATATTATGTCGTTAATAAATACCTTCGCATGCGGGTAGATGATTTATATTAAAAGGCTATTAGCTGTTGGCAATTAGCTATTGGCTTTTGACATAGTTCCGCCAATTGCTAAAGGCAAACAGTTAATAGTATACGGTTTAAAAAATGAGCAAGACCAAAAAGAAAGTTGTTGTTACTACCAACAAAAAATCCAGTAAGGCCGAGCCAACTGTTTCACGCCGAAAGGCAGCCTCTCAAGCCACTTCTTCAAAAGGTAGTAGCCATCCATTGATATTCAATAAGACCAATTACATGCTTATGTTAGGAGGCATTGGGTTGATTGCGCTGGGCCTTGTATTGATGAGCGGCGGCGCTATGCCAAGCCCTGATGTATGGGATGAGAGCATTATCTATAGCTGGAGAAGGACAGTTCTCGCACCATTGGTTATTATTCTTGGCTTAGTATTGGAAATTTACGCCATTTTCAAGCGGACGACAGAAGAGGAAAAAGAGGTTACCTTATAACACACGAGTTTAGAAAATGGATGAAATTTTAAAGTCCATCATCCTTGGAATTATCCAAGGCTTGACGGAATTCCTACCAGTCAGTAGTAGTGGCCACCTTGAACTGGCCAAATTTTTTCTCGACGACCAAAGTTTAAAAAAAGACAGTCTGATGATGACGGTGGTGCTTCATTTTGCTACCGCACTTAGCACTGTAGTTATTTTAAGGAAAGAAGTAGCCCAGATTTTTAAAGGGCTGTTTCAGTTCAAATGGAATGAGGAAACGCAATTCTCCATGAAAATCCTCTTTTCCATGATCCCGGCTGCCTTGATCGGGATCGTTCTCGAAAGAGAGATCGAGGGGATGTTCGATAGCCAGATCATCTTAGTTTCCTTTTGTTTGGTCATTACTGGGCTGTTGCTGTTTTTAGCAAATAAAGCTAAACCGGGTAAACAGGGGTTAAGCTTTTTATATGCCCTTGTCGTTGGCATTTCCCAAGCCATTGCCATTTTGCCGGGGATTTCCCGTTCAGGGGCTACAATTGCTTCGTGTGTTTTATTGGGGGTTGGCCGGGAGCAGGCAGCCCGGTTTTCTTTCTTGATGGTCGTGCCTTTGATTTTTGGTAAAATAGTTTTAGACTTGTTTAATGGGGCCTTAACGGAGACAGTCCATTTTTGGCCCCTGATGATAGGGTTCGTCACTGCCTTTATAACTGGCTTGTTGGCATGCAAATGGATGCTTTTATTGGTAAAGAACAGTAAACTGGTCTATTTTTCCATTTACTGTTTTATCATTGCAGTGGTAGCAATTATTTCCTATCTTGCGTGAGTTTTTTTTTATAATACTTTTGATGGCTTTGGTTGTTTAAACTGAATCTGATCAATTTTTAACTTTTTTAACAGCAATTATTTTTACTTCATGGTGGGTTATGCAAATCTGGTTTTAGGTTATCTTTTTTAAATAAAACCTCGACACTCAGAGATAAAGGTTGACCCGAAAAATTCGGGAAATTGCTTTCCTCTCCCGCCGTTCAAATCTTTAAAATGGAAGATCCCTTCCCGGCCCAAAAATTTTTAGATGGCACCTGCCTTTTAGTTGATAAACCAATTACCTGGACTTCTTTCGATGTGGTGAACAAAATCAGGTTTGGAATTAAGCACAATTTGGGCATTCGTAAAATCAAGGTTGGACATGCAGGCACACTCGACCCTATGGCAACAGGCCTGTTGATTGTCTGCACTGGGAAATTTACCAAGAAGTTAGCTGATTACCAGGGGCTTGATAAAGAATATACAGGTACAATTACCGTCGGTGCCACTACTCCTTCCTATGACAAGGAAACCGAAACAGATGCTACTTTTCCATACGACGAAATAACGCACGAACAAATCGAAGCAGCAAGAAGCCAATTTTTAGGCGAAATGGAGCAGTACCCGCCGATGTATTCTGCCATTAAAGTAGATGGGCAACCCCTCTATAAAAAGGCGCGTAAAGGAGAAGTTGTAGAGGTAAAGCCAAGGCCTATTAGGATCAATGAGTTTGTCATTACCAATATTTCATTGCCGCTTATTGATTTCCGTGTCCAATGCAGTAAAGGGACTTATATCCGTTCGTTGGCACATGATTTTGGCAAGGCGCTTGGCAATGGAGCATACCTTTCTGCTTTGCGGCGCACCAAAATCGGCCATTTCGATGTGAAAAATGCCTGGAATCTTGAAGCGCTTATTGATCACCTCGAAAGCATGGCTCCTGCAACCTCTTCCCAGTGAAAGATGCTTACCTAACCATAGCCAACTCATCAAAAGGAGAATTCAGAGACAAAGGAAGTAAGTTCATTGCCTATGCCTTTCCGGTTGAGAAGGAAGAAGATTGGCAACAGTGCCTTCAACAAGTAAAAAAAGAACACTCTAAAGCCCGCCACCATTGCTATGCTTACCGCCTTGGTTTGGACGAACATAATTTCCGGGCAAATGACGACGGAGAACCTTCAGGGACTGCTGGCCGACCTATCCTTGGCCAGGTAGACAGCTTTGGGCTGACTAATGTTTTTGTGGTGGTAGTGCGATATTTTGGGGGTACTTTACTTGGTACCAGTGGCCTTGTCAATGCCTATAAAATAAGCTCTCAAGCAGCTTTGCAAAATGCCAATATAATTGAAAAATTGGTGGAGGATATAGTCCGAATAAAATTCGAATATGCTTTTATGGGCGAGGTTATGAATGCAGCCAAAAAACTAAAATTGAATATCCGCCATACCCATTTTGAAGAATCTGCCCATATTGATATTGCCGTTAGGAAAAGCGAAACGGAAAAAACGCTGCTTCATTTGAAAGCATTGTTAGCAAAGGTCAGCGTGGAGGAAGCAGCTATGATCGAGGAGATAGATGGAATTTCTTTTGAATATTGATTTTTACCAAATAAACACATTGTGAGAATTGTGCTTTGCCATATTAAATATTGAAAATAAATTGAATTAGTAAAATAAAAATTTGTGACCTCTTTCATATTATTCTTTTTTTTCCAACCTAATATATACATTTGAGCTATTATTATTTCCGCCCGATAAACGAACTTTCCCATTAGACATTTTTCCAGACTAAATAAACCCACACATTGTGTTGTATGCTATTTGCACCTTCATCAGCTTTCTAATTCAATAGGCAACCAACTTTAATCATAAATAAATTAATTCTTACCATGTTTCCAAGATTAGCACTTTTACCAATAGGGGCGTTCCTCATCTGGTGCTTTGTGGTATCGAGGTGGTATGTCTGCCATATAAAGATGTTATGTGGCGATGAACCGCCTGTCGTTGTTGAACCACCAACACCGGCCGTTGACAACCGACCATTGGTTTTTAAATGGGCAGACGCAGAGCCCATAGTTCGGTCAACTTTTGACTCGCTTAAGCAAGGACTCATAGATGGATTGGGTGACGGCCAATTACTTGAAATCACAGGGAATTATTTCAAAGACGAAGCAGCGCCTGAAGGTTTTACCAACATGGGGCTTGCAAGGGCGGCAAAAGTCAAAGCATTGTTTATTCCGCCCCTCAATGCCGACCAAATAGTGGAAACCTCAAAACTCATCGAACCCGAACCAGATGGCATTCGGGGCGATACCCTTTTCGAATCGGCATCATTTAAAACTAAAACTTCTGTCGATCCGCCAGTTGTTGAGTGCATCGTTAATAACAATAATTCACTCACCGTCCTTTTCCCCATATGGCAGGGCACAAAGGGAAATAGACAGGGAAATTGAAAAATGCCTTGATGATGTCATCGAACTGCTCAAACAAACAAATGACGATGCAAAAATTGTTGGTCATACCGATGATGCGGGTTCCGATGCTTTCAACATGGGTTTAGGGCAACGACGGGCTGACCACATAAAAGGTATATTGGTTAAAAATGGCATTGGCGCAGGCAGGATATCAACCGAATCGAAAGGGGAGCATGAACCCATTGCAAGTAATGCAACAGAAGAAGGTACCCGCTTAAATAGGCGAGCTGTACTAACGGTCATTGAAAAATAACAATGTCCTTTTGACTTTTTTTAAAACAAAACAAGTGTCCGGGTTTCAGTTTTCTGGCTCCCGATACCTAATAAAAAACTTTAATCATGAGTGAAACAATCATGTCCCATACGTTAGAAGTATGTCTTTGGCTTCTCATAGCCTTCCTCTTAGGGGTATTATTAGGCTACATAATTTGGTACAAATGGCGCAGGATGTACCTTGAACTGCAGCGAGAGCACGAACGCCTTAGCACTCAGCACAGAAACCTTGAAAAAGAGCATTCTGAACTTAAATATAAATATGAGGAGCTGGAAAAAGACTTCCAAAAGAAGCGTACTAAGGTCAGTGCCCTCGAAGGGGATATTACCGTTTTGACCAATAAGCTGAAAGCATGTGAAGAAGGCAACAAGGTGGCGGTGGCTGCACCACCACCTGTAATAGAGAAAGATGACCTGAAAAAAATAGAAGGTATTGGGCCCAAGATTGAGGGACTATGCAATGGTATTGGAGTCTATACCTGGAGGCAATTGGCGAATACTTCTGTTGAAACCTTGCAGAAAATGCTTGACGACGCAGGTCCACGCTATCAGATTTCCAATCCAGGCACTTGGCCAAGGCAAGCTGAAATGGCTGCCAATGGCGACTGGGAGAAGTTGCAGGAGTATCAGGACTTTTTGGATGGAGGGGTTGATCCGAGTTGATTAAAAAAATCCGATTCTGGGTTTTCAATTTTTTATAAATCAAGTAACCCTTCGGGTAACCGAAGGGTTATTTTTTTCTTTTTCTCGTCAAATGAGCTAATAAGTTTTGTGTGGAGCGGAACAAAAATTTCTTTCCCGCCATAATCCAATACTGCCATTTCTTGTTGTGGGAATTCCTGAATTTCCTTGATTGTCCCAATTTCGCCCTTTTCCATATCAGCTAAAATGAAACCAACCAGGTCGCCAAATTCAAGATCGATTTCGGGAATGTCAACAGGCGGGTTGGATAGGTCTTTTTCCCGTAAATACACTTTTTTGGCAACAATAGACCTTGCTTGCTCGGGAGAATCGATTTCTTCTACTTTCAATAGTAAATCGTCCATTTCCTCAATGGTTTCGATAAAAAACGGAGCTGGCTTGCCCATCAAGTCCATAAATACAAAATCCGATTTTACAAAGTCTTCCAGAAACTGGTCTTCGATGACAATTTTTACTTGCCCTTTCGAACCATATGTTTTTTTGGTGTAGCCGATGGTGATGTATTTGTCCAAAATGAGAGAATGAGAGAATGAGAGAATGAGAGTTGCCCAATTCTTAAACACTCATTCTCTCAAATTCTAATTATGGTCAATAATAGTTTGGTACATGACAAAGCCTTTTTGCGCTTTATTACCCCATTCCAAGGTGTCGCATTGATCGAAACAAGAATTAAATTGTTGCAAAAGATTATCGCATTGAAGCTCACAGACCAATGTGTCAGTAGTGCCGGCCGCCAAACAGCTTTCCACGCAAGCATCAAATTGGTCTTTAAGAGGCTGGCAATCTTCCGAACATTTTTGTGTGTCCAAAATCCAACGTTCCCGGTAAACAAGGCCGATACCTTTGGCATATTTTTCATAAGACCTCCTCAATTCAAAGGATGATGGTTTTGTCTCGAAGCTGTTAAGTGGTATTTTGGATTTAAACTCAAAAGGCGATTCACCTGCATTGAAATCCAACGAGCTTTTTCCTGAAGTTTCGACCTCTCTTAACCTCAGTACTTCATCAAATTGGAAAGTGCCCACTGTGTCCGGTTCATCAACAGCCAGAATTGACGACCGCCAAATGTCATTTTGTAAAAATGGTTCCAGCGTTTCTCCTGCCACGGTAATTTGTGTCTTAGGATCAATGAATGCAATTGGGTTCCAATAATTAGATGCCTCAATCGGAAATACCAATTTTACATATCGCAAATTGTCCTCCGTTACAATGCCCATAGTCCTATTTTCTCCTTGTATGGACTGAGAATACACCTTTTGTACTTGCCATGGTGCATTACTGTCTTTTCTTACGAAGCGCTCTGTTTTATACAACAACTCACCAATATTGTCATGCAACGTATCTACTATTTCATCTTTAATAAATGAATGGGTATAGCTTATCAATGAATCGCCCGTCGGGTCGAAAATGATCGAATCCACTTGGTAAACAATATATTTTCCGACCTCTAAACCCATATACTCATGTCCGAAGCCTCTATCGAAATTATCTTCTTCTGTTTTACAGGAGAAAATAAAGGCAAATACAAAAAAGGCAAGTAATATGATTTGATGTGGGCGCATGATAGTATTAGAAATTTGGAAATTAGGAAATTTAGAAACCAGGGCAAATTGAATTTCTTGACTTCCAGTTTCATTTGCTGATGATCCCTCCCCCGATAACATCCTCCCCTTCATAAAAAACGGCGGATTGTCCTGGCGCAATCCCTTTTACATTGGCATGAAATCGAACTTCAACTTCCGATCCATTATTATGAAGGGTACTGAAAGTGCCATTGTCCCGATAACGGACTTTGGTGACAGCTTCCTTTCCTTCTGGGATTTCGGCATATTTCATTGAATTGATCTGGGAGACTTTCATGCCATTTTTGATCAGTTCTTCCTCGCGGCCTAAAACAACGACGTTGGTACCTGGTCGGATTTCGGTGACAAACATAGGTTCGCCGAAAGCAATGCCCAGTCCCTTGCGTTGTCCAATGGTATAAAAAGGGTAGCCGTCGTGCTTGCCAACGACTTCGCCTTTGGTATTGATAAAATCACCGCCAGCGACCCGTTCTTCAAGCCCGTCCACCCGTCGCTTAAGGAAACTGCGGTAATCGTTGTCGGGAACAAAGCATATTTCGTAGCTCTCGCTTTTTTTTGACAATTCAGCGTAGCCACGATCATAAGCCAATTGCCGTACTTCTGGTTTGGTGTATTTCCCCAGTGGGAAATGGCTACGCTCAAGGCATTCCTGACTGAGGCCCCAAAGTACATATGATTGGTCTTTGTTTCGGTCAACGGCTTTTTTAACAAACTTCCTTCCTTCCTCTTCCTCTATGATGGCATAATGCCCTGTTGCAATGAATTCACAATCGAGCATGTCTGCCCTTTTCAATAAAGCGCTCCACTTGATGTGCGTATTGCAAAGTACGCAAGGGTTGGGGGTACGGCCTGCCATGTATTCATCCACAAAGTTGTCAATCACATAATCGCCAAATTCCTCTCTTATATCCACGATAAAATGATGGAATCCCATATCCACGGCCACTTGCCGGGCATCATTGATAGAGTCGAGGCTACAGCAACCAGTTTCTTTTTTTGATCCACCTGAAGACGCATAATCCCAAGTTTTCATAGTGATGCCCACTACTTCATAGCCCTGCTCATGCATCAACATGGCCGTTACAGTGCTATCAATACCGCCACTCATGGCTACCAATACTCGTCCGTTTTTACTCATTTTTTGATACTATTTGCCGTTGATGCAAATGACGGGTTAAAAATTATCAAATCTCCCACGGGACTTGGAGGGGGTGGAGAAAACCAAGATCAAATTTTCCCTTCATATGCGTCATTGGCTTTAAGCCATCGGCATCCTGCGTCAGGTACTTAAAGATTTTTGCAAAAATACAACTAACGAAATAGAAAGTTTTATCGCCTTTGAACATCAAAAACTCTAATTCCGTTCGTCCTATTAAGCATATTGAATGCTATCTACGCTCCACAATCTACCGACCACCATCAATAAGGCATGATTTTATTTGTGGAATTGTGCAATAAAAGCGTTTCCTTTGCCATTGAGTTTTAGGCTTTTATGCTTTAATTTTGAACAATTACAATTCACATTAGAACCAAAATTTTATCACCAAGCGGTTTTTGATTGATTCAGCATTGACCAAACAACGAATCACCAATTACCAAAATACTAAACTTGCTGACCATGAAAAGTACTATTAAATTCTTTTTGTTCAACCTTTTATTTACCACATCGCTGATCGCGCAGGGCGATGAATTTGGCATTGCTTCTTATTATTCCGATCTATTTCAGGGTAAACCAACTGCAAGTGGTGAGCTGTACGACAAAGACAAATTGACCGCTGCCCACAAAACCCTCCCATTTGGCACTCTGGTGAAAGTAACCCGTTTGGACAACAACAAATCCGTGCAGGTGCGGGTGAACGACCGTGGCCCTTTCATCAGTGGAAGAATCATTGAGTTGTCCAGAGAGGCTGCTTCCCGAGTTGACCTTATCCAAGATGGTGCAACAAGAGTAAAAGTGGAGGTAGTTAAGGAAAAACCTTCTACCGAAGCAATTGCCGAAGCAACAAAACCAGAACAACCTAAAAGCTTTGAAGAACCTGTAGCAAAGGTTGAAAACAAAGAAGACAAGAAGCCCGCACAAACAACCAGTACAACAAGCGATAAAGCTGGTAATTTGAAAATCAATGAAAAGCCGTCCAAGACAGCAGCTGCTGAAGTAACAAAACCTGAAGCAAAACCCGCCTCAACTTCTGTATTGGTAAAAAGCCAAGACTACACACCTGTGGGGCTGTATGAAATCGAACTCAAGCGTCCCGAAGCAAAAGGGTTTGGAGTACAAGTAGCAGCCCTGACCAGCCAAAATGCGTTGTTCAAAAAAATTGCCGACTTGCAAGGCAGTTGGTTCGACAATATATTGGTCAACGTGGAACAAGGAAAAGGTGATGACATGGTATATAAAGTCATCCTTGGTTCGTTTGCCACCCAGGCTGAGGCCAAGGTGTACCAATCTAATCTAAAAAAGAACAAAAAGGTGAATGGCTTTGTGGTTGATTTGTCTTCATTTGCACCGACAAAATAACCGAAGATTTGAAAACTGACATATTGGAATAAATTTTGACAAGCAAAAAATATCAAATCTTTTTTTTGACATAATGAGCAAATGATTGGAGGCTGAAAGATTAATTTTTTGTTAACTTCTTGTTTTTTGAAAAAATAAATGGATACTTTTGTTTCGTGATTAATTCAAAAACATATAACCGTTGTTCTTTGCTCGCTATGGAAATGGCATGTTGTTGTTGTGTTATATTTCCTGAGCAGGAATGATGATTTTGTGATAAAAAAAAACAAAAGCCTGCTTGAATGTTTTTAAGCAGGCTTTTTTATTTAATGTCATACGATAATGAAATTAAATAATATTTCTTGTTGCTGTTGCTGTATCTGTTGCATGTGTTTACACATCAATAAAAGGCGATATTTGTTTAAGTGATATAAAATATTAACAACAAATAATTAAAGCCTTTTAAATTAAATTTTAAAGGGCTTTTTTTTATCTAAATAATTGAAGATGAGAAGCTTTAGAACCGAATTAGAAAACCCAGTCGTCGAACAGGACATTGTTGAACTGGAAAAAAAAATAGCTCTATTTAAGTTGGGAAAAATTGATGAGGAACGATTTCGGAGCTTACGGTTAGCCAGGGGCGTTTATGGGCAAAGACAACCCGGTGTGCAGATGATTCGCATAAAAATCCCTTATGGAAAACTCAATGCCAGAAAACTGAAACGAATTAGCGAAGTCGCCGATGAATATTCCACTGGAAGATTGCACATCACCACCCGGCAAGATATTCAAATACACCATGTTAGCTTAGAGCGGACACCTGAACTTTGGAGCGAATTGGAAAAAGATGAAGTAACATTGAGAGAAGCTTGTGGGAATACCGTGAGGAATATTACCGCATCTGAAACCTCGGGCATCTCCAGAGGAGAACCATTTGATCCCAGGCCTTATGCCGATGCCTTGTTCAAATATTTTCTAAGAAATCCTATTTGTCAGGAAATGGGGCGTAAGTTCAAAATTTCATTTTCCAATACGGAAGAAGATTTGGGCATGGCGTTTATGCATGATTTGGGTTTTATAGCCAAAACGAAATTAATTAATGGAGAAGAGATTAAGGGCTTTAAACTTTTAATTGGAGGAGGATTAGGTTCTCAATCCCAACATGCACAAGTATATTCCGAGTTTATTTCAGGCGATGAAATTATATCATTAAGTGAAGCGATTTTAAGGGTATTTGAAAGATATGGAGAAAGAAATAGAAGGATGAAAGCTCGGATGAAATTCTTGTTAAAAGAATGGGGTTTGGATAAATTAAAAAACAAAGTAGAAGAAGAATTATCTGCTCTGGATAAATATAACCCTATTGAATATAAAGAAACCACTGCTGAAGTACCCACAAATTATCCAATATTTATTGACAAGATTGAAGACAAGGATGAATACAACCTATGGAAAAAAAATAATGTAACCGAGCAAAAAAATGGATTGTTTGCTATTGGTATAAAACTTAGACTTGGAGACATCTACACCGACCAAGCGAGAAAATTAGCAACATGGATGAAGGTTTATTCAGGTGATGAACTGACGCTTACTATTAATCAGAATTTAATAATTAGACATATAGAGAAGGCTTTGTTGCCCACTTGGTACAATCTATTAAAAGAAATTAATTTAACGGATATAGGCTTCAATAAATTGAGAGATATAACTGCTTGTCCCGGCACCGATACCTGCAATTTGGGTATCGCCAGCAGTACTGGATTAGCGCAGGTTTTAGAAAATGTACTGGTCAATGAATTTCCACTATCAGCCCTCGATGAGTCGATAAATATCAAAATTTCCGGGTGCATGAATGCATGTGGACAGCATATGATTTCTGCCATCGGATTTCAAGGCATGTCCATTAAATCAGCGGATAAAAGAGTATTGCCAGCAGCGCAGGTTTTATTGGGTGGAGGCAGGTTAGGGAGTGGCGAAGGCAGGTTTGCCGATAAGGTAATTAAGGTGCCCAGCAAAAGGGCTCCAGATGCTCTGCGGGTTGTCCTCAGCGATTTTGAGGCTAATAAAAATCAAGCAGAATCTTTCTTGGATTATTATGACCGAAATGGGGAAAAATATTTTTATGAAAAATTAAAACACCTTACAGATTTAAAAGGACTTGACGAATCTGATTATATTGATTGGGGGCATAATGCCCCATATATAAAAGCGATCGGAATAGGTGAATGTGCGGGTGTTATGATTGACTTGGTTGCCACTTTATTTTTTGAAACAGAAGAAAAAATGGAGTTGGCTAAAAGAGCACTTGATTCAGGAAATATTCGGGATAGTATTTACCATACTTATACTGCGATCATTAATACAGCGAAAGCATTATTAATATCAGAAAATGTTCCTACCAATACTCAGGCGAGTATCATTGATAATTTTCAGCAAGCATTTATTGAAACCAATAAAATTAAAATTGGCCAATCTTTTCCTGATTTAGCACTTCGGTTAAAAAAAGAAAAACCTTCACTTGAATTTGCAAATAAATATCTCGATGAAGGAATCATTTTTTATCGTTTAGCTGATCAATTCAGAAAACAAGAAGTATTAGCATGAAAAAAGAAATACAGTCAAAAATAACCTTGGTGGGGGCCGGGCCAGGAGATCCAGAGCTTGTCACTTTAGCTGGGAAAAAAGCCATCGAAAATGCGGATGTCATCTTGTATGATGCATTGGTCAATACTGAATTGCTCGCATGGAATAAAACGGCGATAAAAATTTTCGTGGGGAAAAGAAAAGGTTACAAACGATTTTCTCAAGAAAAAATAAATAGCCTTTTAGTCAACTATGCTTTAACAATGGGGCACGTTGTCAGATTAAAAGGAGGAGACCCATTCGTTTTTGGGCGTGGTTCTGAAGAAATGGAATATGCAAATAATTTCGGAATTGAAACAACTGTTGTTCCCGGGATTTCTTCAGCCATATCCGTACCAGCATCAATTGGAATCCCGCTTACAAAAAGAGGAATTGCACGGAGTTTTTGGGTAGTTACAGGAACAGACCTAAACGATGAATTGCCACCAGATTTAATTTTAGCTGCCCGCAGCAGTGCAACCGTGGTAGTGCTAATGGGCATGGGTAAACTGGGAAAAATAGTTGCCAATTATAAGCTAATTGGGAAAAGAACTGAACCCATCGCTATTGTTCAAAACGGGTTTTGGCCTAATCAAAAATCAATTATTGGTTCGATCGATACCATTGAATACCTGGTGGCAAAAAATAATTTGAGCAACCCAGCTGTCATTGTCATAGGAGATGTGGCCAATTGCAATGAGGTGCTGCAAAACGAGGCCGTTTTAGAAAGTTTATATCAATAATGTAATCCAAAATTCACATGAATAAATTATATCCAATTTTTTTGAAAGCAAATACATTTAAAATATTAATTGTCGGCGGCGGAAATGTGGCCCATGAAAAACTAAGTTTTTTGTTGAAGTCAAGCCCTAATGCCGATGTCAAATTAATTGCCAAAGAATTTAGTAATGATGTTTTAAAATTAATTGATGAATTTGAACTGAAATACGAAATAAAACAATTTGAAAGCGAGGATTTAAAAAATATAACTGTTGTTATCGGTGCTACCAATCACAGGGAATCAAATATTCA
Organism: Saprospiraceae bacterium; assembly: GCA_965222975.1. Taxonomy (GTDB): domain Bacteria; phylum Bacteroidota; class Bacteroidia; order Chitinophagales; family Saprospiraceae; genus UBA6168. The sequence goes on along the minus strand of CBDCVJ010000049.1, from coordinate 33,715 downwards.
AATATACAATGCTGCAAGGCAGGAAAATATATTGGTTAATATTGCCGACAACCCTGCACTGTGCGACTTTTATATGGGAAGCATAGTGACCAAAGGGAATTTAAAAATTGCTTTTTCGACCAATGGAAAATCTCCAACCCTTGCCAAAAGACTGAGGCAGTTTTTTGAGGAAATAATTCCAGAGAATATTGATGAGCTTTTGGAAAATTTAAACAGCTTTCGCAAAACGCTTGTCGGTGATTTTCAATTCAAAGTCAACCAGTTAAATCAATTAACTCAATCATTTATTAAGGAATGATAAAATAATCCACCTTAATTTAACAACTTATTATTTCATCATTCCCAAACCTGAAAAATTTAAAGCATGATCCAAACAGATATTTTAATTATAGGGGCCGGGCCGGTAGGCTTGTTCACCGTTTTTGAAGCAGGCCTTCTGAAACTTAGATGCCACCTTATAGATGCGCTTCCAGTGCCCGGCGGCCAATGCGCAGAAATTTATCCTAAAAAGCCAATTTATGATATCCCTGCTTATCCAGAAATTTTAGCGGGCGATCTTATAAAAAACTTACTGAAACAAATTGAACCATTCAAACCTGGATTTACTCTGGGTGAAGCTGCTGTGGAATTGGAAAAAACTAATGATGGGCAATTCGTCGTGACCACCAATAAAGGGACACAACATAAAGCGCCAGTGATAGCCATAGCAGGAGGTTTAGGTGTTTTTGTACCCAGAAAGCCAAAAGTAGAGGGATTGGAAAAATATGAAGAAAAGGGCATTGCCTATTTTATCAAAGAACCCGATCAATATAAAAATAAAAAGGTCGTCATCAGTGGGGGAGGGGACAGTGCTTTGGATTGGGCAATTTATTTAGGAAGTGATTATGCACAAGATGTAACCCTGGTCCATCGCAGCCAGAATTTTAGGGCACATCCCGATTCGGTGCAAAAAACTTTTGACCTTGCCGAAGCGGGTAAAATTGAATTGATCCTCGATTCTGAAGTCCACCAAATTTCTGGAAATGGAAAATTGAATTCCGTTTTTATAAAAAGAAAAAATGGGGAAAAAAAAGAAATTTTTACTGATCACTGGCTTCCACTTTTTGGCTTGACACCAAAATTAGGACCGATTGCCAATTGGGGTTTGGAAATTGAAAAAAATGCTATCGTCGCAAATAATGCCTTGGACTATCAGACCAATATTGACGGCATATATGCAGTTGGCGATGTGAATACTTATCCGGGTAAATTAAAACTCATTCTTTGCGGTTTTCATGAAGCGACGATCATGGTTCAATCCGCTTTTAAAAGAATTTATCCTGATAAGAAAAATGTTTTGAAATACACTACTGTTAACGGCGTAAAAGGATTTTAAAATGGAAAAAGATATAACAATTAAAGTATTGGATCGGGAAGGTGAATTAATAAATCTGCAAATTCCAACAGATATGGGATTGAATCTAATGGAAGCATGTAAAGCTTATGAACTTCCCGTGGAAGGAATCTGTGGCGGAATGGCTCTTTGCGCTTCTTGCCATGTATATGTCGAATCCAATCATGTTTCCTTGGATCGCAATAATGAAGAACAAGCAATGCTTGATGAAATTGACGATGTAAAAGAAAATAGCCGACTTGGTTGTCAGATTCCCATTACCCCACAATTAGATGGTTTATTGGTTCATTTGGCTCCTGTCAACGAAGAAATTAATTTTTAAAATTACAATAATTAATAACTGTTCAGCATGGAGAAGGAAAGAAGAAAAAATGTAATTTCTTCTTCTTTCCCTCTCGGGGAGCGGTTTGCTTTTAGTGAAAAATTGAAAATTTTTCACTAAAAGCAAACCCTGCTAAAAAGTTTCAATAATTAATCGATCATGGAGAATATTGTATTAGCACCTGATTTGGATGTTTTAAATACCGAATTTGAAAAACTTACTGTCTATCAAAGAGTCGAGAGGCTATATGAAGATTTTCAGGCGGAGGACATTATGCTGACTTCATCCTTTGCAGCTACTTCAGCTTTTTTATTAAAAGTTTTTTCTGATATAAATAAGGATCAAATTATTTATTTTATTGATACCGGTTACCATTTTAAAGAAACACTTATATACAAAGATTATTTGACACAACTTTACGACTTAAATGTCATAAACATAAAAGCAGATGAAAAAGATCATGAATTGACCAAAGAAACAAAGCTTTGGCAAACCGACCCTAATCACTGCTGCTTTATCAATAAAGTTGCCCCTTTGGATTATATAAAAAAAGATTTTAAAATTTGGGTTTCTGGATTGATGAAGTGGCAAAGTGATTTTAGAAGCTCACTTAATTTTTTCGAAAAAAGAAATGAAATAACAAAATTTTATCCCCTATTAGATATTGGCTTTATTGAAAGAGATCAGTTTATCAAAGACCATCATTTGCCATTTCATCCTTTGAAATCAAAAGGATATTCTTCTATTGGTTGTACCCATTGTACAGTGCCGGGTGAGGACAGGAGAGGACGGTGGAATAATTCGCCTAAAACAGAATGTGGATTGCATTTGTAAAATAAGCCAATATCGTTATGAAAAAATATCCCACGAAGTTGCTGACAAGCATAAGGCGACTTATGTTTTTCATCAACCCGTATCATCAATTATTTTTTTCGACACAATTAGTCAGTTCCACATCATTATAATAGTCCATACAGATGCATTTTAATGTCACTGTTTCGCCTTGGTGAAACTCCAACCGCTTATGCTCACTTTCTTTGTCTAATAAACATCGCACCCCGAAGGATGTACCTTCACTGAATAACTTCAACTGTGGCATACCGTTTTTTCCGGTAGAAATGCCGATTACTTCTCCTTCTACCACCACTGTTTTATTCAAAAATTTTTCATTAGCAGCAGTTTCATCCTGTCTAAAATCGGCATATAGCTCAATTGCGGATATAGCCATGTCTACTTTTGCCTGGTGCATATTCGAGGTCGGTTTTTTGGGGAAAAATAAAAAATAAGCAATAATCAGGATAGCAAGGAAAGCTATGAGTGGTAAGAATTTTTTCATTTGAAAATGATGATTTATAGAAATTACCTGATTAACCCCCAAAACGCATTTTAATATAGTCATGTAATTTCCGTATATTTAAGCTGGTCGTCGAAGGCCCAGTCCGCACATAAAAATGATCTTCTTTTTGATAGGTTAAATAGGCAGGAACAGTTGCTGCTTCACAGTCTATTCTAAGCACTTGTTTTTCGTTTATTTCTTCTACATTCAAATTAATAAATTGACTGTGTAGTGGACTCATACGGTCATTGATGAGTTTTGTAATATGCAAGAGCAGTTTATCCTCATTTTGAAATTGATCTTTTTCCAAGCCTAATGATTCACCCTCATCATTTACACCTACTAAAAGAGTTCCGCCTTCTGAATTCATAAAAGCGGCCATTGTTTTAAGGCATGCATGCTCAATGGCCGGGTCTTTTTTGTTGGTGTAAACATTCCAGCGCAAAGAAGATTTAAATTCGACATGTTCCGTTTCACCTTCCCTAATTAATTCAAGGGTGGAAGTCTGTTCACGTGAGCGGAGGTAATTCGTGATTTTTATAGATAATGCTCTCAACACTTTTAAAGCTGTGCTTGGCTGAACGAATTTTTCATCAAATAATTTATTGCCACATATAGCAAAAACAGAAGAGTCCTCGTTTGCTCGCACACTGCCAGTTCGAATATTGTTATTGATGACGGCAATTTCTCCAAATAGTTCACCCAGCTCAAATGTTTTATAATCGTTGTTGGGAAGGTTTAAAATAAACGAACCCGTTTCTACCAAAAACATAAAATGGGCAGCTTCATTTTTTGAAAAAACGGCAGCGTCTTTTTTAAAATTTTTTCGCTCAGATATTTTTATGATTTCGTTTAATTCGTCATTAGATAACTCGGAAAAAATTGGATTGTTTTTTAAGAGTCGGTGAAAATTTTCTAAGCTGTATTTCATAAGTAGTAATAATTTTAGGAAAATTAATAATATTCAAATGTCCGAATTTCTTTATAAATGATTAGATCATTCTTTAAAGCTTCTTTTAAAGTCCAATTTCCTTGACGATCATAGGTATAAAGATAAATAATTGTTTCGTTTTTAGGTTCAATGACCCCTCCATACGCATTTATTATGGTGGAGCTGTAATGGGGTGTACTTATTGAATGAGACACCTCATATGGTATAAATATATTGTCCTTTTTATCAAAGGTGATTGTTTTAAATTCGTGGGTAGTATCGGTTTTAATTTCGAAATAATGGGTATATGAGGAATCAGAGTCTATATCTGTAAGTTTTGAATAATAAATAGACGAGTCTTTAAATTCTTTATGTATATATCCCAATTTCCCTTTCCTGTATTTATAAGTAATTAACGTGTCATTTACAGAAGAATGCTTGTAATGTCCAAGCGTATCAAAATTTAAATCATCCAGAAATGAGGCTGAATAAATAGATTCATCTACTTTTATTTTTTCGTGTAATTCATGTTTCAGCCAATATAAAATCAATGAGTCGCTTGTATATTCTTTTTTTTGGACAGATTTAAGATGCCCATCCCTAACGGTATATTTTACGGTAAGGCAATTGTATTCATTGTATTGATTTTTATTAAAGTTTTTTTCATTATAACCACCAATGTATTCAATTAGAATATTGTTACTATTTAAGTCATAAATGATAATTCTTTCTTTATGTGATGCCTTGTCTTTATTTGGAAAATAAATGCGCTTTAACATTTTAACAGAGTCGTAATAAAATGTTTCTTTATAATACCCTTTTGCAGTTTCACGATAAATACTATCGATTTTTCCATCGTATGAATAATGATAGATTTTTTTCCCCAAGCGATTGCTACTGCTCTTATGACCGTTAAAATCAACACGTTCTGTAACTAATCTTTTTAACCCTTCTTTGTGTTCTATTTCAGAGGCTAATCTTGAAAATTGTGCAAAATTTGAATTTGGTAAAAGGCTAAAAATTACGATTGATAGAATTGAATAGAATGTTTTTAAGGTTGGAGATGCGTTTATGGTTTCCATGTGATAAAATTTCAAATTTAATTTTCTTTTTTCACTTCTTCCACTGCCTCATTCAATTCATCAGTTGCTTTTTTCAATTCATCCAATTGTTTTTCCCGCTTGCTTTTTCCACGCCGACGGCTTTTTTTATTGGTTTTAACAGCGGGTGCTGCTTTACTTATCTCTTTCCGCCATTCAGCCACTGTTTTAGCGTCTTTATTTTTCTTATTTGAAAATGTTAATTCCTCCTCTTTTTCGTCCACATAAATAACATCACCTGCCGTAAAAGTGCCTGCAAGCAAATGCCTCGACATATCATCAATTAATAAATCTTGTAATGCACGCTTCATTGGCCTTGCACCAAACTGCGGATCAAACCCAGCATCACATAAATTATCCAATGCCTTTTTGGTTAATTGAATAGTCAAACGTTGTCGGGCGAGCATTTTTTCTACCTTTTTCATCAGCAATAAAAGTATCTGCCGGATTTCTTCTTTGGTCAATGGCAAAAACATAATGATTTCATCTATCCTATTTAAAAACTCAGGACGAAATTCTTCTTTCAAAGTGGCCATTACCTCATCACGAGTCGTATTGATAATGTCTTCCCGGTGTTCATCGCCGACGGCTTCGAGGTCTTCAAAGTTTTCCAGTATCTTTTCTGCCGCCATATTGGAGGTCATAATGACAATGGTGTTTTTGAAATTGGCAACCCGGCCTTTATTATCTGTCAGTCGGCCATCGTCAAGTACTTGCAATAAAATATTAAATGTATCAGGATGCGCTTTTTCTATTTCATCCAATAAAATAATAGAGTAGGGCTTGCGGCGAACTGCCTCAGTCAGCATACCCCCTTCATCGTAACCAATGTAGCCGGGAGGCGCACCTACCAATCGGCTGACGTTGTGCTTTTCCATGTATTCACTCATATCAATACGAACGATGGCATCTTCTGTATTAAAAAGTGTTTCAGCCAGCGCTTTGGCCAATTCGGTTTTTCCAACACCCGTAGGGCCGAGGAAAATGAACGAACCAATTGGCCGATTTTCATCTTGTAAACCTGCCCTGCTCCGTCGCACTGCATCGGAAACAGCTTTAACTGCCTGGTCTTGTCCTATCAGGCGTTGATGCAAAGTATCTTCAAGGTTGAGCAATTTTTGCTTTTCACTTTGCATCATTTTGGAAACAGGAATACCTGTCCATCTTGCAACTGTTTCAGCAATATCTTCGGCAGTCACCACATCATTGGTGAAGCGGTTTTCTTCTGGCAGTTTGTCCAATTTTTTTTCAATGGAATCCAATTCCTTTTGCAGTTTTGGGAGATCGCCATAACGAATTTTGGCAACTTTTTCCAAATCGCTTTTTCGTTCTGCGGTTTCGGCTTCGGTTTCCAATTCTTCCATTTTCTTTTTGATTTCCTGCACTTGATCCACGACTTCCTTTTCATTTTTCCAACTCGCTCGCACACTGTCCCGCATTTCTTTGGCATTGGCAATGTGGCCATCTATTTTTTCTACTTTTTCTTTATCTCCCTCCCGTTTTAGGGCTTCCCTTTCAATTTCCAATTGACGCACTTTGCGATCCCATTCGTCCACCTCTTCTGGAACGCTGTCCAATTCCAAGCGCAATTTAGCGGCTGCTTCATCAATCAGATCAATGGCTTTATCTGGCAGGTGTCGGTCAGAAATATAGCGGTCCGACAATTCTGCCGCAGCAACAAGCGCATCGTCCCGAATGTCAATTTTATGGTACATCTCATATTTATCCTGAATGCCACGGAGAATGGAAACGGTATCAGCAATACTTGGCTCTTCTACCAATATTTTTTGAAAACGCCTAACGAGTGCTTGGTCTTTTTCAAAATGCTTTTGAAACTCATCGAGGGTGGTGGCACCGATGGTTCGGAGTTCGCCACGGGCGAGGGCGGGTTTTAAAATGTTGGCGGCGTCCATTGCACCGTTGCCGCCGCCTGCCCCGACGAGGTTGTGGATTTCATCAATAAAAAGGATGATTTCGCCATTCGCTTTTTGCACCTGCTTGATGACCCCTTTTAGTCGTTCTTCAAAATCACCTTTGAATTTTGCGCCAGCTAATAAACCGGCAATGTCGAGGGTATAAATCTTTTTGGTTCTTAGGTTTTCAGGGACGTCCTGCTTTACGATACGCCAGGCAATACCTTCAATGATGGCCGTTTTCCCTACGCCCGATTCTCCAACCAAAATGGGGTTGTTTTTCTTTCTTCTTGATAAAATATGCAGGACTCTCCTAATTTCTTCGTCCCTTCCGATGATGGGATCAAGTTTGCCTTCTTCTGCCTGTTGGTTAAGATTGACTGCAAATCTGCCGAGTGCATTCATAGATTCATCACCGCTTTGGTCGGTAATTTTTTCCCCTTTTCGTAAATCCTTGATGGCCTTTTTTAAGGCATCCTCAGTTGCACCCAATTGCTGCAGCATTTTACCCGCTGCATCATTCCCTTGCAAAATGCCCAAAAGCATCAACTCAACGCTGATGTACTTGTCGCCAAATTCGGGCAGCATTTTTTTTGCCCGAGCCAATGCTTTGTTTGCTTCTGGTGTGAGGTATTGTTTGTCCGTGCCACTGACCTTCGGCGTTCGTTTTATGCCTTCTTCTATTTTGCGTTCAAGCATGGCTATGCTCACATTGCTTTTCTCTAATAAAAAAGTGGCAACACTTTCATCTGCTTTTAAAATTCCCCGCAGCAAGTGATGTACTCCGACATTTTGTTGATTGAGTCCGGCAGCCACTTGTTGGGCTTTCATGATGGCATCCTGAGCCTTTAGCGTAAAGTTGTCGTAGGTCATTTATTTAATGATGAATGACTAATGATGAATAATTAGGTTGGCAAATGTAGGAAGGTGTTAGGATAAAATTGCATTTGGCTATTGGCATTTGGTCGTTGGCCAATAGCCAAAGGCTAATAACCAAAAGCTGCTAATTTTTCCCATTAATTATTTGTGCAATACATAAGAGTTTCTACCTTAGCGCATCCTTCCCGCAAAATGGGAAACCGACTATAATCCCACCGTTTTTTTTCTTTAAACATTCCTGGACATTCAAATTTTTCTTGATAGATAATCAATTGGTTTATAATTGATTGACTGTCAACATTATTGGCAGCTATTGTAAGTGTCAAACTTCTTTTTTTCCGCCAATGTGTGAATATCCCTAAAAATGCACCGAAGAAATAGCCAGAGAGGCTATTCCACAAACCGATTTGGGCGGCGAAATGCCGCCCTATTTTTTTTAATAGGAACTATAAGTAAAAAGGGTAAAGCATTTGATAAGTAGGTTGAATGGAATAGTTGACACTTTTTATAAATGCCTTTTGCTGTTGGCTTTTAATAGCTAAAAGCAAAAGGCTAATAGCCAATAGCAATAAAGCGAAAAAGTGTCGATTATATATGTTCAGGTACTTAATTCGAATCAGGGGTTGAAAATTAAAGGCCATTGATTTTCAAGGGTTTAAATCATGGTGATTTTCAAAATCACCATGATTTAATATTCCAAACAACTGAAACCCAGCCAACTAATTTAACCCCTGATTTGCATTAATAGTATTTGACACAAATAAAATGGGCCTTGTATAAAATTACAAGGCCCATTTTATTTTATTTCTCTTTAAACCCTTCCCTCAATTTGAAACTGTATTTGAAACTTTCTTGAATTCAAAATAAGAATAAATAATCGGAACGAGTGCAATCACCAAAGTGATAACAACAAATATGGGCAGCGCAACTTCATTGCTAAACATCAGGGAAGAAAGAACAATCACAATGCCTCCAACCATCCACCAACCGCCTGCCAAGCGGTGCGTCCTCTTCCAGACTGTTTCATTTTCCAGTGTCCAAGGGGTGCGGATACCAAGAAAATAATTGTGTTTGATAGCTGGGAAATAATTGCCGATTAATGCGTAGAATATTCCGATCCCAGCAAAAAGAAGGTTGGCATTCAAGCCAATTTCTCCATTTTTCGCTGAATAGATAATCATGATTGAAATAGCCACCATAAGACCGACCATGATCCATTTGATCTGCTCATATTTTTTGCCCATTGTCTCCAGTTTCTTTTTTGGGTCAATTTTAGGAATGACCAACAGCAACCCATAAGTGAGGAATATCAATGCAGCTGGCATCCAGATCAAAGTGTTTTTGCTGCCCCATCCATCTGCTTCGCCTTTTCCGTTAAAATGGATCGGCACCGTTTCTGGCAGTCCACTCCATATAGTTGCCAAATAAATGAAGGGTATTAACATAATAACCCAAAGAAAGACTTCGCTAAAATTGATTGATTTTTTCATTGTTTATAGTTGATCCGTGATTAGTTGATCAGTGATTAGTGATCACTGATCAACTAATCACTAATTCTTAAGTGAAAGCAGCCAATTCAAAATATCGTCCACAACGGTTGTATTGATGGAATAAAGGATAAACTGCCCTTTCCGTTCGGTCGTCACCAAGTCTGCTTGTTTGAGCAGGTCGAGGTGGTGTGATATGCTCGGTTTGGACATATCAAATTGGTCGGCAATTTCCCCGGCGGTCAGGTCTTTTTCCTTGAGCAGTTTGAGTATTTTCCGACGGGTCGGGTCGTTGATGGCTTTGAACGCTTTATCCACAATTAAGTATGATTAGATATTTAGACAAATGTCTAAATAATGGTGCAAAAAAAACACCTTCTATCGCTTAAATGTTTTTCTTTTTCGATAAAAGGCTTATTAATACTGCTTTGTCACTTTAGAAAAATAACCATTCGTTTTCAGGCCTGAGATTTAAAACCCTTTAGAGAGGTGTGTTTTTTTGATTTTTTTACAAAAAATCAAAAAAACACACCTCTCTCTACTAGGATTCTTTCTCCCGGACATGAAATACAGTGGTCATATATAAGTATATTTCTAAAGTGACAAAGTAGTATTAAGTAGGCTGAATGAAGTAATCGACACTTTTTCGCTTTATTGCTATTGGCTTTTAATAGCTAAAAGCAAAAGACTAATAGCCAATAGCAATAAAGCGAAAAAGTGTCGATTATATATGTTCGGGTACTTAATGGTTCGTTACCGTACACTTTTTGGCTATTGTACCAAAGGAGAAGAAAATCTCAAGAGAGGGGGGTGCGTTTTTCTCTCAGACCTGAAAACGATCATTATTGAAAAGTATAGGGTAGTGAAATTTATAACATGATCAAAGCATTATTGAAAAGATAGGGTAGGCCAAGAACACGGTCTTCAAAGGTGAAACTTTTCAACTTTGGAGTTATGTCAACTACACCTATTATAATGCCTCTCCCAGTTTCCTTACTTTGTTTCTGATAAGTATGGAATCGTCCTGAGGATGTGCTCCGTTGCTTCGATCCGCGCCGTAGTTTTGCGATTGGCTTCAATGATGACCCACGGAGAAGAAGGGGGATTAGTCTTTTCAAACATTTTCTGTTTATACTCAGTGTATTTGTCCCAGAGTTCCTGTGCCCTTTCATCTACGGGTGTTATTTTCCATTTCTTGAGCGGGTCTTTTTTGATTTCTTTGAAACGGGCTGCTTGTTCTGATTTGGAAATGGAAAAATAAAACTTGATGAGGTAAGTGCCAGATTCAATGATCATCTGTTCGAAGGCATTGACTTGACCCATAAAGGTCTCATATTCTTCCTTGGTGCAAAAACCATTGACGGGTTCGACTACAGCCCGATTGTACCAACTGCGGTCGAAAAATACAATTTCACCCGGCTTGGGCAATTTATTGACATAGCGTTGAAAATACCATTGACCTTCTTCTTCTACGGTAGGTTTGGGCAAGGCCACAATGCGGTAGTAACGGGGGTTAATGTGTGAACCGATGCGTCGGATAGCTCCACCTTTGCCGGCGGCATCCCGTCCTTCAAAGAGAATTACGACTTTATGGTCTCCGGCGATGACCCAATTTTGCAATTTGATGAGTTCAACCTGTAGATCTCTTAGTTTGATTTCATACTTGGCCAGCCGCAATGCTTTTTCAACGTTTACCTTATCCTCGGCCAGCAGGTATTTCATTCCGACTTTGGAATTCAGGCATTGGACATCTTCTTTTGAGAGGTTGAATTGATTTTTTTTCATAGTTAAATATCAATTTGTTCGGCCATCCGGTGGTAACGGAATACGACATTAGGATCAGGAAGGATGATGGCTTTCGATCTTTTTTTTCCAGTGTATTCAAATTGGGAAAGAACGTAACGCATGCTTTCCAGGCGGGCCGTTCGTTTATCGTTGGTTTTGACGATGATCCAGGGACTAAAAGTGGTATGCGTTTTAGCAAACATCTGCTCCTTGTAATAAGTGTATTTTTTCCAAAGCTGCTGGCCTTTCATATCCACTGGACTGAACTTCCACCGTTTAAGAGGATTCTGCAACCTTGATTCAAAACGCCTTTTTTGTTCTTCTTTCGAAATGGAAAACCAGAATTTGATAATCCGGATGCCGTCCTCGTACATCATATGTTCGAATTCTGGCACTTGGGTAATGAAACGGCCATACTGTTGCGTATTACAAAAACCCATCACGGGTTCCACCACTGCCCGGTTGTACCAACTTCGGTCGAAAAATACGATCTCGCCTGGGTTCGGCAATTCCTTGACATAACGGCGGAAATACCATTGCCCCTGTTCGACTTCGGTAGGTTTGGCCAATGCGACCACCCGCATGGACCGGGGGTTGAGGTGTTCCCTAAAGCGTTTGATCGAGCCTCCTTTTCCTGCAGCATCCCGGCCTTCGAAAATGATCACGACCCTCATTCTTTTCTTTGCGATCCAACGCTGAAGGTTGACCATTTCTGCCTGGAGGGTTTTGAGTTCTTCTTCGTAGCGCTGGTTGCGCAACCCTTTTTTCAAGTTGATGCTTCGCTTATGAGCTCTTTTTATTAAATCGCTTCTAGAATTGATTGATTGGAAATCTTCAATGGTGAACATGTATTTATATTTTAGGTCAGATCAGCTTGAGATCGGAAAACAAAGGGGCAAAAGTATAAAACGGAATGCTTTCACTCAATGACTTTTGTTAGTATGCCTGGCGGGCAGCCCAAACACCAAAAGCGATTGTGGTGGTAAGGTGTAAACATTTAAAATAGAAAGCATTCCGTTTTGTCTTGTGGTGGTAAAAAGTACAAAAGGATGGTTTGAGGGTTTTTGGAAGTAGCTCGTTAAAAGGATATGTGGTTTTATTCAAAAACCTTTGCTACATCAATTTTAATATCAAGGGTTTTAACCTTCCCCAAAACCATATCCGCCCCTTTCTCCGCAATCATATAAACAGGCGCATTTGTATTCCCGGCCACGATGGTCGGCATAATCGAAGCATCAATCACCCGCAGCCCTTCGATGCCATGCACCCTTAATTCACTGTCCACTACTGCCATTTCATCGTGCCCCATTTTGCATGTGCCAACAGGGTGATAGATGGTTTCAATACGATTTAATAAAACATCCAGCATCGAGTTTTCAGAATTGTCTTTTGGGAAATATACTTCTTTTACGTGGGCGCTGAAATTCGATTGTGCAATTAATTCCATCGCTATCTTGCTGCCTTTTAATAATACTTTTATGTCATCTTCTTCCGATAAAAAATTCGGTTGGATAATTGGATCGGCATTTGGGTCAGCAGAATTAATAGTGACATATCCACGGCTTTTTGGTAGTAATAAAGATGGCAACAATGTAAATCCATCTTCCCTTAAATAATCATTTAGATCATACATGTTCCTTTCATATTCCTGTCCTATATGCATTGGCGCAAAATGGAATTGCATATTTACCCGTTCCCCTTTTTCAGTATGCAGGAATGCAAATGCTTCCAGAGGGCTAACGGTATATGGGCCTTTATTGGAAAATAAATAAGTACCCAATCCCATTAATTTATGCCAGGGTTTTAAATAGTGATTAATGCCCTCCTGTTTTTTTAAAAATCCAGAAATGGGAAAAAACAAATGGTCTTGCAAATTTTTTCCGACACCGGGAATTTCTTTGATGCAATTAATGCCGTGTTTTTTTAATTCCTCTTTTTCGCCAATACCTGAGTGCATTAATAATTGGGGCGATTGAAAAGCACCTGCGGAAAGAATAATTTCTTTTTTTACTTTTACTGTATATTCTGAATTCCCTTTTTTGTAAATAACCCCAACTGCTTTGTCATTTTCTATAATTATTTTTTGCACCCTCGCACGGGTGATGCCAGTCAGGTTTTTTCTTTTTAATGCAGGTTTTAAAAATGCATCTACGCCACTGTGGCGTTTGCCGTTTTTCGTATTAAATTGGAAATGCCCGATGCCTTTTTGTTCTTTGCCGTTATAATCCCGGTTTTTATTTAAACCGATTTTTTGTCCAGCTTCCACGAAGGCATGTCCGACTTGGGTGGTAAAAAGCGGATCGGTCACGTTTAATTCACCATTGTTTCCATGATAGCCTTCGTCCATCTCGCCAATCTGCTCGTTGTGTTCTGATTTTATAAAATAAGGCAAAACCTCTTCATACGACCACCCTTTATTACCACACTTGGCCCAGTCGTCATAATCTGCTTTATTGCCCCGAACATAAGCCATTGCATTGGTAGAGCTGCATCCACCCAGCGTTTTGCCGCGTGGCAAATGGATCTTTCTGTTCAATACATGTTTCTGCGGTTCGGTGTTAAACCCCCAGTTATTGCGGGTGGTATGGAGTTCAGCATAAGCCCCTGGGATATGGATGAAAGGATGCCTGTCTGGCCCTCCCGCTTCTAATATCAATACTTGATTGGCAGGATCAGCGGAAAGGCGATTGGCAAGGACACAGCCAGCGGAACCGGCGCCGATAATGATGTAGTCATACATTGGGAAGTAGTGGATTAGTAAATTATGCGAATGACGGGTTAAATCAGATCATTGGTTTTCAGTAAGTTATAGCTCTAAATCATGGTGATTTTTAAAATCACCATGATTTAATCTTTTGATTATCAATACCTTTTCATTTTTAACCCGTCATTCACATAAATTATGAATTGGTAATTTGGGGAACTGGGAGATAAATGTAAAAAAAATTATGCTTATGATGCTGTTAAACGTGGAGTTCTAATTTATTTCCTCCCCCAGCCCCCTCCAAAGGGGGAGAGAAAGCCTACTAAAATTTAAATTTATGGTACAATATTAAATAAATGAACGGTTCTATCTCCCCCTTTGGAGGGGGCTGGGGGGAGGAAATAATAAGCATCAATTTCTGGATTCTTGCTTTAGCCCATTTTTAATAATAGAAATTTAATTTCGTCCTTATTTTAACAACATTCATCAGATATTTTTTCATTTCAAATTTTTAAGAAAAATTCCATGCCACCTATTTATTAACTTAAGTCAATGACTCTGAAAATATCTGCCCATAGCTTTGCAGTATCGCTTGGTCTTGACAAGTTTTATTAATTCTTTGTGATTTATCAAATTGATAAAAGGCAAAACAGTTTGCTAAATTTTATCCCAAAGTAAATTACGGAAGTAGAACATTAATTGGAGCAGAAGTCATTTTGCCGGGGGGCGTTATAGACGATAAATAGAACAACATAGCAGTTGGCCCACCTATAACCCCCAAGTTATCAATTGCTTTTTGTGGAATATTATTCAGTTCCATTTGAGCGGGAAAGGCAATTATTTTCAATAAAATACCCACTTTGTTTTATTGTAGCAGGGAGATTTATCTCCCATTAATCATGGTTCTTTCGGGAGATAAATCTCCCGACTTCGGTTAACTCTTTTGATGGCCTCTTGAATGACACATCCTGCCATCGTCGGCGCTTGTGTGGCATTTAATGAACCTTAATAGGCTTCGGTTCTTGCGGTTGATACGATTACGGCTTCTTTCATGATTTTATTTAGAAATCAGAGATCAGATCGCTGCGCTGTCAGAAGTCAGATGGGACATCGGACATCTTCCAACTGCATGCTCAAAACTCTGAAAGTGAAACGGCCTAAAGTCTGATCTCTGACAGTAAAACGGTCTGACTTCTGACCTCTGAATTTAAATTTTAAAAACTCTTGAAAAATACCCCGTTAATTCTTCAATAATTAAATCCTTATTTTCTTCCACCTCAATTCCCGCAATTATTTTCGCCAACCGCTTTTTATATTCCAATTGCATCATGCGTCCAATTTGGATTCTTTGTGCTTGCGGCGAACCAGCGCCGTGCATACTTTCCGTTAAATAACCGACCGCATTTCTGCCCAAGGTCATATTTTCAATTAATCGTAAAATACGCATGC
This sequence comes from Saprospiraceae bacterium, assembly GCA_965222975.1. GTDB lineage: Bacteria > Bacteroidota > Bacteroidia > Chitinophagales > Saprospiraceae > UBA6168. The sequence continues at coordinate 18,416 of CBDCVJ010000049.1, read as the reverse complement.
GGTCTTCGGTTTTTACATCCGAATTTCCCTGCAAATATTTTTTTAATAAAATACCAATTTCAGGATGGTTTAAATCTTTTTCAGAGGGTAGGGTAGCGACCAATCCGCCTGCGAGGTCTTGCGCCAATCGGCCAATTTCATATGGCATTTTTGTGACGTGATGTTTGCAAACGTTGGCCAACATTTCATCGCATATATATGCGCCCGATTTTGTGGCATAACCTTGATAAGAAGATGCAATGCCCGTTCCATAAACCGTTTCATTTAAATGCGTCATCTGCACCAATTTATCTTTTATATGCGATGCTTTTGGGATGCCGTTCATTTCTGAAATATTTGCCGCTGCACCAATTAATACATCGCCTACTCCACTTTTACAAACATAACTCCGACGGTGGTACGTCGTAAAACGTTCGACCAACATGGCAGCAAAATCATATTCACCATCCATGAAGATATATTCGTCAGGAATAAAAACATTGTCGAAAATAACCATCGCTTCTTGCCCGCCATATTGTGCATTGCCAACGTCAATATTCCCGCCTTCCATGCTACGGGTGTCACAGGATTGTCTTCCATATATATATGTAATACCTTCTGCTTCAACAGGTACAGCGCCAACTATGGCAAACTCCTTATCGTCTTCTCCCAGCCTCATGGTAGGCATCACGATCATATAATGTGAATTAATACAACCCGTTTGATGTGCTTTTGCACCACTTATATGAACGCCTTCTTCGGTCCTTTTTGAAATATGCACGAACATGTCTTTATCCGCCTGTTGGTGCGGCGGTAAACTGCGGTCGCCTTTTACATCCGTCATTGCCCCACCAACCACATAATTGTATTGGTGCATTTTTGTTAAAAATAATTTTAACCGATCATGGTAATTCGTTTTGTATTTTTCATCCATTTCAAATGTCACCGAATAAAGCGAATTAAATGCGTCCATGCCCACACAACGCTGAAAACAAGTACCTGTTGATTGCCCTAATTTCCGCTGCATTTTATTTTGTAAAACAAGGTCATTTACATCGGTACATATATTTAAAAAACGGCTGACCCGCTCGCCCGTAAATGGGGAAATGACAGAAGCCAGTTCAGGAGCAGCCACGGCGAGGTCATATGTTTTGGCCAGTGCATTTATGGACGGCCGGATCATCGGATGGTCAACTGGTTCTTTTATTTTTTCGCCGAATAAATAAATGGTTAAATTCCGGTTGCGGAGGGAATTGATATAGTCTTCTCCGGTGGTTATTTTTTTCGTTTTTGGAAATGTTGAAACCATGTTATTTATTTTTATTTTAATCCATTTTATGGAAGTCGGGCACACCGCACACTATGACGCAGAGTTGGCCGGAGGCAATGACAAAGGGGGCGTGTTTGCAGGCAAATTTGTGCGTTTTATTTTTCCACTGATATTAAACTAATTTGCGGCAGTATGAATGAACGTCTAAGTTGGCTACACCATCTCCTCTTTCTTTTCCGCCAATGGCTCCTCATACCCCTTCCCATCAATTAATATTTTAGAAATAATTTCGCATAATATTTCTGAAGTGCCACCACCAATTTGCCCGAGCCGTGCATCCCGCCACATCCTCGCCAACGGATAATCTTCCATATAGCCATATCCACCAAACATTTGCAGGCATTCAAAAGTCACTTTATCTGCCAATTGGGTACAAACCAATTTTGCCATGCTCGCTTCTTTTACCAAATAATCCCCTTTGGCATATCGGTCATAAAGCGAATAAACGAACTGTTTATTTAATTCTATTTCTGAAGCCATTTGTGCGATGCGGTGGCGAAGCACTTGAAATTTATTTATTTTTCTGCCGAACGCTTCCCGCTCATCCATATATTTTAGGGTCGTTTCCAAAGCATATTGCGATGCGGCAACTGCACCAATAGACATGCTTAATCGCTCGGAAACAAAATGCTGCATGATATAAAAGAAACCTGCATTTTCTTGGCCCAATAAATTTTCGACAGGAACTTTTACATTGTCAAAAGCTATTTCTCCGGTGTCAGAGGCATGCCAGCCTAATTTATTTAATTTATTGGCAGAAACGCCAGGGCGATCCCGCTCAATAATTATCATGCTAATTCCTTTTGCTTTTTTATCGGGATCGGTTTTTACGGCTGCCACAATATAATCGCTGTTCACGCCATTGGTGATAAATGTTTTACTGCCATTAATTATATAATGGTCGCCTTCCCTAATGGCCGTTGTTCTCATGGCCTGCACGTCGGAACCACCGAATGGCTCAGTGACGGCCATGCAACCAATTAATTCGCCTTTAATTCCTGGGATTAAATATTTTTCTTTTTGAGTCTCATTTCCTTCGGCATTTATATGTGTCATGGCCAAGCCAAAATGAGCGCCCATTGCCGCTGCAAAACCGCCGGAATTAACACGAGCCAATTCTTCATGTAAAATAACCTGGTGCCATATGTCATTTTTATTGCCGCCATATTTTTCGCCAATATCCAATCCGAACAATCCCATTTGCCCGAATTTTTCATAAATATGTCGAGGGCACTCCCCATCTTTTTCCCATTGATCTATATTTGGTTTGACTTCTTTATTTAAAAAATCCCGCAGCGTTTGGCGGAACATATCATGGTCTTCATTAAAAAAAGAAATATTGGAATTGCCACCGCCTGAATAAGTAAAACTCGTTTCCGCTTTTTTATAATCCACTGCATCAATCACCATTTTGGCAATTATTTCCCGCATAATTTCTGACGAGCCACCACCAATCGTTCCGACCCGTACATCCCGGTACATACGGGCCATTGGATATTCTTCCATAAATCCATAGCCGCCATAAAATTGCAGACATTGGGTGGCCACTTTTTCATTTAATTCTGTGCAGACCAATTTTGCCATTGAGCATAATTTGACATCATATATGCTCTCATTATACATTTTACAACAATAATAACTAAATGCCTTTACCGCTTCTATTTCTGCGGACAATTGTGCAATGCGGTGGCGCAACACCTGAAAACGATTTATCGGTCGGCCAAATGCTTCTCGCTCGGACATATATTGCAATGATTTGGCGATGGCTAATTCCATTGCTTTAACAGAACATGGAATAAAACAAAGCCGCTCCAATTGCAGCCCATTCATTAAATAATAAAATCCATATCCCTCCTGACCAATTAAATTTTCGATGGGCACTTCCACATTGTCAAAACTTAATTCCGCCGTATCGGAAGCATGCCAACCCAATTTTTTTAATTTCCGAGCAGATACCCCTTTTGCATTTCTATCAATGACCAATAAACTAATTCCAGCCGCTCCCGCATCGGGGTTTGTTTTTACCACCGTAACAATAAAATCGCCATATACGCCATTTGTGATAAAAGTTTTTGATCCATTAACAATATAGTGGTCTCCCTTTTTTATGGCTTTAGTTTGAATGTTTTGGGCATCCGATCCTGCACCCGGCTCGGTGATGCCAATACTGGAAATTAATTCGCCAGATATAATTCCCGGCAAATATTTCTGTTTTAATTTTTCAGACCCATATTTTAAAATATATGGCCCCGACATATATTGCACCACTTGTTGGGTAATGATAAATCCGCCAGAATTGATCCTTCCTAATTCTTCATTAAAAACCACATCGAAAAAGAAGTCCAATCCTTTTCCACCATATTCTTCTGGATAGGCCAAGCCAAGAAATCCCATGTCGCCCATTTTTTTCCATATATCACGGGGGATGCGTCGGTCTTCCTCCCATTGATCAATATGGGGGTGGATCTCTTTGTCAATAAAATCCCGCAGCGATTGGCGGAATAATTCGTGCTCTTCTGTGAATAAGTTGTTTGACATATAAATAGAGGTCAGAAGTCAGACCGTTTTACTGTCAGAAGTCAGATCGCTTCGCTGTATAATGTCTGATTTCTGACAGCGTTGCGGTCTGACCTCTGATTTCTCAAATAAATGATTTCAAAGTTTTATATAGTCCCATACGGTCGCCAGCCAAATGCTCCATGCCGTCCACATATAAAGTAGTGCCGCTGATATATGATGACAACGGACTGGCATAAAATAAAACGGTGTTTGCCACATCTTCCACCGTTCCAAAACGCCCCATTAAATTATCTTTTTTTGCTTCTGCAAACATATCTTTAACCGGTTGTGGGTATTGTTCGAGGCCGGAAGACTCAATGGTGCCGGGGGCTACAGCATTTATTCGAACATTATGCTCCGCCCATTCTTGCGCCAATGTTTTAGTTAAATTTTCCACGCCTGCCCTTGCTGCGCCTGTATGTGCCATGCCGGGAAAGCCTCGGAACATGTTGGCAATAATATTTACGATAATGCCTTTTTTTTGTGGGATAAAAAATGATTTAGCCATTTCTTGCGACATATAAAAGGTGCCGTTTAAATTATTATTGATAACAGCAGCCCAGCCATTTTCTGAAATTAATTCAGCAGGTGCCGGGAATTGCCCACCTGCATTATTGATTAAAATATCGAGGTTATTAAATGTATTTTTTATTTTTTCGGCAAGAGTTTTTATATCATCGGTTTTTCGGATATCGCATGGATAAAAATGACACTCTCCAAATTCGGATAATTCTTTCGCCGCTTTTTTTAAAGGTTCTTCTTTTCTCGAACAGATAAATACTTTAGCGCCATATTCTAAAAAATGTTTGGCGATGCCATAGCCGATGCCGCTGCGGCCTCCGGTGACCAACACAGTTTTATCTTCAAATAAATTTTCTTTAAACACTTGTATTTATATTAAATAGTTAGAAACATTGAAATTTATTAGAGTCGTTCTAAATAAAAAAATCGAAATAATTCCAACCAGTTTTTCCTCCCCCCACCCCCTCCAAAGGGGGAGACAGAGCTGTTCACTAACCTAAAATAATTGCTTAGGTTTAAAATCCCAGCACTCTTTAAAATAATTGAATGGTTTTGTCTCCCCCTTTGGAGGGGGGTGGGGGGAGGAAACGAATTAGGATTCCTTATTTTTGGATATATACATTTTCAAAAAAAACTATGTGTGTTTATGTGTCTATGTGTTAAAAAAATCATTTGCGGAGTGTAATATTCAACATCTCCCTCGTATCCGAAATTGTCGCCACTTTCCGTCCCATCATATTAGCCAGTTTAACACCCCATTCCACGCATTCACCATTTGACTTGGCCATCTCATTATTGGGTAAATAAAAATTGTCTTCCAAGCCTACTCTAAAATTACCGCCCATTGTGCAGGCTACGGCAGCCATTTGCCATTGTTTTCTGCTGACCGCTATGCATTGCCAATATGCATCTTCTGGCACTTGATTTATTTGATGAATTAAATTTTCCGTGGTTGCTGGGATGCCGCCCAACACGCCCATGACCAAACTATAGCAGGCATTATTTGGAATTAAACCCATGTCCCTTAATATAGCTGCATTATTCAAATGCCCTGTGTCAAAACATTCCATTTCAGGGCATGTGCCAGCTTCGTTCATTATTTTAACGGCATATTGCATGGTATCAAAAGAATTTTCAAATACACCGCTTAAATAAAATTTTTTTGCTTTTTTGGAATATATCGCATAATTCATGCTGCCCATATTAAATGCGGCCATATCGGGTTTTATGGGCAATATATGATTTAACCTTTCTTCTTTGGTTATTCCAATCGCCCCAGTCGAATAATTAATAATTACATCGGGACATAATTTCCGTACTTCTTCTTGAATCGCTTGAAAAACTTCCAACCGCCAGCTCGGCATGCCATTATCTTCCCGCGCATGGATATGTAAAATGCTTGCACCTGCATCGACGGCTCTTTTTCCTTCAGCAGCTATTTCTTTGGGGGTATATGGTAAATGGGGGCAATGGTTTCGGTTGGTGGCTGCGCCCGTTAATGCGGCGGAGAGGATCAGTTTTTTCATGGATAATTTTATTTCACTTTATGTTTTATTTCCCCAAATAGAAATAAAAGGATTGGTCAAAAACGTATAATCGTTGCTATTTTCTACTCGTATCATTTCATTAATAAATCCTTCTATCTCTTCTTTTTTTAAAATTCCATTTTCTACCATCTTGTCCAGCATACCCTCGGCGGTTTGGGTCATCAAATGCTTGGCGGACCCTTTTTCGTGCAAGAGGTAAATATCGCTCCTGATCGTTATGTTTTTTAGTCCAGCCGATTTGAACAAAAGTGGCAATTGTTTTCCCATATCCGGGTTAGCGAAAAGTTCTCGCATGGCATGGTTGGTTTTTTCATATGCCCAATTTTCTGGATAGAGGTCAGCCTTTTTAGGAATAGCCAGATCTTGCACCATAACTACTCCACCGGGCTTACAAACTCTGACCATTTCTTTTATAACCTCTTCACAGCCAGGGACATGGATCAACAACAGTCGTGCAAACACCATATCGAATTGGTCATCATTGTGCGGCAATTGTTTGGCATTGCCCTGCTGATAGGTTGGGCCGCCACCCTTACTTTTTGCAATGTCCAAAATCGACTCATCCATATCGAAACCGATGCATTCAGATGGAGAATAGGTTTCATACAAAAGCCGTGTTGCCTCGCCTTGCCCGCAGCCGAGGTCGAGGATACGACTGTTTCCCGGTAGGGGAATCTGTCGGAAATACTTGAGGGCAAGACGGTTGTAATTGTTGCCAAGCAGTTCTTGACGGCCTTGATTGGATTCGCTGATGGTGTAGCTCATGATTTTTTTAAGCGTCAGGAAATAAACGCTATCATTTTTCGGGCAATTTCCTCCCCTTTATCTTCTTGGAGAAAATGACCCCCTGCTTTGATAATGCTGTGCTGGTCATGTTTGGCACCGGGCACCAATTTTTGGTAAATCTTTTCGCCACCTTTCATAATGGGGTCGCTATCGCTAAACAGCGTAAGGAAAGGTTTGTCCCATTTCATGAGCTTTTGCCAGGCGAGCCGGTTGTTTTCCGTTTCGGGATGGTCGGGAGATGCTGGTACGAGAGAGGGGAAGATCTTTGCTCCAGCCTGATATGTTGCATCGGGAAATGGAGCATCGTAGGCAGCCATTACTTTGGGCGAAAGTTCAGAAACAGTGGACGATTGCAGTATTTTCCCACAAGGCAAATATGAGGCGGATTTCACAAAAGCCACCCATTGGGTAAAGGCAGCTGGCATTTGTTGATCACCTGTTGGCAAAGCCGTATTGCCTGCTGTAATGGTTCTGAAACGGTCGGGGTTGTTGATGACATTCCGCAAGCCGATCAGGCCGCCCCAATCTTGGATGAATACATTAATGTCTTGCAAATCAAGTTTTTGTAAAAATGTTTCCATCCATTCGATGTGCCGGGCATAAGTGTAATCCGATTGCTCAGTTGGCTTACTGGATTTGCCAAAACCGATGAGGTCAGGGGCAATGGTTCGGTAGCCATTTTCCACAAAAACAGGGATCATTTTGCGATAGAGGTACGACCAACTTGGTTGGCCATGTAATAAAAGAACGATAGCTCCATTTTTTGGGCCTTCATCCAAATAATGCATTTTAAGGCCAGGTTCTATTTCGACATAATTAGGAGCAAAAGGGTAGCCGGGCAGGTTGGCAAAACGTTCGTCGGGAGTGTTCAGTATTTTCATTTATTTAAAAATTAAAAAGTGAACGTCCAATGTACTGCTTCCTTTTTGATAATAAAAAAATGACGCGATAGCATTTTAACTATCCCGTCATTTCAGGAAGAACTAAGCGCTTTTTGATTATTTTTCTGCACCGACGTTTGGATCGTATTTCACATTAAAATTTATCCACACTGCCCTTGCTAAACGGAAAAACCAGACAAACAAAATAATCATCGAGATCAACATGGAGAAGAAAGCCGTTTGCCAATGAACCCCAAATACAAGGATAAGGACACCACAAAATATCAAAGCATAAAACCCAGTGATAATGTAGGAAATAAACATGGCGCCATAATAAAACCCAGGGCCGAGGAAATACTTCTGCCCACAGTTGGGGCAATTCTCTGGCATGTCGAACGATTTCTGAAAAGAGAAGGCTCCTGTCTCAAAGAGGTCGCCCTCATGGCAACGGGGGCATTTCATATTAAAAATGCTGTATGGTTTTGTTCCTTTCTTGAATAATCCCATTTGGAGAAGTTTCTTTGAATTGCCCCTCGTAGTCGGGAAATTTATTTCCTGTCAATAAACAGAAATTGGGAAATAAATCTCCCAACTACAGGGAAGCGGCAAATGTAGCAGGAAATAGAAGATTTTGATGTGAGTTAAATCACTTACCCATATTCTGAAATAAAAGCTTTAGCACTGCTCCTGGAGCCTCCACCTGAGGATAATGTCCGATATCATCAAGGAAAAATGATTTCACTTGTGGTATCATTTTTTGAAAATACTCGCCAGTATGTCTGCCTGAAATAGGATCAGCGGCGCCATTGATATGAAACAGTGGCAGAGTGCATTGTTCCAATGCACCTACCCAACGCTCCCGGTGGATGACACGCTCGTGCATATATTGAATGATTTTAGGGATGCGGTATTTGCCTTTTTTGTAAGCAATCAAAAACCAAAATTCATCTATTTCTTCTTTGGTTGGCTGGGTGTTTTTCCCAAAAATATCACGGAATGTTTTGGCCAAACGGGGCTTGCCCATAAAAGGGGCAAGTAAAATTCCTATTGGACTGGCCAGTATTTTTTGGATACCACGTGGATAGTGCATTTCGGGAAATATGCCACCGTTCAATAATGTAATCGATTGAATTTCAAGGGCTTGGATGGGGGCGTCTTTGCGTAATAACCACCGAGCAAGCATTTCCTGGGCCACCGTGTCACCGTAGTCATGAGCAAGGATGTGGACTTTTGAGATGCCTATTTTTTCCATCATCACTTCATGGAGGTCAGCTTGGTCCATGATGCAGTAATGGTAGTTTTTGGGCTTGTCCGAAAATCCGAAGCCGATCATATCAGGGGCAATGACATGGAAGTGTTTGGTCAGTTTTTCCCAGACCAGATGCCAGTCCCAGGAAGCGGTCGGGAAGCCATGAATGAGCAAAAGGGTTTCACCATGGCCACCTTCTTTGTAAAAAACCTGGTGGCGTTTATAGTTGAAATATTGGCCAGTACTGCGCCAATTGGCAAGGTGTTTTGTTGGGATGATTTTCATGACGTATATCCTCGAATTATACCTTATTAGGTATTGAATAAACCTATAAGGTGTGGGTACTGATTATCTCGATGATTTCCACCAGCACTTTATTGAGGTTATTGATGGCCAATGGCAAATCCCAGTTTTCCCGGTTGCGTGGTTCAACGTAATTGGAAATGGACCGGATTTCTAAAAACGGCACTTCCGACAATTTGCAGGCAAGGAAAAATGCGGCCCCTTCCATGCTCTCGATGTCAGCATTGTATTTTTCTTCAATAACTTTTATGGAAGCCGCTGACCCATGCACTTTATTAATGGTCAGCCCTTTGCACGTTGGTAGAAAACTATATTCAGAAGAACCATTGTTTATCAATTTACCATTTTGAAAAGGCGGCAGGTCTTTTTCCCATAAGCCCATTTCGAATAGATCGGTGAACCCTCCCTCCTTTTCCTCAGCTCCCATATCACCAAATTGTTCTGATCCGACTTGGACTACTTCCCCAATCTTTAATGAACGATTGAACGCTCCGGCGATACCAGCATTGATGGCTAGGTGGAAATTTCTTTTTGCCAACACATGTCCCAGTGAAAAGGCAGTGTGTGTCATGCCCACACCTGTAATAAGCAGTTGAATTTCGACGTCCTTTTTTTTGAAATGAAAGTCCGACACCGTTTCAAAGGAGGAGTCAAGGAAATCTTTTAATGGTTGGATTTCGAAAGGGGTAGCGGCGACTAAAAGAAGGTTCATTTATACTTCAATTGATTTAAGCCATTTCCGGCTGCTGAATATCCTGCGTTAGTTCCGCTTTTTTCAATGCTTTTTTGAGTCGGTTGGAAGAAGAAAGCATTTCGAACATTTTCCGGTTAAAATATTGCACCCAATTGGGCAGATCTTTTTCCCTATAGACATCGCAGAAAAGCACGGCTCGGCGATTTGTGCTTTTGTTCCAGACTTCATGTATATAAGTGTCGTCGAAAAGGACGTCTTCCCCCTCTTTCCAAGAGTATTTTTTCCCTCCAACGGTAATGTGGCACGGAGCATCAGTCGGTACAATCAATCCAAGGTGGTAGCGCATGACCCCTTTGAAAAAGCCCATGTGAGGAGGGATGTGCTTGCCCCCATCCAGAATGGAAAACATAGCGGTAGTAATCTGCGGGATTTGTTTTAATAGTTTGACTGTTTCGGGTACTTTTTCCGAATTCACTGGGGCCCATTTCCCATAAGCCTTGATAATGAACGTTCGCCAGGGAACATCGTCTTTGGCAGAAATAAATCGTTGAATACTGTCAATCTCATGGAACTTGGGCACATTTTCTTCTTCCTTCAAAACCTCCAAAAGTTCTTTTTGGATGGTTTCCCAATTATCCTTGAATAACTGGTGCTGTGGAAAATGTTTCTCCAGATCGAGATAAGGAGGGTTTTTTACAAACAACTTAATAAAGGTGGTGTAAGGAAGAGTTAAAAGTGCAGGTTGGATGAGGTAGGCCAGAAATAGCAAAGCGGCCAGAACAACTAGGACGATGCCAATAATCTTTAAAATAATCATAGCAGTGCTTGTTAGTTTCCGTAGTTAGGGTGCTTAAATGTTGGGGAAAATATAGGTCATTTTATGAGGACATATTCCACAATTTTTGGTGAAATACGGGGCGACTTGATCCAAGAAGGACTGCCTTTCAAATTAACAGGAACGTTTTTTTCATCGCCAAGTTTAATGGCCTGCCCCAAATCTGCTTCTATTAGAAAACTATCTGCAACCAAAGCCTCAAAATGGCTTAGGCCAACAGCACAGGAGACATGAACGCTTGTCGGCAAAATTTGAAAATCCGTTGGTGCGCCTACCACTGTAACCGGAATTTTGAACGATTTTTCAGTGAATTGCTCCGCAAAAATTTCTACTTTGATTTCCTCAGGTTGGTGAGTGATATGCTTGAACCCCTCCATGTTGATGGCAATTGTTTTCTCAACATTTCCGTGAATGGGGGCAAAAACTGTACGCTCGGTTCGGACACTGGTAATTTGCTCTAATTCTTGCATTGGGCCTGCCAAAGTGATACTGTCATGGGAAACCTTGATAGGCTGAATTGCAAAAAAATCTTCTTCATACACGATTTCCAAATCAAGTTCAATTGGTACTTTTTTCGTGGCGGTACTGTCTACGGTAAAATTTAGATAGTCCAAGTTGATGTTTTGGACGGTCATGCCTGTTTCTTCTTGTATTTTCCATATGAGCAAGCTGCGCTGGACTTCCGTTTTTGGGAATTGGGTCAAATCTATGGAAATGGTTGGACGACGGTGCAGCAAAAATTTCTTGACCAGTTGGAAGCCCGTGCCGTGCAAAGTTGCCACCAAGGAAGACGGAGGTGTTTCAGTAAACTCCATCATGGAAGGCAAGGCATACTCGATGTAGATGTTTTTATCAGTTTCGTAATCTTTAGAGAGTTTTAGAAAAAACCATATCAAAAAAGCAACCCCAATACAAATGAGTAGTGCCGAACGCTCATTGTCAATTTTTAAAGTGAAGTCTTTAAAGGGATTTTGCATAAGCAAAGCAAGGTGGTTTTTGGTTTGGGGTTTTAGTTTTTGATTCGAACATACAAATTAAAAACCTCAAACCAAAAACCAATTAAGTCTTGACCTCAATGGGAGAATTGTCAACCTTGTTCTTTGCAACGGCTTCTGTTAGTTCCCTGGAAATGGCCCCCTTGGTGATTTTGATGACAGTCTTGGTGGCTATTTCAAGATGGACAATTTCTCCGTCAATCCTGTTGATTTTGCCTAAAATACCACTGGATGTTACCACGTCCTGTCCTTTGGCCAATTGTTCAGCAAACTTGCCTTGTTCCTTTTGCTTTTTCATTTGAGGGCGTAAAATAAAAAACCAAAACACCACAAAAATGAGGAGTAAGGGGAACATTTGGATCAGTCCTTCGGCTTGTAAAAAGATAAAATTTTGCATAGTTGTTTGAATCTGAAAAGTAATTCCAAGAGAATCCCTTCAAGTATAAAAACCACGCCTATCGTCGTGGCCTAAATAAGACTTTTAACTTTCTGTTGGATGAACATAGCCTTTTAAAAAAACTTTGGTCACAGATGGATAAGTATTGGCATTGATCGTGATTGACTTTTCTTGATTTCTAGGCTTGGATTTGGTGTTGAACTCCACATCAATTTTTTCACTTGCGCCAGGTGGTACTGGTTCTTTTGGCCATTTTGGCACCGTACATCCACAGCTCGAATGCGCGTCGTTGATAATCAATGGTACTTTGCCAGTATTGGTAAAAACAAACGTATGTTTTACAATATCGCCTTCCTTGACCTCTCCAAAATCGTAGGTTATTTCCTCAAAGGTCAATCTAGCCACATTAATGGTATCCTTTGCACCATCAGCACTGATAGGGCTTCTGATAATGGAGCTGATCTTGCCATTGGCCTGAATCTCCTCAATTGATTTGCCTGAGTTATTGTCTTTTGTGCAGGAGATGGTCGCTAACAGCAAACCTGCAAAAAAGCACTGCATTATGTGATTATTGATAAAGCTAAAATTTTTCATTTCCATAGTTTTTGATTTTCATTGCAGCAGCAAATGTACTGTTTCGGTTTTCATTTAGCCAAAATCCAAGAACTTCAAACCAAGAACTCCAAACTATATTAGATTTCTCTTTTATGAAAATATTCCTGATAGGATTTATGGGGGCCGGAAAATCTTTCATAGGTAAACGCCTTGCCTCGAAGCTTGGTTTGGATTTTTTGGACATGGACAGCATTTTGGAAAAAAAGCAGGGAATGTCCATTGCTGAGATTTTCGAGGAACACGGAGAAGGTTATTTCAGGAATTTGGAGGCAGAGTATTTACAGGAAATGATAAACCTGGAAAAGGTCGTCGTGGCAACAGGCGGTGGGGTTCCTTGTTTTAATGATAATATGGAGTGGATGAATCATCACGGAGTCACTATCTTTTTGGATGTACCAGTTGAGATCCTAACAAAACGGCTTATGAACGAATCTGCAGAAAGGCCATTGATAAAGGGGAAAACAGCCAAAGAATTGGAGGCATTTATCCAAAATGAATTGGATGAACGGATGAAATACTACCAACAAGCCCAGTTCGACTGCCATGCAGGTTTTCCAGCTGAAGAAGTAGTTAAAAGCCTAAGTAGATATTTTGGAAGGTTCTTTCCCGACTAATGGCAAAATGACTCATAGTACCCTTGAAACGCAATCTAATGGGAATAAGTTGCTATACACTTTTTGAAAAAGGCTGGTTTTCATGCCTGAGAGGAAGGTCAATTTAGAGAGGGAGGTGTTTTTTTTTTGATTTTTTTCTGAAAAAAATCAAAAAAAAACACCTCCCTCTCTATGAGCTTCTTCCCCTTTTGCCTGAAAACGGATTTGGGCAAAAAAGTGTATAGTAACTTAAAATGGGAATTATAGTATGTCCGAAAAAATATATATAAATTATTTTTACATTTTTATTTTTTTAATAAGTACTTATTCTAAAGGGGTTTCAGAAGGAGGGTAGTATGTTGGTATTAAGAATTTTCCAAATTTAGCTTGATTTTTGCTCTCTTTTGAAAGACCGCATTCAACGATTGAGTTGAAGTAGAAATGAGGTGGGTGCGTCCAGATCAACAAAAGGGTTGATTTAAGTAATTAAAAGTAAAACACTTCTTCGGGCGAGCAAAAAAGGTTTTCTAAAACAACTTCTTACCAGAATCGGCCCGCAACTTTTGACAGCACATTGAAGGCAAAATCCTAAAGTGAGCATTTAGTACACATCAGGAAACAAACCGAACAAAGACAAAAAATTACTAAAGGGATTTGTTAGAAAGGATAGTGCAGTTGATTGATCACAAATTTCTTCAACAAATTATTAAGGATTGATACAGTGTGTACTGTGGCGGAATGGAATCCAAAAGGGTTTTGAAGTAAGCCCTTAGTTGCTCGAAAGCAACACTTGAATGCATAACCCGGAAGTTGTTCGTTGCATGTCGTCGTCCATTTTTTCGGATCTATCCCCCTGTTGGAATCCCCCCTCCAACGTTGGTTGCCCCCTGTGGTTACCCCCCATTTCTGGTAAATGGTGCGATGCTTACAACAACAACTTTCTTTTTTAATATCAGTAGTCGGGAAATTTATTTCCCGGACGTCAAATATAAGTGGGAAATAAATTTCCCGACTATATGACTGCACCATCAAAGATTTTACCTTAAGCCTTTTTTCATTTATTAAGCAAGGTGTTATTCACCTTGCTTTTTTATTTATTTATAAACATTTAGCTTTCTACTGTCTTGACTGCTCACTGCCGGACTACCTTCCCACCGGCGGCCTCAAGCGGGTAATTTTCAATTGACGGACATTTTTTATGACAGATTGGGACATGGTATTTAGTTCCTCAATGTATTGAGATGCTTCTTCCGGTGAATTAAAAATTTCTCCGAGATAGATAAAAAAGCCAGTTTCATCTGGAAAAAAACAATGCTTGGAAAGGGCCGCAGAAGGGATTTTGCTGTTGCGGATGAGGGCAAGGCGGCGCTCGGCTGCCGACCAGTTTTTGTAACTATTCTCTTCTACGACATATTTATAGGTCTCGAAAGTAAAGTAACGGGAGCAATCATAGGCGAGTGTCTTGTTGTTGTCTTGGTTCACGACAATTTGGGTGGTATCCTCCTTTGGGAGCTGTGGTTTGGGCTTGGGGGGCGGAGGAGGCTGGGGCTCTTTCTTTTGGGCGCTGATTCTCTTTTCCGTCTTCAAGATGCTCCTGTTAAATTCTTCTATATCGGGGTTGGGAATATGGGTTTCGGGTAGTAAAGAATCGCCCAACACCTCAGGCTGTTCCCTTACCTCATTTGATTTTGACTTGGCAATGTCTTCTTTAAATTCCTCTTTCTCCACAATCTGATAGCCTGAAAGCTCCATCTCTTTGATATACAAAAAACCGATCAGTAAAAAGCAAAAAGCGGTCACGGCCAGTTGGGTATTGTAGCTCCTGCGGAAGCGGAGAATGGAATCCTTTTTTTTCATAAACCCCGGCAACCAGGACTGGGTCAATGCCCATTTAGCATCGAATTTTTTGACTGCCTGTTGTTGCTGTGCTATTTTTTGCGGCAAAAAGTCCACCTCTTTTCTTTTGCCCAGAAAGATGTCCTGCCTGGAAGGTGTGACCAATATTTTGGTGTCGAGATTTTGATTGATCTGGACAATGCCAAAACCATTGAAAATGCACTGGTATTTCAGTTCCCTAAAATATTTATCGTTATGGCCGTCGAACACATCGTCGGCAAGAGCGATCCATTGCTCGTTGGCGTGGTATTTTTTGAACTGTTCAATGGCATAGATATAGCGGTAGCGCCTGAAATTTTTGGCAATCAAATAAAAGGCTAACATGGAAAGGATCATGGAGGAAAGTAGCAATGAGATCCGTATGGTAATAGTCCGCTCGTCCAGTAGGTGGAGGTTTTGAAAATAATTGATCGCAGTGAGGGTCAATGTTACAATGCTCGCTACTGCGAGTCCGTCCCAGAACAAAATCCGCATCTGTGGTTTGAACACAACCTCATCCCTTGATGCCTTACTGGTAGCTTCAAAGGTGGCCGTGAATGTTTTTCCATCTGTTTTTTTGAAAGAGTAATAACCGTCGGCGATGATCCCGCCAACGCCTTCAAGGTCGTAACTGGCCGTCACAGGTTGGTCTTCGTAGCGCAGTCGAAACTTGTAATACTGTCGCATGAAGCGAAGGGCGACCTTTTTGATAATATTTTCGGTGAGTGGTTGTTGCTGCTCCAGAGTGTTCGTTTTCATCCTGCGAATTTCCGTATTTGCCTTGAGCTTTCAAGCATTATTTTGGAAAAATATGTGTTTTTATTTGAATGTTTTACTGGCAGGTGAACGGTAAACATGAGCTATCCCGAATTTTTAAATCGTCCCAGAGGGACGAAACATTGGTAGTAGCAAAAATTCAGAAAAACGGCTCCAGCGTGCCGTAGGTACGCAAGATGCGGACACATTGCGTACCTACGGCACGCTGAGACGTATTTTTACACCTCTATTCTACCAATATTAAGCCCCTAGTAGGGCTTATCAAAAATTCGGGATGACTCATGTTTATTGTTTATCAGCCAATTTTTCCAATTGTTGAAAAAGGCGGATGCACTCAACTGCTTCTTTCACATCGTGGACTCGGAGGATTTTTGCCCCCTGTTGCAGGGCGACCATGTGCAAGGCAGTCGTTCCGTTCAATGCATTAGCTGGGTTGACTTTCAAAACCTTACAGATCATGGATTTTCTGGAAATGCCGGCAAGGATAGGTACTTCGAGCATTTTAAAGACGTGCGTTTTGTTCAGCAGTTCATAATTGTGTTCCACCGATTTCCCAAAACCAAAACCAGGATCAACGATTATGTCTTTCACACCATGGGAGCGGAGTTTTCCAATTTCTTTTATGAAGAAATCGAGAATTTCCAGCGCCACATTTTTATAGGTGGGATCTTGTTGCATTTGCTGGGGTGTTCCCTGCATATGCATTAGTATATAAGGTGCTCCCAGTTCGGCAACCGTTTCATACATGCGAGGGTCAATGCGGCCAGCGGAAATATCGTTGATGATGGAGGCACCTGCTTCAATGGCTCGTTTGGCAACACTTGATTGTATGGTGTCAATGGAGATAAGGGCTTCGGGAAAAGTTTCTTTTATTTTTTGAATGACAGGCAGTACCCGTTCCAATTCCTCTTTTTCATCAATGATGTTCGCTCCTGGCCTGCTCGACATGCCACCAATGTCAATGAAAGTCGCCCCTTCATTCAGCATTTTTTCCACTTGCTGGAGTTGCTCATCGAGCTGTTGGTGTTTACCGCCGTCGTAAAAGGAGTCAGGCGTCACATTGAGGATGCCCATGACAGCGGGTGTTTCAAGGTTGATGAGGTGGCCTTTGCAATTGAGGGTAGAATGTTGGAACAGCATAACGAAAAATTGAAGGGGCAAATATAGCCTCTTCCTTATTTCGCTTTTATGAATTGCTCTGAGTGAAGTACTTGTCCATTTTCCATATATTGTAAAAAATAAACTCCATTGGCCCAGTCCCACACAGGCACGATATGCGTCTCCTTTGGCATGTTGCTTTGCATTTCCTTCACCACTTTGCCACTGGCATCCACTATTCGGAAGGTGGCCGCATTGATGGCCTGCGGCGTCCGCAGCTGAAAGTTCAGGTAGTCGCTGGTGGGGTTGAGATAGATGGCAAGCTGCACCTGTTTTTCCACTGGGAGGTGGGTGGAGGAGGTTGTATCGTTTTTTTCACAACCAGGGATGAGGCAACCATGCTCATCCAGCTTCATGATCCATGCCCGTTGCACTTGTTGGCCATTGGGAAGCCTTGGTTTTGTTTCTCCAACTATTACATATCCACCATCGGGCGTAGCTTTTAGGTCTTTGGGGCGGGGTTCGGAAGCAATACTATCAAAATAAGAATAATACCTTGCCCATACACTGTCTCCATCAGTTGACACTTTTACGAGCCAAGAACCGTACACCTCTTCGCCTGTTGTTACATCTTCACCAAGATTTCCCATCGCAATGTAACCTGTGCCATCTGTTGCTTCAACAACTTTTCTAAACCCAGAAGTTGGGGAAGGCCTCGTTCCCCTGAGTTCAATCCCCCATTCATAAAAGTGGTTGGCATTTAATTTTAAAATGTAACCGTTCCAAGCTAACTGACTTGAGGACGGGTTAATCGGGATTTCTGTTCCTTTCCCGGTTGCAATGATCAAGCTCCCATCAGGTGTTTTGACCATGTCCCTTGCAGCATCAAACAACAGGGAGGAACTTGAATTGTATTCCCATTCGATTTGCCCTAAACTGTCTACCTTAAATATATGCGTTCTGCCGTAGAAGCCATTGGTCACGATTCCCCAGTTGGTTTTGTTGGCTCCGATTATGACCCCACCGTCATTATCAGTAAGCATAGAGTATGGCAGCTCTACTTCCGTAGGGCTCCCATATACAAAGGAGTCCAGCACCTCTCCCCCCTTGTTTAACCTCAATAGATAGATATCGGCATTGTTCCCAATGGGGTTGTTGTCAATGCCGCACAACAAGTGGATGACCCCATTGGTATCCATTTCTATTGAGGCTGTCACAATGAAATCATCATTAGGGTAAGTTGGGTTCAGATAGGATCTGGTGAAAACGGTATCCCCAAGTGTATTATATTGTACAAGAAAGGCAGACCTGGTCGAATCGGTTTGGTACCCGACATCAAAAAGGTGGCCTTCGGTGTCAGCGATCAGGTCGCCCCGCCAGG
>CBDCVJ010000048.1:0-2814 GCA_965222975.1 Saprospiraceae bacterium | reverse complement strand
TGGCTTGCCCGATGCTGCCGTCGCAGTTGTCGTTCTCATCCAAAACGTCACCTGTGAAAGTGAGGTCATTGACGTCCGTCGTGCATTCTAAAGTGACGTCAGCAGGCACCGTAAACGCTGGCGCAATGGTGTCAATCAGAGTAATGACCTGCACCCCTTCGGCCACATTTCCACAAGCATCCTGTATGGCCCATGTACGGGTCACGATGGTCTCCCCATTGCAATTACTGGTCGTTTCATTATTATTGATGAATACGCCTTGATCGGGGTCGCAATTGTCTTCATAGTTGGTTGGGAAGCCTGTCAGAAATACATCATAAGGGTTTTGGGAACAGTCCAAAGTGAGGTCGGCAGGTGGGTCAAAAGTAGGGGCGATGGTATCTTGCATATAAATGATCTGCTCTGCCGTGGCTGGGTTGCCGCAATCGTCCACGAGTAGCCAAGTGCGGGTGATCCTCATTTCCCCTCCGCAAACAATTTCCACATCATCATCATAAACAGCTTCACCAATATCTACTGTGCAGTTGTCCGATTCATCGGTCACGTCGCCCGTTAGGCTCAGGTCGGTAGGGTCGCCACTGCAATCAATCGTAATATCAGAAGGGACGGTGAAATTGGGGATCAACACGTCCCACATCACCGCTAAGTTGCCATCGAATGGTATTACGCCGGGGTCAACATCTTCACAAGCAATTCGGGACACATAGATCGAATCCACGCCCCAACAACCGGACAGTTCATCCTGCACATTTAAAATATACAACCCTGCTTCTGTCACTTCGATCAAAGTATCACTGGAATAAAAACCAAACGGCCCAGTCCAGTGAAAAAGGTCGCCATTGCTGATGCCGAGCAGCTCCGTTCTGAAAGAACAGTCCCATGTGGTATCGGCAAGTATTTCCACATTAATATCCTTGATCAAAGAGGGTACATAAAATGTATCTGCCCCTTCCGTACAACCTTGAATGGCAGTGCCGTAGAGGATGTAATTCCCTGGCTGATCTACCAAAATGGAAAAGCTGTCAGGTTGGGAAACGATGTTCCCATCAGGCGTTTCCCAGTGGTAATAAGCGCCCGTGACTTGTTGTTCTGAATGAAGCCAAACCTCTGGTGTGTAGCAAGAAATGGAATCACCAGCAATGTCTGGCGGCACGTCGGGTATAGTGCCAAATGGATAGGGCCCACTGAAATCTTTCAGTTGGGCTGTAAAAGAAGCGGATGCACGGGCCTTGAAAAGGATCGCCCCGAAGGGGTTCCAACAGGGGTCGGTACCGTCCACCCAAGCAGCGAGCGCCGGGTCAATGCCAAACTTGGAGAGGTTGACGGCTATTTCTATAAATTGCCAAGTGTCGTATTGATAGGAAAAATCGCCTGCCGCATCAAGTGTGCCCCAAGGTGGGCCTGTAGTGGAGACCGGGTTGGCCTTGCCACAACTGACCATGCTACCGGGCGGGGTCGAAATAGAGGCATAGCCATAATCGGAGTTGACTGAGCTTCCATCAAAGTCCGGACCGAAAGAAAAAGTATTAGGCGTAATATTTTCAAAAACATCCCGCCCTGTCCAAATCCGCAATTCTACCTCTGGGACAGAACTGGTAGAAAAAACCACGGACAGCACCAAATCCCCTGGCCTTAAAATATTCCCGTCGGCATCGAAAAGCCAAGCTGTATGCCCTTCTTCCGAGCCCCCTGAACCAAACCCCGTAACTGGATCGTGCTGTAAGTTTCTTGAGAACAATTCGACATCGAGGTAGCTCTCACCACTATTGGAGATCCTCGAAAAACCAGTCATCAACCAAAGGTCTTCGGCTGCTGTGACCCCATTGCGGCGGAGGTGGCCATAACAATCTATGAGGTCATTTTTTGGCGTTACGGTCGCAGGGCCAACCTTCCACAAGGCAGGGTCATCCCCATTCTTGCTGCCACTGGTATAAGACGTTTGGTCTTGATTGCCCGTTCCCCCATAAAAGTCACGGGCATAGATGCCATCCTGCCAACGGACGCCATTGATGATAGAATTATTGGGCAAGGACATGCCGCCAAGCAAGCGGATATTTTGAAAAGAAGGGTTGTGCCAAGCACTGAGGCTGTCAATGCTGATAACGCCAAGGCCAGTGCCGTTAAAAATAGAATCATTATAAAACCAATCATCGGTGGAATTCAATCCGGAAAGGTTGCCAAACTCGGAGCCGTTGGCATACAGGTCGCCGTCAATACCAAACATCGCAGCATTGCAGCCGTCCTCCACGGTTTGGGCAGTCAAGGGTGATAGTGATGTTAAGGCCAATAAAATCAGCCCCGTGATTCTTGAAAGCATTTCAGTGTAAGTGTTTGATCAAATTTGCCTGTTGTGTTTGTTATTACCGATGGGAAATGCTAATTAAAAGGAGGGTAAAAAAAAATTAAGAGTAGTGCCAATGGAATATATCCATTAACCAAACATAAAAATTAATTAACGGGAATTTAAAAAGAGGAAATATTTAGGAGGGTAAAATAAAGGGCTACAAAGCTATGGTGTTTAATTGTTAAATGCAATGCTATGGTAAAAAATGAAAATATAAAATGGCATAAAATATAAATCCAGCAAAAAATGTGACATGGTTTTTTTCTTTTTTTATAAAAAAATAATTGATCTTTTACGAAGGAAATATTTGCGGAATTATTTTTTATTAAAAAATAACAAACACTATAAGTTGCTTTTTTTCAATAATTTACAAAAAAAATGGACAAAAAAAAGAAGTTTATTATTTTATAGAAAAACAGAGCAGGTATTAATTTTTATAGTAATTATTTTCAAAAAATATATTTGCTGTT
>CBDCVJ010000047.1:0-303801 GCA_965222975.1 Saprospiraceae bacterium | reverse complement strand
TTTGGGAGGGAACGAGTGGTTTGTGGTGGTTGTCCACATGATCGAGGCTAGGTTTAACAATGTGGCCAGTATGAATTGCCATCTCATTCAAATAATCAGCGACCAAAATATAAAGGTGTGCAACCTCTATTTGGTCATCCTTTATTTTGTCAATTGATTTATTTGCACGCCTCTTCAATTTCTCTGTTTTTCTAAGAAGTTCTTTATACTCTTGGTTAGTCTTGCTCAATTTTGCAAGATCCTCAGTAGCCAGCCCTTCCAACGTATCATCTAGGATGTTGTTGATTTTACCCAAGGCACCCTTCATGTTCTTAGCACTAAGTTCAACAATCCTTTCAATCGAAAGTGTTCCTTCTTCCAAACTCTTTTCAAATGCAACCTGTTCCTCCAGCCGCTTATCATGGAACCGATGTGACCGATAGATAATGACCCCAGCAATTATAAGTACAATTACGATGGCAATCGGGCCTCCCCAATAAAATATATTGGCAACAAGAAAAGCAACAAGAAATGCTGACAAGGCTGTGAAGAACCAACCACCAATAACTGAAAGTACTCCAGAAACCCGGTAAACGGCACTTTCCCTACCCCAAGCTCCATCAGCGAGTGAAGTGCCCATGAAAACCATGAAGGTCACATAAGTAGTAGAAAGTGGCAACTTAAGATTAGTGCCAATAGTAATCAGGATACTGGCTACGACAAGCGTAGAAGCTGCCCTGATCATGTCGAATGCAGGTGCTTCATCTCCAAGGCTTGCTTGTTTTGCTAAAAATGGTTTTTCATCAAATTGCCTTTCAACTCCATCTTTCATGGATTTTGGCAAAACGTTGTTGACAAATCCGGCCATTTTTCCAAAATTCCGAACGAGGCTACGTGATACTGCATAGGAAGCAAATCGCTCTGAACCTTCATATTGGCGTCCAAGATCAAGTGATGTTTTGATAACAGATTTTGCTTTTTTTGAAGTCCATAGCGTAATAGTCATGATTACACCTGCCAATAACAATAGCAGCGTGGGTGTTGGTACCTTTCCTGCCAGGCCATCCATCAACAGACCCGAAGGTGACTCTCCCGAGGCTATCCAAAGTTCATAAGAATTGTACCCTGCCAATGGCACACCAATAAAATTTACCAGGTCATTCCCTGCGAACGCCATTGCCAAGGAGAATGTACCAATAAGCACGATGAACTTCAAGATATCCAATTTCGTAAACCAGGTAACCAATTGTAAAATAATAGTCCAAGCAACAAAGCTGATTCCTAATATAAGCCAAGTGTTATTGTTAATGGCTTCTTTTAAGTCGGCATCCATGAAGGAGGCGCCTTTGGATCCTTTGATTAGCAAGAAGTAGGTAATTGCCGCAATAGCAAAACCACCCCAAATTGGACCAACGTATTTTAACCGTTTTTCATAATTAAATGAAAATAACAGCCGGGTGAGGTATTGAATAATGACACCTGCTGAAAATGCGACAACAACAGATAACAGTATCCCAGAAATAATTGCAAGCGCCTTGCCTGAGTTAATATATTCTCCCAGACTCAAGGCATCGGGAGTGGCATAAATCTTAATAATTGAAAAGGCAACTGCTGCTCCAAGCAATTCAAAAACAATAGACACGGTCGTGGACGTCGGCATTCCATAAGTGTTGAATGCATCGAGCAAGATGACATCCGTGACCATTACTGCCAGAAATAGCAGAATTATCTCAGAAAAATAAAAATGTTCAGGGTGAAAAATTCCTTTTCTGGCTACTTCCATCATACCGCTTGAAAAGGTACAGCCAATGACTATACCTAAAGCAGCTACAGCAAGTATTGTTTTAAATGCTGCTGCCTTTGCACCAACGGCCGAGTTGAGAAAGTTAACGGCATCATTGCTGACTCCAACGACGAGGTCAGAAATGGCCAGGAAGAACAGAATGATGACGACGATTAGGTAAAATACTTCCATAAAATTGATTGTTCGTTTTAGGTTTTAATTAGAATTTGAATAAAATTCAGTTTTCTCTTATTTATGATCGGAGTTTATGACAGGAGGGGAACAACACAATGAACGCTACTTATTTGTATTGATGTTATATGGGCCTCCCACGTGAATTCAGAAACTGTTCCTAACAGTTTATCATCAAAAAAATTTGACACTCATTTCCTATTCCTATCTTAATTATCAGAACAAAGGAAGGGCTACCAATAGAGAGATTCGATTTCTGAGAACAGCCATATATATGATGCCACAAAAACGACGTCTCCATGCTTATTTATTAAGCCTGTAGTGCCAAAAAAAGATTCATTAATATCAAGTGAAAGGTGGTTGAGACAATCAAGAAGGATTCAAATTTCGATCGAATACTCTTGAATAAGAGATAAAAGTATTAAGCAGGCATTAAACTCAGGTAAAACCAAGGTTAACTCAACGTTAAATTTTCTTTCCAGAATTTTCATTAAGGGATAAAACAAATTACTACCTTGTGCGCCTCATACACCAAATTTTCTACACATCACATTGAAGTAAAATCATATTCTAATTATTT
Source organism: Saprospiraceae bacterium (assembly GCA_965222975.1). Classification (GTDB taxonomy): domain Bacteria; phylum Bacteroidota; class Bacteroidia; order Chitinophagales; family Saprospiraceae; genus UBA6168. Next base: position 301,267 of record CBDCVJ010000047.1, on the reverse strand, counting down.
ATCAATGTATTTGGTTAAAGTACAGCCCTCTTTAATAGAGGACTTACTTTTATTTATTTTTTAATAAATATAAATAGCGCTTCATCACACTAAGGTTTCATCTAACATGACTTCTTTTTTTCATGATTGCGCGGCAATTTCTTGCAGAGAAATTTGAGTTTTTTTTTCTTCACATCAACAACATTTTTGCTGCAAACCCGAGCAAAAAAAACTCATCAACTTAAATATTAATGGAATACGGATTTACAGACATACTCACTTTACTTGGCTCGTTAGGACTTTTTCTCTATGGAATGAAGGTGATGAGCGATTCGTTGATGGAAGTTGCAGGGGACAGAATGCGAAATATCCTGGCTTCCATGACTTCCAACCGGGTTTTTGCTGTCTTTACAGGTTTTTTAATTACTGCAGTTATCCAATCTTCTTCTGCTACAACGCTTATGGTTGTCAGTTTTGTCAATGCCGCCTTATTGACATTGACGGAAGCCATTGGTGTTATTCTAGGTGCCCATATTGGAACAACAATCACCGCATGGCTTATTACAATTCTTGGATTTAAAGTTAGCATGAGCGCTATCGCTTTACCTTTGGTAGGGTTGGGTTTTCTGCTAACGTTCTCAAAGAATGTTAAAACAAAACATTGGGGAAATTTCATAGTCGGTTTTGCAGTGCTCTTCATAGGGTTGCAATTTATGAAAGATGCAGTGCCGGATATAAAACAAAATCCGGAAATATTGGAGTGGTTGCAATCATATACCGATATGGGCTTTTTATCGGTATTGCTGTTTTTATTGATAGGCACCGTCTTGACTCTCGTCATTCAGTCATCAAGTGCTACTATGGCACTGACACTGGTTATGTGCCACGAAGGATGGATACCTTTCGACATGGCAGCAGCTATGGTGTTAGGTGAAAACATTGGTACCACTATCACGGCCAATTTAGCTGCATTGGTAGCCAATTATAACGCAAAACGCGCGGCGAGAGCACATTTCATTTCCCAGACCATGGGTGTACTATGGATGCTTTTATTGTTATATCCGACATTAAAAATCATAGATTCTTTTACTCAAAGCGGGGGAGTATCAGCTTTTGATTCTCCCGTTGCCATTCCGGTAGCTCTTTCTGCCTTTCATACTACCTTCAATATTCTCAATACAATTATCTTAATTGGCTTTATTCCATTGATAGTAAAAATAGTGGAACGAATGGTACCCTATCGGGAAGAAGAAGAACCTGGCATCGACCAACCAAAATACCTTAATAGTGACGCCCTCAATTATCCGCAAACTGCCATCCGTGCATTGGTCAATGAATCGAAGCGCCTTTTTGAAAAACCCGCGTTTGAAATAATTGCCCATGCCATGAACCTTCACCGGGAGGATATTAAATCGGATTTAAAACCTAAAAAATTGGTTCGTACTTCGAAGGAGATTATTGATGTTGATATTGATGACCTTTATTATTCAAAAGTGAAAACCATTTATAGCCATATTCTGGAATTTGGTACTAAAATCCAAAGCCTATTCACGTTGTCGAGTGAGAAAGCGGAAGCAGTAAATAAAATAAAAGTGGCTAATAGGTATTTGGTAGAAGCCATCAAAGACGCAGAGGAAATGCAAGACAATGTGGACAAGTATATGATGTCGGACAATAAATACATCAAGGAAGAGTACAATGATCTGAGAAAAAAAATGACTAGAGTGCTGAGGGAAATATATCTGACCAGAACTGATAAAAAACCTAAGCGACATTTGCCTATACTGCAAAAATTAAAGGAAAAAGCCAAGAAGAGTGATGTCATGATGGATGGTACACTCGACAAGTTGATTCGCAAAGGTTTGATCACTAGTGAAATGGCTACATCCTTGGCCAATGACAGTAATTACGTGGCCGATATTTGCTATCACCTTATAAGTGCTGCCGAACTGCTTTATATTGAAAGTGATACCATATTGGAAGGCTTGGATAAGCCCAAGAAGAAAAAGAAGAAGAAAGCTTAAAAAATGTTGATTTTTGAGCAGCGTCTAATTCTATTTTGTCACTTTAAAAAAAATATTAATAAGTGTCCGATGTATTACATGCCCGAGAGTGAAAATCCTAACAGGGGGAGGTGTGTTTTTTTTGATTTTTCATGAAAAATCAAAAAAAACACACCTCCCCCTGTTAGGATTTTAAATCCCAGACCTGAAAACGAATCGTTGTATTTCTAAAGTGACAAAGTAGTACTAAAAGCTATTCATTATATTTTCTATTCGAATCATAGAATTTATCAACAGGATATTTTTGCTCATTCTTCATCATTTTATTTAGAAAGGCTTCTTTTATATCTACCTCATACATATGTGAAAGAAGCAATAAAGAATATATTACATCTCCGATTTCATCTTTCAATTTTTCTACGTTTACTTCTTGGTCTTTTTTCCATAAAAATAATTCAAGTACTTCATTTGCTTCAACACTTAAACACATGGCCACATCTTTTCCATCATGAAATTTTTGCCAATTTCTTGATGCTCTAAAATTCAATACTATATCTGTTAATTTCTTTTGAAAATGATCCATTATAAATTATTTTAGTTCTTTGACAAATCCCGTAGAGCCCATTTAAAATATCAAGGTTTTAGAGGAAAAAAAAATTTCTTTCTTCTAAAATCCTGATAGAGAGGGAGATGAAAAAATAAAAAATTGAAAATTTTTTGTTTTTTCATCTCCCTCTCTTCTTATTTTTTCCCACTCCACAGAAATTGTCAAAGAACCATTATTTTTTAATGATCAAAAATTCTTGATAGGATTAGTAAATTCCTTTTGTAGTAGAATAATAATTTTTATTCGTCAAATCACACACCCACAAAAATCTTCAACCACTAATAGCGTTTCTCCCATAAAATGCTTTCCCTCTTCCAGCCTCTGCTGATGGATATTTAATATGTTCTCATCTTTTTTTATAAAATTAAAAACCGTCCGCATCACTTTAAAATAACGGGCAGTGTCGTTCACTTTTGGGATGTCTCGGCTGCCGAGTTTTTGCATGAGCCGTTTGAAATCTTCAAAATGATAGGGCGTATATATATCAGGGAAACGAAAGGCAAGATAGTGGGAAATCATTTCATAATTATCGTCATGGTAATGCGTGTTCTCTTTTGTGCCGGGATGTTTTTCTTGGTACTCTCTTAGCAATTCATCGCAATAAAAAACAAAGCGATCAACCCGTCCTTCAATTTCTTTGTCTTCATTGAACAGGTCTTGAAAAGCAAAGCGCACATAATCTTCGCTCGTTTGGATAAATTTCAGCATCATATCCTTGGGCGCATAGTGTTCCCTGCGCCAAATGCGGCGGGTCTGTGAATTTTGCAGGCTACGGTCAAACATGTTATGAAAATCCCTCGTATCCATGTCCCAGTTTTCCTGAAGTATTTGTTGCGACTCCCATTTCCAGTAAGGATCGTGGTTGTGGTTGGATTGCAGGAAGTTTTTATATTGGCCGATCGCTTCGTTGAGTTTTTTCAGATTCATAGTTTATTGAGGGGTCAGGTGACAGGCGTCAGGGGTCAGAAAAACTGACCCCTGACGCCTGTCACCTGACCCCTAAAAAATTCAGCGGCGAATGTACATATTTAGAAATTAGGGCGTTTAGGCAACATTATCGTTCTATAAAAACGTAATACTAATGAGGAGTCAGACCGTTTGCTGCCGGAAGTGAGAAATGAGACTATCTAAAATGCGACTTCACTTCTGGCCGCTCATCCTAACATGCTTTGGGAAAACGTTCTGATCTCTGTTGATTGAATAGCTATTCAAAAAGAAAGAGAAAAGCGGTTGGCGTCGGGTGTTTGAATTACCGTCCACCACTTACCGTCCGCCGTCCACTATTGTAAATGAAAATAGTACAAATAACCGACCTCCACATAGCCGAAGAAGGGGAAAATACACATGGCGTGGATGTGCGGCAAAATTTTCAGGACATACTTAATACTGTCCGTTCCATATCCCCAGACTTAGTTGTAATTACCGGTGATCTTTGCTTCGATAAAGGCAATGAACTCACCTACCAATGGGTGCGCTCCCACCTCGACTTTTTGGAAATACCTTACACTGTCATCGGCGGCAACCACGACAGCCCAGCCTTGTTGGCCAGGGCATTCCACGTACCGCACTTACTGGACGGCAAGGAACTTTATTACAAAAGGGCATGGAATGGCCACACGGCTTTGTTCCTCGAAACGGGCGTTGGTGAGGTCTCGGAAAAACAATTGGCATGGCTGGAAAAGGAGTTATTGCTCCTCAACCAGGACAGTGTCATTTTTATGCACCACCCGCCCGTCCTTGGAGGTACACCTTTTATGGATAACAAACATGCCCTCCGCAACATGGCCGAGGTTCAGTCAATTCTTTTTAACTTTCCGCATCATTTGACCATTTTCTGCGGGCACTATCATATTGAGAAAACCCTCTGTACCCGCAATCTCACGGTCCATATTACCCCATCCACCTATTTTCAAATTGATGCCCGCAGCGAGGGCTTCAAAGTTGACCACTACCGGATCGCCTGCCGGGAAATCAATTTGCGGAACGACGGCGTAGTGGGAAGCACGGTCATTTACCAAGAAGGAAATTCGCTGTAATAAGCTATTGGCCGTTGGCCACAAAAAGCCAATAGCAAACTGCCAACTGCAACGCTATGTTAATTACGTCCAAACTGCCCAATATCGGCACGACCATTTTTACGGTCATGTCGGCTCTTGCCAATGAGCATAAGGCAATTAATTTATCACAAGGTTTTCCCAATTTTGATTGCTCAGAAAAATTAAAAAAATTAGTAGAAAAATATATTCAGGCGGGCTACAACCAATACGCACCCATGCCGGGCGTACCTGCCTTGCGACGGTGTTTGGCAGAAAAAATAAAAAATTTATATGGCGCTGATGTTGACGCCGATGCAGAAATTACCATTACAGCAGGGGCTACCCAAGCATTATATTGCGCCATTTCCGCATTTGTAAAACCAGACGATGAAGTAATATTAATTGAGCCCGCTTATGACAGTTATCGACCAGCGGTGGAAATAAATGGCGGCATCCCCGTCACCTACCAAATGGAGGCTCCAGATTATCGGGTCAATTGGAAAATGCTGGAACGCCTCATTACCTGGAAGACCCGCATGATCGTGGTAAATACGCCGCACAACCCAACCGGAAAAATATTTAAAGAAGAAGACTGGGCCAATTTAAAATATATCGCTGAAGACCGGGACATACTGGTGTTGTGTGACGAAGCATATGAGCACATTGTTTTTGATAATAAAAAACATAAGAGCCTTTTAAATTATCCTGAAATATACAGTCGGGGCTTGGCCGTTTTTTCTTTGGGAAAAACACTGCATACTACTGGCTGGAAAATAGGCGCCTGTGTGGCTCCTCCCCGTTTGAGCAAAGAGTTTAGGAAAGTGCATCAATTTTGTACTTTTTCCGTCAATACGCCCATCCAATATGCCATCGCAGAATTTTTTGAAAACCCCGACGAATATTTGCATTTAAATGATTTTTTTGAAAAAAAGCGGGACTACCTTTTATCCGCTATGGACGGCTCAAGGTTTAAACCCATTGAAAGTGAAGGTACTTATTTTCAATTATTTGACTATTCTGATATTTCAGATGAACCCGACACAGAATTTGCCAAACGCATGACCACTGAACATGGCGTGGTGGCTATTCCCGTTTCTGTATTTAATTCTAATAAAAAAGACGATAAAATAATCCGCTTGTGTTTTGCCAAAACAGAGGAGACGTTGGCGAAGGCGGGTGAGTTATTGAAAAAGATATAATTTTTTAATAAAAAACACATAGAAATCTTAGGAAATTCACACACTTCAATTAATAAAACTATGTTTCCTATAGGTCTATGTGTTTTTCGATTAACGTTGTAAGACTATTTTTTCTATAACCTCTTCTCCCTTTTCCAATTTTATTTTTAGAAAATAGACACTACTATTTAAAATCAAAGTATTTAATTTGATTTCACTCTTATTTATATTGTTTTTCCTTAAAATCAATTTTCCATTCGAAGTGTAAAAACTTGCCCCAGTTCAGGGAATAAGTTTTGTGAAAAAATATTTGTTGAAAGTATTAATAGGATAAAAAGCGTTGATAGTGATTTTTTCATGGACGGTATTTCTTAAGTAACGCAGCCTTTAGGCTGTTCTCGTTGGGCAGGCTTTAAGTCTGCCGAGCAACCTACATGTACAGCCTAAAGGCTGCGTACTTACAATTTTAGCAAGGATTCATACATTTCCCTTATTTCCAAAATAGTTGTTTTAATGTTGAAATGTTCAGCAATATGTGATTGCGCTTGCTGGCCATATTTTTTACATAAAGTGCGGTCATTAAATAATTTTAAAATGGCATCCGCAATGGCTTTTGCATTTTTGGACGGTATGACCAATCCACATTTCCCATTTGCGACCAACCCTTTATTGCCGGGAATGTCAGTAATAATGGGCGCTATGCCCAATGACATGGCTTCTATCACTGCTTTTGTCGTGGCCTCCCCAAAAATGGAGGACAACACAAAAACGTCACTGGCTTTGACAATTTTCAGCACATTCGTCCGATAACCCAAAAAATGGATCTTATTTTTATTGGGACTATTATTTACAATTGCCCTATTTTTTTGATGGTCTAAATTTTTCCCCACTAATAATAAATGAATCGGTAAATCGGTGGGGATGAATCGCATGGCATTCAATAAATATTCCGTTCCTTTCATCCGACGGTTATTAGCGACACTAATGACCCAAAAAGCAGCTGCGGGAATTTCTTTTAGTTCCCTGCGGTCAATAGCATCTATATTTTTGTACCAATTTAAATCATGTCCTTTGTGAATGGTGACGGGTTTATTTTTATTAAAAAATAATTGACGTTTGATGTATTTTTCGATCGATACTGCAATACACCAAATTTTGTCCACCCGAGGGTGCAGGTATTTAAAATAAGCAGTTGGGTCGTACCAATGGATATTTCCCGTATAGCCCCGGTACAAAACCACTTTTACAGGCAAGTCTTTTTGCGGCTTGAATGCCATTGATAATGGCCTTGCTGTTGAACAAATGCAAAGTGTCGTGTTTGCCATTAATTAATTCTTGCCGGATTATTTTTATTTCCTTTTTATTCAATTTTTTTTCTGGGTGAAAACCGATCACTCGAATGCTCGCTGCTTTGAATTTTTCCACATATGCTGCGTCGGGATAGGTCATGACCTCCACGTCCACTCCTGTATGCTTTAAGCCGATGAATAATTCTGCTTCTGGCCTGACCGACACCGTTTCCCTATAATCGCTGATGACTAATATTTTCATAAAATGAAATTAGGTATTGGGATATTAGATATTGAGTATTAAAGTATACCTCAATACCCAAAACTACTGCCTTTAGACCAATTGTTTACATCCCGTATATTTGCCCGCTTCTAAAAAATAAATAACAGTCAACAACAAACAATGAGAATTTTACTCCTCGGAAGTGGCGGCAGGGAACACACATTTGCTTGGAAGATCAGCCAAAGTTCCCTTTGTGAAAAACTGTTCATCGCCCCCGGAAATGCAGGCATCTCGGCTCACGGCAAAAATGTGCAGCTCGACATTATGGACAACGGCGCTATCCACAGCTTTGTCCATAGAACATGCTATTGATATGGTAGTAGTAGGCCCCGAAGCCCCTTTGGTAAACGGCGTCTGGAACTACCTGCGGAAAATGCGCAGTACTTCCCATGTGACGGTCATTGGCCCTTCGTTGCAGGGAGCAAAATTGGAGGGCAGCAAGTCCTATGCAAAAAAATTCATGCAACAATACGGCATCCCAACGGCGGGCTACCGGGAGTTTTTTTCCACCAGGGCGCAGGCGGCCATTAATTTCATTTACAAAAAAGCCACTACTCCTGTTGTGTTGAAAGCGGATGGTTTAGCGGCTGGTAAGGGCGTCGTTATTTGCTCTACTAAAGAGGAAGCCGAGGCTGAAATCCGCTCTATGCTGAGTGGAAAATTTGGCGAGGCCAGCCGGAAAGTGGTCATCGAAGAATTCCTTTCAGGTATTGAGTTTAGCGTCTTTGTGCTGACTGATGGCCAGTCCTATAAAATACTCCCCGTCGCTAAAGACTACAAGCGGCTAGGCGAGGGCGACACCGGGCCGAATACGGGTGGCATGGGTGCTGTTTCCCCGCCACCTTTCGTGGATAAAAAACTGATGAAGAAAGTAGAAGAGCGCATCATCAAGCCCACTATTCAAGGTCTGCAAGATCGTGGTATCCATTATCAAGGTTTTATTTTTCTGGGACTGATCCAAGTTGGCAGCGACCCATATGTGATTGAATACAACTGCCGTATGGGCGATCCAGAAACGGAGGTTGTTTTGCCAAGATTGCAAAATGACTTGGTGGAAATGTTCGTCGCCATCAAAGAAGGCCGATTGGATAAAATAAAGATCAAGGAAGATGATCAGGCGGCTGCTACCATCATGTTGGTTTCGGGCGGCTATCCAGGCAAATACGAGAAAGGGAAGGTGATTTCTAAATTGGATAAGGTGAAAGGCAGTATAATCTTCCACGCAGGCACAAAGTCTTCCGATGGGAAAGTACTGACCAACGGAGGCCGCGTGCTGGCCATTACTTCTTTTGGGAAAACTTTTAAGGATGCGCTGAAAATTTCCAATAAAAATGCAGCTTTGATTGATTTTGAGGGAAAAAATTATAGGAAGGATATTGGGTTTGATTTGTGATTTGAAGTTGGCCTGTTCGTTTTTCTTAATTGTCTGTTTTTAGCGAACAAGCAAAATTTGCGAACGAGATAAGTAGTTGTTCCTTCATGATTTATTGATACCCCTGATTTTTTCAATACCTTCACCCTCTCTGACCCAAAGCTCGCCATAAACATGACAAACAACATTTTACGCACCTTATTGCTCCTTCTTATTGTTGCGACTACAATTCCGTTGTGGTCGCAAGGAGTCCGTTTCAACGAAGTCCAGTCTTCCAATAACCAGCACTTTGATGAAGATGGCGATACCCCTGACTGGTTCGAGCTGTATAATTCGGGCAATGATGCCATTTCACTAAGTGGATGGACAGTGACCGATGACAAAACATTGCCCAGCAAGTGGACTTTCCCAAATATGGCACTGGCGGCGGACAACTATTCATTGGTGTGGGCTTCAGGGAAAGACCGATCGCAAAATGGCATCTACCGGACGCTCATATCGCAGGGGGATATGTTTCGTTATTTGATACCGTCACAAGGAGTAAATAATCAATGGACGATGCTGGGTTTTGATGATTCGGCATGGCAGGAAGGGGCATCTGGGTTTGGATATGGCGACGGAGATGATACGACAGTTTTGCCGCAAGGCATTTCCTCCGTTTTTCTCCGCAAGCGGTTCGTGGTGGCGGATGCGGATGCTATCGAATCACTCTTGCTCCATATTGATTACGACGATGCTTTTGTGGCCTACATCAATGGCGAGGAAGTGGCAAGGGCAAATATCAACGGCCTGCCACCAGCGTTCAACTCTTTTGCGAATACCGACCACGAGGCCCTGATGCATGAGGGAGGTTCTCCCAACCGATTTGAAATCCTTAACATTGCTGGCTTGTTGCAATCAGGGGAAAATGTATTGTGCATTCAGGCGCATAATATTTCCTCCAACTCCTCGGATCTTACAATCATCCCCTTTTTGACGGCTTTTTACAATGCTTCAACCAACGAAGGCATTGTTCCTCCTTCTATACTTGAAATCAGCAACAGTGTCCTGCACACCAATTTTAAGATTACCTCAGCTGGCGAATCGCTTTATTTATTTAATGAAATGGGCGGTTTGATGGATAGCATAGTCATTGGGCAGTTGCCACCAGATGTGTCGTTTGGCGTAGCTGCTGATAGCATTAATCTCGTTTATTTTGACAGCCCAACGCCAGGGCTGCCCAATGCAGGAAATGAATTTTTGGGAATCAACCCAGATAACATTTATTTCTCCCATCCGGGAGGGGTGTCAGGGCCGATAACATTGTCCTTGAGCGGCATTTTCTCGCCAGCGACGATCCACTATACTTTGGATGCGACCATTCCAAATGAAAACTCGCCCATTTACAGTGATCCAATTACCGTTAATAATAATACAGTTGTGCGGGCGAGGGTTTTCCGGCAAGGGTATTTACCATCCCGAACTCAGAGCCGTACCTATTTGGTAAATGCTTCGCATGATCTTCCGGTTGTTACGCTTGTCACCGAACCGGATAATTTTTTTGATAACGATTATGGGATGTATGTATTAGGCGATGATTATGAAATGAATTTTCCGCATTTCGGCGCCAATTTCTGGCAGGACTGGGAGCGTCCCATCCATTTTTCTCTTTATGAAACTGACGGATCGATGGGCGTTGCTTTTGATGGTGGCACCAAAATATTTGGCGGTTGGAGTAGGGCGAACGAGCAGCGCTCTTTGTCCATTTTTGCTCGGGGGCAATATGGTTTTAGTGAAATTAATTATCCATTTTTCTCCGATAATAATTATAATGTTTATCAGGCCATTGTGCTGCGGAATTCGGGAAACGATTGGCTCAATTCAATGCTTAGAGATGGCATATTGACTGGATTAATGAAAGGGAGTGGACTTGATTATCAGGCATACCGACCTGCCGCCACGTATTTAAATGGGGAGTACTGGGGTTTTTATAATATCAGGGAAAAAATAAATGAACACTTCATTGCCTCCAAGCATAACCTCAACCCCAATAATATTGACCTATTGGAATATAATAGCAATATTATTCATGGAGACAATCAGGAATATATAGAATTAATTGATTTCGTCCAGAATAAAGATTTAGCTCAGAACGATAATTATGAATATGTGGAAGAAAGAATCGATATTGAAAATTATATTATTTACCAAGTTGCCCAGATTTATTTTGACAATACCGACTGGCCAGGCAATAATGTTAAATACTGGAAAGCAAAAAATGGAAAATGGCGTTGGATCATTTTTGATACGGATTTTGGTTTTGGGGTTTGGGATGTTTTCAATTATACCAATAATACCATTGCTTTTGCATTAGAACCCAATGGCCCCGCTTGGCCGAACCCGTCGTGGTCAACAAAATTGTTCAGAAATTTAATACCCAATTCGGAATTCCGAAATAAATTCATTAACCGTTTTGCAGATGAATTAAATTCAAGGTTTTTACCGGAAAAAGTTTGCGAGCATATTGATTCTTTAAAAGCCAATATTGCTTCTGAAATAAATGCGCATTATAACCGCTGGGGCGGCTCTATTCCATATTGGCACGATCAAGTAGCAAACATGAAAATATTTGCTGAAGAAAGACCTGCATTTATAAAAAACCACATCCTTAATGAATTTGATTTAACGACTTATCACCCATTGTCTATCGAAAACAATAACCTGTCGCAAGGCTATGTAAAAGTGAACAGCCTGACGATAAAAGTGAACAATTGGACAGGTGACTATTTTCAAGGTGTGCCCATAAAAGTCAGGGCCATTCCAGAGCCTGGTTATGCTTTTTCCCATTGGACGGTCGGAAGTTCTTCCACCAATGCAGAGTTGACTATTAATATGACAAGTGCAAAGACCTTAATTCCAATTTTTGAATTAAGCTCAACACCTGCATTACCTATTGTTATTAATGAAATTAATTACAAATCAAATGACAATTTTGACACAGGCGACTGGGTGGAGCTGCACAACCCCAACGCTTATTTTATTGACATTTCAAACTGGGTAATAAAGGATAATAATGATGATAATATTTTTATTATTCCGCAGGGTACAATTTTAGATGGAGAGGATTTTTTAGTGTTGGCCAATGATTTATCAAAATTCAAAACGTTTTATCCAAATATGGAAAACGTTATTGGTGAATTTAATTTTGGCCTTTCCAGCAATGGCGATGCTATTCGTTTATTTGATTCAAATAATATGCTGCAAGATATAGTAGCTTATTTGCCAACTAACCCTTGGCCAGAAGGTGCGAATGGACAAGGAGCTACATTAGAATTAATTCATCCTTCTTTGGATAATAGCCTGCCGGAGAGTTGGGCGAACGTGCATGAAAAGGGCAGCCCCAGTGAACCGAATTTTGATGTTTTAGGAAATGCCACAAATGTTGAATTGGAAAGCCTAAAATATTATCCAAACCCGTTTTCCGATCAGATTAATATTTCTTTTTCATTAAATAAATCTACTCCCGTAAATATTGCTTTGTATAATTTAAATGGCAGTTTAGTGCATACTATTTTTGATGGAAATTTGGAATCGGGAAAGCAAATTTTAAAATCAAAAGCAGGTTTTTTAAATAGTGGTGTTTATTTATTAGTATTTAAAGAAATTAATGGTGGCGCTTCTATTATGAAGTGGGTTAAATTTTAAGTGCTGATTTTTTGAAACAAAAAATTAGAGAATTAAATTTGAAAAACCTACATAAAATATTTGATCAAATCATTTGCTATCTAACTTTTTGACTCATGTGGATTGTAGAACAAAGAGTACATCGCATATTTCAATAGCAGACACAGGTTTTTAAGGAAGGGCAGTTTATTTGTTGGAATTCAGAGAACAAAATAGCCAAACACTCGTTTTAGGAAGGATTAAGCCGTAAAATTTGACAAAGGGTTAAATAAATGAATCCTTAAGGTGGCGGCTCAATCACGATCGTCTGCCAAATCACGCCCAACTTCGTAATTATTCCAATTACTTTCCCTTCTATAGTAGCTTATTAAAGGAAAAAGAAAATTCGAAATAATACTTCCTTCTTTAGAAGAACCTTAGTTGATAACCTCCTACTCTCATTGGTCAAAAGGCGTTTAAAGCCAACTACCACCTCTGTCGTTATCCTTTATCTATCAAAAAAGCCTGCTTTGCATTCTTTTACGGGATTCCAAGCAAGCTATAAACACAAAAAAATGACTATAGAAGGCGTTAAGTTCAATGCCCAAGACCAACCGGAATTTTTTAAAGAATTGCGGAAACGGGTCAACCAACATTTCCTCGATAACAATCTGTCTAAGCATGCCAATTTCAATATGAAGTTCAAAACGGTGTTTATGCTCTGTCTATACTTTTTTCCGCTAGTGTTTATGCTCACAGGCGTTGTTTCGTCACTATGGCCAGTGATGTTGATATGGGTCTTGATGGGGTTTGGGATGGCCGGCATCGGATTGTCTATCATGCATGATGCCAACCACGGATCGTATTCCAACGATCAAAAAGTGAATAATGCTTTGGGTTATGTCCTCAATTTAGTGGGCGGATACCATGTCAATTGGAAAATCCAGCATAATGTGCTGCACCATTCATTTACTAATATTGATGGTTTTGACGAAGATATTGACAAGGGCGTGATGCGTTTTTCCCCCAATCAAAAAAGGAAATGGATTTTCAAATATCAATTATTCTACGCTCCTTTCTTTTACAGCATCCTGTCGCTATATTGGGTGACGGTCAAGGACTTTCAGCAATTGGTCAAATACCGTAAAAAGGATTTATTGGAGGGGCAAGGATTGACTTATGGTAAAGCAATGGTTCAAGTGATTTTTATTAAAACCAATTATTGGTTGGTGACTTTTGCCCTGCCGATGTCGGTGTTGAGTCTGGCGTGGTGGCAGGTTTTGCTGGGATTTTTATTGATGCACACCATCTGTGGCTTGGCGCTGGCTTGTATTTTCCAATCGGCGCATGTGATCGAAGATACCGATTTTTATGAGGCAGATGAAAAGGGCTGTGTAGAAAATAATTGGGCGATCCACCAGATGAGGACGACTGCCAATTTTGCCCGCCGGAGTGTTTTCTTTTCCTGGTTTATTGGTGGCCTAAATTATCAGATCGAACATCATCTATTTCCGAATATATGCCATGTGCATTATCGCAATATTTCCGGTATTGTTAAAAAAAACGGCGGAAGAATTTGATGTGCCCTATTACCAGCACAAAACTTTTTTAGGAGCGCTGATAAGCCATTTTACGTTGCTTAACCAATTGGGCACAGGAGAATATGATAGGAAAATGGTTGTCGATTATTAGTTGTTGTTAGCTGTTTAAAAAATTGGCAATTAACAACATGTTTTTCACTTCTCAATTATTGTCATTATCCGATCCACACTCAATCCAGTAAATATCCCAATCGCATCCCCCTCCACATTTGAATTAATAGCGGCGGGCTGTCCAAATGGATTGCCGTTAGCGTCAATGGCGAAAAAGATGCTTTCCAGAAAATCATAATATTCCCGTTCAATATGGAAAATGCTATTGAAAACTGTATCGCCTTCTTCAAAATCATAGCCGCTCCCAAAAACGATCACATCGTCGTCCACAAAATCATCGTTGGTGGTGAAGTCCTGATCTGGGATAGTGTCCAATGATCCGACATTCAGCATGCGGCGGTAGTAATTGTCTGCATTCGGATCTTCTGGAACATAGGTCAGCACCCGAGCAAGGGTATCCCTTTCAGGGTTGAACTCAACTACGACGCTATCTATTTTTACGATCGGTAAGATGCGGGTTTTGGCAAAAACCTCCCTGCCATCTTTGGTGGTGATGTTCAGGGTGAAGTCGTTGTCGAAGTCTTCTGGTACTGATTCGGGGTTGTGGTAGTTATAAACTTTTCTGGTAGAGGGGTTGAAATAAATTTCATTTTTCAACTCATATACGTTGCCTTTGTGGCGGATGGTTACTGTTGCGCTATCTTCCAATATTTTTTCTATAAATTCAAAATTCTCCGTTGGAATAGGATCGAAGTAAGCGGCGCTTTTTGTTAGCAACAAAACAAATGGCTCACCTGGTTCGAGGTAGCATTCTACCACGATCTGACTTTCGTAAAGGGGCAGTTCGAGGTCAATTTCTTTTTCCAGGTTGCCACAGGAAAATAGAAATGCGGCGAAAGCACAGGTGTAGAAATAGATTAGATTTTTCATATTAAAGCTATTGGCATTTAGCCATTGGCTGTTGGCATTATGGAGCTAATAGCAAAAAGCCAACGGCCAATAGCCGTTTTTTTCAAAACTTAAAATTCCAAGTCAATGACCCCAATATCGGAAACAAAGATACTTGCTTTGCAGCAATCCTCGTGGGTATTTCCACTTGTATCCCATCTGGATTGATGCCTGTTTCGTATTCTGGTTCGAGATATAGGAAAAAGGCGTTTCGTCGGTTTGTCAGGTTAAAAACGCTGAGCGTCAAATCGCTCTCGCCCCATTTTGGGAAAAACTTGTAAATGATGCCCAGGTCGGCTCGGAAAAAGAAAGGTAACCGAATATTATTGCGATCGCCATAAATAGGGGTGACGGCAGAAAATTCACCACCCCATGTATCCTGAAATGTAAACCTGCCAGACGCCAGCCATGCCCTGTCACCACTCCCATAAACCGCCGTACCTGACAAGGTAAGTCGTCTGTTTAGCTCGTACATCAGCACCAGGGAGAAGTCGTGGCGACGGTCAAAGCGGGGCGAGAAAACCGTTTCGGTACTAAAATTCCGCAGCTCGTTTACTTCCTTGAAATTTTCCAAACGGGCGATGGATAAAGTGTAACCGATCCAGCCCGTCAAATCGCCTTCCTGTTTTTCGATGCCGAGTTCCATGCCATAGCCATACCCTTCACCAATGGCAAATTCGCCTTCGATGTTGTTGTTGGCAAAAAGCTGTGCGCCGTCCACAAAGGCCACTTTGCGGTTCAGCCATTTGTAATAATATTCATTGGTCAGCAAGTATCGGTCACCGAGCAGGTATTCAATACCGAGGGCAACTTGGTCGGAGCGCTGTGGGTTGATCTGCTTGGTGGTTGGGTACCAGATGTCGGTCGGGAGGGCGATGCCGTCGGTTGCAATCAAATGAAGGTATTGGAACATGCGGGCATAACTGCCTTTGAAAGAAAGGTTGGGATTGACATTGTACAGGGCGGCGATGCGCGGCTCAATGCCAAAATCGTAATTGCCGTCGTTGCCAAAGCCTGATAGCCGCAGCCCAGCATTGATTTTCCAGTGAGTCCCAATGCTCATTTCGTCTGCACCATAAATGCCGAACGATGCGCCATCATAACCTTCACCACTCGAAAAATTGACCTCTCCGTCGTCGCTACCTGCCTTCAAGCGAGCCACCCCAAATTTATGGCGGGTCACATTGCCACCAAAGCGGATGGTGTGGTCGTTGTTGAGAGCATAGTAGAAGTCCGTTTTTAGGTTGGCATCTTGCACGTCAGAGCCGATCTCAAAAGAGAAGCCTTCCACCCTTGTTTTGATATTGTACTCGTAATCGGAATAGGTGAAAGTGGTATTGGAAAATAATTTAGGGGAGAAAACATGGTTCCACCTTGCCGTCCCGGTGGCATTTCCCCAAAAAAAATCGAAGTCGAAAAATTCGCCGTCAAAAGCGAACACGTCCCGGCCAAAATAACCACTCAAAAACAAGCGGTCTTTTTCACCTAAAGTAAAATTCACTTTTGTGTTGAGGTCGTAAAAATAGTAGTCGGGGATGGGATTGTAATCTGGATCGTCCTCATTTTTTTTATTAATTTGTCGGGTGAAAATATCCACATAAGTCCGTCGGCCCGAGACGATGAAAGAAGACTTTTCCTTTTGGATCGGCCCCTCCAATGTGAGGCGAGAGGTAATAAGGCCGATGCCACCTGTGCCTGACAGTTTACGGTTGTTCCCCTCTTTCATGCGTACATCGATGACGGAGGAAAGACGCCCGCCATATTGAGCAGGAAAGCCACCTTTATACAATTTCAAATCTTTAATCGCATCCGTATTAAAAGTGCTAAAAAAACCAAACAGGTGATTGGCATTATAAACGACGGCTTCGTCAAGGATTATGAGATTCTGATCATTACTGCCGCCTCGAACGAACAGTCCCGTCACCCCTTCCGAGCCAGAAGGGATGCCCGGTTTTAATTGAATAGTCTTTAAAATATCCGTCTCGCCGAGGAAGGCGGGGATCACTTTCACTTCTTTGGTCGAAAGCTCCTCCACGCTCATTTCTGTGGAGCGGATCTGCTCTTTATAAGAATTGGCTTTCACGACTACTTCCTCCAATTGGAGGCCAGTGCCGAGTTCGATATTGAGTTTCACATCGCTTTTTGGCAGCACTTTTTTTATGACAGGCTGAAAACCTACATAAGAGTATTCAATATCCACTGAGTCATTTCCCTGTGGTAATGTGAGGGAATAAAATCCATATTCATTGGTGGTCGTACCACTTTCTGAAAAGGGTTCATAAATGGTCGCCCCGATGAGCGTTTCACCGCTTTGGGCATCGCTCACCGTCCCGCTGATATTGATGGTGACATCTTGGGCCGAGAGGTGTCCCAAGATAAGCAGTGGTAAAATGAAAACAAAAAGGTTTTTCAACAACATAAACTTAGGTGTATTAATTACTGGGTCATTTGCGAGGGCAAATCTCAGTTTAAATAATTGATTTTGTAAAATGGCAGCAATTCTCGCTATTAAAAAAATTGAAATATGAGGAGAAGAAAACAAGAGGAGAGAGGTGTGTTTTTTTGGTTTTTTTCAAAAAAAAACCAAAAAAACACACCTCTCTCCACCCCCCTTCCCTTTGGCCTCAAAGAACGGCTTTCATATTTCAAAAAACTAATAGCGAGAATTGCTGGTAAAATGGTGAAGTAGTTGCATTTTTTTAAATACAGGACGATCAAAAGAAGTACCACCCTCCATTCCATCTACCAAAGAAATCGTTTTTTCTATCAATGGTTGTGAGAGTGAACGAAAAGAAAAACAACAAGAACGAAAATGGTTTTTGAAAAACAGATATGTGCAACTAATTTTACCAATTATAAATTTCAGGTAAAAAAAACCTTAGCTTTCGGTTAATTCGTGCCTTCAAAGTATTGAAAATGGGCCAATCCCTAAAACATTAAACATAAACCTTACATGTTCGACTTCTCGTCTATTTCTACAAATACAGAGAATCCGACTTTCCTGACGATCCTCTTCACGGTAATGTTTTCGTTCCTGATGTCGGTACTGATTGCCTTCACTTATGAGAAAACTTCGAGGCAGGTGGCACGTCCGGACAACTATATACAAGCACTTGTATTAATTGCAATAGTGGCGGCTACTGTCATGCAGGCCATTGGCGACAGCTTGGCAAGAGGCTTGGGGATGTTGGGCGCACTGTCTATCATTCGCTTCCGCACAACCCTCCGCAATCCTCGCAACATTGTTTTTATGTTCAGCTCCTTGGCAGCAGGCATAGCTTGCGGGGTGGGCGGTTATGTGATCGCTTTTGTGGGTACATTGGGTCTTTGCATCTCGGCTTTTTTGCTGCGGTTGACGCCTTTTAGCAAACAACAAAACCTGATCGGAACGTTAACATTGGAAGTGCCCAATGATTCGCTCGCACTGACCCATGTAAAAAATATATTGAAAAAACACTGTGTAAAATATTCCCTCCAGAACTATCGGCTGTTTAACAGCGAAGCCAAAGCGCATTTGTTGGAATACCAGTATCAACTAAAATTGAAGGATGAAACGAAAGGGGTGTCATTGGCCCGAGAGCTAAAAGTATTGGAAGAGGTCAACAATGTCCGGCTGAGGTTTAGGGACACGGAGGATATTATTTGAAAATGAAAAAAATAAACATCATATACCTGGCTTTTATTCCTGTCTTGGTCGGGATATTCTATATCAATTGGAATTATGCCCGCCATACGGTCATGTTTTATGGTTTTGCCGAAAATAAAGAAACGGAGATCAACCATGAGCACCCGGTACAGGTCAATAAAATTCATGTTACGCCCGGCCAGTTCGTCAACAAAGGCGACCTACTTTTGGAAGCCACCCATTCCAAATTTGACCTGCGGATGAATGACTTATCCCATGACATTCAAACCATGCAATTGCAAATAAAAGAGCGTCAGGCCGATATACAGCGCTCCATTCGTGAAAAGGAAGTCGAACGTGAAACTAAGATGAGTGAAGTGGAACTGAGCATCCAAAAATTGCAATCCGAAATCAACCTGAATCAATCATTGCTCAAAGATTTAAAAAGCATTGAAACAAAAAATAACATCAATACCCCATCCCCAAGCGAAATAAAAATGACCAATTTGCAAAAAGAGAAGGAACTGATTGCCCAATCATACGACACCCAGATACAATTGCTCAAAGATGAATTGGCTACCGTCAGTGCGCCCCGCGAAGTGCAGATGGACAAAATGGAGCAAGAAAAAAACTATTATCAAGAAGAATTAAAGAAGCTTTCCATCCGTGCGCCAAAGGATGGCCTGATCGGCAACATCCACTGCCTAGAAGGGGAAAATAAATCTTCCTTTTCCACCCTCATCACTTTTTATGAAAGAAACCCAACGCTGGTAAAAGGATATGTCCATGAAAATTTGATCGTGCATGTAGAGGTCGGTGACACGCTTGAGGTATCTTCCAGTTTGCACCCTGAGCACCGTCGCTACGGAACGGTAGTAGGCCTTGGCTCCCGCATTGTTGAGGTGCCCGAACGGCTTCGAAAAATACCGACCATAAAAACTTATGGCCGGGAAGTGCTGATCCAAATACCACCCAACAATCCTTTTTTGCAAAAAGAAAAAGTAGTGCTTAATTTTCTGAACCCGGAAGAAATCAAGCCCATTAAAATGCCCTCTATTTTAAACACTTCCCCCTCATCCGATTCTGAAATAAAAGAAGCAGTGTTGCAGCAATGAGAAAAAGTATGGGAAAACAAAAGCATATAAATAAACGAAAGGGAAGTATCAGCTACTTTCTTTTTAAAATAATGCTGTTATTTTCCAAATTAGCAGGCTCAGTCTCCCCCCTCCAAAGGGGGAGACTGAGCCTGCTAAAATTTAAACTTTGTTGCCTTGGCCAAAAATTAGAAATAGGAAATAGGAAGTTTATTTTAGTGCTAATTTTATTTCCCCTTTTTTCTTATTCTCAAAACACCATTACATCCAGCCAATTCCTTTCCACCGCACTCACAGACCAAAGTATTTTATTACATGAACAACAATTAGATTTTTTGAAAAACACCGACCATGAATTGCCGTGGGCAGAGGAACTGGAATTCCGTACCGAGACGGACGAAATGAACCTCAACCGCCAAGAATACCTCATGCGATACCGCTTCCATTCGAAAGCCGAAATAAAAGCACACCGAAATTTGCACCGATCAGAGATAGAGTTGCAGGAAATTGAAAAAATAGCATTGATCGAAAATGTGCTCGTGGACAATTATTCTTTATTGGTAAAATATATTACCCTTGATCGGGAAATAAATATTAAAAAACAACAGCAATTGGTTGCCGTTGATAAATTAAATGTACTCCGAAAAAAAGCCGCTGCCCTCGCCGATGTTGACCTCAATGATATATTGGTGGCTGAAAATAAAAACCACGAGCTGGAACTGGAATTAATGGAATTGGAAGGCGAACTTGATCACATAAAAAAAATAATTTCCGCTGCCATTAATTCTTCTCAAAATTTCCAACTCGACACTTCCAATTTTATTGCCATCAATGATATTATTGAAAAATCCAACTCCCTCCCTCGGGGTTTATCTTCAAATATATCATTGGCAGAAAGGAAAATGGAATTCGATAAATCAGATCTGGAATTGGAACAAGAAATAGCGGAAAATAATTGGAAAATTGATTATGTACAATTCAAAGCTGCGGGCAGGGACAATTTGAATTTTGCAAGGGAATGGTCTTTTGGCCTTGGGATGGAAATACCAATAAAAGGCGCTAATAAGATGATTAAAAACGAATACATGCTGGAGCGTATGGAACTCGAAAACCGATACCAATTGCAGGAAGCGGCATTATTGGAAGAATTGTTAAATACCTATCGGGAATTGGATTTGAAAATAGAAATGTACTACCTTGTTTCCCGCCAATTGACCAATAGCCAGCTCCAATATTCTTTTGAAAATTACCCGCAATTTCGAGATGCCGATCCTTTGGTTTTATTAAATATTAAATCCAATATTTTAAGAAGGCAGGCCGATCAATTGGAAATAGAAAAAGATATTTATCAGTTGTATTTGGATATTATTGAAATGAGCGGGAAAGTGGTGGAAATGCCGTTGCGGAATTATTTGTCTAAAGATTGGGCAACGTTTTAAAATAGTTGGACTTTAAAATCTGATCCTTCCGGTTTAAAAATCTGAATTGCCCGCCTCTTTCCATTTTCCACCGTTCGAATAAATAAAAACCGCATCTGCTGAGGCATTTTTAATTGTTACCTCACACCCTTTTGGTATGTTGTTGAAATCATATTGGTCTGTCTTGTAAGACCCAGCGCCCAATCCGTGCCGCCACCACCAACTGCCCCAATCATGAAACTCCAGTTTTATAATACCTGCCGTATCTGGTTTTTCAAACAACCCATCATTAGGAGTATTCATGTTAAATTGTATGACTTGGTAAAACTTCCCTTCTGTTGGTTTTTTCGCCAAATATTTCAAAGCATTTTTTAAGGCCAAATCCTGCCGTGAAAAATCCTTGAACATGGGGATGCCTTTATAGTTTTCGGGAAATGCCAGTACATATACTTCGGAGCGATCTTCCCATCTAAAATCGGTCAATAAACCGTTGACAATGGTAGCGCTATTTTTCCAATAACTATTTACTTTAATTAAAGTAAAAACAGAAATAAATAAAAATGCACCATATAAAAACCATTTTAATCTTTTATTAAAAAATTGAAACAGCGCAATCAGCCCTATATAGAAAAACAGCGAAGAAAAATACCCATACCGATCATTTTCCCCATGCAGCAACCAAACAACATACAAATTGGCAAGAGGCGATAATGCGAAAAAAAACAGCAACCATGCAGTTCCTACTGTTTTTATTTTTGGATTTAATTTTTTGAAAAAAATAATACCTGCTGATAAAATAGTGATGCCTAAAATCATGAATCCATAAGCAGTAATAGGATTGTCACAAAAAGAAATAAACGACTGCTTTACCCCATGCTCCCAATCCCGCCAATAAATCAGGTTTTTGGAAAAATATTTCAATAAATTGGAAGCGATGTTATTTAGATCAAAATTCAAATGTACGCCTTCCCCATAATGGCCAACCCAGCCACCAATAAAAATTTTATTCAATAAAAAATAAAGAGCTGATAAAATAAAATAAGGTGCAATTGACAATGACGCCGAAAGGGTTTGGACATGTAAAGATTTGTTTTTCCAAAAAAAATATAAAACCAATACCATAAACGGCAACGCCAATGCCAATTCAAAGGTGAACAATGCCAACGCAAAAAATAAAATGGAATAAATAATTTCTTTTCCTTTTCCCTTTTCTAAATATTTTACCAAAAACAAAAGTGAGGAAAGCATCATCGCCGTGCAGAAAAGGAAATTGAAGCAGACCTTCCAGATGACTGTTTCGGCATTATAGGGTGAAACCAAAAAAAGCAAGGCTGTGATAAAAGCTGGAACAGATAGATTGCTTAGTGGTGTTAGCACCCTACTAAATGCTAATGCTACCGGCTCTTCTGGACGAACAAATTCAAACATCTTTTTTACCAACAAATACCCCAACCACCCATTCACCACATGCAACGACGTGTAAACCAAATACCATGGCAGGGCATTGATCCCAAATATTTTATAAAAAACAAAAAGGAAAAAATTGGTTATTTGGTGCAGTGCCGGAAAGCCAAAGCAATTCAAAACATCACTGAATGGCGCACCGTCGAGCCGCTCCAACAGTCCCGTAAAATCTGTTACGAAACCAGCTTGCCACGTGCCGTAGTAAAGCAAATGCACGGTTAGGAAGAAAATCGCCAGCACCGTAGCATTTTCCCGCAAATTATATTTGACCAAAATGGAATTCATTAGAATGGCTGCAAGTGTTTACTTTTGGCCCCAAGTAGGGCGAATTTCCTAATCCGCCAAAAGTAAGGTGGATTATCATTCCATCCTACTCCGCCTATGAATCGGAACACGAATCCATCAATGCGACTGTTACTGACCGCAATATCATTTTTTCTCCTCCTCTCAACCAGCGCTGCTCAATACAGCGCCAAGGCTACTTTGGACAGCACCCATATTATGATCGGTGACCACCTGCGCATGCACCTTGACGTGGTGCATCCACCGGGGGCAGAGCTATTGCCATTGGCTTTGAAAAAAAAGGAAGGGGATGTGGTCGAATTTTTGGCGCAGTCCAAATGGGATACGGTCTCGCAAAGCGGCAGTGTGCGCTTACGGAAAGACCTCTTGTTGACGGCTTGGGATTCCGGCTATCACGATGTACCACCCCTGCCTATTGTTTTTTTAGCAAACGCCCAGCAGGATACCGTTTTTACCCAAAACATCCCCCTGGAAGTGGAGGTGCCGCCTGCCGATTCCGTACTGGCTGACATCAAGCCAATCATCGAAGAGCCCATCATTTGGAAGGATTATATTACCGAAATGGTCGCAGTTGCTTTGCTTCTTTTGGCCGCACTGCTTTGGCTTATTGCTAGCCGGAGGAAGATGAACAAGGAATTGCCGCCTCCGCCACCCGTAGTCATTCCACCACATGAGATCGCTTTTGGTAAATTGAAAAAACTCAAAGAGGCGAAGCTCTGGCAGCAAGGGCACATAAAAAAATTCCATAGCCAATTGACTTATATCATCCGGGAATACTTGGAAAAAAGGTACGGTGTACAGGCACTGGAACAAACGACGGATGAGATTTTGGGACAGATGAAAGATATCCGGCTCGGCGACGACCTGACATCAAAAATGACCACTTTGCTCCAAACTGCCGACCTCGTAAAATTTGCCAAAGCAGAACCACCTTCCGACTACCATGACAATGCCCTTGCCCTCGGCGAGGAATTTGTGCGGGCAACGAGACAGGTTGTTTTGACCACAGAAGACAATGATCAAGAGAGTTGAGAAAGTTGAGAAGGGTTGGGATGGTTTAGTTATTCGATCATCTCAACCCTTCTCAACCACCTCAACCTTTCTCAACCAAAATAGATGCTCAGCGACATCAGTTTTTTGCACCCTTGGTTTTTCCTATTGTTACTCTTGCTCCCGCTGGTGGCTTTTTTTCGCTATCAGCGGAAAGGGCAACATCATGCCAGCATGACTATGCCGACACTGGAATCGGTGAGTGGCATCCGTTCGTGGAAAGCCGTTTTGCAGAAATGGTTGCCACTGCTGCGGGCATTGGCATTTACAGCGTTGGTATGTGCTATCGCCCGCCCACAACTAACCCTCAAAGAAGAAAAAGTAACTGCTGATGGCATTGATATTTTCCTCATCATTGACCTCTCCAGTAGTATGTTGGCGCAGGACTTCAAACCCGACCGGCTCGAAGTGAGCAAACGGGTCGCTTCCGATTTTGTGGACAAACGCCCCTATGACCGAATCGGTCTTGCCGTATTTGCCGGGGAGGCGTTCACCCAATGCCCCCTCACCACCGACCACAACGTGCTTAAGGATTTCATCAGCGAACTCCGCTGTGGACTATTGGATGATGGTACTGCCATCGGCATGGGGCTCGCCACCGCCGTCAACCGTATTAAGGACAGCGATGCCGAGAGCAAGGTCGTCATCCTCCTCACCGATGGTGTGAACAATGCTGGTTATGTGAAACCCCTAACTGCCGCCGAAATAGCCAAAGAATTCGCAGTAAAAGTCTATACCATCGGCGTGGGCACGGAAGGTCAGGCTCTTGCCCCAACCAGCCGCCGCAGCGATGGCCGCTATCAGTTTGCGCTTACCCGAGTTGAAATAGATGAGGATCTGCTCACCCAAATTGCCGAATTGACGGGCGGCAAATATTTCCGGGCCACTAATGAGAAACGCCTTGAATTGATTTATGCGGAAATTGACCGCTTGGAAAAAACGGAGATTGAAGTGACGACGGTGAAGAGGTATAGTGAGGAGTTTTATCGGTTTGTTTGGGTGGGGGTGGTTTTGTTGGTGTTGGAGATGTTGTTGCGGTTTACCATCTTGAGGAGTATTACGTAAATTTCATTTCGCTTCATTTTTTCAAAAATAAATTCATATATAACCACAACATTTCCTCACCAAAACAGATTGAAAAAATGCACATCGCCATACACAACTGGATGCGGGCCGAAACTATCGAAACCACCGTTGCCCGCATTTCCAAACAGGGCTATCATGCCCTTGAAATACAAGGCACTCCTGAAAACTATGACACCAAATATGTTCGCAAACTACTGCATGATAATAACTTAAAATGTTGGGGGAGCGTCACCCTCATGCTGGGCGAGCGCAATCTTTTAGCAAAAGACGAATCTCAACGGGCAGCGTCTGTGCAGTACGTCAAAGACATTATCACGATGGTGAAGGAGTTGGAGGGGCATATGGTTTCCGTCGTACCTGGCACTGTTGGTAAGATAGTTCCTGATGGCCGACCTGATGAAGAGTGGCAATGGGCGGTGGAATCCTTGAAAGAATGTTACGAACATGCCGAAAAATCAGGCGTCCTAATAGGTATCGAGCCAATCAACCGCTTTGAAACATACTTTATTAATAGGGGTGACCAAGCCTTGGCACTGGCTGAGGCGGTAGGAGATAACTGTGGTGTCTGCCTCGATATTTTTCATATGAACTTGGAGGAAAATAATTATTATGAAACCATCCGACGGGCGAAAGGTCGCTTGGTTGGTTTCCATGTGGCTGACAATAATCGGTTTGCGCCGGGCATGGGTACATTGGATTGGCCAAAGATTGTCGCCACCTTAAAAGAGGTTGGGTTTGATGGGGCATTATCAGTAGAGTTCTGCCCACCGATTGACCGCACACCTGCCAACCCATACCCTGGTAGTATTGACGAAAACCCGATTGGCCTTAGCGAAGAACAAAGGAAATTTTTGGAAGATCATGGCAGTTCTGCATTGACGGAAAATTTTTATTCCATGCTGACCCAAAAATCTATTGATACCATAATGCCCTTAATTTAAAATAATGGCAGGCGGCTAAAAGCAAATAGCCAACAGCCAAAAGCACAACCAATTATGGCAAAAATCACAAAAATAAACCACGTCACCCTCATCGTTGATCAATTGGAAAAAGCGGCTGAATTTTATGAGAAGGAAATGGGGCTCGAAGTCATTCCCGCTTTTGTATTTGATTACCCTACTGCATTTTTTAAAATAAATGATGAACAGCAATTGCACCTCACTGAATGGGAAGATGCCAAATCATTTCGAGGGCATGTCTGTATGGAGGTGGATGATTTTAATTCGATTTTTTACCGCTGCAAAGAATTGGGTATTATAGATATAAAGCCCTGGGGCAAGGTGCGCCAATTGCCAGACGGCGCCATGCAAATGTTTCTACGAGACCCTTCTAATAATTTAGTGGAGATTTCCTCGCTGCCCGGTTACCAAGTTGATCCAGCTGTATTTAAAGATGAATTGTATGGAGAGGGTATATATGTCTCGGGGCGCAATGATTATAGAGGGTATAAAAGTGAGAATGCGACCCTATATCATGGTAAGGGATAAATCAGCTCAAAATTTTTTTAAAAAATATTCCTCTTAAAATACCTGCAAACCAACGTTTTAAAAAGTAAGAAAAAATAAATTTATACTGCGCAAATAGAGTGCGTAGTAATGTGCCCATCTTTGCCCTGTCCAAAGGGACAAAACAATATTTAAAAATAAAGAGAACAGTGGCAGTGAGCATGTGCGTTACTTCGTTCCATTGAAAATACACGCCAAGCATTTTTTCTCCACTGTGTTTTTTTAAGAAATATATAGTTCAAAGAAATTGCCAAAGAGCCAAATATATTTTATCAAAAAGGAAAAATAAATTCAGATAAATGGAATCTTTTTTATTGCATTTGCATTTCTCTGCAAAAATGATGGAATCAATTTTTGATTTATTTTTCTCCACACCAATTGTCATCACCTTTGAAAATATGGAACCGCAGTAGTGAGGAAAGCGGGTTACTTCGATTGCGGATCGGGAAGTCGTGGGTGCAATTCCCACCAGGCCCACTGTTATGCTGGTGAAAAAAATCAGCATGTTGAGTTGGAAAGTCAGCAAATTAAATAATGACAAAAGAGTTTGTCCAAAGATGATTTGCGAGATACTTTCCTCAATTTAAAAAAATAAAACGGGCCTGTAGCTCAGTAGTAGAGCGCCTTATGTACCCCATCCGGTTTTTCTCTGCAAGTTCCAAAAGCAGGTGGCAGTGAGCTTGAGCGTTACTTCGTTTACTACCGAATCCAACACGCCGAGCATTTTACTCCACCGTTTTTTGATTTACTTATTACAGGGGGTAATGAAAAATTACCCCCTTAAAAAAATCTAAGCTCCTTAACCAATAAAAGCAAAAAATCATGTCTATCTTCAATTTAAAAAACAAGCGTAAAAACAAGAAAACAATTAACCGTGCAGGAGGTGAGGCTTTCGTACAAAGCCCAAAAATGCAATTGATTTCTTTGTTGCTGACCTCTTTTGCCCAGGATCAATATTACCGCAAATCGAAAGATACTTTTAAGGATTTAATAAATGCTTTAAAAAATATTGACCCATTGTTTGCGGCCAAGGCAGGTATTTATGCTCGTACCGAATTTGGCATGCGTTCTATCACCCATGTTTTAGCAGCAGAAATAGCGGGTTATGTTTCAGGTCAACCTTGGGCAAAAGATTTTTATAATAAAATAATCAAACGCCCAGATGATATGTTGGAAATAGCTGCTTACTTTAAATCGCAAGGTGGAAAAGGATTGCCGAATGCGATGAAAAAAGGATTTGCAAAAGCATTCGATAAATTTGATGGCTATCAATTGGCGAAATACCGTGGCGAGGATAAAAAGGTGAAATTAATTGACTTGGTTAATTTAATTCACCCACAGCCAACGCAAAAAAATGCGAAAGCATTGCAGGCCTTGGTGGATGGTACTTTGCGAAATACAGAGACTTGGGAATCACAATTAACGCAAGCTGGACAAACAGCTAAAACGGAAAAGGAAAAAGCCAAATTAAAAGCACAGGTTTGGAAAAATTTATTGCGTGAAAATAAATTAGGTTATTTTGCTTTGGTGCGCAACTTGCGAAATATTTTGCAACAAGCACCTGAAATGACTCATGAGGTTTGCAATCAATTGACCGACCGTCAGCGCATTAAAAAATCATTGGTTTTACCGTTCCGTTTATTGGTTGCTTACAAACAATTAAAAGACAATGATTCAAATATGCGTCAAGTGCGTATGGCTTTGGAAAAGGCAATTAATATTTCATGCGATAATGTGCCATATTTGGAAAATACTTTAGTTGTTGTTGACAACTCTGGTTCGATGGCCTCAACCGTTTCCAATTCACCGCATGTGAAATGCAACGAGGTTGGGGCTATGTTCGGGATGGTATTGGCGAAACGTTGCAATGCCGATATTATGGAATTTGGAAATCATGCCCGTTTAATTAATTATAATTTAAATGACTCGGTGATGAAATTCAGCCAGTCGTTTGAAAAAAACAATAAAGTGGGACACGGCACTAATTTCCATTCTATTTTTGAAACAGCAAATAAACGTTATGACCGCATCGTGATATTTTCAGATATGCAAGGATGGATCGGACATTATAGCCCAAAAGTTGTTTTTGAAAAATACAAAAAGGTTACTGGTGCTGATCCATATATTTATTCTTTCGATTTGCGGGGCTATGGCTCCTTGCAATTTCCAGAGAATAAAGTCCTGGCCTTGGCAGGTTTCAGCGAAAAGGTTTTTGATTTAATGAAAATAGTGGAACAGGATAAGCGGGCTTTGATTCGTGCGGTGGAAGCTATTGAATTGGATTGAATATTAAATACGCTTTCTTTATGGGGAATAAAAGCTACTGCTTTTATTCTCTTTTTTTATTTTGAATATAAAAAAGGAGAAAATTAATTCATGGGACGTAATGTTTGCAGTATTTATTTCCAAGTGAATCTATTATGCATAAATCAGCGTCAATTAAATATTTACTTTCATTTACCCCATGAATAATTGCAGCTTCTTCAGTATGGTAAAGTAACAATGTATCAAACTCAATCACATATTTGCCCTTAGTAGTATGATTGCCGAAATGACCTTCACATTTCCAAACATAAGTATTGTTTCTTTTAAAAGTATATTTCCAAATTGTTTCCCCCCCAATAACTATAATACGTTCCAATAACTCTTTTTTGTTCTTTGCTTATGCAGCCTAAAATTGGAGAAATAAAAACTGCATACACAATTATTGTTCTAAATTTTTTGAGAAATATTGCACAGTAGTTTTCCATCAAAATTCGATTACATATTCCTCCGATACTGCCCCCCCACCTCAAACAGCGCATGCGTGATCTGCCCCAAAGAACAAATCTTACCCGTCTCCATTAGCGCTGCAAAAATATTTTCATTATGTAATGCAGCTTCCTGCAAACGCTTTAACGCAGCGGTAGCTTTTTCCCCACTTGCTTTATGTAAATTATCACGGGTATTTATTTGTGCTAATTTTTCTTCTTTGGTGGAGCGAATTACTTCTTTTGGAATAATGGTCGGTGACCCTTTTTTGGAGAGGAAAGTATTCACGCCAATAATTGGAAATTCGCCGGTATGTTTTTGATGCTCATAATAAAGGCTTTCCTCTTGAATTTTTCCGCGCTGGTACATCGTTTCCATCGCACCCAAAACGCCACCTCTTTCAGTAATTCTGTCAAATTCCGCAAGCACAGCTTCTTCTACTAAATCAGTTAATTCTTCAATAATAAATGCACCCTGTAATGGGTTTTCATTTTTCGCCAAACCTAATTCGTGATTAATAATCATTTGAATAGCAACTGCACGGCGGACGCTTTCTTCTGTCGGTGTGGTAATGGCCTCATCATACGCATTTGTGTGCAACGAATTACAATTATCATAAATAGCATAGAGCGCTTGCAACGTAGTGCGTATATCATTAAAATCAATTTCCTGTGCGTGCAGCGAACGGCCGCTGGTTTGAATATGATATTTTAATTTTTGGCTGCGTTCGTTGGCGCCGTATTTTTCTTTCATGGCTTTTGACCAAATGCGTCGTGCTACTCGCCCGATCACTGCATATTCGGGGTCAACGCCATTAGAGAAAAAGAAGGATAGGTTAGGCGCAAAATCATTGATGTCCATGCCCCGGCTCAAATAATACTCCACGAATGTAAATCCATTGGCAAGGGTAAATGCCAATTGCGAAATCGGATTAGCACCTGCCTCAGCGATGTGGTAACCGGAAATGGAAACGGAATAAAAATTCCGCACTTTATTTTCAATAAAATATTCCTGCACATCACCCATTAATTTCAAGGAAAATTCGGTGCTGAAAATGCAGGTGTTTTGTGCCTGGTCTTCTTTTAAGATGTCGGCCTGCACGGTGCCTCTAACGGAATTCAAGGCTTTTGCTTTTATCTCTTCATACACATCTTTAGGCAAAATCTGATCGCCAGTGACACCAAGTAACATAAGCCCTAAACCGTTATTCCCTTCTGGTATTTCACCTTTATAAGTAGGACGTTCCAGCCCTTTATCATCATACAGTTCTTTCAGTTTTGCTTCCACTTGCGCTTCCATTCTCTGCTCCTTGATAAACAACTCACATTGCTGGTCAATAGCCGCATTCATAAAGAATGCACAGATGGTCGCTGCCGGGCCATTGATAGTCATGGAGACGGAAGTTTTGGGATTGCAGAGGTCGAAACCGGAATATAATTTTTTGGCATCATCGAGGCAGCAGATGCTCACACCGGAGTTGCCGATCTTTCCATAAATATCAGGTCGGTGGTCGGGGTTTTCGCCATATAAAGTCACACTGTCAAAAGCGGTGGATAATCGGCTGGCAGGCATGCCTGCACTGAGGTAATGGAAACGACGATTGGTTCTTTCTGGTCCACCTTCTCCGGCAAACATGCGAGTGGGGTCTTCGCCTTTTCTTTTAAATGGAAAAACGCCTGCGGTATATGGAAATTCGCCCGGCACATTTTCCTGCAAACACCATTTAATTATTTCTCCCCAATCTTTATATTTAGGTAAAAGAACCCGTGGTATTTTAGTGCCAGACAATGATTTTGTTTTGGTCGGCACTTTTATTTCCTTGCCACGGACGTGATATATAAATTCATCGGCGGCATAATTATTTTTTTTATTTTCCCAATCTTTAATTAAATCCCATAAATGCGGATCAAATTCTTTTTTTACTTTATTAAATGATTCAATTAAATTATTAATTAATTCAGCCCCCGACCCCTGAAGGGGAGCATTTGCATTTTCATTGTTTAATAAATCAGAGCCATTAAAATGCATAATGGTTTGATTTAATGAAAATAGTTTTCTCGCCAAGCCTTCCTGCTTTTCTGACCACTCATCATAGCGGCGGTTATTTTCTGATATTTCTGATAAATATCTCACTCGCCTTGGAGGTATGATATAAATTTTTTCACTCATGCCTTCCTGCACATGCAGAGCAGACTCCCAATCAGCATTACTTTTTTCTTTTATTAAACCAATTAATTTAGAATATAAAACATTGGTGCCCGGATCATTAAATTGCGAAGCGATGGTTCCATGAATGGGCATGTTGTCCACATTTTCTGAAAATAAAGTATGTGCCCTTTGGTATTGTTTTCTGACATCTCGCAATGCATCTTGCGCACCTCTTTTATCGAATTTATTGATGGCGATAATATCCGCAAAATCAATCATGTCAATTTTTTCCAATTGTGAGGCAGCTCCAAATTCTGGCGTCATAACATATAATGAAACATCGGAATGGTCAACAATTTCCGTATCCGATTGGCCGATGCCAGATGTTTCCAAAACAATTAAATCATAACCTGCTGCTTTTAATATTTCAACGGTTGAACTGACATGTTTTGACAATGCCAAATTAGATTGACGGGTCGCCAGCGAACGCATAAATACCCGTTCATTATTTACAGCATTCATTCTAATTCGATCGCCCAATAATGCACCACCTGATTTTCTTTTCGATGGGTCAACAGAAATAATGGCAATTGTTTTTTCATTAAAGTCAATTAAAAAGCGCCTTAATATTTCATCCACTAAACTTGATTTGCCAGCGCCACCTGTACCAGTTATACCTAATACTGGTGTCTCTTTTAATTTTGAATTTTTATTAAAAATAGCTTGCAGTTGCGGGCGCACCGCCGTTTCAAAATGCTCTGTATTATTTTCTGCACAAGAAATCATACGGGCAATGGATACGGTATCTTTTTCCGTGAATCTTTTAACCTCACCGTTTAAATTTTGTCCGACAGGAAAATCGCATTGTTGTAGCACATCGTTTTATCATGCCCTGCAAGCCCATTTCCCTTCCATCATCGGGCGAATAAATGCGGTTGATACCATATTGCTGCAACTCCTCTATTTCCGTCGGTAAAATAGTTCCTCCACCGCCACCAAAAATCTTTATATGTCCAGCGCCCCGCTCCCGTAACAGGTCGTACATATATTTGAAAAATTCATTGTGGCCACCTTGATAGCTGGTGATGGCAATGCCCTGTACATCTTCCTGCACGGCCGTATTTACAATTTCATAAACAGATCGATTGTGCCCTAAGTGTATGACTTCTGCTCCACTGGCCTGCATGATGCGGCGCATAATATTGATAGCGGCGTCGTGCCCATCGAAGAGGCTTGCTGCGGTGACGATTCTGACTTTATGCTTCGGGTGGTATGGCTGGATGGTTTGCATGTTCAATAATTTGGTTTAAACTGTTTTTAGTTATTATTTATTCGTTGGGAGGTGGTTTTGGGAGGGTAGTTTAATAACAAATTTTGTTAGACTTTGATTACGGCAGGTGCAAATTTACGAAAAAAGCGCTTTGCCATCTCATTTTTTAATCAGTGAACCATCCCTTCTTTTTTGTAGTTTTGTCCAATCAAAAACACAGCAATGGCAAAAGATTTTAAAAATAAAATAAAGCGGCTCGAACTGAAAAACTTTACCTGCTTTGGGAAAGTGGCGATAGATTTTTCGCCGGGCATCAATGTTTTCATTGGGGAGAATGGGACGGGGAAGACGCATTTGTTGAAAGTGTTGTATGGAATATTAAAATCAACGCAATTTTATTTTACAGTTACGAATCAAATAAGTGGCTTTAATTCGGACGAGGCAAAAGCTGAATTTAAAAATGATTTAAATATCGGTTTAAAAAATTTATTCAAAACCGAAGAACTTGAAAGTTTGTTGAGAATAAATGACACGAAAGCTAAAATAAAGATCAATTTCAATTATGATGACGTTGAATTTAGTTTTTTGAGAGGATCAGAATCCAAACTAAAAGAATTTACTGCTCATATTGCAAACGTTATATTCATTCCATCAAATGAGATGCTTTCTTGGTTTGAAGGATTTATTTCATCATACGAGAATAGAGAGAGTTCAATTGATGAAACATATTATCGTCTTGCAAAAGCTCTTGATCCACTACCACTAAAAGGTAATGCTTTAGAAGAACAAAATCCTCTCTTGGAAACTTTGGAAGAAGCGATTAGGGCTAAAGTTTTAAGAAAGGGAAATAAGTTCTTCGTTGCATTTAAAGATGAACAAAAAGAGTTCTCAACGCCCCTTGTTGCCCAAGGCATCAACAAAATCGCCCAACTTATCTATCTCATCATGAACGGCTCCCTCACCAAAAACACCATCCTTTTCTGGGACGAGCCAGAAGCCAATCTCAACCCTAAATATATTTTAATCGTCGCAAAATTCCTGCAAACGCTCGCCAATGCTGGCTGCCAAATATTTGTGGCCACGCACGATTATTTGTTGCCTTATGAATTGTCGCTGTCGAAAGAATATGCAGAGGTGGCAGAAGGGAAAGTGCCGGACATGAAATTTTTTGCCCTGTACAAAGGGGAGAATGGGACGGAGGTGGAGGAAGGCGAGACCATGCCGGATTTGAAACACGATGCCATCCATGAGGGCTTAAATATCCATCAAAGAAGAGAAGATCGTCTTTTTCAAAAATCCTTAAACATCAAAACATGACGCTACGGGAAAAAGACCTTGAATTTGACTTTAACGAAAATTATTGGACAAGCATATTGAAATTTGATGAAACGAGGGATTACCAAAACGCAGCCAATAATTTACCAGAAACAAAAGGGGTTGACATAATAGGCATTTTGCAAAACCAGTCACTGATTTTATTTGAAATCAAAGATTTTCGAGGACACAGGATTAAGAACAAGCCGAAATTTACAGATGGCCCTGATGCACTCTGGCTAAGTGTTGCACGAAAATTCAAGGATTCTATTTCGATAATAATTGGATCTTCCCGTAATTCCACAAATGACAAAGAAATATTTCAGTCTTATGCTGAATGTTTAAAAAAAAATAAGCAACTCGTTTTTATCCTTTGGTTGGAACAAGACACGCCCCTCGCACAAAAAAATAAAAAACTTAAAACTGATAGACAGGAGCATGTCTTGCAACAAAACTTAAAAAAGAGTTTGAAATGGTTGACTACCAAAGTCAACATAATGGACAAATCCATAAATGCATTTAGAATATGTTTTAAAATTTAATTCTGGATTCTTGAAAGAATGATATCGATATAGGTGATCTGGACGAATGCAGCCGAAGATTCTGCGGTTTTTTCATAATCCTTACTCAATCTTCGGAAAAAATTACACCACCCAAAAGACCTTTCAACCTGCCATCTGCCAGTCTGTGGGACAAAACCTTTCTCACTTTCCGGCTTTTGGGAAATATCAACCTCCCAGTTATAGATGGCCGCACATTCTTTGAAATAACCGCCGTAGGCTTTGTCCGTCCTGATGATCTTCATCTTTTTTGAAAATTCATCTATCTGCCAGAGCAGTTCCACGCCGGCCTCCCCATCATGGGTTTTGGCGGACGATACATGTACTGCGAACGGTAGGCCAAGGATATCGACCGCTATGTTCCGTTTTCTGCCGTTGATGAGTTTACCACCGTCAAACCCTTTGGATTCGGAAATGAAAGGGCCGGTCTTTACACTTTGGCTATCGACCGCACAAACGGACGGCTTGGCGTTCCTGCCCTGTCTAACCCGTTCTTTTTCAACGAGTTGGAACAGGAGGGCAGCCCAAGTGCCATCCTTTCCACTTTCGGAAATAGTAATAGACACTTTGCCAGGGCGGGTATTTTTCGTCCATATTCCGCCACTGGCAACCGGTACGGTTCAGCTTGAAGATGGCATTGAGAATGGTCCGCAGACAATTTTTGCGCTTTCTACCATTGTCAACCAAATCTTTTATAGTTTTCCATTGGGAATCGGTCAGCTCGGTAAATCTGACTCGACGAAAGGGTAGTTTGACTTTTACCATGTAATTTATGATTTAGGAACCACAAATTACATGACCGATTCTCATCCATGCCAATGCATTTAGCGGTTCATTGACCGTGAACTTTTTGTAATTCCATCACGGCTCAATCACAAACTCACTCCTCGCCGAAAGCGAAAAAATCCCCTGCCCGCCTTCTACATTGCTATGGATAATGACCGGTTCGGCGAAAGGGTTATCATCAGCATCCTGACTAAGAACGACAGACCGCTCATAGAAATAGTGGTCACGGGATACAGAGTGCAGCTGAACATAAATTTTGGCATCATCTCCTGGTTGAAAATATTGAGGCCAAATACCTACCCTCCAAGAGTATTTCTTGCCATCGAAAGAAGCGTCCTTGATATACTGTCCATTATCCAGATCTTCTGCAATGGGGTCGAGTTGGTGTAACCAAGGAGAGTGACTCCATTGCTCCGTTTCGACTGTCACAATTATTTTATAAAAATTGTCTGCACCTGAGGGATCAATAAATTCGACAGTAATTTCATCCACTCGTTCGCCATCAATGTCGAGCGCACCTTCTGGTTCGTAAGTGGCGGAAATGATCGGCACAGGCATTGGCATTTGTTGTCTGGCTTCCACAGGATCATAGCCATTAGCACTTATTTTAAACTCATATTCAGCGCCATCAGCAAGTAATGGTAAAGCGAGTGTTTTTGCATAAAAGCGTTCTCCTAAATAGGGAAGTGTTTCCACCAATAGCCCATCCTTAAACATCTCCACTGTCGCATCTTCGATGGATTTGGCCTCCCCATTTTCCAAAATCCCTTGGCTGTGGGTGACATAAACCCAGACGGCCGTATCGCCAGCGTTCATTTGGGAAGTGATGGCCAATTGGGGAGTATGCTCGGGAACATCAATTTTGACTGTTTGCTCGAAAAAGTCTTCGCCACAGGCAGTCAGGAAAAACGAAAAAGAAAGGAGGATTAAAAAATGATGTGATTTCATTGTTGTAATTTTTTTGATGTAGTCGGGAGATTTATCTCCCGATTAAATATTTAAGACGGGAGATAAATCTCCCGACTACGAGGGGGTTAAAACTTAAAACTATACGATATCGACGGAACGATCGGGAACAAACTCACCTGTCGGAAGACTCTTTTTCCTTCGTCGTCACGGCCATCGAATACATAGTAAGGATTTGGTCGGTTGTAAACATTATAAGCGCCAAATATCCAAGTGCGCTCGTACCTTTTTTTCTTTTTGTGAAATTCGATACTCAAATCCATTCGGTGGTAGGAATTCATTCGGAACGAGTTTTTGTCACCAATGCTTTCCAGTTCTCTCGTCTCGATCCATCCATTATCCTGATCATAACTAACGGGTGCATCGTAACGGTAAAGAGGTAGGGTGATGGAATTGCCAGTACCATAGACCCATGTGCCAGAAAGTTTTATTTTTTCTGAAATTTTATGTGTCACTACGAGTTCTACATCATGCCTGCGGTCATATTTAAATGGATAGGTTTTGCCGCCATTGATGTCCTCAAAGGTGCGGTTGGTCCATGAAAGAGTATAGCCGAGCCAGCCTGTTGTTTTTCCTCTTTTTTTCTGTAAAAAAACCTCTGCGCCATAGCTCTCTCCTTTGCCCTGGGTCACTTTGTCCTGCCAATCGTTTTCGAGACCAAGGAAGCTGACGCCTTCTTTATAGGAAATGACGTTGTTCATGTTTTTATAATAACCCTCTACGCTGAATTCGTATTCATTCCACAGCGTTTTGGCGACGCCGATGGCAGGCTGCCAAGAGGTCTGTGGTTTGATGCGGGCAGTGCTGGGCACCCAAAGGTCGGTTGGCAGGCTGAGGCTTTCGTTGGTCAGCAGATTGATGTATTGTGCCATGGTGGAGAAAGAGGCCTTTATCGCCCAGTCGTTGCCGAGCAGATAGCGTAGGCCGATGCGGGGTTGCACAGAATTGTAGAATTTCCCATCTACTAAAAAACCTGAAGCATGCACACCAAGGTTCATTTTCAAAGCGCCAAGGTTGATGTCGTCTTCCACATACAGGGAAAACTCCACTGCTTTGGTTTGGGTAGATCCAAGAGTGGTGTCTATTTTTTCCCCATCAAATTCTGCTTTGAAAACAAAAGCGCCGGGTTCATAAGTATGGTGGGTCGTTGCAGCACCGAATCGGATATAGTGTTTGGGGTTGGGGATGTAATCAAAGTCCACTTTGCCAGCCCAGTCGTAAATGCCGGAGAAATATTTTGCGGAGTAAGAATCTTTCTCCCCATTGTACTCATCCTCGACGTCGGCCAAAAAATCGAAGCGGAAGCGGCTATAAGTGAGCGTGGTATTGGCGAACAGTTTATTACTGATCATATAATTCCAGCGGGCAGCGGCAGTGATGTTGCCCCAGTCGATGCCGCCATCAGTTGAGTAGGAACTGTTGTCGTAGTTTTCCTTGTAACGGACACCAAAAATATCTGCCCCAGAATAGGCACTCAGATAAAGGCGGTGCTTGTCATTGAATTTGTGGTTGATCTTCGCATTGAGGTCGTAGAAATACATCCGCAATTTGACATCTTCTCCTTCTCCTTCATTAGCTTTTATTAGTGGTTTAAACAGCAAATCGGCATAAGTACGGCGACCAGAGATCATAAAGGATGTTTTGTCTTTTACAATCGGCCCTTCCAATGTCAATCGGCTGGCGATAATGCCGACCGACCCCTCGCCATGCAATTCCTGCATATTGCCCTCCTTCATATTTATTTCAATAATGGAAGAAAGCCGACCACCATATCGGGCAGGGAAACCGCCTTTGGTCAGGGTCACATTTTTAATAGCGTCCGAATTGAAAACAGAGAAAAAACCGAGGAGGTGGGAGACGTTGTAAACGGGTACGCCATCCAGCAAAATGAGATTCTGATCAGGGCTGCCACCCCGAACATAAATACCGCTTTGGCCTTCTCCACCACCTTGGATGCCAGGCAGTAATTGGAGGGATTTCAATACGTCCACTTCACCGAGTAAGGCGGGCATACTTTCGATTTGTTCGATCGGAACAGACACTCGGCTCATCTGGGTGTTTTCCTCGATACGGTCTAATTTTTCAGCAACCACTTCCACCTCTGCCAATGCAATCGAAGAAGGTAGGCGAAAAGTGATCGTGGTGTCTCTTCGCAATTTAAAGTTGCTGGTCACGGTTTGAAATCCAATATAAGAAGCGGTCAGTTTTACCGAATCGGCAGGCAACGTTAGGCTGAAAAATCCATAGGTGTTGGACACAGCGCCCTCCAGTGAATGGAGGTCAAACACGTTGGCAGCGATTAGTTTTTCGCCACTTGCAGCATCTTCAATATAGCCACTGATGGTAAAAGTCTTTTGTGAAAAACCCAAAATGGGCAGAAAAGAAAATAACAACAATGTAAGAGCATGACGGGTAATCATAGATTTAAATGTTAGGTGTATGATGAATAAAAATGATTGACGGTAAACAGCCTGTCCCGAATTCACTTCGGGAGTTGATGATAGATGGTTGCTGCCAGAGAACGGGTAAAGAACGATAGATGCTGTTTGCACCCTAATCGTTTTTGCTTAATGTTTTCTTAAATACTGGACAACTGAATTGGATAAAACCCCTAATCTTATGCACTGGAAATAAAGACGTAAAAAAGGGTTTGTTACGTTTGTTGATGAATGTTAAAGTTTTGGCCTTTTGAGAAACATCGTTTTTTATTTTTACTGGAAGAGAATTTGAAAAAAATATAATGCAGCGTATATATGTTCCATAATTCGCACCAAATTAATTTTCAACCCTTTTAAAATAACGTTATGCAAATACTCCAAACAGAAAGACTCATCATCCGCCACATAAATACCAATGATGCCGAATTTATGCTTGCATTATTAAATGATCCAGCTTGGATAAAAAACATTGGTGATCGGGGTGTCCGGACTTTGGAAGAAGCAAAAGGTTACATTTTAGATAGAATGGTAAAAAGCTATGAAGATTATGGTTACGGACTTTATGTAGTAGAATTAAAAAAAGACCAATTGCCAATAGGCATTAGTGGTTTGGTAAACAGGGATACCCTAGAAGACATTGATATAGGGTTTGGCTTTCTTCAAGAATATAGAGGCAAAGGATATGCTTATGAAGCATCAGCGGCGGTCATGGACTACGCAAAGAAATTAGGTATAAAGCGCATTGTGGG
Organism: Saprospiraceae bacterium; assembly: GCA_965222975.1. Taxonomy (GTDB): domain Bacteria; phylum Bacteroidota; class Bacteroidia; order Chitinophagales; family Saprospiraceae; genus UBA6168. The sequence goes on along the minus strand of CBDCVJ010000047.1, from coordinate 261,751 downwards.
TATTACCATTAAAGAAAATAAACCGTCTATTAAATTATTGGAGAAATTGGGATTACGATATGAAAAGACAATAACGCTTGGAGATAAAAAGGACGATGTTGTTGAATTATATGGATGGAAAGAAAATTAAATTAAAAAAATCAAGTAAATAACACTCCTAAAAAAGTCAAAACCGTCGCCACAAAACCAACCATGAATATATTATAGGAAATAGATAAAAACCGATATTTTTTATCCAACACTTTTCCAAGATAATATAAATCACGTGATAAATTCCCATATAATAATTCCGTGTCCTTAAACATTTCTTCCATCAATTCTTCATATTTATCCACTTTAAGGCTCACAAAATTGCCAAAAAAAACAAGATGTTTTTTCGCCTCTTCCAATGGTGTTCCATCATTTATGATAGAGGTGACTTTTGGGCGGGCGGCCAACACCGCAAAAATCAAAGAGGCCAGTCCCGTCACCAAAAAAATAAGCACAGGCATTAAAACAGCAGGATTTGTTTCCGTCATATTGCGGTAAGAAATAACGGAAATAATCACCGAAATTAAGATAGCATTTACGCTGATCATAATATTGGCTTTTTGGTCGGCAATGGCACTTAAATTAATATGGGTGCGGTAATTAGTTCGGAAAAAGGTTTGCACTCCGCTATTGATACGAGGCTCTAAATTATTGTACATTCTATCGGTTGGAGCAACCGCTGATTCTTCCCGTTTTCTTTGTTTTTCGAGCCTTTGCTTCAGTGCAATGATGTGATTGGCCGATAATGGTTCAAAATTTACCTTTGCATGAGAGGTGTAAAAACGGGCATCTCTCAATTGTTGAATAGAATATTCCAGCCATTCACTTGGCGAGTATTTTTCGTCGAGCAACAATTCACGTTCCAGTTGGAGCAACGGCGAGGTTTCAAGAAAACTCTGTCCATACTTCACACCATTGACAGCGTCGGAAAGCAATTGGTCTTCAGCCTTTTTCAATGGTTGTGCTTCATGTACGGTTTTGATAGCGCCCAAAATCAAAGCCTTTTTGTCTTTAGTGAAATGGTGTGCAGTGAGGAATTTATCAGCTAGCTCCATGCTTTTAGGCGCAGGGTTTTGGTAGTTGAACAAATAACCCACATTATAAAACCAGCCTGCCAAAACGGCTACTTCCCATTCGCCTTCCGTCGAACCATTGGCCTGGGCGAGAGTATTGATATTTTTGACTATTTCATTGGCCTGACGGTAGGTATGGAACACCAACCTCGAATCGTTCTTCTGGTTGAAAAGGTTCAGTACGTATTGTCTGGCCAAGGTGGAAATGTCCACATCCGTAGTGGCCGGGTCGTTGGGAAGGTCAGAATTCTGGTTCATCAATGCTGTTCCTGTTTTTGATGCAAGGTAATGTTATTTATTTGAAAAAAAAGTATTTCAAACGGATGCCTGATCGGAATCCCAACAATTCAGTGACAATTCCTATCTTTGGACGGACGGTAGAGAGATTGATTGATACTTTCTGCTTTTTTTTCGTCCTATATCTCGGAACTAATTTTTTTGGTTCTCCGACAATTTTGGATAAGGGAGAAATTTTTTTATGTTCTTCTCTTTCACCACCCAAATCGTCAAAGAACCATTTTTAATCTTTAAAATTGAAAATTCAACATGGCAAATTTATTTGACCTTCTACAAGGACAATTGGATGATAATCTTATCGGTCAATTGAGCAATCAACTCGGCGGCGCAGATCGCCAGCAAACGCAAAAAGCTGCGCAAGGTGCTATTTCCACTTTGGTAAGTGCTTTGGCAAAAAATGCGGCCAATCCGCAAAAGGCATCAGGCCTTGCCAACGCATTGGACAAAGACCACGATGGTGGACTTCTTGATAACATTACCGATTTAATAGGCGGCAATGTTCCTCAGCAACATGCACGTGCGGCCAATGGTGCAGGCATCATCAAGCACCTTTTAGGTAACCAACAAAGTGGCGCTATTGATATGATTTCCAAAATGAGCGGCCTTGATTCTGGCAAATCCGGAAACATGCTGATGACACTTGCTCCTATCGTAATGGGTATGCTCGGCAAGCAAAAAAAACAGCAAGGATTGGATATTGGTGGCATCGCTGGTTTGCTGTCCAATAGCGTAAACCAACAGCGCAGCACTGGCAACCCCATGCTCGACATGGCCAACCGCTTCCTCGACCAAGATGGCGATGGCAGTGCTTTGGATGATGTAGCTGGCATGGTCGGCAAAGGTCTTTTGGGCAAATTGTTCGGAGGCAAGTAAGATATAAATCGGTTGCCGGTTTACGGCATGCCGATCCTAAAATATAAAGGCGTGAGCAATCACGCCTTTTTTTGTAACATGCAATACCTCGATATTTCACCCAAAATAAAAAGCGCACTGGAAACCAAACTGCCAGTGGTTGCCTTGGAATCCACGATCATCGCCCACGGCATGCCCTATCCGCAAAATGTGGAAACGGCTTTATTGGTCGAAAAAACAATCCGGGAAAATGGCGCACTTCCCGCCACTATTGCCATTCTTGATGGAAAATTAAAAGCGGGCTTGTCAGTGGAGGAAATAAATTATATTGGGAAAAATGGCCCCAATATTTTAAAAACCAGTCGCCGTGATATTCCTTTTATTTTGGCAAAAAAAACATCGGGTGCAACGACCGTTGCTTCTACGATGATTATCGCCAATATGGCGGGCATTAAAATATTTGCCACCGGCGGTATCGGTGGCGTGCATCGAGGTGCAAATGAAACGATGGATATTTCTGCGGATTTGCAAGAATTGGCGAAAACAAATGTCGCCGTCGTGTGCGCTGGCGCAAAATCTATTCTTGATATTGGTTTGACATTGGAATATTTAGAAACGCACGGCGTTCCTGTTATCGGTTTTAAGACAAATGAATTCCCTGCCTTTTATACTCGTAAAAGTGGATTTAATGTGGATTATAAATTGGACACCCCGAAAGAAATAGCGGATGCTTTAAAAATAAAATGGAATACTGGTCTAAACGGCGGGGCTGTCATCGCCAATCCCATTCCTGAACATTTTGAACCTTCTTTTTCGGAAATAACTCATGCGACGGAGCAAGCTTTAAAGGAAGCAAATAAACAGAAAATAAAAGGGAAACATATTTCTCCTTTTTTATTGAAAAGAATTAAAGAAATTACAGGCGGAGAAAGTTTACAGGCGAATATTCAATTGGTGTTGAATAATGCGAGGTTGGCGGCCGCGGTGGCAAGGGAAATGTGATTTTTTATTCTTTAAAAAATAATAATGCGGATTACTGAATCATTTAACCATAAAAATATTACTGGATATAAATTCGGTTACGCCCCTTTTGGAAAGCCAACTTTATTCGCCCACATATATTTCGTAGACGGTCTATTAATCGACACTGGCCAAAGCAGAATGCGACAGGCAGTATTTAATACAATTAGTAAATTACCTGCCCAACAAATATTTATCACCCACCACCACGAAGACCATACTGGAAATTTGAATAAATTAAAAACACATTTTAATTGCCCCGCTTACAGCTCTGATTTATGCAGGCAAATAATGAAAAACCCACCACCGATAAGTTTTGCACAAAAAGTATTTTGGGGAGAAAGGGATAGCTGTAATTTTTTAGAAGCAAAAGAAGGCAGCATCGAAACAGAGAGCTACACTTTTAAAATAATTCCTATTCCCGGCCATGCTGTGGACATGGTAGCTTTATATGAACCCAATCAACGTTGGTTGTTTTCTGCCGATTTATATGTGAATTCATATATCGGTTATTTTATGCGGGAAGAAAGTGTTTTGGAACAAATTAATTCCATTAAAAAAATATTGGAACTGGATTTTGATGTTTTATTGTGCAACCACAATCCTCAACTTAAATCGGGCAAGGAAAAATTAAAAAAAAAATTACTCTTTTTAGAAAAATTTTGTGAGCAGGTGGCGGAACTGCACCACAAGGGTTTTAACGCTCAACAAATTATGAAGAAATTAAAATTACGGGAATACTGGCAGGTGCGTTTGATATCGGGCGGGGCTTTGTCGAGGTTGAATATGGTTAGGGCGGTGATTCGGGATGAAGAAAAATTTATTAAAATTGAATTTTCTTAAGAACTCTAATGTTATACTGGACAAATAATCATTGTGCCAAGTTTTCCACCAAGAACAGAAACAATAAAAAAACAGAATCAACTCTCGCAAAGAGCGTCAGAGCTTCGTCATGCGATTAGAAAAAATGTCTCAGAAGAAAAACTAATTAAAGCTGTAGATAAATATAAAACAGCAAAGCTTTCTCTATTAAAAACTAAACTGCATATGATTCGAGAGAAAGAACTTCGGGGAACACTACAGAAAAAACCAGATAATTATAATGTATTAAGAGTTGAAGCTGAAAAAGAGCTGTGGGCAAATAAAACTGTTGAAGAAATATTAGGTAAGTTTAACAAATAAATCACTTACTCCGCTTCTTAAAAAACCGCAACAGCGCCTTCACATAAGGCTCATCCGTCCGAATACTAATCGAATCCACCCCCGTTTTAGCAAAAGTATTTTTAAAATAATCGTAATTACCCTTAAACCATCCTGCATATTGTTCTCGCACTGTACGGGAAGAAGTGTCGAGCCAGATCAGTTTATTGGTTTCTGCATCTTTAGCATGAATGAGACCGACATTGGGCAATTCTTCTTCTCGTGGATCATATAAATGGATGCCGACTATATCGTGATGGCGGGAGGCAATTTTTAAAGGCGCCTCATATCCTTTTCCCATAAAATCGGAAAGGATAAAACAGATACATCTTTTTTTGACCACATTATTTAAATAACGGATAGCCTGGCCAATATCAGTGCCATTATCCTCTGGGTGAAAATCAATTAATTCCCGAATAATTCGGAGAATATGTTGCTTGCCTTTTTTCGGCGGGATGAATTTTTCGATTTTATCGGTAAAAAATATGACGCCGACTTTATCATTATTATTAATAGCAGAAAAAGAAAGCACCGCCGATATTTCGGTAATAACCCCTTGTTTAAATTGATTCACCGTTCCGAAATAAGCGCTTTGGCTAACATCAATTAAAAGCATGACGGTCAGTTCCCTTTCTTCTTCAAATATTTTCACATAAGGGTCGCCTGTACGAGCAGTCACGTTCCAGTCAATATTCCGCACATCATCGCCAAACTGGTAGCTCCGCACTTCGCTGAACGACATGCCTCTTCCTTTAAAAGCACTGTGGTACTCACCGGAGAAAATATGCCTGCTCAGGCCTTTGGTCTTGATTTCTATTTTTCTAACTTTCTTTAATAATTCAGTCGTTTCCATGAAATACGGTGTATCGGTTTGACGGTGTATCGGTATTATGGTGAACCAGTGGAAAGGAAAAAATTCCATTAAACCGAAAAACCATTAAACCGTTACACCGCCCATTTCCTCAAAATTCGCCAAGTTTGCACAAAAGAACAAGAAATTAATGAGCAAGAAAAAAACAAGCCCAACATCTAATAAAGACAATCAAATACTCCGCCCCCATGCAGAGCAGATATATGCCAAAGAACTCATTGCCCTTGGCAAAGCCGGTAAGAATGTTCGACCGACCAACTGGAAGTTATCTCCTTGGGCAGTCGTCACCTATTTGATGGGTGGTAAATTGGACGATGGCACTGTGATCGAACCTAAGTATTTCGGACAAAAAAGGTTGATCGAAATAGCTGTGGCAACTTTGGCTACTGACCGGGCACTTTTACTTATAGGCATTCCCGGTACGGCAAAAACGTGGGTGTCCGAACATTTGGCGGCTGCCATTTCAGGTGACTCGACACTATTAGTGCAAGGCACTGCCGGGCTTAATGAAGAAGCCATCCGCTATGGTTGGAACTATGCGCGCCTGCTTTCCGAAGGCCCTTCTGAAAAGGCGATTGTGCCCAGCCCAATCATGCTCGGTATGCAGGAGGGCAAAATTGCAAGAGTAGAGGAACTGACCCGTATCCCTTCTGATGTACAGGACAGCCTAATTACTGTCCTGTCTGAAAAAACATTACCTGTACCCGAATTAAATACGGAAGTGCAGGCCATGAAAGGCTTTAATCTTATCGCTACTGCCAATAACAGGGACAAAGGCATCAATGATTTGTCGAGCGCCCTTCGTCGGCGTTTCAATACAGTTGTTATGCCCCTGCCAAGTTCGCTGGAAGAAGAAGTGAAAATTGTAAAAACAAGGGTCGAAAATATTGGTCACTCACTAGAGCTACCAGCCAGTTCTGCGCCCACCAAAGAAATCCAACGCCTCGTCACCATTTTCCGAGAACTCCGCAGCGGCAAAACGGAAGATGGCCGTACTAAACTCAAAACACCTAGTGCTACCCTTAGTACCGCCGAGGCCATTTCTGTGGTACAAAGCGGCCAGGCGTTGGCCGTTCATTTTGGTAATGGAAAATTATCTGCACATGACCTTGCGGCTGGCATCACTGGTGCTATTGTGAAAGACCCGGTACAGGATAAAAATATCTGGTTGGAGTATTTGGAGACGGTAGTGAAAGAAAGGAAAGACTGGGGCGATGTTTATCGCAGTTGTAAAGAATTATTGTAATAAAAATCCCCGGTCCAGCAAGGCTGAACCGGGGATATAGTATGGTGAATATTTCACCAAAACGCGGTCTATTCTTCTTCTTCAGCGGCAGCTTTGGCAACTTCTTTTGCTTCTTCCACTACAGCTTCGGTTTTTTCCTCAACAGCTTCTACTACCTCTTCCTTCTTTTTTTCAACCTTGGCTTTTTCTTTCTTTTCCTCAACCTTGGCTTCGGCTTTTGCTTTTGCTTCGGTGGCCTTCGCTGTAGCTTGCTCTTTAAATTGAGCTTTCAATTCACTCAAGGCACCGAGGTCGCCCAAAGTGGCACGCTCAACAGAAGCCTGTGTTTTACGGACAGCCTGACGGGTCTCCTTATGTTGTTTGTCCTTTTCTGCTCTGACCTGATCGTCTGCTTCTCTGCGGACATCATCCAAGTAGCGAGTATGGGAAACAAGCAGGCGCTTGTCATCGCGGTTGAACTCGATCACTTTGAAAATCAGCGTTTCATCAACATTAGCATACGAACCATCCTCTTTTCTCAAGTGCTTGCCAGGGGCAAAGGCTTCGAGGCCATGTGGCATTTGGACAATGGCTCCACGATCGTCACGGCGTATAATGGTAGCTTCGTGGAATGAGCCAACAGGGAATACTGTTTCGAAAGTATCCCATGGATTCTCTTCCGTTTGCTTGTGGCCAAGGGACAACTTGCGGTTATCTTTATCCACTTCCAGAATGACCGCTTCGATTTCTTCGCCAACCTTGGTAAACTCAGAAGGATGCGAATAACGCTTGGTCCAGGAAAGGTCAGAGATGTGGATCATGCCACCAATGCCATCTTCCAGTTCGATGAATACGCCGTACTGGGTCAGGTTTTTCACTTTCACGGTGTGGCGGCTGCCAACAGGATATTTCTCTTCCAATTCTTCCCAAGGATCTTTACTCAATTGTTTGATGCTAAGCGACATTTTGCGCTCATCTCTATCAATGGTAACAACTTTGGCCTCTAGTTCAGAATTCATCTTGAAGTAGTCCTTAGCATTGATTTGCTGGTTACCCCAAGATACTTCTGATACGTGGATCAAACCTTCAACACCTGGCAATACTTCAAGGAAAGCACCATAGTCTTCAACATTAACGACTTTGCCTTTCACAACATCGCCTTCGTTGATGTCCTTGGCCAATACTTCCCATGGGTGTGGCTGCAATTGCTTGAGGCCAAGGGAAATACGCTTTTTGTTTTCATCGAAATCAAGAACGGCCACATTGATTTTCTGATTGAGCGACAGTACCTCACTTGGGTGGCTGATCCGCCCCCATGAAATGTCGGTAATGTAAAGCAAGCCGTCAACGCCACCTAGGTCGAGGAATGCACCGAAGTCGGTGATATTCTTGACCAAACCTTCCAATACTTGTCCTTTTTCCAAAGTAGAGATGATGGCATCGCGCTGGTCGGCGAGGTCGCTTTCAATGAGGGCTTTGTGGGAGACAACGGCATTTTTGATCTGCTCGTTGATCTTGACCACTTTGAATTCCATTTGCTTACCAACGAACTGGTCGTAGTCAAGGATAGGCTTGATGTCGATTTGAGATCCGGGAAGGAAAGTTTCGAGGCCACCACAATCTACGATCAAACCACCTTTGGTCTTGCTGATCACTACGCCGGTGATTACAGTGCCATTTTCGTATGAATCCTTAATAGCTTCCCATGCACGCAGCAGTTTGGCTTTGCGGCGGGAAAGTACCAATTGCCCTCTTTCGTCTTCTTGGTGTTCTACATATACTTCCACAAAGTCACCTATTTTCAAGTCGGGAATGTCTCTAAAGTCGCCTTGGGAAACCAATCCATCCGATTTGAAATTGACATCAAGAACAACGTCGCCATCACTAATGGCCGTTACCTTTCCTTTCACGATCTCATTTTCCAAAAGGGCAGTGAGGGTTTCGTCGTATTGGGCGAGGTATCTATCGTGGTCAGCTTGGTCGTATATTTGGCCATGCTTATTAGCAGCCCCCCAGTTGAAGTCGTCGTGGGCATCGCCAGTGGTGAGGTCAACCGTAGTTTCAAGCTCCAACTCATCTTCTTCTTCCTCTTCTTCCTCCTTTGCACTCACAAGTGTTGGTGCTTCGGGTGCTTCGATTCTTGGCTTTTTTGTTTCAGCCTCTTCAGTTTCAGCTACTACTTCATTCACTTCGGCACCAGGTGCTTCCGTCTTTTCAGCAGTGGTTTCAGAAGTTTCCTCTTTCCCTTCCGCAGAGGTTTCTTCTATTGTTTCAGTTTCAATTTTTTCTTCTAGCATTGATAGAATGCTTTTAAAAGGTTAAGAAATTAGTGGTTTTGACAAAGACTGGTTTTATAAGTGCTTGAAAACCACTGGGTTTACACTCGTCTTTTTTGGTAAGAACCTGATTTAGCAGTCCGTTCCGAAAAAAGAGGCGCAAAGGTAGAATCTTTATATGGGTAAACAAAAGGGAAATACGCTATTTTTAAATGTATTGTGGGAATGTAAAGATTATGATAATCAGTGATTTCTGGCATAAGCAACTGGTTTTGGAATGGAAATGAGATTGGAAAATAAATCAATCAGTGGGCCGCGATTTTTGCTATTATGCACAAAGCCTGTCTTTTACTTGTGCAGCAGTTATTTTATTTTTGTAGCCCCCTATTCGTACCAAAGGGTTTTATTGAAAAATAAAAAAGCGGATATTACTCTATGGCCGGGGTTTTGCTCCCTGCTTTCAGGAATATGCGCTCGTTTTAGATGGCTTTATAACTCCCCATATTTCCTTAAGGTGGCCTTCATTAGGTGTGAATTAGATTTTTTTCTCAAATAATTTTTCCAAAAACTACTTCGCAATCCGTAACCCTGTGGCACATAGATCATTACTACTTTACCATACATTTTTTATTTCAAACATGTTTTCAGGCCAAAAAAACACCTGAAAATCGATTGTTTTCAAAAGTGTACGGTAATGAGGTCATTATAAGGTTAGTTGCTTTAAAAAAACGAAACGAAAGACTAATGACCGGGACGAACCGTTTTCAATGAGCAATGTTTAAATATTCTGATGGCTGTTTCCAGCTAACTCACAAAAACCCGTTGATCATGAAGTACTTTTTTTTAATCATAGGGTGTCTTGTTTTTTTTACAATGACTGCACAGGAAGCAGCACAGCCCAACATTGTTCCCAATCCAAGTTTCGAGCGTTTTTCTTCTCCCCCAATCGGTTGGTTTTACAAGGGGGAGCATTATACAGAGGTGATGAAATATTGGTCATCGGCTACCAATGCTTCTCCGGATGTGTTTGGTCCGAGGGTAAGGGTTCCAGAGCATTGGGAGCGAAAGGGTTTTGGAAAGCAGTCGCCTCGGAGCGGTCTTGCCATGTCGGGCATCACCGTATATGGCTGCGAGGAAGGGAAACCACATTGCAGGGAATATATCCAAATTCAATTGAGTGAACCCCTTGTCGTAGGTCAAGACTACCTGGCTGAAATGTGGGTCAGCCATTTGCCCAATTCGCTTCGTGCAAACAATTTGGGTTTTTATTTTTCCAAAACAAAAACCGACGAAATAACAGATGGACTGCTTCATTTTGAAGCACAGGCTAAAGCAGATGGGGTGTTAGAAAGCAAATACAAACGCTGGATAAAAGTATCGGAAAGGTTCATTGCTGATACGGAGGCCGAATACCTCATTATTGGCAATTTTTACCCTGATAGTTTGACGAATATAAAACATAGTCATGAAGGCTCTCTTCCCTATGCCTATTACTACATTGACGATGTTTTAGTGAAAAAAATACCACCTATTCTACCTATCCCTGTACCAGATGATGATCTGTCAAACATCAAGTTGGAGGCAGGCAAATCAGTTCCACTGCGTGATATTTATTTTGAACACGACGAATACGAACTAATGCCCCGTTCCTATGTGGAACTGAAAAAACTACTTAAGATCATGCAGGACAACCCTGGCCTTTCCATTGAAATTTGTGGCCACACGGACAATACTGGTACATATGACTATAATCGAGAGTTGTCGGAGAACAGGGCAAAGGCGGTTTCCGATTACCTTATTACCAACGGAATATCTATTCACCGAACCAGTCACCGCGGCTGTGGTAGTGCCCAGCCTATCGCTACCAACTCCACTCCACAAGGGCGTCAGCTCAACCGCCGGGTAGAGTTTGTCGTTTTACAAAACGAGTGATGATTGCTGATTGTTGGTTGTTGGCCACTCTTTCCTTTTCTTTGCATTGGCCTCTTTCGATCAAGGTGGGTTTATGTTAAAAAATAACAATCAGCAATTAACAACTAACAATTAATATGGCTTTAACTGAATCTAATATGTTGCCTTTGGGCACAGCCGCTCCTGATTTTTCTCTGCCTGATACCGTTTCTGGAAAAAACCATTTCTCTTAAAGATATTGCAACTGATAAAGGGACTGTTGTTATGTTCCTTTGTAATCATTGTCCTTATGTCATTCATGTAAATGAAGAGATCGTTCGAGTGGCAAATGACTATGCGACAAAAGGTGTTGGCTTTGTCGCTATCAGTTCTAACGATGTGGTAAATTACCCTGCCGATGCGCCGGATAAGATGAAAATCCATGCCCAAGAAGTTGGTTACCCTTTTCCCTATTTATATGATGAAACGCAAGAAGTGGCCAAGGCTTATGATGCTGCGTGTACACCTGACTTTTATGTCTTTGATAAAGACAAAAAACTGGTATACAGAGGTCGGTTGGATGACTCCCGACCCAATTCAGGCAGGCCATTGACTGGTAGCGACCTGCGCGCTGCACTAGACCTTGTACTTGCTGGCCAAGAAGTACCCACCCCGCCAATATCCAAGTGCTGGCTGTAACATTAAATGGAAAAAGTAAGTGCTGGTCTGATTTGTTTGCCTCCAAATGCCCACTAATGAAAATATTTATCGGAACCCTCAGCACTATTTGCTTCCTGCTATTTGTGGCATGCATTGCTTTGAATTTGCTGGTTGCCATTGGCCTTGTGTTCCGAAGGAATGCCAACAAGCGCGCAGATTATTTTACAGCAAGCATGCTCATTGCTTTTGCGCTCACCTGTCTGCACCACATTTTTGTTTTACAAAATATTTATGAGGAAAAACCAGAATGGCTATTCATTCCGATATATACGACGCTTGCGCTGGGCATGACAATGTTTTATACCGTCAAGTTGCGGCTGTTCCCAGCTTACCGTTTTGTCGGCTCCGATCTGAAACATTTCATTTTACCTATTGGTCAATGGCTGTATTTTATTATCCTCTTTTTTGGCTTTAGCGTTGCCTACCGAGAAGGGCTGGGTAGGCGGTTTTATTCTCCATTTTATGGTGGTTTGGAGATGGCTTTATACATCGCCACTTTTTACTTTTACCTTTTTGCTTCTTATCGTTTTACCCAATTTAAAATTTCCTCTTTGCGGAAAAACAAGGTAGGAGGAGAGCCCCTCTTTGAAGCATTTGTACTGCGGCGCATGCTCCGGGTGATGATTATTCTTTTCTGGTTGAACAGTGCTTACATTGTGATTGACTTCGCCATGTATGAATTGCTTCGACTTGATATGCACGACTTCCGTGGGTTTACCCGCTTTGGCGATCTTTCATTTGCTGCTATGGCAGGCTGGGCTGGGCTGTCGGGGCTACAGTTGCTATTGAGGCTGCCTTACTTGAATTCTTCCAAGCTTGTTTTCACAATTTTAAAAAGGTTGTTGAGATTTGGAACTAAATAGCAATTAAAAAATAATCGTATCACTGTCCTTCCAATTCTTTTATCCCCCTCTCAAACACCTCCAACAAAGTATCAATTTCCAGTAAATGAGTTCTAAAACAAAGTATTGCCACCCTTATCCAATACACCCCATCTATGGAAGTAGAGGAAACGAAAATGCGCCCATCTGTTTGTACAAAATCCACTAAGCGGGCATTGAACTCATTGGCGTTACCCTCTTTGGGCACATAGCGATAAGTGCAAACGGAGAGGTCGGGAAAAGGGCCTACTTCAAATCCAAGCTTCTGTATTTCTCGATAAAAATAGCGACATAGCCATACTTTTTCTTCCAGTGCTGCTTTGAAAGGAACTATGCCATAAAGCTGCAATGGCAGCCACATCCGCACGCCGCGCCAGTGTTTAGTCAGTTCGGGGGAAAGATCAGCTGGGTTGTATTCTTCAGTGGCGGAGAGCGTGTCCTGCATGTAATTGGCCCGATAGAAATGGCTTTCCATTTGAGCTTTTACGTCCTTTATCAAAACAGCGCCGAGACCATAAGAAAGGAACAACCCCTTGTGCGGGTCAATGGCCAAGGAGTCTGACCGTTCAATGCCCTTGAACGAATCTTTGACCGTCGTCCCATCATCATTTTCAATATCGGCCAAAATAAAAAAACCGCCATATGCTGCATCCACATGAAACCACAGGTTGTGTTTTTCACAAATATTGGCTATGTCGTTGAGTGGATCCATAGCGCCCGTATCGGTAGTGCCTGCGGAGGCTACCACGAGGAAAGGGTAACGCCCGTCGGTTATATCATTTTCTACCATCCCAGCCAATGCATCAGCATTCATTTTAAAACGGCGATCCATCGGCACATAACGTACTCTGGCCTCTCCCATGCCTCCTATCCTGATAGCTTTGTGGACACAGTGGTGTACCTGTTCCGTCAAGTAAATAACCGATTGTTTTACTTTGTCCGAAGTGATTTTTTTTGCATCCCTCGCCGTCACAAAAGCAATGAGGTTGGCAATAGAGCCCCCGCTCGTTAAATTTCCCAATGAACCTTCCGGGTAGCCAATCAATTTGCACATCCATCGAATGAGGCTGTTTTCCATGCGGACGGCATTGGGGCCGCCGTAAAATATGCCTGCATACTCGTTGCTCACCGCTGCGAGGTAATCGCCCAAAGCGGTTGGGTAAATGCCTCCTCCTGGAATATAGCCAAGATGGCCGCCAGATGCGGGGTTCAGTCCTTCGTTCGGGACATTTTCTTTAAAAACAGAAAGCACTTTTTCCATTGGTTTTGGCTGTCCGTCAAGCTGTAGTTCAAGGATGCCTGTATCGGGCTTTTCTTTTTTCACGTATGCCTTATTGCTTGGTAAACCATCAATAAAATCAAATGCGTAAGCCTGGACGGCATTTGTCCATTCTGTTCGCCGGGCAGGGTCAGGTTCAAGTGGTGAGGAGGCTTGTTCTAATTGCAGTATTTTATCACGCATGAGTGCCGTTGTTTTTTCTTTTTAAAAAAGTCGGTTGCAAAGAAAAGGAATCCGTCGCCCATCAGCGATAAAAATGATTGTTGTTGGGACAACCTCCTACCCATTATCTTATCTTTACGCCTACACCTACCGACCAATTTTTCAAAACCTTGGTCAAAGAATATACATGACAAAAAGGGGTTGCTATGGTAGCCCCCTTTTCCATTTGGATTTTATCGGAGACAGGTTATGAGATAGGCTTGCCAAAAGAGGGCTTCCTTTTTTGTCAGTAATTCCCCGATGCCTGCTTCTATTTTTTAACCTTTAAATTTTTCTGAAATGAGTACACAAGAAATCGCAAACCGACTTGTCGAGCTTTGCCGCAAAGGCGACTACGAAACCTGTTACAAAGAACTTTACTCTCCCAATGCAGTCAGCATTGAGCCCAACAACAATTTTGGCCCTCCGAGAACAGAAGGAATGGAAGCTATCCGTAAAAAGGGAGAAGCTTTTAATGCCATGATCGAAGAAATGCATGGTGGCAGCGTCGGCGACCCCATAGTTGCTGGGAATCATTTCTCTTGCGCCATGATGGTGGACTGGACGATGAAAGGCATGGGGCGACAGAAGATGGAAGAAATTTGTGTTTACAAAGTAGATGATGGGAAGATTGTTTCGGAGCAGTTTTTCTTCTAAGTATAATTGGTCGGTTTGTTAAATGCCAAACCGACCAGATTTTATCGATTAGTAATATTCCTCAATTACTCAACATAACCGGCATCACCAACATCAAAATCTCCTCTCCTTCCATCTCTTCAACAGGCAATAAAATACCCGCACGTGAGGGCGTCGAAAGTTCCATTTTTACCTCTTCTGATTGCAGTACGTTTAGCATTTCGATCAGGAACTTAGCATTGAAGCCAATGGTGACAGGCGTGCCTTCGTAATTGCAGGATAATTGCTCATTGGCCTCATTGGAAAAGTCGAGGTCTTGGGCAGAAACGGTAAGACTGTCAGGCGAAATATCAAGGATGACCTGATTGGTTGTTTTATTGGCATAGATGGCGATTCGCTTGAGCGAACTTAAAAGGTCGGTACGCTTGATAGTCAAAGTATTCGGGTTATCCACAGGGATGACCGCGTTGTAGTCGGGGTAACGGGCATCAATCAAACGGCAGACAAGGTGGGTGCTGCCAAAAGTGAAAAATGCGTTGGCTTTATCAAAAGACATATTAACTTCCTCATCTTCGGGCAAGGCATTTTTCAATAGATTCAATGCTTTTTTAGGGATGATGAATGTTGTGGCCACCTCACTTGGTACATTGGTGAAAGTATAACGCACTAGTTTGTGAGCATCCGTAGAAACAAAGATCAGTTTGTTGAAGTCCAGCGAGACATATACACCAGTCATGGCAGGGCGCAGTTCATCGTTACTAGTGGCGAACAGCGTTTTATTGATGGCATTTACCAATGTGCCAGAAGGCACTTTCACAGAGTCCACTTGTTCCGCTTCAGGGATGCGTGGATAGTCTTGTCCGTTCTCACCGGCAAGTCGGTATTTACCGTAGGCTGAAGTGATGGTTATGCCGAAGTTTTCATCATCCACGGCCATCGTGATCGGTTGATCGGGAAGAGCCTTCAACGTATCCAATAATATTTTGGCTGGAACAGCTACTGCTCCGTCGCCGTCGGACATGACCTCAATCTCATTGGTAATAGAAGTTTCCAAGTCGGTAGCGGCAATCGTCAATTTATTTTTATTGATAGTGAACAGGAAGTCGTCGAGGATGGGTAGCACTGGGCTGGAAGAAATGGCGCCGCTGGCCACTGTTATCTGCTTCAATAGTTCGGATGAGGATACGCTGAATTTCATATAGGTATTGCTTGTTTGATTTTGTAACACGCAAAAGTAAGTTATGGGGGTCATTTAACATACCTAAATATTCAACAAGGTGTGGATAACGCGCAGGCAGTTGGCAGTATTCGGTCAGGAGTAAATGGTTACGGTAGAAAAGAGAGGTTATTAGTTGAAAATCAAAGGGTTGTTGTGAGAGATATTTTTAATAAGAATAGTATTTTGGCGAATGAAAACTCAAAAGATTTTACATTAAAAACAAAACCACCCTCAACATGCCCATCCTGAAAAATCTGTTATTTCCATTGGCCTTCCTCCCTATTTTGCTAAGTGCTCAGGTGTCAGACGATTTCTCCGATGGCGACTTGACCAACAGCCCAACTTGGCTGGGCGATGCCGCCAATTTCATCGTCAACAATGAATCGCAACTTCAATTGAATGCTCCTTCCGCAGGCACTTCTTTACTCTATTTGCCGGTGGCCGTTCCTGATAGTGCTGTTTGGGAAATGTATTTTAAAATGGCCTTCTCCCCTTCAGGTTCAAATAGCTTGTACATCGTTTTGCAAAGTGACCAACAGTCTTTGCTCAATGGCAATGGTTATTACCTTTTTTTGGGTGAAACAGGTAGTGACGATGCCATTCATTTTTATCGTATAGATAATGGAAGTAGCGCTTTACTGGCATCGGCGACCGTTGGGGCAGTAGCTAACGGGCCTACCGTCAGAATACGAATGGAGCGGCGACCAGGAGGTGTTTGGACGTTATTGGTGGATTATGCTGGTGGGCAAAATTTCCAAGCAGAATTCAGTATCACGGATACCATGTACAACGGTAGCAATGACCTGTATTTTGGATTTCAGTGCGACTACACCGCCACTCGGACAGACAAGTATTTTTTCGACGACATCAATGTTGCACCTCTTTTGCCCGACACACAAGCACCCGTTCTACTTTCAGCAAATGCTATTTCCGCAATAGAAATAGATGTAGCGTTTGATGAAAATTTAGAGGAAATGGCTGCGACGGAACCGGCTCACTTTAGTATCAACAATGGCATTGGTCAGCCTGCAGCTGCCTTTTTGGATGCTTTGGATAAAACGCTCGTTCATTTGTCCCTGCAAAATCCACTGACCAGTTTGAATGACTATGTTTTGACTGTTGAAAATATTGCCGATTTGGAGGGGAATGCCAGCAATGTACAAACCACTTCTTTTTCTTTTGTTGAAATAGACACTGCTGTTGAGTTTGACATCCTCATCAATGAGATCATGGCTGATCCGACGCCCGCAGTGACCCTGCCACCTGTAGAATTTATAGAACTTTATAATAAGAGTGAAAAAACATTCGACCTCGAAGCATTCGGCTTTTCGAGTGGAAGCACACCGCAGATATTTCCTTCTTTTTTGCTACAGCCTAAAAATTACGTTCTTGTATGCGATGAAGCAGATATAGATTCGCTGTCGCTATATGGCGATGTCATTGGTCTTAATAATTTTCCAAGTTTAGCAAATGGTGGGGATGAGCTGACCTTAACGGATGCAACGGACAACGTGATCCATTTTATTAATTATTCAAAAGGTACCTATCGTGATCCGCAAAAAGCCGAAGGCGGCTGGACTTTAGAACTTGTCAACCCTCTTGCACCCTGTCAAGGTGAGACTAATTGGCGCGCATCGAATAGTCTTTTGGGCGGTACGCCCGGCCAACCCAATTCTGTTTTGGATGAAACACCTGATACTCAAGGTCCTGACCTTTTGCGAGCTTTCGCCAAGACTAGCCAACCAAATGTCATAGAGCTTTTTTTTAATGAAGGCCTGGAAAAAACTACAGCACAAAAAATAGGAAACTATACTCTTACCAATGGCGCTGAAGTCGTGGCCGTCACTTTGTTATCTCTGGGCAATGATGTGGTACGCCTCCAACTGGCAGCACCTTTAACTCCAAGTATTATTTATGAAATAGCCTTGAAAGATTCAATTACTGATTGTTCGGGCAATTTTATTCAAAACAATAAAGCAACTCTTGCCCTACCCGAACCGATTGAGCCATTGGACATCGTTATCAACGAAGTGCTCTTCAACCCCGTTTCTGGTGGCGTCGATTTTGTGGAAATATATAACCGAGTAGATAAAGTGCTGAACCTCGGCGATCTGGTCATTGGGAATTTGCGGGAAGGCATTGATACAGTGGTGCGGGAAGTGAATGCAGATAAACTATTGTTTCCCAGTGAATATGCCGTTTTCACTATAGACCCTAACAGCGTAAGGTCTATTTATGAAATAAAAAACGAAACGGCTTTTCTCACTACCGAACTGCCTGCCTTTAATAACGATGGAGGAAATGTGACCCTGTTCAGAGGCGGGGCAACAGGCATTGTCATAGTTGATGCATTTAATTATCAGGAAGATTTCCACCACCCATTGCTTGATGATCCGGATGGGGTTTCTTTGGAGCGCCTTGACGTGCATGCTCCGACGCAAGACCACAACAATTGGCATTCAGCTGCCGCTGCCGTGGGTTACGCGACACCAACCTATCAAAATTCACAAGCCATTTCACAACAGGGCACTACAGAGGTTTTTTTTGAAATACCTGAGAAGAAGCTCTCCCCTGATGGTGATGGCTTCCAAGATTTCCTCCTTATCAATTACAAAACGGATAGCCCTGGGTACACAGCCCAAATAAAAATATATGATATTGAAGGGCGTATCGTTAAAACCCTCCTCAACAATGAATTGCTTGCAACAGAAGGTTTTTTGCGCTGGGACGGTGATACAAATAGGGGTGGAAAGGCTCGGATTGGCATCTACATAATGTACGCTCAGGTTTCCAAACCCGACGGTACAGTGAAAGAGTTTAAAGAAACGTGTGTGGTAGCAGGGCGGCTTTGAGTTAAAATCCGTTAAGTGGTGGTTAAAAAAAATTAAGCCATGGTATGTTGGCTTAAAATCGGGTTAAAGTTTCGTTTGTAAATAAACCCCAATTTAAGTTTACGGGTCTAAATAAAGCTGCTCCAGCATTTAATTGAAAATCTAAATCTTTGAAAACAGGGCAAAGACTTGAATAACCTGAAGCAAGTACATTCAAGTTGGCTCCCTTAAAAAAAATGAATATGAAAGCGCCAAACCTATTGATTCTATTCGCAGCAAGTTTTCTGCTTTTCACCTCTTGTGCAAAACTCACCTATTTCACCGACGATCTTTATGACCAACAAGGCTGGTCGGAAGCTGATCTAAAAAGGATACAATTCTATATTTCTCAAGATGTTGTGCTGAAGCGAGAACTCACCGGGGGCAAATCAGAAATTATTTCCGGTAAAATAAAAGTGGAAAATGGCAATAAGATTGAAGAAGTTGTGATACCCAAGGGTACGCCTGGAACCTTCCTTTTCAGCCCCAAAGAAGACCGCTTTGCCATAGCCTTTGAAGATGGGGGCGATAAACGCTACCTAATGTTTGGCCCTAGCCCAAAATACAGCGACCGTTTTGTTATGTTGGCCTCCGATTGGAGCAGGCGAAGCGGAAAGGTAACATATGATGGTAAACAATGGCGGGTTAACTCGGACGATGCCTATGCCGCATTATTAGTGGACTTGAAGAAAGTAAACCGATATGATAAAAACTCAAGGACGGCCAAGGGCCGAAGGGTCGGTGGGTAAAACAAAAGCCCTGTCAGCAGATGAGTGCCGGCAGGGCTTTTTTGTTTTTT
The DNA here is from genome assembly GCA_965222975.1 of Saprospiraceae bacterium. Lineage (GTDB taxonomy): Bacteria > Bacteroidota > Bacteroidia > Chitinophagales > Saprospiraceae > UBA6168. The sequence goes on along the minus strand of CBDCVJ010000047.1, from coordinate 242,412 downwards.
GTTTAACAATATTTTCCTTTCTGAAAACCGCTTTCCTTTCCGCACAATTCCCAAATAAGTATTGGCCTCTTGCTAAACTTTTCTATCTTGCCTTCTTTACTTTTTCTTTCCCTTATCATAGCCCTTTTTGGATAAAACCACCAAATCGCTTTGCCTTTTGCGAAGCAAATAAAAATGCATTTAAATGAGTAACGTCAATATTAAGTGGCAAAAAGAAAATGCATACGATGCCATCGCCATAGGCAGTGGGACCAGTGGTGGCTGGGCTGCAAAAGAACTTAGTGAAAATGGGCTGAAAACCCTCGTCCTTGAACGGGGGCGGATGATCAAGCACATAAAAGATTATCCGACTATGAACCACAATCCTTGGGACTTCAAATTCGCTGGTGGTAAGGTGCCGCAAAATGAAATTGACCGACATTACCAAAAACAAAACCGCACTGGTTATACAGTCAAAGAAGCATCGAAACATTGGTTTGTAAAAGACGACGAACATCCTTATACAGAGGTGAAACGGTTTGACTGGATGCGCGGTTATCATGTAGGAGGGCGTTCTATTACATGGGGCAAACAGAGCTACCGTTGGAGCGACCTCGATTTTGAAGCCAATGCAAAGGAAGGCATCGGCGTGGATTGGCCGATCCGTTACAAAGATATTGCCCCTTGGCATCCATGAAATGGGCACTGCCCGTATGGGCCAGGACCCAAAGACTTCCGTGCTGAACCGCTGGAACCAAGTGCATGAAGCCAAAAACGTCTTCCTGACTGATGGTGCCTGCATGACCTCTGCCAGTTGTGTTAATCCGTCACTGACCTATATGGCGTTGACAGCGAGGGCTGCTGACCATGCTGTAAAGGAATTGAAAAAATGTAATCTATAATTTAGCGATCAGTGATTAGTTGATATGTAATCAGTGACTTCGGTAGCTTGAGAGTTCTAATCACTGATCAACTAATCACTGATCAACAAAAAGCTAAAATGAACAGAAGAGACGCCATAAAAAGAACATCTTACCTCCTCGGGGGAACACTTTCCGCCAGCGCCATTTTTGGTGTGATGAGCGGTTGCAAAGCCGAACCAGTTTTGGATTGGACGCCTTCTTTTTTCACTACTTCCGAAGGTAGTATTATTGAAAATATGGTTGAATGCATCTTGCCACGCACGGACACACCTGGTGCGTTAGACGCCGGGGTACATGCATTCATTGACAAGATGATGGCTGACTTTTATCAAGAAAAAGAGCAGTTAGCTTTCCGTAAGGCGTTGAAAAGAGTGGACGAAGATGCCAAAAAGGATTTTGGTAAAAACTTTACCGCCCTCAGTGATGAGCAGCAAAAGGAATTATTAAAAAAATACGATGAAGCAGTGTATAGTCAAACTACTGGCGAACCCCATTTTTTCAGAAAAATAAAAGAACTCACCATATTGGGTTTTTGCACATCAGAAGTTGGGGCGACGGAATTTTTAAAATATGATCCATTGCCAGGCGACTATAAAGGGTGCATACCTTATTCAGAAGTAGGTAAGGCTTGGGCAACTTGATTTCCTTGTTACTTCCCACATTTTTCAAGAAATTCCCGAATGGTATGTTTCATTTTTTCCTTGTCGAAAAAATGACCTTGGATATTTCTTTTTTTTAACGCTATGGGAATCTCTTCCTCTAAGTTGAGGTTGTCTTGTGATTGGATATGGAAAATGTTGTTTTCTAATAAAAGGCGACCAAGGTATTCTTGCTCAGTTTGCCCCGGTGTCGGAATCAAAAGAGCGGGTTTTCCAAGTTTTGCTAAATCCATGACGGAACTGTACCCTGTTCTTCCAACAAAAAGGTCGCTCGAAGATATAGCTTGATTAAGAGCTTGGCTAGTCATTGAAGCCACCACTTTAATGTTTTTGCCCATTGCAAACTGCCCACTGTTTTCTGTTTTTCCTTGAACAATCAAGAGTTGATAGGGGAGCTTTTTGGCTTGATCAATTATGATTTTTTCCAAATTAGTCCTTTGGGGTTCTGGGCCGGACAGAACGGCAATCACGTCAAATTTTTTTCTCAACCGTAAGTTTTCCATCCTTGATAATGCACCAATATATTTTGCATTTTTGACCGGGATATTATGCGAAAGCATACCTGAGAGGTTAGGTTTAGCGGCTACATCGGGTATCCAACACTCGCTGAATTTTTTTATGAAAAAATAATTCAAGCGGCGGCCTACCCATTGCAGGAATGCCGAAGGAATGATCAGGTTAATTTGGTGGGTGACAAAAGTAGAGGGGATTTTATTGGAAAAACATCCTATTCTGTTGTCGGAGATGATACCGTCTATGCGGTGGGTTGTTATAATCCGATCCACTATTTTGTTTTCCTTAAAAACAGCAAGTAATAATTTGGGAAATACCCTGAACAAATTGAGGACAATGCTTTTAGAATGATAAGTGATACCATAACCAGGCAGCTCAAAAAAAGAGAGGTCGGGAAATTCTTTCTTGAGGAGTTCGAGTGCCCTACCATCAGAAGCAAGAAACACGTCCGCACCTTGACTGGACAATTCCTTGATGATTGGAATGCAACGGGTGGCATGGCCAAGCCCCCAATTGAGCGGGGCGATGAGGATTTTTTTAGGCTGGGACAAGTAATCTTATTATGTTTGTACTTCATGCAAAACTAGTCACATGGAAAATTCCCGCCTACTGAAGGTCGCTTTGTTTCTGTTGGCCTTTACAGTCTTGTTCATCAATTGTAAGGCTACTGATTGTGGTTGCCCTTAGGTTAGTTTATAGCTTTTAATTCATTCTTATCTCATCTTCACTACCATTGTAGAACCTAAAGCTGCTGATTTGTAGATGATTGTCCGCTTTTATCCTAATCCATTTGTAATAGTCCCGATACCATTTCATCTGCATGCTTGGAAAGCCTTTCTTCAAAAACGCCTCAACAAAAGGATGGACTTTTAATGTTAATTTGGATTTTACACCAGACTGCATGATGAACTTCAAATCACGTTCTATTTCATCTGTGACCAGTACCGTTGGGTTCACTTTTCCAGAACCTTTACAAGCGGGGCAGACTTCGGCAGTATTTATTTTAACTTCTGGCCTTACCCGCTGACGGGTGATCTGCATCAAACCAAACTTACTGAGCGGCAAGATAGTATGTTGGGCACGGTCTTTCCTCATGGCATCGCGCATGGCCTTGAACAGCGCTTTTTTGTGTTCATTATTGCGCATATCAATGAAATCAATGATAATCAATCCGCCAATATCACGAAGGCGCATCTGCCTAGCAACTTCTTCCGCTGCTTCCATATTGACATGCAGTACTGCCTCTTCCTGATTTTTACTCGACATCTTGTGGCCACTGTTTACATCAACAACATGCATGGCCTCCGTTGATTCGATGACGATGTAAGCACCACTGCTCATAGTGGCTGTTTTTCCAAAAGAAGATTTTATCTGACGTGCTACGCCGTATACATCAAATATGGGTTTGCTTTTGGAATAATTGGTGACGATGTTGACTTTGTCAGGAGCAATATTGCCCAAGAATTGCCGTATGTTCCCATAAAGTTGTTTGTCGTTAACGACGATCCGATTGAAGGAGTCACTGAGAATGTCACGAAGTATACTGCTTGTCTTATCAAGTTCGCTCAATAGTTTTGTTGGAGGTCGACATCCTTTCAGTTGGTTAAAAATGTCTTCCCATTTACCCATCATCAGGGCAAGCTCTTCATGAAGGTCTTGTACTTTTTTGCCTTCCGCTGCAGTCCTCACAATGACACCAAAATTCTTTGGTTTGATGCTTTCGATCAAGGACTTCAATCGCTTCCGTTCATCGCCGTTGCCTATTTTTTTGGATACGGCAACGACATCATTAAAAGGGGTCAACACCAAATAGCGACCAGGAATGGTAATCTCACAGCTCAGCCTTGGCCCTTTAGTAGATATGGGCTCTTTTAGGATTTGTATCAGAATGGGTTGACGCTTGTTCAAGACTTGATCTATCTTACCCGTTTTTATTATTTCAGGTTCGATTTTAAAATTGTCAAGTTTGTGGGTGGTCAAACTACCTGACATGGAACTATTGGTAAACTTGATAAGAGACCTGAGCTTTGGCCCTAAGTCAGTATAATGCAGGAATGCCTCTTTTTTATGGCCAATATCTATAAAGGCTGCGTTGAGGCCGGGCATCAACTTGATCACTCTGCCAATAAAAATATCTCCTACCAAGAAGTTGTTGTTTGTCTTCTGGTTGTGCAACTCCACTAGTTTGCCTTCTTCCAAAAGGGCAATCTCTACCTCGGTAGGTGCAGAATTGATGATTAATTCTTTCTCCACGATTTTGTGTGTTTATAAACACAAAATGGCTTTTCACAATGTCAACGCATTATGAAAAACCACTACCGGAAAGCGGCCCAGATAGGTCTATGCTGAATATATAAAATAAAAAGGTAGGTAGCTGAAATAGTTATTGAGACCAGGTTTCTTTAAGATTGAATAATTGTCTTTTACAGTTATTCTTTCGGAGTTATATCAACCAGGCCAAAACGCTGAGTTTGATGGGGTTGGTAGAGTGATAGTATGCATTGATTCTTTTGGCAACGTTTATTTTCTCTATTTCTCCAAATCTACTACTATTCAATGCACTTGGTTTATTAGGTTTCAATTCATCCTTTACAAATCGCACTTGCAAAGATTTTATATACACTACCTCTAGTGAAATTGGACAGCACGACCATTGTCTTTGCTTAAAATCCGGTGGAACAATTTGGTCATAACGGCCTTTTGGCAGCGATGATAAGCTAGCTGCCAAAAGTATTAGAAGAACTTATCTGTTCTTTTTCTTATGACGGTTTTTCCTGAGTCTTTTCTTGCGTTTATGGGTAGCGATTTTATGACGCTTACGCTTTTTACCACAGGGCATATCTACTCCTTTTATGGCAGATGGGATTGGACAAATGTTTTTGAATTCCCGATTTGTCCAAACAAAACTACCTAGTTAATAAAATGGTTAAAAAATGATGGAATACAATCTTTATTTGGTTGAAGAACATGCATTCCTTTATGAAATAAAGTACCTAATAGTATATAGTATTAGGTGCCACTCAATTTATGGTCAATTCTTTACACTTAGCTAAGAATGGAGCCGCCGTAACTTGATCTTTCTTTTCTTCAAACGCCTTGCCGAGCAGACAATTAGACATAGGGTTTTCTGGTTCCAATTCAATTGCTTTGGTTAATCGTTGGATAGCTTTATCGTATTGGCCTGTTTTTATGGCCAGTCTGCCCAACTGGTTCAGCACCGAAACATTTTCAGGGTTTTGTTTATTCAGTTCGACCAACATTAAAACCCCTTTCATGGGGGTTTCCGCTGGAGGGTTTTCTGTATAAACAAGGGCAAGGTTTACAGTATGCTGCAAATTAGGAGGGTTCAATGATGCAGCATTTTCGAGCGCACTCACTGCATGATCAGTACAATAGCCCCTCACTTTGCTTTCAGTTTCACGCTGGACACAAATAGAATAAGTAGTCCCAGCAATTGACCAAGCTTCTTCCGTATTTTCAATTAAAGCAACCTGCTCGGCATAATAACCTGCTATTGCGGGTTTATCCAGCTTATACCAAGCACTTGATAGCTCTTTATACATTTTCGCTTTTTCGGCTTCTTCAACAGCATTGTCGAGTTCCATTTCAAGGGCAAGTATGGAAGAACCATCTTCGGGTTTTATATCTTTTTTCGCATCCATCAGTAAGGAGCCGATATCCGTACTGACCACATTGTCAAACCTTTGCTTTTCGATTATTTTGTGATTGCCTGAGCTGGTGTCACAACCAAAGTACATGATAATGAACAAAATGATTGCCGCTGATATAACCATCCACTGACCCTTGTTCATTCATTAATGGTTTTGAAATTTTTACACTACACAAGTTACCCTATTAGACTGAACCCATTCTAATCATTGCCTTTTTCGTCTGGCAAACTATCGACATTGCTTTTGACTTCTTCCATGAACACTTTGGCCGGTTTGAAGGATGGGATGTAATGTTCCGGTATTTCAATGGAGACATTGCGCTTGATGTGGCGCCCAACTTTCTTTTTCCTTTTTTTGACAATGAAACTGCCAAAACCTCTAATGTAAACATTTTCGCCGCTCGAAAGGGAACCTTTGACCGACTTGAAGAACTCTTCGAGTGTAACCAGAACGTCAACCTTGGGAACTCCGGTTTTCTCTGAAATTGCTGTTACAAGGTCAGCTTTTCGCATCTTATATAATTGGTTTAGAATGAGTTATGAAATCAACACCCATTATTTTGAATTGGAGCGCAAATTTCGGAAAAAATTCCTTTTGTGGAAATTATTCACAACTTAATTTCAATTATTTTCTCATTAATTATCAAGGGGTTATGTATGATTGGATTGGTAAAAGGTTCGTTAGTGGAAGCCGTAAAGTACAGTGCAGCACTTTCAATAAATGGTAAACTTTGAAATAGGGTTTTTATTATTAATGTGTTGCCTATATTTGCCAGCCGCTTTCAAAATTTAGTTGGCGGCACACTCTGATCCCTACAAAATTGCCCGAATTAATTCCCAATTTATGTTGCTATCAATGACAGGCTACGGCCGCTCGACCAAGACTATTGGCTCGAAGACGATTACAGTTGAACTCCGTTCGCTGAACAGTAAGTTCACTGACATGCGCCTGAAGGTACCCCCGAATTTCCGGGAAAAAGGAACATGCGCTCCGCAAGCTGATCACTGAACGGGTTGAGCGGGGGAAGATAGACCTTTCTATTGAAGTTAAATCACTGTCGGGCGAAGATGGCTTTGGGCTAAATGTCCCTCTTTTCAAAAAGTATCATGAGACTCTTACGGGCATAGCCGATGAAATGGGTAGTGGAAAGGAAGGCATCGTCGCTGCAATCTTGAGGATTCCCAATGTGGTTGTTTCGGAAGAAGAAGATATGGATGAGGAAGAATGGGAACAAATACAAATAGTCATTGAAGATGCATTGGTAAATTATAACAAATTTAGGGAAGCCGAGGGCAAGGCCATGGAAGAAGATCTTCGATTGAGAGTTAGTAATATCCGAAACGGCCTTTTAAATGTTGATCCTTTTGAAAGTGGGCGAGTGACTCGGTTACGCAACCGCCTCAAGCAGAACCTAGAGGAATTTATGGGTAAGGAAAATGTGGATGAAAACCGTTTTGAGCAAGAAGTGCTTTTTTATTTGGAAAAAATCGACATCACCGAAGAAAAAGTCAGGTTGGAGCAACATTGCAATTTTTTCTTGGAGCAAATGGATGCAAAAACCACGAGCAAAGGCCGAAAGTTGAGCTTTATAAGCCAAGAGATGGGCAGGGAAATAAATACGCTCGGGGCAAAGGCATATTCTGCCGATATACAACGGATTGTAGTAAGCATGAAAGATGATTTGGAAAAAATAAAGGAACAGGTTGCAAATTCTGTTTGACAAATGGGCAAGTTAATCATTGTTACGGCTCCTTCTGGTGCAGGTAAAACCACCATCGTCCGACATTTACTAAGCACTTTTGACGCGCTTGCATTTTCAGTATCGGCCACTACCCGCCAAAAGCGAATAGAGGAAGAGGAGGGAAAGGATTACTATTTTATGGATGTGGAAAAGTTCAGGTCCTTGATCGAAGAAGATGCATTTCTGGAATGGGAGGAGGTTTATGAAAATCAGTTTTACGGTACCTTGAAAAGCGAAGCGGAACGTTTGTGGAAAGCGGGGAAACACGTCGTTTTTGATATTGATGTGAAAGGAGCCCTGAATTTGAAAACGGTTTTCCCTGAAAGGACATTAACTATTTTTGTTAAACCACCAAAACCCGAGGTGCTTGTCGAACGGTTGAAGAAACGGAAATCCGAAAGCGAAAAAAGTTTGCAAAAAAGAATAGCAAAAGCTAATTATGAACTGACATTTGAAAAAAAATTCGATATTGTGCTGGTAAATGATAAATTAGAAACGGCATTCAGTGATGTAGAATGGATTGTAGAGAAATATGTTTTACAACATCATAACTCATTCTAATGAAAACGTTGACCACCCAAGGCATAAAGATCAGTGTCGAGCCTTATTACTTACCTAAAGAATCGTTGCCCGTCCAGCAGCGGTATGTCCATGCTTACCGAATCTCAATAGAAAACCGTAGTGATCAAACGGTACAATTACTTCGACGACATTGGTATATACATGAATCAAACGGTATTTTGCGGGAAGTCGAAGGGGCAGGAGTCGTTGGGGCGCAGCCTATTTTGCAACCGGGGGAAAAACACCAATATACCTCTTGGTGTCCTATGATGACGGATATTGGGAAAATGTACGGTACGTTCCAAATGCAAAACTTGGTCACTTCCCGTTTTTTTGAAGTGGCAGTTCCTGAATTTAAATTGATACCTCCTTTTAAAGAAAATTGATTAGTTTTCCTTCCAATAAAAAAGGCGGCCTTGTAAGGCCGCCTTTTTTATTGGAATAAACTGAGCGTTTTATTCAACCATTTTAAAAGTATATTTCACCCTCTCAAAAATAGGAGCATCTATTTCAGGGTCAATATTTTTTAGATAAATATCAACATCGCTTTCTTCTTGGTCTTCTTCTGCTTTATTGCTGTCGAAGATGACCTTGATCCAACCTTTTTCACCCGGCTTCACTGTAATAGGGGAATATTCCTTTTCAGTGCATTCACAAACTTGTACAAGATCAATGTCCAAAGTAGTATCACCCATATTGGTATAATGGAAAGTATGTTCCCGAACTTCTCCTTTTTTTACTTCGCCCATATCAAAAACACGTTGATCGAAATGCATGATGGGCAAGCCTTTCAAATCTTTTTTGCCATAGAGTGAAGAGAGTTTGTGTATTTCGACAGGTGGGTCGTTTTGAACAGGAAGTTTGATATTGGGCAATTGTTGGATGCTGTCGCCGCCCCCTTTGCGTTTTGGTTTTTTCTCATTCTTTTTAGGAGCAGGTTTCTGCTCTGAACCATCAACTTTTCGGTTGCCGATCTGGATGAGCCTTTCTTCTTCGATAACGATGCTGGTCGGGCCTTCGATGATCTTGAACTCGGTGCGGCGGTTAAGTTGGTGTGCGGCCTCAAACTGAGCAGTGTCTGCTGCTAAAGTGTTAATGTATTCTTCTGTCAGAACCTGACCTATAGGTAGGAAAGGAAACTTCTCGTTTGTTTTGGCAGAAATAGTTTGTGGCTTGGTTTCGCCATAACCTTTTGCCTGAATCCGAGTTCTTGCAATACCGTTCCTGACCAACCACCGGCGGGCCGATTCTGCGCGGCGCTGCGACAGGTTTTCATTAAAAGCATCATTGCCCCGAGCATCGGTATGGGAAGAAAGTTCAATCACCATTTCTGGGTAACGGGTCATTAGGCCTTGAATAAATTCAAGATCTGGTTCTGCTTCCTTTTCGATTTTATCACTGTTGAAGGCGTAGAGGATATTTTCCAAAACAAATGGTTCTTCCCGTCGCAATACTTCTACTATTTCGCCGGGTTTCAGTTCCAATTTTTCATTAAAGGTTTTGGAATCAAAAAGGCTTACCGTACTAAAAAAAGCAGTGTCCGAATCATAGTTTTCGGTATAGCCGGTGATCATATAAGATTTGTCAAGCTCAAGCGGGAAGTCAAAATTGTTACCACTTGCGTTCTTTTTTGAATCAATCAACTTATTGCCTGTGTCCGTCACTTCATATATTTCAACCGTCACATCATTTAAAGGCTCTTGCGTATCAAGGTCGTAGGTCAAGGCAATTAAATCAGCAACGATCTTTTTCAGGCTAACATTGTAAATGTCGTTACAGCAGGTCTTGCCATGTAAAGAGCGGGCGCCTTCAGCAATGCGGTTGGAGGCCAATGAGCCATGGTAGCCTTCTTTGTCGAGCATAAAGTAGAGATCATCAACGGATGAGTTGAATGGCTTTCCCATGTTCTGTGGCTTGCTCCAACGGGTGCCGCTCCAGTCGCTGCGGAAAATGTCGTAACCTCCAATGCCGGGATGGCCTTCCGAACTGAAATAGAGTACCCCATCCCTATAAAAAGGAGTGTCTTCATTTCCCACTGTATTAATTTGAGGGCCAAGGTTGACGGGGTCTCCATATTGGTTGCCACCTTTATAAGTTGCATAATAAATATCATAACCACCTTCACCACCATCCATATCAGAAACAAAAAATAGAACTTCTTTTCCAAAAAGTTCACCGACAGCAGGCGACTTGGCTATGAAGTCACCATTTATGCCGGCCAACTCATTGGCTGGCCCCCATGCACCCCCCGTACTTTCGCTCAGATAGATTTTGCTTTCGGTCAGTACATCGCCGGATGTCATGGACCGGTTGAAAAACATCCGTTTTTCATCGCCTGACAACCGTACATTGGTATTATAATAACCAGGGCGGTTGACATTGTCACCAAGTGCCTCGCCTTCCGACCAACCTTTGTCGGAACGGGTAGATTTGTAGACTTTAGCAAAAGATTCCTGATCGCCTTCTTCCAATTCGATGACCTCATCGGAATTTAGACTGGAATAGAACATGGTCTGGTTATCATTGGTCAAATAGGGAGAATATTCGGAAATTTTAGTGTTGAGATCTTTGCCACCATGTGTCACTGTAACCTGATCATCTTCTTTAGAAACCATGGCATATTCGCAGCCTACTTTTTCCAGTTCCGCCAGTTCTTTTCTGATAGGGTCTTTGGTGTAATTTAAAAAGCGGTCAAACTCTGCGATGGCTTCTTCGTATTTTCCACTCATCTTCAATGAACGGGCATATTCAAAGCGTTTTTCTTCCGGCACTTCTTTTACTTTTCTGCTCTTTTTCAATGCCCTTTTGTACCAGCGTTCTGAATCGCGATAATCGCGAAGCATATAGCTAAGGTCAGCCATAATAATGACCAAATCCCGGTCCTTGGATTCCTCATAAGCTTTTTCGTACCACTCCAATGCCCGGTAATAATCTTTCTTCTCCATTTGGTTCTCTGCCTCGGCGACCATCATGGCATAAGTAGGGCGGTTGAGTGGTTGGGCAAAGAGGGTAACCCCACACAAGAAGAAAATAAATACGACTATATAATTTTTCATGATCTTTTAAATTGAATAAAACGTTTAGGGAAAAACGATTTTAAATACACTTGATTGCCAGATTGATTTTTACAAAAAAATCTGTACCAACTCCAATTGGACGTTTTCAACAACCCTACAGGTGCGGACAAAGGATAGCTGGCTTGACATCAGGCTTCTTAAATATTTTGAAAATGTAATAAACCGCCAATTCAAAACCACCCTGTGAGCTGTTCACGTCGCTCAGATCGGAAAGCGTAATATCGTAAGCCAATGCTGCTTTCAAATCACCATAATCCATTCCTAAAAGAAACTGGCCAGCGTCACCCACACGGTAACCAAGTCCGAAATTCAATTGGATGTTCTTTTCAGGCTTTAGCATATAACCTGCCCATCCGTGCAATTGGATTTGATTGCTTGGGCTGATATTGGAAAAATAAAGTTCTGGTGTAATAGACCATTTATCGTTCATCTGATTGCTGAGTTGGGCATGGGCGATGAAGCGGAGGTTGAGGTCCTCGCCCATGTTGCCAAACTTGTAATCACTACCTGGGGTAGTGATGTGACGTGCTGAGATGCCAAAATTAAAGTCGGTTTTCTTATTAACTTTTGACTTAAATAAAATGCCCGCATTTATGTCTGTATAGTTCGGATCTGTATTATCACCGCTAGAATCCAATAAACCATCTATCATTGAATTAGTGGAAATAGTATTACACGAGGCGTAATCTTCTTCAATTATAGTTTCTTGGTCACAAAAATTGTCATCAAAAGATCTGCTATACTTACCCCATTGAAGACCAATGGAAAAAATGTTTTTGCTTTTCTTATCCATTGAGAGATGTAGTGCCCCAGACAAATTAAATCCTGATGTTTTCAAACTACCATCACCTGCCACATCTTGCAGCACCAAAATGCCGCCGCCCAACCAACTTCTTTTCCCTACCATTATAATAGGTGCATCGCCATAAATGGCAGGTGAAGAATATGCTGAACTACCAATGGCTGACCGAGCCTGATCGCGGTAAATGCCTCCAAGGCGGAAAGTACCTTCATAAGCACCTGTAAAACCTGGGTTCATGTGGAGTGGGTTCATATAAAAGAGCGAATTGTGGAAGTCTTGTGCGTGGAGACCAGCGCATCCTGTAAGTACTACAACAACGAAGAGAAGTGTCTTTGTCAATCTCATATTAAATTTTTTTGAAACGGGATTAGTACAAAAATCTGAACGCCCGAAATTAGGACATTTTAAGAAATAACGTCAAAACCAGTACGCAAGTTACCTTTATTATACTGTGCGCCAAACTCCTTTTAAACCGTTTTTGCACATGATATGACAAAATGGTTTATGTGTTGAAGAGGTTTATGGTTTGGAGTTTATGGTTTTGTGGTTTGCGGTTTGGGCTATTGCATTGACATCTTGGTTACTCATACACTTGAAATGACCCCTTGGGCATTTCCTGAAACCGATTTTGGAGCAGGGGCGGCATGAAAGGTCATTGACTTCGAACCTTTTTTCATGCCCATGTGCTTTCGCACCAAAATAGGGGAACATCCCAAATAAAGGAGTAGTACTTCCCCAAACCGTTATTATCTTTTTTTGAAATGCAGCAGCAATGTGCATCATTCCAGTATCGTGGGTGATTACTTTTTCAGCGTCCCGGATCAGTTCTGCCGACTCGCGGAGGCTTTTTTTCCCACATAGATTGGTGACATGGCTGCCCGATGCCGCTGCTATTGCCTCTCCTTCAGCCAACTCATTTTCTCCTCCTAAAAGCAATACGGGCAGGGCCAGTTTTTTACAAATACCAATGATCTTTTCGGTAGGCAACCGTTTGGTCTGGTGTGCAGCGCCGATAGCGAAAACTATGAAAGGTTTTTGGTTTTCGGTTTTCGGTTTTTGGTCAGGGGACAGAAAATAATCAAGCCCTTTGCCATCGTTTTTTACACCAAGGGGATTAACGGTTTTAAGATAGCGATCGACGATATGTAACTCTGGTAAATAGTTGATCTTAAAATTTACGAGCAGCCACTTTTCTAAATTGAGTTTATTAAATACAAATGTCCTTTTCCGCAACGCCAAGCGAACTTGCCAACTGCGGATGTTTTTATGTAAATCAACAATGCAATCAAAATTTTCCTTTTTGAGTGCAGGCAATACTTCTGATACCTTTTTTTCTATGGTAAAAATTTTGTCCAAATATGGGTTGGCTTCCAATAATGGCAAGTATTGTTTTTTTGTTAAAAAATGCACCTCTACACCCAACTGCTTTTTTAAGCAACGGATGACAGGCGTCGCCAATACAATGTCACCAATGGAAGAAAAGCGGACGATGAGGGTTTTTTTCATTTCCGACATAACGGACGCAAAGGTAACAGCAATGGAGATTCAAAAGATAGGGTTATGGGTTGACGACAACCAAATCAGCAGGTGGTGGTTCAAGTAAAGGCTCAGGGCGAACGAGACAATAATTTTCCAGTTCTTCGCGGGTTCCTTTAAAAACATTAAAATCAACAGGACCATCAATACCTTGCAAAACCCCTCTGTTGCCATATTGCCAGAACTGCCAGTTTTGATTGGCCGAAAGACGTGGGTTGCGCCAAGAGGAATAGCGGGCAACCCAAACAGGGTAATCGTTGTAGTGGCCTGCCAAGTGGTCGTTGAAAAAATTCTGATAGGTATAAATGATCGGCTTCATTTTGAAATGATCTTCCACTATTTGCAACCAAATATCAACCTGTGACCGAAGCTCTTCTGACGAAACATTATCAGTTACTTCTATATCAAGGACGGGAGCAATATCCCCATCTCCCAGTTCGGCTATCTCGATGAAATTAGCAGCTTGCATTTCAGCAGACAAAGTCGGCCGGAAAAAATGATAAGCACCTCGTTTGATCCCCGCAGCTTTCATCTCCATCCAGTTTTCACAGAAAAAAGAATCTTTGTACGTCTCACCCTCAGAGGCTTTGATGAAAGCAAAATGGATATCCTGTTCTGCTACCTTTTCCCAGTCAATTTCTTTTTGGTAATGAGAAACGTCAATCCCATGCACATCGAAGTTTTGCTTGCGAACGGTCTGGTCGTTGCAGGCAAAAAGGAAAAAGGAAAATCCGAATATGAAGAGATGGGGCTTCATGTGATAGTATAGTATACTTTCTGTACCAAAGGGAAACGGGAAAATATAGTTTTAAGATGCACAAGAACGGCAAAAATAACTCTTTGTGCAACGCAAGAAAGGGATATTAAATTTTTTGTAACAAAACAACTATCAAAAATGTCGCCGAACAGGACTTTATTTATACCGAAATGGAGATGGCAATCCGGGTGCCATCTCCATTTTTTTTCAAAAATCGATCAAGCAAAAGGATTATTCCTCACTAGCCAAAGGCCCTTCCATGAAGTAATAGATTTTTGTCAACCATTTGGAAGTGTCTGGTTCAGCACTTGGGTCGGTCACATATTCTTCCATTACAAATTTGGCTGGCACCAAACCATTTTCTTTGAAATAATCATCCATCGCATAATGCGCTTCGCCCGAACCTGAATAGTTTCCATAATAATCAATTGTTACACACTTTCCTTTTGGTATTTCTAGTGGTTGGATATTACCAGCAGCAGTAGGTGTACCGCCTTTTACAGGGATAGCAGCGGCCATATCGGTGTTTTTTTCTTCTTCATTCCATTTATAAAAAACGCCACTGGGCATGCCGTCCATTTCCAGTTTTTGATCAGTCATTGCGCCCATGATAGCGCCGAAATTTTTTGCGTAGAATTCACTTATGTTTTGGAACCTGACCGTTTCATGGATAGCTAAATATGATTTGCCAGGGAAGTCCGTTGGTTTGACAGCATAACCGCGGTAAGTTTTCTCTGAAGCTTCCTTTTCACACATTGCCTTTAGGTTGGAGAGGCCGAGGTCGAACATTCTGTTCATCTCCTTTTCCATAGCGCCACCTGTAAAAAGCGTCATGGCATTCATCGGGTAGGGAATGTCCATTCCAAAACCCCAGGATGTCTTGGTTGCTCCATTTTCCCCATCATCCAGTTTGAACCAGCCGAAAGCGCCGCCTTGACCGTCAAATTCAAGGTCCGTTTTTTGGTAAGTTGGTGGCGTACTTTCGGAAACGGTCAAAGTGCCAGTTCCTGACTTTTCACCGCTCCAAGAATAAGAAGCACCGAGACCCTCCGTCTTTTCTCCATAGGTGATTTCCATAGTTGGGTCTTCCTGTTTCCAAGGCCCCCATTCTTCAAAAGATTTCAAGTCGTTTATTTTAGCAAAAACAGCCTCTTTGGATGCGTTGATGTCTGTCGAACGTTCATATTCGTAGTGGGTAGGTTGGAAGGCTCCAATGATGAGGACAAGGGCGATGAGGCCCAAGATCAAAAAGCCGAGTGTTTTAAGAATTTTCATAATTAAAAATTTAGTTGGTGAAAATATTTGTTTTAAAAATGGCCATAAAGGTATGCATTTTTAAAACAAAAAGTGTTTAAAATATTTGATTTTGGAAAATAATTTTTAGACGAGCTGATAATTAGGTGGGAATTCTCATGTGCGAAAATAAACAGAAACCATGAGAATCCCATATTTGTATTTGAGAAAAGAGTGGAAAACATGGTATGAAAACCTTTAGGTCTCCTGTGAAAATTTTGCACAGCAAACTGCTGAAAATCTTAGCAATAGCTATTATTTTTGTCCGCTTTTTTTAAACCTATTATTCAAAGGTACTTTTGGCAAAAGCTTTTGGGCAGGTTATGATGTCCATTTGAAAAAACCAACCGTGCAGTTTGTATTTATTTAAATGATAAAAAACCGCTATTTCGATCTCATTGATCAAACCTTTTATTTCCCACAAGATGGTTTTGACATTGAGGATGGCAGCCTAATATTTAATGGTGTTCCACTTAAATATTTAATAGAAAAATATGGGACACCGCTTAAGCTTACCTACCTGCCTAAAATCAGCACTCAGGTCAAGAAAGCGAAAAACATGTTCAATAAGGCCATGAAGTCACTGGGCTATAAAGGTGTTTATAATTATTGTTATTGTACTAAAAGCTCACATTTCAGCTATGTGCTAAAAGAAGTTTTAAGGCAAGGTTCACAACTGGAAACTTCCTCCTCATTCGATATTGACCTCGTTCGTCGGTTGTACCAAAAAGGGTGGATAGATAAAAATATTTTTATCATCGCCAACGGGTTCAAAACACGTGAATACTCACTCAAGTTAAGCGAACTTATCAACGACGGATTCAAGAACGTGATTCCTGTACTCGACAATAAAAATGAGTTGGAATTTTATGACAAATATGTGAAAGACAAATGCAATGTTGGGATTAGGATAGCAACCGATGAAGAGCCTAATTTTGAATTTTATACTTCTCGCCTTGGTATCCGGGGTTCGGAGATCCTCAACTATTATAATGAGCGCTTGGCCAAGAACGAGAAATTCGAAGTTAAGCTGCTGCACTTTTTTGTGGACACAGGCATCAAGGATTCCATTTACTATTGGGGCGAACTGAAAAAAGCGGTCAAACTTTATTGCGAATTGAAAAAGGTTTGCCCAACCCTCACGGGCCTGAATATTGGCGGTGGTATGCCCATCCGCAACTCCCTTGGATTTGAATTTGACTATACCTATATGGTCAGGGAAATCATCAACCTGATCTTACAAGCTTGTCAGGAAGAAGGAATACCGGAGCCTAATATTTTCACCGAATTTGGAAAATACACCGTTGGTGAAAGCGGTGCCTACATCTTCTCCGTGCTCGACCAAAAGCAGCAAAACGATGCGGAGGTATGGTACATGATAGACAATTCCCTCATCACGACCATGCCCGACAGTTGGGGCATTGCCGAGCGGTTTATCCTTTTGCCGATCAACAAATGGCACAACGAATACCGACGGGTGAATATTGGTGGGTTGAGTTGCGACAACTCAGATTATTACAATTCAGAAGTACACGAAAGCCAAGTCTATTTGCCGATCATCGGCAAAAATGACAAAGAACCGCTCTATCTCGGCTTTTTCCATACCGGCGCTTATCAGGACACACTCAGTGGCTATGGAGGGCTCAAGCATTGCCTGATTCCTTCACCAAAACATGTCTTGATTTACAAAGACTCAAAAGGGAATATTGTGGATACTCTTTATCGGGAAGAACAAAAACCGGAAGATATGTTGGATATTTTGGGGTACATGTAACTGTGAACTAAAGACTGTGGACTGTTATTCCGGTTCGTTGAACTTTTTGAAATAACGACCGATAAACCCGCCAATGGCTCCACTGAAAATCAATTTATCAATCCCCTGCACCTGCTCGTCCGACAGCCATTGCCAGCCCTCTGGCAATACGAAGTGGATAACCCTAATAAAAAACACAGCAATAAACGCGAGAAAAGCGACCCAGATCAATGCCACAAAAACGTAGTGCAAATGATCTTTGGTCGTTTCGTCGCGTTTGTGTTTTTTGACAAAAGCCTTATGTTCATAAGAGGCTTCCGAGCTGACTTCTACTTTGGGAACGACATCAATGGCGGCGAGGTCAATGGACTTAAGCTGCTTTTCTTCTGACATCTATTTTCTCTTTATAGTGCTGTTTTATCAAATCATTGGGGATCATGGCGCCACCATTGTCGCGGCCATTACCATATTTATGGCGAGTGACTGACCAAGGTGTGCCTTCCTGATGCGTCAGGGAAGAAAGTTGCAAACCTGACAAGTGGCCATAAACATCCCATATCCTTTGCAGGAACTCTTTCAGTTCTTGGTCCCTTACTTCTGGAATGGTGATCATGTCGCCGGCGGGCTCAAGGGAGGTAACCTGAGCACCTCCATAAGATTTGAAGCGGTGGTAAACAGATGGGATTACGGGACCATATTTCCAAGCCTGAGCAGCTTCCCCGATGAGTGGTCTATCAGCAAGTCCTAAGTACCAGCCATGAGCAATATACACCAGCTTGTTCAGCTTCATGGGTGTGAGTTCCTCCCCCGTTTCCAAGGATTTTTCGATGAAATAATTGGCAATTTCCAGCGCTGTTTTCATGTATGAAGACATTTGTTCTGACAAAGTAACTACTTGGGAGGGCGGGAGAGAGGAAGAAAAAGTGAAATTTTTTCTTCCTCTCTCCCGCCGAAGCTGGGTTTTTTTCGAAAAAAATTGAAAATCTTTTCCGAAAAAAACCCCCTGCTATGCAGTTACTGGACAAATATATCGATTAAAAGTTGAAGTTGGCAAGTAAACGAGTTGGCAGATAGGCACATTTGGAGGTGTAGTTTCCCAATGTCGCTTTTTTTTGAAAACCCTGAATACTCATTAAGCCAAATTTATTTTCTAAAATGAGAGTCCTGAAGATGTGTAGTTTTTTTATGAAAATGTAATTGAACCCAATAACTGTTTGGGGCAAAAAATAAATCCCACAAGCCGCTTATTAACAATACGTTATAAAATTCAGTTGCATTTATTGGTAAAAAATCACAACCATCCATTCTCCCTGTACCACTTTAGCGTCTCCTCCAAGCCCCTTTCCAGATCGTATTGCGGCCGGAAATTCAAATCCTCTTTTAAGGCAGTCAGGTCACATTTCCAGTTCATGCTTTCGAGGATGTGAACCTTTTCCAAATTGAGCGCCGGGTAATTTCTGGTGAGTTTAGCGGGTTGCTCCAATAGCCAGGCGATACTTTTAACCAATGAGACAGGCACGTGCAAACGGAAAGTTTTTTTATCCAAAAATTGTTTGGCGTATTTCCCTAAATCCGTTTGCGGGTAATATTTTCCATCAGAAATAAAATAGGCTTTTTCCCTGAACCTCGAAAGTGTTGCGTCCAGAATTGTTTTGGTTAAATCTTTTATATAAATAAATGTGAGGTGCTGTTTTTTATTCCCAATATAACCTTCGATATTTTTATTAATTAATTTAAAAAAAGTGAAAATTTCTTTTTCCCTCGGGCCATATATTGCAGTGGGCCGAATAATGATATAAGGTAAATTATTTTGCGATGCAATAAATTGCTCTGATTTTAATTTCGATTTACCATAAGTATTAATTGGTCTTGGCTGATCTTCTTCTTTTAAAAAATCGGAAAGATCGGAACTGCTGGCTGGGCCATATGAAGCAAGGCTGCTGATATAAATAAATTTCTCCAGATTAATGCTATTGGAATTTAAAGCCTCAATTAAATTTTTTAAATACTCATAGTTTACCGTAAAATAATCTTCTAATCTCGGTGCTGAAACAATACCTGCATTGTGGATTATATAATCGAAATTATTTTCGCTTAATTTTATTTTTAAATCATCCATATCAGAAAAATCCATTTCAAAAAAATGGATGCGACCATCCTGTAAATACTGACGGCTACTGGTTTTTCGCACACCTGCGTATACTTCCAAATTGCGCCCCAATGCCTCTTCCACAAGGTGGCTGCCAACAAAACCCGATGCGCCAGTGATCAATATTTTTTTCATGTTATGAAATGGTTTGAATGGTTGGATGGCTTAAATGGTTTTTCTTCAGTGCAAGCAAAAACCATTTAAGCCATCCAACCATTCAAACCATTAATTTCTTCTCATACATCCGATACCGTTTATACGCCACCATATTCACTCCTTCCACTCCTTTTTTCATCATTTCATTATTATCCAAAATCCAGGAGGCTTCGGCTTCATTAAATCCTTTTTCCATACCTCTTGAAATAATTCGTGCATAAAAAATACCTTCAATGCCCATTTTCCGGTAATCCTCCAAGACGCCCAATAAGATAATGCGCAGGCGTTTTATTTTCTTTTTTTGAAATAACAATTTAAAAATACCTGTCGGTAATAGCCTGCCTTTTTTAATGTTTTTTGCAATGACATTTATATCAGGTACAGCAAGAGCAAATGCGACTGGGTTACCCTTGTGTTCCGCAATTAGTGCAAAATCTGGATCAATGACCATTTTCAAACCTTCTGCCGTATGATTAAATTCAGCATCGGTCGGTGGCACGAAACCCCAATTTTTGTCCCAGGCGTCTTTGTATATTTCACGGATCGTGGCAACTTCTTTTTTAAAATTTTTCATATTTACCTTCCGCACTTTAATACCCCTTTTTGACAACCGTTCTGCCAGCATATTGGCAATCCTGACGGATTTCATGTTGACCGTTTCTTCCGTAACATGGTAAGCCAGCATGTCCATTTTTTTTGCAAAACCATAGCGTTCGAGGAAAGTTACGTAATAGGGTTTGTTGTAAGTCATCATGACCACAGGAGGACGGTCAAACCCATCTACCAGCAAGCCGGCTGTATCGTTGGTGCTGAAATTGGCTGGACCCATGATGGCATTGAGGTTTTCTTTTTTTATCCAAGCCGTTGCTGTATCAAGCAGTATTTTGGCCACATCATAATTTTCAACGACATCGAACAGGCCGAAGTAGCCCACGTTCGCATTTGCAAAGCGATTGTATTCGTTGTTGCGGATGGCAGCTATGCGACCCACTATTTTATTTCCTTGATAAGCGAGGTACAATTGTGCTTTGGAATGGCGGAAAAAAGGGTTTTTCTTTTCGCTTAATAATTCTTTTTGGCCAATGTATATTTCTGGAACATAATTAGGGTCGCCGTTGTAGAGATCATGTGGAAAGTCAATGAAGCGTTTTCTGTCGCGGCGGGTTGTTACCTCAATGATGTTGGTTTGCATAGTTGTTTATATCGAATAGCTGCCTTTTCAATAGGGTGAAAAAAGAAAAATTGGGGGTCACAATTTGTGACCCCCAATTTCTATCAAACCTCCTGCCCTACCAATATATCCAATTTCCTTGCAGCTTCTGCCAATTTGCCAATCGCCTCATCAATCTGCTCAAACGTATGCGTAGCCATCAAGGAAAAGCGGATCAGCGTATCCTCCGGTGCAACAGCAGGCGTAATGACAGGGTTGACAAATACTCCAGCATCTTGCAGCATACGGGTCAGCATAAATGTTTTATTGACATCCCTCACATAAATGGGAATGATGGGCGTTTCTGAATGGCCTGTGTCAAAGCCGAGTTCGTCGAGCATGCCTTTTGCATAACGGGTGTTCGCCCATGCTTTTTCTATTCGCTCGGGCTCACTTTTGATTACTTCTAACGCGGCCAATACAGAAGCTGCATTGGCAGGTGCAATGCTGGCACTGAAAATAAGCGACCGGGCAGTATGCTTGAGCCAATTGGCAATTTCATGACTTGTGGCAATGAAGCCGCCGATGGTTGCAAAAGACTTGGAAAAGGTGCCCATGATGAGATCCACTTCATCGGTCAGGCCGAAGTGGTTGCAAGTACCTCGACCTTGTTTGCCTAAAATGCCAAGACCATGTGCGTCATCTACCATGATGTTGGCATTGTATTTCCGGGCGAGTTCGACGATTTCCGGCAATTTGCATATATCGCCTTCCATGCTGAACACCCCATCCATGACTATGAGGGCAACATCTTCAGGTCCTCGTTTTTGGTTGACCATCCGTAGCACTTTTTCCAGCGACTCCATGTCGTTGTGGCGGTACTTGCGGGTAGTAGCAAATGACAGCCTCGACCCATCAACAATGGAAGCATGGTTGAATTCATCACAAATGAGGAAATCTTTACGGCCTAACACGGAGGACAACACGCCGAGGTTGACCTGCATGCCCGTGCTGAACACAATAGCCTCGTCTTTTCCTGTAAAATCGGCAAGCGCCTCTTCCAGTTCGATGTGCAGGTCAAGGGTGCCATTGAGGAAGCGGGAACCAGCACAGCCAGAACCGTATTTGTCAATAGCACGTTTGGCGGCTTCCTTGAGTTTAGGGTGGTTTGTCAGCCCCAAATAACTATTGGAACCGAACATGAGCACGTCCTTACCATTCATTTTCACGACCGTATCTTGGTCGCTTTCGATGGCACGGAAGTAAGGGTAGACACCAGCGGCCTTTGTTTCTTGCGGCGCGGTGTACCGTTTCATTTTCTGTTGAAGCAAGTTCATAATTAGTTTTTCTGTTATTTTCTTAGCGGTTATGAATGCGAATGAATAGTTTTTAATTTACCCAAAAACCATCGTAATGAGTTTCAATTATTATTTTTAGGTCTGGATCATTTAAACTGATTTTTTTCTCCAAACCTTGAATTTTTCTTTGGTGTTTTCTTCTTTCAGGGTCAAGTAAGTAGCGTCATTTTATCAAGCCAGCGTACCGATCTAACCACCCATCCACCCTCGTCCGCAAAATCAATCGTTCCAAAATAATTAATGTAGCAAGGGCACATAAAACGCCCAATATCACATCAATAATATAATGATGCCTGGAATACACTGCCGACCCCCAAATACCGAGACAAATTACAAAAAAAACAACCACGGCCAATGGCATTTTTCTTTTCAAAGCATAATACAAAGGGAGGATAGGATACGCCGAATGCAAAGAAGGGATCGCTGCAAATACATTGGCATTCTTGGCATACATGCCGTGGAACAACTGAACGCCCATGATGCGGTCGAAATTGACCAGTCCAGCTTCGTTACCGGGTATGCTGAAGTTTTCCGCAAAGCCGTGCATCTCCACATACCATGGGGGCGCCGCAGGAAAAGCATAATACAGCACAAACCCAAATAGATTTGTAAGTAAAAATGCTAATGAAAAATCAATCAGCATGCGCTTGTCCTTAAAAAACAGCCAAATGGCAAAAGCAATCGGCACTGGAACCCAACACAGGTAAAACAAGCCGGACAGCACATCAGCAACAGGGTGGGTATTCGTTTCAAAGAACTCGTTGGGCGTTACGATTTGCCCATTGTACATGAACCCAAAAAGGGATTTTTCAAGCTCATATAAATCCTGGACATGGACGGGGTTGAAAGCATAATTGGGGTAAATGCGCAAAGAGTCATATATAACCCAATATACTATAAAAAAGAACAAAGCCAGCAACACTTTTCTTGATATTTCGCTGGCAAAAAACAGCACAAGGCACAAAGCGATAAATATAAAATGGTCATTCCTCAACCCAACCACCAACACTATCCAAAGCAAATAAAGAAGCGCCAATCCAAGTGCCACCACTGTCTGCTTTTTGAAAGTGTTCTCAAATCCCATTCAACAATGCTTCCCGATGGACAGTGAGCGTGAACAGGTTCACTCCCGAAAATTCGGGACAAGCCATTCGCCATTCACCATTCACCATTATTTATAATCAGTCCCCACTATTTTGTCCCATAACGCCGAACTGACCCCATAGCCCTTGTCAGGGTCTTTGAAATGGTGCTTCAAGTGGTGCGCTTTTATGGCCATGAACCACTTGTTTTCCCAATTGGCGTGGTGAACTGCATAATGCAGCATATCGTAAGCCAAATAACCAGTCACAAACCCCGCAAAGAAAGGTGCAGTTAAGGATGCCCCCATTAGCATTTCAAATCCAAAATAAAACAGGAACGCCAATGGGATGCTCACTGAGGGTGGCATGACCAAGCGCTTAGAATCGTTGGGGTAGTCATGGTGGACACCATGTATAATAAAATGTATGCGCTTGCCCCAATCAGAAGTTGGGTGGTAGTGGAAAACATAGCGATGCAGGAAATACTCCGCTGCCGACCAAGCAAAAATGCCGCCTATATAAAGTGCTGCTATTCCCCAAACAGCTATTGCCGGGTCAATAAAAGATTGGTACAAGAAATACCCGACCACCGGGACGTAAATAAATAAAGGCACGCTGAAATGAACCTTGGAAAACACCTCCATCCACCTGTATTTGAACATGCGGACGCTCTCATCTTTATTTGAAACGTATAGTTTTTTCATGAGCTAAGAAGTAAGTTCCTGATTCCGAGAGGGGAAGGAAAGTATTCAATATGCCTTTCCCTCTCGGAACTTTTTAGGCGGCAGAAAGGGGAAAATAAATTTTTTCCCTTTCTGCCGCCTTTATTTAGAACTTGCCAAAAATTCAGAAATCGTTGAAGTTCAATGGAAAGGTGTTGAAAAGACTGGCAAAGTTAGCAAGTCAGCGCTCTTTTTTAAGAAATACCAATACAAAGATTTGCCAAAATGTTTTTCTTTGAAATTTCACATTTCAACCACTTTGCCATGCTTCGTAGTTCCAGTACCAGTTGGGTCAGGCTGCTAAGAACGTTTTCACCTGCTTTTTGGTTGGCTGCAAACCTATTTTTTTCTTCCTGCGGAAGCGATACAACTGAACCAATTTCAGCCTCTTACCGTGAAACAATTATAGGAGATGGGCCATTTGTAATAGTATTGGGCATTGCACAGGATGCGGGATACCCGCAGGCAGGCTGCTATAAGGATTGCTGTCGGGAGGTATGGAAACTGCCTTCAAAAAGACGATCCGTTTCCTGCATTGCCATTGTTGACCCCAAGGAAGAAAAAGCATGGATGGTAGATGCCACACCTGATTTCAAAGACCAAGCATGGCGGTTGGAAAACTTGTTGCCGGGCAGGGCCTTGAATTTGGCAGGCATTTTTCTCACCCATGCCCATATCGGTCATTACACCGGGTTGATGCATTTGGGCAGGGAAGTGATGGGCGCTAAAGAGATGCCCGTTTATGCTATGCCGAGGATGAAATCTTTTTTGGAAAACAATGGGCCTTGGAGCCAATTGGTTAGCCTGCAAAACATATCACTCCGCAACCTTGCTGCCGATTCTACGGTCATTCTAAGCAAGAGGATAAAAGTGACGCCCATGCCCGTACCGCACCGGGATGAATTCTCCGAAACCGTCGGGTACAAAATCGAAGGATCTGAAAAGTCGCTACTTTTCATTCCCGACATTGACAAATGGCATCTTTGGGAAAAAGACATCGTTACAGAAGTTAAACAGATCGACCATGCCCTGCTCGATGGCTCGTTTTACCAAAACGGCGAAATACCTGGCAGGGACATGAGCGAAATACCGCACCCATTTGTGGTGGAAAGCATGGAAATCTTTAAGCGACTTTCAAAAGAAGAAAAAGCCAAAATCCATTTTATCCATTTCAACCATACCAATCCGGTGTTGTTGGAAAATAGCGAGGCGAGGAAAAACGTTTTGGGGAATGGGTTTAGGGTTTGTGAGGAGGGAGAGGTATTTGGGTTATAAGCACTCATTCATCCTAAATATACTTTATACTTTTGCTTCCCGATTAAAATGCGGGATTTCGTTTCACTCAATTTCACTTTTTACTTGATTTCAAACAATCCAAAAATGAAAAAATTAAAATCCCGTACTTTCCAATTCTTAGCTATTGCTGTCCTATTATTTACGACCGTAGCGACCGTCACCATCAACACCAACAGCAATTACTTCGAGATTGCCAAAAACATCGAAATTTTCACCAACCTTTATAAAGAGGTGAACACAGGCTATGTGGATGAACTTGATCCCGCCAAGCTCATGAAGACAGGCGTGGACGCCATGCTCGAAAGCCTCGACCCTTACACCAATTACATTTCCGAAGGACAAATAGAAGGCTACCGCTTCATGACCGAAGGCAAGTACAATGGCATCGGTGCCGACATCCGCATCATTGGCGACAAGCCCACTTTGGTCTCCCCATATAAAGACGCCCCTGCCGACAAAGCTGGCCTGAAAGCAGGTGACAAAATCCTCAAAATAGATGGCAAAAGCACTGACGGCAAAAGCACCGATGAAATCCATGCCTTTATAAAAGGTTACCCTGGTACGGAGGTCAGACTGACCATTGAACGACCCGGCGAAAAAAAGGAAATGGAGATTGCGCTCGTCAGAGGAGAAGTGAATATAGCCAATGTACCTTATTCAGGCATGGTCTCCGAGGATGTTGGGTACGTAAACCTGACCACCTTTACACGCGAGGCAGGCCGCAATGTGGCCAATGCGCTTAAAGACCTAAAAGTGGAACAGCCTAACCTGAAAGGCGTTATCCTCGATCTAAGAGGTAATGGTGGCGGGCTTTTGGCCGAAGCGGTCAACCTGTCCAATGTTTTTATACCCAAAAACGAACTCGTCGTTTCCACCAAAGGAAAGGTAAAGGATTGGGACAGGAGTTTTAAAACCCTAAACGCCCCTATTGACGAGCAAGTGCCGCTCGTGGTTTTGATCAATAAAAACTCTGCTTCTGCCTCCGAGATTGTCTCCGGCGTCATACAAGATCTTGACCGGGGCGTACTGATAGGCCAGCGCAGCTATGGTAAGGGCCTTGTGCAAAATACCAAGGACATTGGCTACAACGCCAAGGTAAAAATGACCACGGCCAAATACTATATCCCCAGTGGCCGTTGCATCCAAGCCGTTGAATACGACGAAGGCGAACCTGTTGACATCGCCGACGATAAACGCACTCCTTTCAAGACCCGCAACGGCCGCACCGTTCTTGACGGCGGGGGGGTAAAACCCGACATTGTACTCGACCCCGATGCAGACAGCGAGATACTCAACATATTGGAAGAAAAAAACATTGTTTTCAATTATGTCACTGAGTGGATATTAAAAAATCCAGAAGTAACTGATGCTGAAACATTCCGCTTTACCGATTGGGATGGTTTCATACAGTTCCTCGAACTGACCAAATTCAATTATGATACGGAAAGTGAAGACCTATTGGACAAATTGAAAGATACCGCTGTCAAAAACAATTACCTTTCTGCTGCCGATATTTCCACGTTGGACAACAAAATCATTGCCGCCAAAAAAGCAGAGCTGGTCAGGCACAAAGATTTGATCGTGAATATGATCGAAAAAGAAATTGTCAGCCGCTACCTTTACGAAAAAGGACGGGTGCAGATTGGGTTGCGAAATGATAAAGAAATTAAAGAAGCTATGGATTTATTTAATGATAAAGCAAAGTATGATAGCATTTTAAAGGGTAAATAAAATTCAGCTATTGTATTTAAAAAAAAGTCTTGCCGTTAAATCGGCAAGACTTTTTTTTGCTTAAAACTTAAATTTCCAATTTGTTTTATTCGACGACTATTGATCCAGCAATTCTCGCTATTAAAAAAATTGAAATATGTGGAGAAGAAAACAAGAGGAGAGGGGTGTGTTTTTTTGGTTTTTTTCAAAAAAAAACCAAAAAAACACACCCCTCTCCAAAAACCCCCTTCCCTTTGGCCTCAAAGAACGGCTTTCATATTTCAAAAAAACTAATAGCGACAATTGCTGCTATTGATCCAAACAAAATTATTTCAATAGACAATGGACAATGTACTTAAGAATAATTCCGATTGACTAAAGAACGCTCAATTAATAAGTTACCGATTTTAGGGTGAATTCCCCGAAGTGAATTCGGGATTAAAAATTTTGGGCTTAGATTTTCTTTAAAAGAAGGAGTATTGTTGATACTATAGCCTGTCCCGAATTCACTTCGGGAACTAATTTTAAAGGAAAAAATAAGGACAAAAGAATTAGCGCAAAATGGGAAGTTATTATTTGAGCGTTCCTAAATCAATCAAAATATTGGCTTATCTGTTTAATCAGAACAATCTTTTTGTTCACTTACTGTTAGTTGTTTGTCTCCGTATCTTCGCCCCTCAAAAATCAAAACCCATTTCATGCAATCCACCTCCTTCC
This sequence comes from Saprospiraceae bacterium, assembly GCA_965222975.1. Classification (GTDB taxonomy): domain Bacteria; phylum Bacteroidota; class Bacteroidia; order Chitinophagales; family Saprospiraceae; genus UBA6168. The sequence continues at coordinate 214,807 of CBDCVJ010000047.1, read as the reverse complement.
AAGTAACAGGCAGCCGACTTCTCAGCGGCAGCATCACTCCAAAGGGCGCAAAGAACGAAGCGTTGCAAGTTATCTGTGCACCGCTGCTCACGACCGAAAAAGTGACCATTTCCAATATCCCCGATATTCTTGATGTGCAGCGACAGATAGAACTGTTGCAAGGACTGGGTGTAACGGTGGAACGCATCAGCCATGACACGTATAGTTTTCAGGCCGACAAAGTAGATCTTGGCTTTTTTGAGGACAAAGCGTTTCGCCGAAAAGCCCGCAGCATCAGGGGTTCTGTGATGACGATGGGTGCATTGTTGGGGCGCTTTGGAAAGGCGATGTTACCGAAACCGGGGGGGGATAAAATTGGCCGCCGCCACATGGATGCCCATTTTTTGGGACTGCAAAAACTCGGTGCTGAGTTTCGCTACGACCCCGATATCCGCACTTATTTTATTGAGGCTGCCGAATTGAAAGGGGCTTATATTTTAATGAACGAAATCTCCGTGACGGGCACGGCCAATGTCATTTTCGGGGCAGTGCTGGCCAAAGGCACGACAACGATTTACAATGCCGCCTGCGAGCCATACATCCAACAGCTCTGCAAACTGCTTAATAATATGGGCGCAAAAATCAGCGGCGTCGGCTCGAATATGCTGAACATTGAGGGAGTGTCGTCGCTCGGCGGCGCAACGCACCGCTGCCTGCCCGACATGATCGAAGTGGGAAGCTTTATCGGCCTCGCAGCCATGACCCAATCTGACCTTACTATAAAAAACGCAGGCGTAAAAGAATTGGGAAATATATTGCCCGTTTTCCAGCGAATGGGCGTTGATCTCGAAATAAATAATGACGACATTTTCGTGCCTGCAAAAGAGGAATATGAAATACGGGGTTTTATTGATGGTTCTATTATGACTGTCTATGATGCACCGTGGCCGGGTTTTACACCTGACTTAATGAGCATTTTATTGGTGATGGCCACGCAGGCAAAAGGCAGTGTGTTGATCCATCAAAAAATGTTCGAGAGCCGTTTGTTTTTTGTGGATAAATTAATTGACATGGGCGCACAGATTATTTTGTGCGATCCGCACCGGGCTACGGTAATTGGTTTAAATAGGCGTTTTCAATTGAGGGGTATTCAAATGACTTCACCCGATATCAGAGCTGGGGTGGCATTATTAATTGCAGCACTTTCAGCAAAAGGCACGAGCACCATTCATAATATTCATCAAATTGACAGAGGGTATGAAAAAATTGACGATCGGTTGAATGTATTGGGGGCAGAAATAAAAAGGGTTTAATTTCGGTTGATGGTTTTCAATAAAAAAATATAATGGTTTTTATTTTTCATGAAAAATAAAATAAAAATAAAAAAAGGTGAATTGAAAATTACTGCGGAATTAATGCAGCAATTACCAGAATTTAACAACCCATATAATTTTGAAGAAATAAATAATAGAATTAAAAATTTGCCCCATTTAAACTTAATGGCATATATTGATAAAAAACCAGTTGGATTTAAATTGGGGTATGAACGGGACACCTATTTTTATTCATGGCTGGGAGGCGTTCTGCCAAAATATAGGAGAATGGGAATTGCTAAAAAATTATCAGATGAACAAGAAAAATGGGCGAAAGAAAATAATTATAATTCCATTACTTTTAAAACCAGAAACAGGCACAAAGCCATGCTCTCATTTTCCCTAAATAATGGGTTTAATATTTTTAAAATAGAAGAAAAAGAAAATATTGATGAATACAGGATTTGGTTGCGGAAAGTGATTTAATTGGATCAAAGCTTCCATTTGTAAAAAGAGCGACTTGTCACGCTTGGAGGGAAAAACCCAACTCAATGAGAAAAATAATTTTCCTGATATTTTTTGCCCTGCCTTTTTTCAGTTGTGAAAAAAAGACTTTTGAAAATAAGCCTCAATACGAACTCAACGTGAATGAGACGGTCGAAATATATTATTCCACTAACTCCTGTTGCTATTATTGCCTCGTCAACGGATCAGACCTCCAGCACATCGAATTGATAACGGAAAAAACCGTTGACCCCGGCCCCCGTGATTGTAATGGGTGCAATTACGTAGCGGCATATATCTTCAAAGCAACAACCCCGGGCGTGGACACGGTGAAATTGAATCATGCAACTGCCAATAAGCCTTGCTATGGTACGGAGGCTCCACCTGAAAAATATGTGGTGGTGGTAAAATGAATGGATACAAAGTTAAAGGTCAGGCAGGAGAGTTTTAAAAAGAACATTTTGTTTGTTGTTTGTTTTCCATTACTTTTGCAAAAATTAAATATATCTAATGAGAGAGCTTAATTCGACCGCACTGGTCGTCCCATTCATTTCTTTGCCTTTAAAGATACCACTATTTGGAGGCGTATCCGCAGGCTTTCCTTCCCCTGCAAATGATTATTTGGAAGAAAAACTGGATTTAAATAGATACCTTATTAGAAATCCTTCGGCTACTTTTTTTGTGCGGGTTGCCGGAGACTCAATGATAGGGGCAGGAATCTATTCGGGCGATATTGCTATTGTGGACAAATCTTTAAACGCCCGGCCAAATGATATCATCATCGGCGTAATCAATGGGGAATTTACCATTAAACGATTGGCTATCAGGAATAAACGAACTTTTTTGGTTCCAGAAAACAACAACCATTCAGCCATCGAAATTGATCCGGCAGATGACTTTCGGATATGGGGGGTCGTCACCAGTATCATTCACAAAGTATCGAGATGAGCTATTTTGCTTTAGTGGACTGCAACAATTTTTATGCATCCTGCCAACGGGCATTTCGGCCGGATCTGGAAGGGAAACCCATCGTCGTGCTTTCCAATAACGATGGGTGCATTGTGGCTCGTTCGAGCGAGGCAAAAGCATTGGGGGAGATTCCGGTTGGGCAGCCGTTTTTTAAAATCAAGCATTTGCTCAAAGCGCATAACATTCATGTGTTTTCTTCCAATTACCAATTATATGGCGATATGTCGGAACGGGTCATGACTATTTTAAAACAATTTGTTTCAAAAGTGGAAGTGTATTCTATTGATGAAGCTTTCCTAAAATTGGATTTTCTAAAGCAGGATGAACAGCAACTCTTTCAATTTTGTATTCAGTTGCGAAGGGTTATTCGACAGTGGACAGGTATTCCCGTCTCCATTGGTTTGGGAAACACCAAAACACTGGCAAAACTGGCCAACCGCATTGCCAAAAAAAACCGGGAAGAAGGTGTTTTTATTTTTGAAAAAAACAAAAGCTACCGTGAGGTTTTGAAAGAATTGTCGGTCGGTAAGGTTTGGGGCATCGGCAATCGGTCGGCGCACCGGTTGGATCATTTTTTTGATATTAAAACCATTTTTGAACTGATGCAGGTTCGGGAACAATGGATGCGAAAAGAATTCGGGGTGACGGGACTGAGAACGCTGCGGGAGTTGAAAGGTTTCCCCTGTTATGTTTTGGAAAACCCCGATGCGGGCAGGAAAAATTTATTGGTTTCCCGTTCTTTTCGCAAGGATGTGAATGAACTGTCGGAACTGACAGAAGCCATTTCCGTCTTTACCAGCCTTTTGGGTGAAAAATTGCGGAAATTCCATTATCGGGCTGGCGTACTGACCGTTTTTATCAGAGCCAATAAACACCGCAACAAGCGACCGGATGGCCGTTACTATTTCTCCCAAAGCCTTGAGCTGCCCATTCCAACGTCCAATACCAACCGCTTGATTACACATGCGACTGACATGGTTCGGCAATTATTTGATAAAGCAACCAATTACAAAAAAGCTGGCATAATTGCTTCCTATTTGCGGCCTGAAGAAAGCCTTCAAGGTCATCTTTTTGAATCCGAAAAAGAGGAAATCCGCCTTCAATCATTGATGAAAACAATGGATGCCATCAATAAAAAAAACGGTCGGAATACCGTTTATTTTAGTTCTTGTGGCAGCCATCACGGTTGGCGGATGTTTTGCGAAATGCGCTCTCCGAATTATACGACAAGTTGGAAGGATATTCCAGAAATAGGGTAAGGTCAAAATTGTGCCTGCTCTAATTTTATGAGACAAACCCGAACTACCTTGCAAATTTTTTCCTTATTTCTGATCTCGAAGCGGTATATATAAACGCCAACTGCATCGGCGTGAATTCATATTTTTTCAAATAACAAGGCCGATAATAACCCATATAATTATTAATCATCGGTTTATAATCAAATCCGGTTTCAGGGTCGGTATTTCCAATCATTTCACATAAAGAATAATTGACATGTACCTCATAGGCGTTGCTCGGATCGGCGGGCGTATCGCAGAGGCGGTCACCTGCCACGTCGCAATTGGAACCATCTGCTTTTTCTTTCCCAAACTGGTAATCTTCAAAAGTATGGTACAGCCCAAAAAAATGACCGAATTCATGGACGATGACCTTGTGATCGCCCAGTTCGAATTTGCTCAAAACCAGATTGTTGGTTGAGCGGGAAAGCACAAAAGAGAAACCGCCTGAACGGGAACAACTGATGGTATTGCCCTCTTGGTTGCAGAGGTTTTTGTCATAGTCGAAAAGGAAAAGTGAAATCATGTCTGGGAGGTCATGATCGGAAGAGAATTGGCTATAGGGCAGGTAGCCATCTTTGGAAAGGTCGGTTATGAGCAAAGAGGAAAATATGGTATCTATTTTCGCCACCTCAAACTGGATGAATGTATTGGCAAAACCTTCGTTCAAAATGGCAACCGTTGTTTTTATAAGATTATGGTCAACATAAATAGGTTCAATTATATCAGTAACAATGCCGATGCGCAGGGGAAAAGTCAATATTTCGTTGCCGAAATTTTCGTCGTTGGGGTCAATGTTTTCCCTTATTTTTTTTATGAGTTCTGTATTGCTTTTTTCGTCACCCGCTGCGTTGCATTTCGATTGGCACCAGTCGCTGTGTTGGCTGGTGGTTTTGCAATAGGAAAAAATAAAAGTAGCAATGAAAAGGAGGGTGATTTTTTTCATAAGGTTTTATTTTTCATAATAAAACAACTCAAAAATTATTTGATCGAATTATTTTTTCAAAGCCGCTGACGGCTCCGGTACCCAATGCCCTTTCCCACCTGCCCGGTCGTCATTAAATGAAGTCGGCGCTTTATCATTGGCCATATATTCTTTCCAAGTTTCATGTTGTTGACCGTCGTCTTTTCTTTCCATCGTAATACATTCTTCCACTGGGCAAACGAGCGAACATAAATTACAGCCCACGCAATTTTCTTCAATTATTTCTGGCACCCGGCTGCCATTATTTAATGCAATGGCCTGATGTGCGCCGTCGTCACATGCTATATAACATAATTGGCAGCCAATACATTTATCTGCATTAATATGCGCTTTTACATCGTATTTTAAATTTAAATGTTCCCATGTTTTTACATTTGGTAATGCTTTCCCAATTAGTTCATTTAAATTATTAAAACCTTTTTCCTGCATATAATTTTCCAGCCCCGAAATCATTTCCCGCACTATGCCAAAACCATAATGCATGGCCGCCGTGCAGACCTGTACATTACTCGCACCGAGCATAATATGCTCTACAGCATCCCGCCAATTTTCGATACCACCGATGCCGGAAATGGGGATATTAATGCCGGGGTGTTGCGCACAATTTTTTACCATATTTAATGCGATGGGTTTTACTGCTGGCCCGCAATATCCACCATTGGTGCTCTTTCCATCTACAATTGGGTATGGCACAAAATTGTCAAGGTCAACGCCTACCAAACTTTGGATGGTATTAATTAAAGATATGGCATCGGCGCCTCCTGCTGCTGCTCCAATAGCGGGTTCGGTAATATCCGTTATATTCGGCGTCAATTTTACAATCACCGGTTTGGTCGCCACTTCTTTCACCCACTCGGTAATTGTTTTTAAAACACTCGGTTCCTGCCCAACTGCTGACCCCATGCCCCGCTCGCACATGCCATGTGGGCAGCCGAAATTTAATTCCAAACCATCTGCTCCAGCGTTCTCCGCATCTTTTATTATTTGGTGCCATTCTTCCCTTGTCTCCACCATTAAAGAAGCAACGACCGCATGATCGGGGAAATATTTTTTTACCTCTTCTATTTCCCGCAAATTATCCGCTAGCGGTCGATCGGTAATTAATTCAATATTATTAAAACCGATCATGCGGTTGCTGCGGTAATTAATAGCACCATACCGACTGGAGGTATTTATGACGGGCACACCAAGTGTTTTCCAAACTGCCCCCCCCCAACCAGCATCGAATGCTTTCATGACTTGATAGCCAGAATTGGTCGGCGGCGCAGAGGCGAGCCAGAAAGGGTTGGGGGATTTTATTCCTGCGAGGTTGGCACTGATATCAGGCATAAGAGAATATCTTTTAATAAATCAAAAATCATATATCGTTAATCTTTTAATCGTTAATAAGCTAAAATTGATTAACGATTAAAAGATTAACGATATATGATTTTTGATTTATTGGGTAATCTGAATTATGGATTTTTATTTTTTGAGATTTTTATACTTTGGACGAATATGGAAATCAGTTTATTGCTTTCTGATAGAATTGGTTCCAATTTTTTTCTGTAAACCATTTTCTTTTTTCAATAATTCTGAGACACACATAAGTCTCTCTCAATTCTTTTAGACAAACTTTCATTTTATGTCTAAAGTCTGGACCAGATTCTGCTGCTCTTGCTTCTCCATAATTAAGTGCGGGAGAAGTGCCAGATCGAAGTAATTGACCACCAAGATGTTTTCCAGCAGGTGTTTTTGGTAATGCTTCAACTAAATCAATTATTCTTGACGCAAAGTCAATGAGCCTGTCTTCTAATTCTTGAGGCGTCATGATGTAAGTTTTCTGTGAGTATGTGAAACAAATCAAAAATCATATATCGTTAATCTTTTAATCGTTAATCAATTTTAGCTGATTAACGATATATGATTTTTGATTTGTTAACCCCCAATCAAAAAAGAATGTATCCCCCTCGCTGCTTTCTTCCCCTCCGCCGCTGCATTCACCACTTCCGCCCCACCGTTCATGGCATCGCCTCCGGCAAAATATTTTGGATTGGAGGTTTGCATGGTGTCATGGTTCACTTCTATTTTTCCTTTTTTGTCAAAATTCAGATTATTTATTTTCGATAAAAAATGCGTTTGCTTTTTCTGTCCTGTAGCCAATATGACGGCGTCGCAATTTATTTTAAAATCACTGCCTTCTATATTTGTAACTTTCCCATTTTCCGTTTTTGTTTTTATAAAATGCACACCTTCCACTTTTCCATTTCCATATATGGCAACAGGAGAAACATTGAACATTCCTTTTACGCCAACGGCTTTCGCCAAATCATATTCAAATCCATACGCCCCCATTTCTTCTTTGGAACGGCGGTATGCTAAAATAACTTCACCTGCCCCTAAACGGGCAGATTCCGAGGCCGCATCCATCGCCGTATTTCCACCACCGATGACGATTATTTTTTTTCCGATTTTTACATTTAATGGGTTTAGTTTTATTTCCTCGATATATTCTGTGGCACCAATGCAATTATTTAAATTTTCTCCATCAATGTTTAATGCTCTTGTTTTTCCCAATCCAATTCCTAAAAATATAGCATCATATTTATTTTCTAAATTATTTAATTGTTCTTCGGAATTAATTGATGAATTATATTTTATATTAAATCCGAATTGTTTTTGTAAATAATTAATTTCATTTATGACATCTTCATTGGTCACTTTATATGGAGCGCAACCATACAATGCTAAACCAGAAGGTTGGTTTTTTGCTTCATATATATTTACTTCGTATCCCAATAAGCGCAGCTCACAAGCACAAGAAATACCTGCTGGCCCTGCACCAATAATTGCCACTTTTTTTCCATTATTTTCTGCTAAATCATAAAGTTGTTTATTTTTTTCAATAATGGCATTGGTCGCAAAACTTTGCAAGCGACCTATTTCTATTGGTTTTACATTTTGGTGATTATATACGCATGCGCCTTCGCACAATACTTCTGTCGGACAAACTTTACCGCATATATTCCCAAAATAATTCGCATCATAAATTGTCTTAGCAGCACCCTCAATATTGTCTGTATGTATTTGCCGAATAAATAATGGAATATCAATACCGGACGGGCAAGCTTCAACGCACGGTGCATCGTAACAAAACAAGCATCTCGAACTTTCATAATAAGCCATGGTCGGATTCATATATGGCTTTATTTGTTCGAACGCATTATTTATATCTTCTTGCGAAGTTGGGATTTTATATTCGGACATGTTATAAATAGCTATTTGCTTTTAGCTATTGGCAATTGGCTTTTTAAGGTTGCATTGTATTTTTATAACTGGTTGTTTTCTTTTGAAATAAATGCAGCTTAGGGAGAGTATGTCAGTCACATCTTCTTTTGAGAAATATCCGATTTTATATCCAGCTAAAAGCTGCGTTTCCAATTCAAATGCAGAACTTACAGAAATTTCAAAAAAACGGACGGTACCTTTATTACTACTTCTTCCACAACCTTCAGCTATATTGGAAGGCATTGAAATGGCAGCTCTTCTCATTTGACTACTTAGTCCAAAGTTTTCGTCTCTTGGCAACTTCTTAACTAATTTATAGATTTCTGTAACGAGCTCTATTCCTAAATGCCAAAATTCAAGTTTTCTGAAGTCTCTCATAGTTTTTTGTTTTGTTTATCAACCATTGTTTATAGACCACAAGTGTAAAAAGCAAACAGCCAACAGCAATTTAAAGCTCCACTAATTTACCATAAGTCTCCGGCCTCCGATCCCTGTAAAACTGCCAAACGCTCCGCACTTCATCAATCATATCCAGATCAAATTCAGCAATTAATAATTCATCATTATCTTCGGACGCTTGTGCAAATATTTGCCCACGAGGATCAACGAAATAAGAGCTGCCATAAAATTTGCCAACATTCCACGGCTTCTCTACTCCGACCCGATTAATGCACCCCATAAAATAACCGTTGGCGGCGGCATGGGCAGGCTGTTCCAATTTCCATAAATACTGTGAAAGGCCAGCGACCGTGGCAGATGGATTGTAAACTATTTCCGCACCATTTAATCCCAATATGCGAGCGCCGTCAGGGAAGTGGCGGTCATAACAAATATACACACCGATTTTTGCATAACGGGTCTGGAAAACAGGGTATCCTAAATTGCCGGGTTTAAAAAAGAATTTTTCCCAAAAACCAGAGGTGTGTGGGATATGGTTTTTTCTATATTTTCCTAAATAGGTTCCATCCGCATCAATAACCGCAGCAGTATTATATAACACGCCTGCCTGCTCTTTTTCAAAAATGGGAACGATCATAGCCATCTGGTATTTTTTCGCATATTCCGCCATGCGTTCCGTGGTTGGGCCGGGAACGGTCTCGGCAGAGGCATACCATTTGGCATCTTGTCCGGGGCAGAAATAAGGCGTATTAAATATTTCCTGTAAACACAAGATTTGCACGCCTTTTTCTCCTGCTTCTTCAATGTAGGGGATGTGTTTCTGCACCATCGCTTCCATGATTTCTTCGATGGTGCCTTCGCCTTCTGTCATGGGAAGGCTCATTTGGATGAGGGCTGATTTTATTTTTCTGGGCATATTAAATTGGAATTTATTTTTCGAGTGATTTTATTTATGTCTTCAATTAATGTTGGAATATTATTATGAATAATCTGCCAAACCTCTTCTGCATCAACTCCAAAATAATTATGAGCGACAATATTTCTGAATCCTTTAATTTTAGACCAAGGAATGTGTTTGTTTGAATCTTTTATTTCATCACTCAACTTTGCAACAGTTTCACCAATTATCACGAAGTTCATCAATGTTGCATCAAAAGTTCTTTGATCTTTGAAGAACTCGTCTGCATCAATTACTCCTTTTGTATAATTGATAACTTTTTTTGCTGCGTCAATAATAGCGAGCAGATTTGTATGATCCCTTTCAAGCATATATTACCGATCGCATTATCTGTTCTTTATAATATGGTTTAAGATATTTTTCTCTTGCAATATCTACTTCTTTATTGAATTTATTTTTCACTATAATTTTCATTTGCATCTTTTTTTCTGCTAGTTCTTCAGTATTGGGCGCAAATTCAACAATTAAGTCAATATCACTTGAATCTGTTTGAGCATCTTTTGCATAAGAGCCAAACAAGCCAATTTTTGTAATTTTAAACTGTTTTTTAAATTCAGTTTTATTTTCTTTTAAATAAACTAATATGTCTTCTTTTTTGAGCATTTTTTTTTGATTAAATAATTTTTGAAATTTTATCCCTTTTCACAAACTCCCCATATCCCTTTTTAATTTTCACTTTCCCTTTATCAATCGCCACTTTTCCCCGCAAAATAACCTGTCGGCATTTCCCTTTTAATTGCCATCCCTCGTAGCCTGAATAATCCACATTCATGTGATGCGTTTCCGCAGAAATGACGTGTTCTTTATTTGGGTCAAAAATAACGAGGTCTGCATCCGAACCGGGGGCGATACACCCTTTTTTGGGGTACATGCCGAATATTTTGGCGGGGTTGGTTGAGGTGACTTCCACATATTTGTTGGGGCTGATTTTTCCTGTATTAACGCCTTCCGTCCAAAGGAGTTCCATGCGGTTTTCGATGGCGGGGTGGCCGTTGGGTATTTTGGAAAAATCGTCTTTGCCCATCATTTTTTGCTTCCATTTAAAAGGACAATGATCTGTAGCGACGATTTGCACCAAGCCTTGATTGATGGCTGCCCATAGAGCGTCTTGGTCTTTCTTCTGACGCAGCGGCGGACTCATCACCCATTTTGCCCCTTCGGGATTTTGCTCATAAAGCGAAGCATCCAAAATGAGGTATTGGATGCAGGTTTCACCGAATACTTTTTGGTTGCGGAAAGTTGCCTCTCGCACTGCATTCACCGCACCTTCACAAGTCATATGGACGATGTAACAAGGCACTCCAGTATAATGCGCCATATCGGTAAAGCGGGCAGACGCCTCCGCCTCCGTCACTTCGGGTTGGGAGAGATAATGATAAAGCGGCGACAACTTACCTTCTGCTCTATGTTTAGCAATCAACTTGTCTATCATATCGCCATTGGTAGCATGGACAGTGACCATGCCGCCCCGTTTTTTTACCTCTTGCATGAGGTCAACCATTTGTCCGTCGTCAATCATCAATGCACCTTTATAAGCCATAAAAGTTTTAAAAGAAGTAATGCCTTCTTCTTCGATCATTTTCACGATTTCCTTTTTTGTTTTTTCGTTGAAATCCGTCACGGCCATATGGAAAGAATAGTCGCCGATAACAATTGCCATTGGAGCGGCCTTGCCAACTTCGCAATGGCGTGTTTGAGTGACTTGCCCTGCGTCTGCAAAATAAAATCAATGACCATCGTAGTTCCACCATGCAATGCAGCCAATGTACCTGTCGAATAATCATCGCTCGAATAAGTGCCCATGAATGGCATGGCCAAATGCACGTGCGGGTCAATGCCACCGGGGAGGACGATCATTCCATTGGCGTCAATGGTTCGTCGTGCTTTCACATCAAGGCCTTTACCAATAGAATGGATGGTTTCTCCTTTAATATAAATGTCGGCCTGGTAATCGTCAGATGCTGTAATGATCCTGCCGCCTTTGATGAGTATGGACATGAGTGAACAATAAAAATTAAAATGAAAATAAAAATTGAAAAAGCCTATAGAAATTAATAGACTAAAATAATAAAGGCTTCTTTTATTTTTTCATTTTCACAAATGATCTGATTTATTTGATTTTATTCTTGCCTATTTCTACAGGCACTAAGTTGCAGAAAAAAATTGAGTTTCAAAAGGTGGGGTCGTTTCTCTATTTCTTCGAAAGGGTTCTTTTTAAAAATCATTCCCGAAAAAACAATACATTTGACCGAATCACTAATTGTCAAATTAAAATGAAAAATTTTCGTGCCCTCCTTGCATTTTCGATTATCCTCTTTTGCTGTTTTTCGATAATGACATGTACGCCTGAATATGACATCCTCATTCAAAATGGGTTGGTATATGATGGCAACGGAGGGACGCCCTTCAAAGCAGACATTGCTATTGCCAATGACCGCATTGTGAAAATGGCAGAAAAAATAAATACGATTGCAAAACGCAAAATTGATGCAACAGGGCTGGTCGTTTCGCCAGGTTTTATTGATGTGCATGCCCATTTGGAACCGCTGCCCATTTTGCCGGAGGCAGAAAGTCATGTGCGGCAGGGAGTGACAACTGCTGTGGGTGGACCAGATGGCAGCAGCCCTTTGTCGATTGGCAAATACCTCGACAGCTTAACGGCACAGGGCATCGGCATCAATGCTGCATACCTAATCGGCCACAATAGCGTTCGCCTCGAAATATTGGGTTTGGAAAACAGGGATCCAACAAATGAGGAATTGGAACAAATGAAAAACTTAATAGATAAGGCCATGCAAGAAGGTGCATTTGGAATGTCCACGGGTTTGAGGTATTTACCAGGAGCTTTTGCAAAAACAACAGAAGTGGTCGAATTATCGAAAGTAGTGGCTAAGCATGATGGCATTTATACCTCTCATATCCGAAATGAAGGACTAGGTCTCTTGGATGCCGTTAGCGAAACAATTACTATCGCCGAGATGGCAGATTTACCAGTTGTCATGACCCATCATAAAGCGATGGGCAAGCCCATGTGGGGCAGTAGTAAAACGACACTCGCCATGATGGATAGCGCCCGAGCAAAAGGATTAAATGTCATGACCGATCAATATCCGTACACTGCCAGCCATACAGATTTGAATGTGCTGATACCAGCATGGGCAATGGAAGGGGACAAAGTAAAGGGCTTTGCCAAGAGGTGCGAAGACCCTGTGCTAAGGGATAGCATCAAGAGGGGCATCGTTTTTAAAATTTTAAATGAACGGGGCGGCGAAGACCTTCGGCGGGTTCAGTTTTCCAATTTCAATTGGAAACCCGAATTGGGCGGCAAGACATTACATGATTGGGTAGTGGCGGAAGGCATGGAACCTACTCCTGAAAATGGCGCTGAACTGGTTATAGAGGCACAAATCCATAACGGTGCTCAATGTGTTTTTCATGTCATGCAGGAAGAGGATGTGATCCGCATCATGCAGCACCCACAAACCATGGTCGCTTCTGATGGGCGGACAACTGAACTTGGTAAAAAGCACCCCCATCCCCGCGTGCATGGCACTTTCCCGCGGGTGCTTGGCCATTATTCAAGGGATAAAAAAGTGTTGCCACTCGAAACGGCCATTTATAAAATGACAGGTTTGCCAGCCAAAAACTTCACCATCAAAAAAAGAGGAATTTTGAAAGAGGGCAACTTTGCAGACGTCACTATTTTTGATGCGGAAAAAATCATTGATAAGGCCACCTTCGAAGCGCCGCACCAGTATCCAGAAGGTATTCATTTTGTCATTGTAAATGGGGAAATAACTTTAGAGGGAGGACAATACCATGATGTCCGTGCAGGTAAAATTTTACGGAAAAACAGCAGTGATTAAACAGGTGGGACTCTTTTATCCATCACGGAAAACCAAAGTGGAGGCACTAATGCCATCAACATCGAAGCAGGGTAGCCATAGGGAAGTTGAGGGCTTTCATCAAAATGACGAAGGACTTGGTACTTACGGGTTGCTTTATAGTGATGGTCAGAGTGCCGGGTGAGTTCATACAAAAGGATGCGACCAAATTCGTGGTTGGAATTCCAGGAATGCTGTGGCCCTACCTTTTCGTAAAATCCAGATGCCAATTTGTTGCGGCATAGGCCGTAATGCTCAATATAATTGACTGTTTCCAATTGAAGGATAGCCAACAATGCGATGACTACTGCAAAGGCAACGCCCGTCCATCCAAAAAATGACCAAACAGTTGTTAGGTATAGCAGGTGGGCCAATTGCAACCAAATCATTTCATTGGAAAAAGAAAAAGCAGGCTTGCCCATTTTCTTTAACCTCCTGTTTTCCAAACGCCAGGCATAGGTGTAAACGCCATAAATAGAACGAACCCAGAATTGGTAAATGTTTTCTCCCAAACGCGAAGAGGATGGGTCTTCCTCAGTGGCAACCCATAAATGGTGGCCTCTGTTGTGTTCAATATAAAACTGTGTATAAAGGGCAGCGGTCAGGAGGGCTTTGGCCATCCATTGCTCATACCCTTTTTTCCGGTGGCCAAGTTCATGTGCCACATTTATTCCGACGCCACCGAGCGCAATGCCGACGCTCATGGTCATGCCGACTATTTCCCAAACACCCAATGCGCCACTGGTAATGGTTGAAAAGTAACACCATATTATAAAAAACAATGCAGGCAGGTTGAGATAGAGCAGCAGGTCGAAAAAAGGAGAAACCAATTTGGCTTCTTCTTCCTTTGGCGAAAGGTTTTTCTCGGTACCCTTGGCAAACTGTTCAACAACGGGCACTATGAAAAATGCAATAAAAACAGTAAAAAATGACCATGCTCCTTGCCAGGTCACAGCCAAGTAGGCGGACACAGGAGTCAAATATGCAATTAGATATTTTAAATCATTCAACATGGTGATAGATTTAGAGGATTTCAAAGAAGAGGTTTGTACAAATCAGCAAGCATTGAGGTATGGGGCTAACTTTTCTCTAGTTGCGTTGTTTTAAAGGGCAGGTCGATTTCAAATGGAAAATTATCAAAGAATTTGATTACAAGAGCCAACTTCGGAAAAAATTGCCTGCTTATCAGGGAAAATTTAATAGGTACAAAGGGGATTTCAAAAAACATGCAGCCATTTCAAATGGAGCTTAAATTTAGAACTTTGGTATTACAATAATGCGTGTTTCATTAAGATCGGCTCCCTTAAGTAGGAAAAACACTTAACTTTGCGTCTATCAAACACTAACTACAAATTTAAGTATTGAAAAAGGCCTTTGCCAATTCCCGATGAATAGAAAAAAGCCTGAACAAAAAAATCACTCGCATGAAAGAACAGAAAGAGATTCAACTAGTCGATAAATTTAATGAAAAAGGGGAAAAACTCAGCCCACTCCTTCCAAAAGAACAAAAGAACTTTATGATTGATATTGACGGCACCATATGTGACGATGTACCCAATGAGGAACCCGAACGCATGGCAACCGTTCCCCCTTATCCCGATGCATTAAAGATCATCAACAAATGGTTCGATGATGGGCATGTCATTACTTTTTTTACTTCCCGCACCGAGGAGCACCGAGAGGTAACAGAAGTGTGGTTAGAGAAGCATGGTTTTAACTACCACGGCATTTTGTTTGGAAAACCACGAGGTGGCAATTATCATTGGATCGACAACCACATTGTCAAAGCCACTCGTTTCAAGGGGAAGTTCACGGATCTTGTTGTCCGCAACCACGAAATCGAAGTGTTTCAGCATTAAAGCGAAGAAGGGAAATACTTGCCCTTTTTTGAAAGGAAGTCAAAAGCGGCACTGGGCCATTCCTGTGCCGCTTTTGTTATACAGCTTACGAGTAGTAGATTTACAGCATTTGTGTACCAGCGGACTGAGTAAATAACCATTTGCTGAATTCTTTTCCTTACCTTGTTCCGTCATTCTCATCCATAACAAAAATTGTAAGATTATGAAGAAAGCCTACTTTATCCGTTTTTCTTTTTTACTATCCTTTGCTTTAGCCACTTTTATATTACAGGCACAAGTCTATGTCAAACATGACGCCGCAGGTAACAGCGATGGTACCTCTTGGGCCAATGCTTATGAATCGGTGGACAAAGCTTTGGCCAACGTTACTTCAGGTGAAATCTGGGTGGCTGCCGGCACCTACTATCCTGGAGGTGCTTCTCCAAGTACAAGTTCTGTTTTTACCATCTCCAACAACATCGCCTTGTATGGTGGTTTCGGTGGTACAGAGAGCAGCCTTTCTGAACGAGACCCAATGGCTAATGAGACCACCTTGTCCGGCGACTTAAATAATGATGACACACAAGGCCAATATTCTTCCAACAAATCTGACAACACTATCCATGTCATTTATGTCGAGGGTGCACTGACGAACGTCATCATTGATGGATTTTCCATCAAAGGAGGCCATACCAGTGATGATGGAAATGCGGATCTTTATGAGCGTGCAGGTGGAGGCATTTATGCTTTGAGCCCTGTAAACATCAATCAATGTCAATTTTTCAATAATTTTGGAAGGTCAGGGGCATGTGTCTATTTGCCGACCTCCGCAGGTGGATCTACCATCACCAATAGCACGTTTAGTTGGAATTCAACCTCAACCAACAGTCCCGGCGTAATGGCAAATGAAGTTGATGGCCTATCGATCTCAGATTGTACATTCAACAACAATAGTGTTGTCAGGGGGGCATTTTATGCCTTGCGTTCCAACAATGTTATGATGGAAAAATGCACATTCGACATTAATGTGAATACAGAGGGCCCTGGTGCTGCCATGTGGGTGTACAATACTGAAAATATGACAATATTGAATTCTACTTTCACAAATAATAGAGCAAATTATGGAGGTGCGATCTATTACAGGGGAGATGAACTGTTGAATATGGAGGGGGCTGAAAATTTCACTTTGACCGGTTGTACTTTTACTGATAATGCAGCAACAACAGGTAACACTGGTGGCGGAGCCATTAGAAATTTCCGGGGGAGCTATACCCTGGACGATTGTACTTTTAAGGGAAATACATCAACCGGATCTGGTGGGCATATTAGGAACTCTACTGATGGCGATGAGGTAGTTTACAAAAACTGCCTTTTTGAGGATGGGAACACAAGTAGGTATGGTGGTGCCCATACTTGCTATGGCGAAGGAAATTACACTATAACGAATTGCGAATACATCAAAAATTCCTGTGTGAACTTTGGAGGGGCGGTCAACTCTGGTCAAGGGGCCTACAGCGTTACATTTGACAATTGTACATTCGCCGAAAACAAGTCAACAACTTCATCCGGCGGTGCATTATTTGTGCAAAATGATAGTACCAACCTTTTTGTCCTCAATTCTTATTTTGAAAACAATTCCTGTGACAACAATGGCGGGGCCATCAGGGTTTTTGGCACTCAGGCCACTATTGTTGAAAACTGTGAATTTTTATTAAATGGCGCAAATATTGGCGGAGCTATCAATGTGGTAGAAAACGATAGCATAGATGGAGGTACACTTGATGTATTAAACTGTGGATTCTATTTCAACAATACCAGAAGACAAGGCGGAGCAGTTAATATCGGTAATGTGGACGCTTCAATTGTTAGTAGTTATTTCACCCGAAATACTGCAGATGGCCTTGGCACTGGTGGAGCCTTATCTTTTAACGCTTCAGACTCTAGCACAGTGAACATCGGCATTCTCAATTGTACTTTAGACAACAATGAAGGTGACATTGCTGGTGGAATAGCCCAATGGACAGGCGATACGGCCGCCATACTCAGCACAACTATCCAAAATACTATTCTCAACCAGAATGGGGGTATCAATTATGCCGTGGAAGGAGGCACCCCTACATTGGTTTCAAATGGCGGCAATATGTCAGACGATGCAACAACAGAACTTGTATTTACTGATCCTACCGACCTTAATATGACATCGCCTACTTTCGTTGATCCTTCAAATTTGGATTTTACACTCACAACTGATAGCCCTGGAATTGATGCAGGAGTCGCTGCTGGTGCGCCTGAGTTTGACATCTTAGGCAATCCTCGTGTAAATCAACCGGATATGGGGGCTTTTGAAAATCAAGAGGTCACAAGAACCCATGAGACATTGGTTGAAAATAATGGCATGTTAACTGTTTCACCTAACCCGGCCAGGGATGTTTCAACCACGGCTGTTTTGAAAAATGACTGGAGTGGGGAACTGCAAGTCCGCATTACCAATTTGTCCGGACAGGTTGTCGGTGAATTGGATATTGAAAAGACAAATGAGGAGTTGCGTTTTGAATTACCGTTGAGGGAAATCAAGAGAGGAATTTATCAGGTAACAGTTTCTGATGGGGAAAGAATGGTTGTTGACCGATTGGTTCGCTTGTAAGGTTTAAGTTTCTAAAAAATATAAAGCCCGTACTTGCAACAAGTACGGGCTTTATATTTTCCAAAAAAAAACAAATTAATCCTCCATCACTGCAATGCATTTCAGTTCAATCGCAATCGGAGTTGGCAGGGCCGTAATACCCACTGTTGTCCGACAAGGTTGGTTGTCTTTAAAATATTCTGCATAAATGCGGTTATAGGCATGAAAATCCCTTTCCATGTTTACCAAAAAAACAGTCACGTCCACCAGGGAATCCCAAGTAGCGCCACTATCCTCTAACACTCGCCTCACGTTTTGAAAAACGGAATGGCACTGTGCTTCAAAATCAAATTCGATGAAATTTCCACTGGCACTTTGTTTTAGCCCTGGCACCCCATTCGTTTCTGGGTCGCGAGGGCCGATGCCAGAAAGGAAAAGAAGGTTACCTACCCGTCGGGCATGCGGGTAAAGGCCAACGGGTTTGGGGGCGGATTTGGATTCTATTTTTTGATTCATTGCTGCCTTGTTTCAATGTCCCACTGCTTAATGGTTCCATTGTTAATTCGCTATGAGACAATATAGCAATGAAACCGTGAAGCCATGAAACCTTTAAAATTTAACCCATTTTGATTTGCTCTTACCAGATTTGATCACTGAATTGATGAACTGGCATGCCTCGCACCCCATCATGGACAGTTGGATAATCTTGATAGATTTTTTTCGGTTTCTTACCTGCCAAATGGGCTTGCAAGCAATAGGCAAAATTTCGATAAATATTGGCAAAGGCTTCCAAGTAACCCTCTGGGTGGCCAGCTGGGATGCGAGCGTGTTCTTGCGCTTCTGGATATAAATTGCCGACACCTGTACGGAGGACTTCCATAGGTTTGTCGAGCCATTTCACATACAAAGAATTGGGTTCCATCTGAAACCATTGCAGGCCTGCCTTCGTGCCGTAAATACGGATATTGAGGTTGTTTTCCTCTCCCGCTGAAATCTGGCTGGCGTGAAGGATGCCTTTTGCGCCATTGTCGAAATGAAGTAATACATTGCCATCATCATCAAGGAGGCGGCCATCCACAAAGGTGGAAATATCGGCGCAGAGTTCTGTAATTTGTAAGCCAGTAATATATTCAGCAAGGTTTTCAGCGTGTGTGCCGATGTCGCCCATTGCCCCTGCAATGCCTGAACGTTTCGGGTCGGTGCGCCAATCTGCTTGCTTTTGGCCAGAGGCTTCCAACTTAGTGGATAACCACCCTTGCGGGTACTCTACCACTACTTTTCTGATTTTACCAATATCGCCTTTTCTTACCATTGCCCTTGCTTGTTTGACCATCGGATATCCTGTGTAATTATGCGTAAGGGCAAATAGAAGCGCCGTCTTCTCGACCAGCCTTTGTAACGATTTGGCTTCTTTCATATTAAAACAAAGCGGCTTATCGCAAACAACATGAAAACCATTTTCCAAAGCCATCTTAGCTGGCCCATAATGGACGTGGTTGGGCGTAACGATGGAAACAAAATCCATGCGCTCATCTTCTGGCAGTTGTTTTTCTTTTTCGATCATTTCAGCGTAACTGCCGTAAACCCTGTTGTTTGGCAAGAAAAGATCTTTACCAGATAATCTGGATTTTTTAGGATCGGAGCTAAATGCCCCGCAGACGAGTTCGATCTGACCGTCAAGGGCAGCAGCCATACGGTGGACAGCACCAATGAATGCACCCCGACCACCTCCGACCATTCCCATACGTATTTTTCGCTTCATTTTTTAGTTAGTGATTCGTGATTAGTTGAATAGTGATTTGGAAAAAATGGTTAGACTACTTGTTAATTTGCCTTTTCTTCCACGACGATTAGTGTGGTTACATTTTCCTTATTTGAAGGGCAAGATAGAAAAAAATGATATGCTGCCAATCAGATAGCACATGTTCTTTTGCTGATTTGAAATGTACTGGAAACAAATCCGTTGTATTGTCAATGCCAGCAGGTTTTTTAAACCAAAGCGACAGCCGAAACCTTTAACTTACATGAAGAAACTGATATATACTTTTCTGATAAATAGCCTGTTATTGTCTTATTTGCATGCTCAGGTTACCCCACCTTCTTTCCTTTGCGTAAAAGGGGACACCCTTTTTTGGGAATTACCAATAAACAATTGTGGTCCTTTCGTTAGCTACGACATTTACACCAGTGATGATATCAATGGGCCCTATAATTTATTGACTTCTGTTATGACGATTAGTCAAGACTTTTTTTACGATCCTAACCCTGCTGGTTTGTTGCGCTATTATTATTTGGTCAGCAATTACAATTGTCCAGGGCAAGCCCAACTCCCATCCGACACCTTGGATAGCCGTCCTCCGGAAGTTTCACCATTTCTCAGCATCACAGTACTAGGTGGTGATGTACAAATGCAATGGAATGCAAGCCCGTCACCGGAAGTCTATGCATATGTCATTTATCGTCGCGACCCAATTGGGGTAATCCCAATTGATACGGTCTTTGGTGGAACATTTACCTACCTTGACACAAATGCTGAACCGGACATGGAGTCAGAGGGCTACTTTGTGAATGCCCTTGACCGCTGTGGTAATACGAGTATTTTCGACGCAGAACATAAAACTATTTTTTTAGAAGGAACCTCGACTAATTGCAGCGTTGACCTGAGTTGGAATTTGTACCAAAACTGGACTGGCGGGATTGGTTCGCAGGAAGTCTGGGTAAGTGTGAATGGCAGCATACCAACTTTGCACGAGGCCTTGGATGGCACTACTTCCTTCTATAGTTTTCGAAATGTCAACGATGGAGACTCTTATTGTTTTTTTATACAGGCCAATGAAGGCGGTACAAGCGAAATGTCCCGTTCCAACGAAATTTGTTTTAATCCTCTCCCTTTTTCCCAACCCATTAATGAATTATATGTAGCCAATGTAAGCGTAGGCGCAGACAACAGCGTTGCAGTTGAGTGGGGCATTAATGCCAACGCAGATTTGGAAATCTTGGAATTCCTCCGATCCGATACTAATGGTGTTTTTGAAAACATAGCAACGGAGATGCCGCAAACTTCTTATCCTGTATCTAATCAATATTTAGATGATAGCGCCAATGCAGATAGTGGGCCCATTACCTATCAATTGCATGCGGTAGATAGTTGCGCAAATGAGCTTTCTTCCACTATGGGAACCACCATTTTCTTAAGTGGGAACCAATTGAATGTAAGTAACTCAGCGAGCTCAACTGGACGCCTCTCCTCATTGAAAATGCTGTAGTAGATGAGTATAAGATCATCCGTGTTACCAGTGGCAGCGGGGCTGCGATAGGAACGGTTGGTGGCAATGAATTCTCTTTTGAAGATGTGTTCGATCTCTCGGCTATTGGCAGCGGAACGGTCTGCTATTATATTGAGGCTTTAGGCGTCGTTACTTCACCTAGTGGCATAGACAGGAACTTTACCAGCCGATCCAATATCTTTTGCCTTGATCAGGAAATTAGGATTTTTGTTCCAAATGCCCTTGCCCCAGCAGGTGTCAATAGGGAATTCAAAGCGGTTATTCTTTCAGGTAATATTGCTAAATATGAAATGCAGATATTTGACCGTTATGGCGGCATTGTCTTTTCAGCTGACAGCCCAAACGAAGCATGGAGGGGAAAAAAGGACGGGAAGAAGTTGCCGCAGGGTGTTTATGTATACCGGATTCATTTAGTGTTGGAAAATGGGAAAGAAGCCAAAAAGAAAGGGCATGTACTTTTATTGAGGTAATGTAGCCGGGAAATTTATTTCCCGAATGACTCACAGGAAATAAATTTCGCGGCTACACTAGGCAATGGTTCGTGGCGATTTTGAGGGAAAAGTTGAAAATTTGATTGTTACCTGTTTTCTACTGTTTTTTCAAATCGTTGGTTTTCAATGGCTTACAAAAGTTGTTAAATAAAAAATCTTCGGTACATAGACTTTTTAATTATTTGACTGTTCGGTAATCCCCCAAGCGGGCAAATAATTAAATTTCAATCTTCAAAAGCCTTCATTTTCCAAACATTGCTCTAAAAATAGCCTTATGGACTATTAATAGAGAAACTTTTCAAAATAAAATATTTTTTAAAGTGATATTCCAAAAGGGGTTGACAACCTGCAATAAAGTTTTTTACATTTGCATCCGCTTCACCAAAAGTGGTGTATAGAGTAAAATAACGGTCGGTTGGCCGAGTGGCTAGGCAGAGGTCTGCAAAACCTCGTACGGCGGTTCGAATCCGCCACCGACCTCACATCTTTTGATTATGCGGCTGTATTTCAATGAGTTATGATTTACTGGTTGCTGCCAGCAGTCATAACAACAGTCGTTTTCGAAAGTTTATACAAAATTTGAGAAGGTCTGAGTTCTACTCAGACCTTTTCCTTTTTTTATGCCATCCACAATTAAATCTGCCGGGGCTACTTCAAGCAATTCGGCTGTTCTTATCAAATCCGTTAAATAAGGCTGGTTGGTAGTGCTACTCTAATGTTGATGACACTTAGTACTACTTTGTCACTTTAGAAACATATTTATATATGACCACTGTATTTCATGTCCGGGAGAAAGAATCCTAGTAGAGAGAGGTGTGTTTTTTTGATTTTTTTACAAAAAATCAAAAAAACACACCTCTCTCTAAAGGGTTTTAAATCTCAGGCCTGAAAACGAATGGTTATTTTTCTAAAGTGACAAAGCAGTATTAGGAGAGAGAAAGAAAAAAAATCATTTTTTTCTTTCTCTCTCTATGTCAAACAGTTACGCTTATTTTTTACAGTTTAAAAAACGGGCGCAAGCACCATAAATTCTGAATAAAAAATGAAGAAACCAGAAAATCGTAAAAATTTTACAAAAAATGCCGGATGGCTTTGAGCATCATCCGGCAAGAGGAATTTTAATCTAGTCGAACCGCCCTTTTAATTACTGGTTGGTAGGCGATCCTTTTAATTAGCGCTCTTTGAATAACATTAGCTACAATTTTAACTGACGATACTGAATAAAAAATGAATTTTTATCCTCTCTCCCTAAACCTCAGAAAAAAATTCCATTTCTTCCAAGGTGACAGATTTATTGGGCTATTGTTTACAATAGGTTCCGTCAGTTCTTTATCTAAATTTATAGATTCTTCTTCTTTGAATTCATTAGCAGATACGATTGGGAAGTACTCCATTCCAAACAATTCTTCGTAATCTTCCATTGATAGACTTGTATTTAAAGGTTTTGTTATTGGCATAGCATTTAATTAAAAATTCGGGCAAAGCTATCGGCCCATTCTGAAGAAAAACTGCATAAAGCATCAAAAGATATTCTCCAATTGTAACGAATGCCGAGCCGCAACATACTTTTAAAGCCCCCCCAACTGAGCCAAAAACCACGATGCAAAAGTCAGTGCCAAGAAGAATCCGATCATATCGGTAATGGTAGTCAAAATGGGCCCTGATGCCAATGCTGGATCAACGTTCATTCCCTTAAGCATCAAGGGTACGGTTCCCCCTACGGATACTGCTATCATGGTATTGACAAATAAGGCTCCGCCAACGACCATTCCCAGATATATATTTGCTTTCCAGAGCCAAGCAGCCACACCGATCAACACTCCCAAAGCCAGTCCGTTGATAAGCCCAACCGAAATCTCCTGCCACCATACCCGTATCACCTCTGATGGGTTAACGACTCCAAGTGAAAGTTCCCGCATGCTGACAGCCACTGCCTGATTGCCAGAGCAGCCGCTCATATCAGAAATAATGGGCAAAAAAACCGCCAGTGCAATGACCGAACTCAATACATCCTGGTGATATGCAATCACGCTTGCCGCAATGATGTTCAATAAAATATTCACGGACAACCAGGACAACCGCCGCTTTGCACGAAAAAATGCGGGCATCGTCCGTAATTCATCCCCACCGATGATCCCTTGGCTTTCCAAGTGTTCCTGAGTAATCCGTTCAGCTTCCGCTTCGAGAATATCGCCTCTGACTACAACTCCTACTAAACTCCGATCTTCATCTATTACTGGGACGCCGAATAAATTATGGGTATCAAAAAAATCACTCAATTCATCCAACAGGGCATGGTGGCCTACAGATAGCACATCTTGGACAATGATCTCGGACAACCGGGTCTCGGGTTTTGCCAACAACATATCCTGCATTTGCAAAACTCCTTTCAATTGCCCGTTGGTGGAGGTGACAAAAATGTATTTGAGGAGGTAATCTCTGTATTTATCGGCATGGAGGCGGAGGTCATCTATTACCTCATTGATGGTCTGGATCTCATTAAATGCAAAATATTCCGTCCTCATCAAACCACCAGCTGTGTCTGGGTCATATTCAATTAATTTTCTGACATGTGCAGCTTCTTCTGGATCCATTTCCGCAAGGATGGCGCTGGCGTCTTCCTCATCCAGTTCCATGATAAGATCGGCCTGATCGTCACTTTCCATTTCATTAAGGATAGCAGCTGCGTCTGCGGTTTTCAGGTCTTCAATAATGTCCACTGCCTGAGCTTCGGGGATATCTTCCATCACTTCTGCTGCATCCTCTGGCGTGAGCATGGTCAACAGTTCCATTTGTTCTTCCCGGCCCAAATGGCCAATTAAGTGAACGGTCTCCTTGGAACTGAGGGCACCGATTTGCCTGGTCAATGTCTCAATGTCCTTTTTTTTGAGAGAGGCGATAATTGCTTCCCTGGTATTATTGGTGATAGTTTCGTTCATGATAAAATTGAATTCAGGAGTGAAAAATTTAGCAAATGTAGGTCATACAAAAAAATGAAAGAGGCTATCGTTTATTCAGGTTTTCTTCAGAATTGCCCTTCTACTTTGCGCCGTTTTGCTGGCAGGCTATTACTGCTCCTAATTGTTTTTTATAAATTCCGAACATCGTGACCTTAACTGAAACCTTGAAAACGGCTGTCACCATACAGCCCGGCGAATTCGAGGCACATACCCATTGGTATCCAAAAGCCTTCAATGCCACCATCCATCCTATGGTCAATTTTTTTCTCAACTTGGGCAAAGAGCGCATCATTGCCCGCTACTGTCACATGCACCCTACTGTAAGCGCAGAAAAGTTGCGGGAAATATTGACGTACAAACCAAAATATTTTCTGTGGGCTGGAGCCGACCTGTTAAATGTTACTTCAGCTGGAGGCAAACGGCAAATGGTCGTAATTGAAAACAATTCCTGCCCTTCCGGCCAAAAATCCATGCCTTTAGTGGATGACAACCAAGAGCAGGGCAGCTACCGCAAAATGGTAGAACGAACTTTCAAGCCCTACCTGAAAAACCTTCGCCATAAAATAGATGGAGGCCTGGCCGTCATTTACGACAAAAACCCAATGGAGGCTTCCGGTTATGCTGAAGTCATTGCCGATGTAATGGACGAACCCGTTCTTTATGCCCCATTTTACAAAGATGATACTGACCCGCCTGTCAAGTTTCAGGATGGCGTCATGTATGTTCGGAATGAAGAAGGGCAGTTTGTTCCTATTAGGGCAGCGTTTAGGTATCTGACGCAAAAACCGTGGAACAGGCTGCCTCTTCACTCTAAGACCCGCATCCTGAACCCCACCATTGCCTGCCTTTCGGGGGGGCGCAACAAAATGGTGGCTTCCAAAGCCTACGACATCTTCAATGCAGAATTACAGCCCCACGGCCTGAAGATCAACACGCCAGAAACCATCTGGGACGTCCGCAAAAATGAAGTCCCGCTCTGGGTGAAAAAAATGGGAGGCCATGCGGTCATTAAAGTGCCGTACAGCAATGCTGGTCAAGGAGTTTATACCATCGTGACAGAAGCAGAACTGGATAGGTTCATGGAAATGGAGTTTGATTACGACTTGTTCATTGTGCAGAGTTTGGTCGGCAACTACAATTGGAGCAGCACTACAGCTGCAGGCAAACTCTACCATGTTGGAACGGTTCCCAACAATAAAAACCACACATATGTGGCTGATATCCGTATAATGGTCAGCGCTACCGAAAAAGGCATCCGACCTTTGTGCACTTACGCCCGTCGCTCGGAAAAGCCTTTGGTGGATCATATCGAAGACAGTACAGATAGCTGGCAAATGCTGGGAACCAACCTTTCCCTTAAAAACCCTGACGGTTCATGGGGTTCTGATACCACTCGTCTCGTGCTGATGGATCGGAGGGATTTCAACAAACTTGGCATTGGCTTGGACGACTTGATCGAAGCATATATCCAGACGGTACTTTCTATGGTCGCTATAGATAAAATGGCACAAACCCTTGTCAACAAACAAGGGAAATTCAGGATGCGCCTGTTCAAAAGCTTGAACAACGACCCTGGGTTGATCAATGAAATAATGGTTGAATAATGCAAAAATTCAGAATATTGGTGCTGACCGACCATTCTAAACATAGTTCCGAAAATTCCTTATACCACCTTGCCCATGCCATGAGGCAACACCCCCGGTGCGCTCAAATTGACGTGGCAACAAAGGGCAATACTTTGAACAACTTCTTTTTTGAAAAACTATCGGTGAAAGCCTTGTACGTTTCCAAGGTGGATGAAAAATTTGCTTTCCACCTGGACGGCCGTTGCTATAAAAAGAATTTAAGGTGGGAGATGTTAGGAAGCTATGATGTGGTATGGCTGCGAATGCCGCCTCCACTTTCCGATGATTTTTTGAGGTTCTTAATTCAGCGTTTTCCAAACCAATTATTTATTAACTCCCCTTTGGGGATTCAAGAAACGGGCAGTAAGGAATTCCTTTTAAGGTTTCCCGAGCTTTGTCCATCAATGAAGGTTTGCACCTCAATTGAAGACATCATTGAATTCAAGAACCGCTTTCCGATCGTGCTGAAACCCTATCGGGAATATGGCGGCAAGGGCATTGTGAAAATTGATGGGGAACAGGTTTGGGAAGGAAGGCACAGCACCTCTTTCAAAAATTTTATCAAAAAAATAAAAGACACCGACATCGAATATTTAGGTGTGGAATTTTTAAAAAATGTTGGACAGGGGGATAAGCGCATAATCATTGTCAATGGAAAGATTATGGGTGCTTCTCTTCGCCTACCGCCTAAAGGTTCTTGGATATGCAATGTGGCCATGGGAGGCAGTTCCAACCGAGCCGAGCCGGACAATGATGAAGAAAAGATAATAGAAAGGATCGATCCCGTTCTTTCCGAGCTGGGCATTGTCATGTACGGTATTGACACCTTGGTCGGCAATGATGGGAAACGGGTTCTCTCTGAAATCAATACAACAAGTATTGGCGGGTTGCCGCAGATTGCCAAACAAACAGGAAAGCCGTTGCTAAGTCAAGCAGCAGGTTTGATCTGGGATTATATTTCTGAAAAAATTATTGAAAAAGATGCTGTTACAAATTGACAACGAAACTACTTTCATCAAAAAACTGGATGTTTCCCAAGCCCCTAAAGGGGAAATTTCCCGCTATTGGCTGAGCCTCGTCAAAGATGGCATGGGCCTACCAATCCACATCCCCATCATCGTGGCCCGTGGCATGGAAGACGGAAAAGTGTTGGGCCTCACCGCAGCAGTACATGGGAATGAACTCAACGGTATCCCGGTCATCCAACGGCTATTCAAAGAAATAAATGTCAGAGAGTTGAGGGGTGTCATTGTTGGTGTTCCTGTGGTCAACATTCCTTCCCTGCTCCGTAAAAAACGTCGTTTCATTGACGGCACCGACCTTAACCACATCATGCCTGGTAAGCCCGATGGCAATGTGAGCCAGGTCTATGCCTATCGCATCGTCAATCGCATCGTCAAAGAATTTGATTTCTTGATTGACCTGCATACGGCCAGCAACGGCCGAATCAATTCCTATTACATCCGCGCCGATATGAAAGCAGAGATAGTGCGAAAAATGGCGCTTCTACAGAACCCCCAGATCATTGTCCATAACCCTCCTAGTGACGGTACACTCAGAGGCACCGCCGATGAATTGGGCATTCCTGCGATCACGTTGGAGGTCGGCAATCCAAACCTGTTTCAAAAGGGATTGATAAGGGACGGACTGTCAGGAATTCATAATGTACTCAGTTATCTGAACATGCTAGACTGCCCAATTGAAGAGGCCGAGGAAGAAACAGTTATCTGCAAAAAGTCTTATTGGATTTATGCAGATACTGGGGGTATCTTGAACGTACATCCCAAGGTGACAGACTTGGTAAAAAAAGGAGAAATCATCGCCACTTTGCGCAATATCTTTGGTGATGTGGTGAAGGAATACAAAGCTCCAGAAGACGGTATCGTAATTGGTAAGAGTGTGAACCCAATCAACCAGACAGGAGGGCGGATTTTGCATTTGGGGATTTTGAAGTAACGTTTTTTGACATTGAAGTGATTTAAACTTTTTATTCGTCCCAGAGGGACGTAAAATCGGTAACAAAAATCCAAGAATAAAGCTCTTCGTGCCGTAGGTACGAAACGTTTTGCCAAATATGTTCCGTACCTACGGCACGGAGAGCTGTTTTTTACACTTTTATTACCCATATCTTGTCCCGCTGGGACTGTTCTTGAAAAAGGTTAAATCACTTCAATGTATATTGAATTTTGAACGAAAACACACCGAAAAACTAAAAATGCAGTATCCAAAAAGTTTCTGATTATAGTTACTCTTCCACCCCCACCGACAAAAACTGCATTTCATACAACTTCCGATATTTCCCATCTTCCAATTGCAACAACTCCTCATGCGTCCCAAATTCCTTTACCTCCCCTTTTTCCAAAACGAGGATTTTATCGGCATGGCGAATAGTGGACATCCGGTGGGCGATGATGATGGAAGTGCGTTTGGCGATGAGCTGTTCGATAGCATATTGGATGACGCCTTCCGTTTCTGGGTCAATAGAAGAAGTGGCCTCGTCGAGGATAAGGATGTCAGGGTCGAAGACGAGTGCCCGGACGAAGGAGATCAACTGCCGCTGGCCCATGCTAAGGGTAGCGCCCCGCTCCATGACTTCGTAATCGTAGCTGCCGGGGAGTTTTTCAATAAATGCATGAGCACCAATCATTTTGGCGGATTCGATGACCTGCTCTTTGGTGATGTGTTCGTTCCGCAGGGTAATGTTTTCCATGACGGAGCCAGAGTAAAGAAAAACATCTTGTAGTACCACAGCCATGCGATCACGGAGGTATTGAAGGTCGAGGTCGCGGGTGTTGATGCCGTCTATTTCGATGCTGCCTTTTTGGATTTCATACAGGCGGTTGAGGATGCTAATGGTCGAGGACTTGCCGGAACCTGTACTGCCAACGATGGCCAAGGTCTCGCCAGGCTTTATTTCAAAACTGATGTTTTTCAACACATAATCAATGCCGCTGTAAGCGAACCACACATTTTTAAATTCAATATGGCCCTGTATTTTTTCGGGCTTTTTATTTCCCGTATCCGATATATGGTCTCGGCGATCGAGCAATGAGAATACCCGCTCGGAGGCGACCAAGCCCATTTGCAGGGTGTTGAATTTATCAGCCATCATGCGGATTGGACGGAACATCATATTCAGATAAATTGGAAATGCGACCAATGTCCCTGGCGTCACTCCGCCACCAAGGCTATCCCGTGCGCCCCACCAGATCATCAGGCCGAGGGAGGCAGCAGATATGACTTCCACTACGGGGTAAAAAATGGAGTAGTACATTATGCCGTCAATATTCGCCTGCGTGTATTCTCGGTTGATCTTTTTGAACTTGGCCATCTCTTGTTCCTCCGCATTGAATATCTGCACCACCTTCATGCCCGTGAGCCGCTCTTGCAAAAAGGAATTCATGCGGGCGATTTCCTTCCGCACCCGCTGAAACGATTCCTTTACTTTTTCCTTAAAAACATACGTGGCGATGATGAGGAAAGGCATAGTGGTCAGGCACACTAATGTCAATTTCCAGCTGACCGAAAACATAACGCCCAATACAACAATCACCATCAGCAGGTCGGCAATAATATTGATGACCCCCTGCGAAAAAACCTGATTGATGCTTTCTATATCATTGATCGTGCGGGTAGTAGATATGCCAATGGGCGTGCGGTCAAAATAGGTCAGTTTTAGGGAAAGGATATGTTTGAAAACCTTCTGCCGCAGATCACGCACCACGGCGGCGCCAAGCCAATTGGAAGAATATATAAAGCCATACCGCAAACTGGCCTCTACCACCAACACACCAATGAATAGGATTGCCATTACGCCTAGTCCCTCTATATCGAATTTAAATACATAATCATCCACCATGGTCTGCACCAGATAAGGGCGTAGAATAGCCACCGGAGCGATCAATATGGCCATGAAGGTCGTAAAGGCAAACAATACCTTGTAAGGCCTGGCCTGTGCGATGACCCGCATCAGGATTTTAATATCCATTTTATGATCGGCAGCTGATTTCATGGAAATGAAAAATGAAAAATGCAGAATGAAAAATAATTTCAGAATGGACTTTTCTTCGATGTTTTATGAGGGCTCAAAAGTAGGTTTTTGTATTAGAATTTATTTTACCGAAAGGAAACAGGTGAAATGAATAAGAGTTGAGAGATTGTAAATTAAGAAATTATAGATTTATGTGGATCATATGCTGAATTTGCTGTACTATTATTTTGCTATTTAAATTTCGTTTTTTCAATCCACGGCACGATGGTTTTTTTTAAAAATGATCGGTGTTCCATTTCCAATTTCCTAATTTCCTAATTTCCCAAAAAATTTCTTACCAGCCCCAATAACTCATCCGGCATATCGGCATGCACCCAATGACCAGCATTTTTTATGGTTTCGATTTTTGCTTTGGGAAATAAATCAGTTATTAATTTTTTATCTCCATCTACCATGTGCTTAGACGTTCCACCACGGATAAATAAAGTCGGCCCTTCAAAAGGGTGGTCGCCTTCTACCGCATCCAAAATATCAGGGTAATGTTTGTGCAAAGCGGGCAAATTCATTTTAAAACGATAACCGCCATTTTTATCACGGGTCAGGTTTTTCATTAAAAATAAGCGAACACCTGAATCGTCGATGGTTTGTGCCAAATGATTATCGGCTTGTTGGCGTCCATTTATATTTTTTAAATCCAATGAAAGAAGTGCATCATATATATGGTGGTGGCTGCCAGGATAAGCTTTCGGCGAAATATCCACCACCACTAACTTATCCACCATGTCGGGAAATTCCAGTGCAAATTGCATGGCTGTTTTACCTCCCATTGAATGGCCGATTAAATGTGCCTGATAAATCCAATTGTTTTCCATGAACAGGCGCAAGTCTTCTGCCATGCTTGGGTAGTCGTGTGTATCGGTATGTGGCGAACGGCCGTGATTGCGCTGGTCAACGATATATACGGTATGGTCTTCCGCCAATTTTTTGGCGATGGTCTGCCAATTATCTAGTGTGCCAAAAAGGCCGTGTAAAATAATGATGGGATCGCCTTGACCGAATTCTTTATAATTTAATTGCATATTGTTTTTTCAAAATGAGCGGTAAAAAAAATGGTTGCCAAAATTGTTTTTGGAAGCTGCTTTTTATAAAAAAAGGTTATTTGAAATTCATTGGTTTCCAGTTGTTTTCATTACATTTGGCTTGTTCATCCATATTTTTTTACCTCAAATTTTTTTGACCATGAAAATTTATTTTCCTCCTGTTTCAAATGTTTTTTCCTCACTTATTTTCCTGTGCATTATTTGTTCCTGCTCTAGTGTTTCGGCTCAAAGTTACGTCGCTGGACAAGACTCGACCGGGTCGGCCTATTTTTATCCCGGTGTGTCGGCAGTAGTATTGGAAAAAGATGCCAGCGAAATCGTTCTGAGAAACAATTTTACCTCCTTTTGGTTGGCCATCAATGAGTACGACCCTGCCACAAAAGGCACGCGAGTGAGCGATAGGGCTAGACAGACCATTTTCGAGCATGCTCTCCAAGTGTCGCACGGTTTTTCCAAAAGCCAACGTTGGGATATAGGTGTTGAAATGAGATACGCACATACCCGGCTCGATTCTATTGCTAATAGCTCTCCCTGGAAAGCCCTCAGCGACGATGATAAAGGAGGTGATACTTATCGGGGGCTGTCATGGTTGGGCATACGGACCCGTATCATGCCTTTTTCCAAGCTGCCAGAGCTTACCCTTCAGGGAACAGCCCTCTTTCCTATCAATGGCGATTACCGGGATCGCCGGAACCTCGGCGCCAACCGTATCCAAGCAAGCTTAGGCGCTACTTTTTTCCGCAAACCTTTTAATCACACTTATTATTTTTTATCGGTCGAATGGAAAACTTTTTTCCGGGATATTGAAAATGATAAAGTATCTCACACTCCTTCGGTAGGGGCTTATTTGATCCGGGAAATGATGAGCAGGCGGTTGTATGTTTTGGCGGGTCTGGCTTATTCACCCAATTACGAACAATTTTATGACAATGGGCCATTGCGGAAAACGAGCGAGTTCTTTTTGGGATTTATTGGTTTACAATACCAACCTAACCGTAAGTTTGGCCTTTACCTGAATACCCAAACACCTTTTATTCTCGATAGTGGGAGCGATTATATCCAATGGGTGAGGCAGAGCTATTCTGCTTGGTCGCTTGGGTTTAGGGTATTGCTCTAATTGTTTTTTTCTTGGATTAAATAAAAAGATGCAAGCCCGTTTTCGTTCAGGCTTGCATCTTTTTACAAAAAATTGAAGTTACCTACACCATTAATCACATGGTATATCCTCTGCCTTTACCGCTTGCTGATAGATGATCAGGCTTCTTCCCGTTGCCTTAGAGGTGACCCATATCATGTGACACCGTTTCTTTTTTTCCTCTGCAAATTCGGCAATACAGTCTGCATCCTTGGTTTCCCATTCCGTATAACCGGTTTCGTTTATATCAATAAATTGGCCTTCAAACTCTTCAATGCCTAATCCTTTGTGCCTCCTGTCTATCCAAAAATTGACGATGTTTTTATCCCTGTCAATTATCCCTGATATTTGGTTAATGTTATAGTAAAGGGTCGTGTCTTCCCTAAAGCAAGTACTTTGTTCCATGCTTCGGCTCTCATCTATTGCATTTTTAATGATCACTTCTCCATTGATGGTATCTTTTTCCATGACGAACCAGAGGCAATAATCAGGATCATTGGGGCTCAACCATGCATTGTCAATACTTGGCGGAAACGGGATATTAGGCGTAATAGGAAAAATGATTTCCGGTGGTGAGGGGAATACAAATTGTGGGTTGTTGATAAAGAACCTGTTTTCCACCACTTCAAAGCTCGTCGTTTGCGAGCAGTCAGGGTCGGATATCCTCACCTCAATAATCCCCGACGAACTGTTGGGCACGGTGACGATCATGCCCCTGCCGCTAACTGGTTCGGCATTCATTTCTTTTCCGTCAAAAAATATTTTTTTATCAAAAAGGGAACTGGGCGGGTTGGCAGTTACGATCACTTGGTCGTTGGCCCTGGCAAACGAGGGAACAATGCTAAGTCCCGACACGAGGTTGCACTCTGGATTGCAGGACAATAAGCTGATGGTCGCAAAAAATAAAACAGGGAGGTAAAAATTGTTTTTCATGATTTAATTGAATGTTTTATTGTGGTTAAATATTGATTTCAAAATTGGCCAACAAAGCATTTATTTTATTTTCCAAAATATTGGCAAAAGGTGCCAATTCTTCTAAAAATGATTCCGAAGCTTTTTTTATTTTATTTTTTGATGCGCCGTTTCCCATAGGTCTTACAATGGAATTTTCATATTTTTCTAAAAATAAATCTCCATGGATATTATTTAGGATATAATTATAAACGCCGTCCAATTGGGTTGTCAATGATTTGTTTTTCCATAATTCGCCAACGGCTTTTTTTCTGCCCTCGGAATTCAAGTTTATTGTTTTCCAAGCGGAATTATATTTATTATTTAAATCATAAAAATAATTGCATGGTTCGGGTCGCATACCAAGAGCGCAAGTTGGGGCATATCGTAACAATTGTTTTTGTACATCCCTCACCGCAGCAAGGTATTTTTTTAATTCTTTGCTAATACCCTCAAACTCTTTTTGCTGCAGTAAATACCTCTCGAGTATTAATTCTTTGATCCGTTCTTCTTTCGCCCTGTTTTCAGCAATTAATTTTTCCACTTCATTTTGCAGCCTTAAAATTTCATCGGCATTTTCCGAACTGTCTTTTTTCAGTTTTAAAATGGTTTTGTCGAGTTCGTCGATGTTTTGTTGGAAGTAGGCGATCGTATCGACCATCCTTGCATAAAGCGCTGACAACTGGCGTTGGGATAATTTGTTTTCCTGCTTGATCCTATCCAAGTCGTTCTGCAAATCAGCGACTCTTTTTCGCAACACTTTGTTTTTCGCAGCACATACCTTTATGTCGAGATCGCCATGGGGGGGGATGTTCACCAATTTGTTTAACGGGGAAATGACTGGATGTGGGCACTCTTCCAGTTCAAAGGATATGTATTCCCTGTCGCTGGGGAGTTTTACGGAAAACCTGCCGTCCTTGTCGGTATAGGCCCACCGAAAACCGAGAATCCTGACTTTCACGTCAGCTACGGGTTTTCCTTCGGGCATTTCCAACACCCTTCCGTTCACTTGGATGGAACCTTCGTTTTGGGAAATGGAATGCACTGCTAGAAATAGCAGGAAAGGAAGTAATATGGGTGACTTTAGTGGCATAGGGGTTTGTTTTTGTTCAACCAAAGGTAATGCAATACGCTTTTATTACAAAAAAAAACAAATGGATTTGAACGATTATTCCTTGATTGTCAGGTCTTTTAAGTTCTCCTCGTTCAACCACACATATTCCTTTTCCTTAAAATCCCCCTTATAGAATATTACTAGGGGTATATTGTGGCTGTCCTTCATCGCTTCTTCAATTTCGATGGAAAAAGTGCCATCTGCGTTAGTGAAAGCTTTAAATGCGCCCGAATTAAAATCCAGTTCTGCCCCTACTGCTGGCTCTCCGCTTGGATGCCAGGAAACCTTTCCATGTAAAGTGACCTTTGCCGGTTTTACCACTTCTGGCGGTTGAGAAGGGGAAGCTGGCTGTTGGAGTATTTTCATACCTGCCCAAGTCAACCCAGCCGCCATAATAGCAGCGATCCCCCAACCGATCATTTTACTTGCCGGGCTCTTCTTCTTGGGCGTTTTGAGTTTGCCCACCATCTCCTTCCGGATTGGTACCGGGAAGCCTTCATTGGAGATGGCGAACACCTCCATCGGTTCCTCAATATTCTTAAACTCAAACTCTCCCAAACTGGTAATCTTAAACTCAGGCTTGTTCCTGATTTTCCGGGCGACTTCTTTTGAAAAAAGGACGGCACCGGCTGTACCCAAGGTCTCGATTCTTGAAGCGATGTTCACGCCGTTGCCAAAAACCTCCTGCCCTTCCATGAGTATTTCGCCCACATGGATGCCGATCCGGAGCGGGACTACGGGAACCTGCTGAAACTCCCTTTGCATGGCCATCGCACAGCGGACTGCCTGCAACGCACTCTGGAAAATGCTCAGGCTGCCATCGCCATAATAGTGGAGCACTTGCCCTTGGTGGCGTGCTGCATGTTGCTCAAGTACCCTCTTGTGACGCTTCACCGCAGCAATGGCTTTCCGTTCGTTTTGCTGCATGATGGCTGAATAGCCGACTATGTCGGTGAACAAGATAGCGGCAAGTCGGTGCTTGCTGGGCGAGGTAATTAGTTTTTCTACTTGTTCTTGCGACAAAGGGGCTTCCCCTTTCCTAATGTTCTCGACAAGCTCAAGAATGCTCATAGAGATTTTCGACCACTCAAGGTCTTTGTCGCTGTGGCTAATGATGCCTTCAATAGCATCTTGCTGAAGCCGCTCCAGACGGCTTTTGAGCAAAATGGCTTGCCGATTGTATTTTTTGTCTTGCTTTTCGGTGTGTTCCAAAAGGCTGTCGGCAGCTTCCTCGATCTGTCCTTGGGCGACCAGTTTTTTTACTATATCAAGGTTCGAATGAGTGGGCATTTGTTTGTGGGTTTTGGTTTTGAAGGTTGCTGTTCTTTAAAAAAGGGAAAGCAATTTAGAAATATTCTACGAAAATTTAATATAAATACGCACTAAAACAAGGGCAAACGGTTTCTAAAATTTTTAACGTATTTTTACGTTAAAAAACTATGAAAATAGTTGCATGGCCAAAAAATCCTTTTTACATTTGCCCAATCATTCATTAAAAGCCCATTGTAGCTATCCAATCCGGAGAGAGAAAGAAGAAAAAATGAAATTTTTTCTCAAAGAACAATCCTGCTAAATAGTTACGTCCATTTCACATGAAGCAACTGACAAAAACAGAAGAGGAAATCATGCACATCATCTGGCGGCTGGAGCGCTGCATTGTGAGTGATATTTTGAAAGAGATAAAGGCCGACAGCAGCCATGAACCGCCGCAAAGCACCATTTCGTCCATCGTCCGTATTTTGGAGCGCAAGGGCTTCCTTGACCACAAGGCGTATGGGCGCACCTATGAATATTTCCCCATTGTTTCCAAAGAGGATTACACCAAGAAGACGTTGAACAAACTGGTGTCCAACTACTTCGAAGGTTCCATGAGCAACCTCGTTTCCTTTTTGGTGAAACAGGAAAAAATAGACGTGGACGAGCTATCCGAACTGATTGAAAAAATGAAGGATTGATTAAATGACTGAATGGTTAAACGGTTGAATGGTTTTTTACAAAGCCGGCTCAACCTTTTAACCATTCCAGCTATCCAACCATTTATTATGCTTTCCTATTTACTCAAAGTCGCCCTTTGCTGGTCTTTATTTTATTTGCTCTACCACCTATGGCTGGGCAAGGAGACCTTTTTTAAAATCAACCGATGGTATTTATTGGGTACCGTTTTATTGGGATTGATTGTTCCGGTTTTTGATTTTCAATGGCTTATCCCCGTCCATGAAGAGCCTGCTATTTTATATTATATGCAGCCAATTACAGTTGGCATGGAGGAATTGGAAACAGTGATTGTCACGGCTTCTGCGGAGGAATCAGGAATTAATTGGGGGAGCATTCTAATAAAAATATATTGGCTCGGTGCAGCCATTGCATTTGGTAAGTTTATTTATGGATTATTTAAAATAAATAAATTATATAAAGAAGGTGAAAAAACATTTTTTAATAATTACCGATTTATTTCCACCTCTGCTTTTCACGTCCCATTTTCTTTTTTTAAAAACCTTTTTTGGAGTAAAGAATTTGTGGTGGACGAAGAGGATAAACAAAATATATTGCGGCATGAGGAGGCCCATATTTTTCAGTGGCATAGTATAGACATTATTTTATTTGAAATATTGGGTGTTTTGTTTTGGTGCGTCCCATTTATTTATTTGTATAAAAAAGCTATTAAAACTACGCATGAATATTTGGCCGACGATTACGTGGTGGCTCAGGCGAGCCGAAAAAAATACGGCCAACTGCTGTTGCGGCAATCGCAGTCCGGTCCGCAAGGACTCCCTTGGAGAACACCGATCGCTGTCAGCAACTCCCTTTTTTCTTCACAATTAAAAAATCGAATTGTTATGATGACTAAAAACAGATCTACCAAAATGGCTTCGTTGAAATACTTGGCCGGACTGCCACTGTTGGCACTGCTCTTTTTAGCGTTTTCTCAAACAGGGCAATTTTCGGGAAATGTTTCTGGAGATGTTCCGGGAAAAATTATTGATGAAAACTTGATTGCTGAAATACCCAAAGATATATTCTCGAAAGATGGAAATCCTATCAAGGTGACCAAAAGCCCAAGATTCCCTGGAGATGAATGTGAACCCAACAGGGATGGGTTTAAATGTTCAAATGAAAACATGAATGCTTTTATTTATAAAAATTTAAAATACCCTAAAGAAGCAAAAGAGAAAGGACTGGAAGGCAATATCAAAGGTTTTTTCTTGGTAGAGCCTGATGGTTCAATTACCGACCCCGTTGTCGAAAGGTCAATCGGTGGTGGCTGCGAAGAAGAGGTATTGCGCATTATTTCCTTAATGCCAAAATTCACCCCTGCACAATATAAAGGCGAACCAATTAAGTTCGTGGTTTTTTTAATTGTTAATTTCAATAAAGATGGCCAATCTGGTCAATTTGATTTCCCAGTAATTGGCTCTGCAACCGACTCCCTCCCGGGCGACGAAGTTTTCAAAGTAGTAGAGATACAGCCCCATTTCCCCGGCTGTGAGGAAGAGGGCTTTGAAATGGAATGGGAAGCAAAAAAATGCGCTGATACGAAGATGTTGGAGTTTATATACAACAACATAAAATACCCAAAGGAGGCGCGAGAAAAAAACATTCAGGGCATAGTCGTCGTCGGTTTTATTATTGAAAAAGACGGCAGTATTTCTAATGCAAAAATTGTCCGTGAAATCGGTGGCGGCTGTGGAGAAGAAGCTTTGCGGGTTGTCAACGCTATGCCAAATTGGATGCCGGGCAAACAACGTGGCGAGAAGGTCAGGGTTCAATTTAATTTGCCTGTCAAGTTCAAATTGGATAGCGATGCTCCCGATCCGAAAGTCACGGACAAAATGCCACTTGTTATAGGCAGGAGCGCTGAAATTCCTTCCACAGAAGAAATGCCTAACCCCAATGTCATAGACAAAATGCCCAAATCCAAATCTTCACATAAAGTTTTCAAAGTAGTAGAAGACATGCCCCGCTTTCCCGGTTGCGAAGAAATGGCGGATGCAGAACAAAGAAAATCATGCTCCCAGAAAAAAATGCTGGAATTTATTTACACCAATATTAAATACCCAAAAAATGCCCGTGAAAAAGGCATTGAAGGCATGTCCGTCGTGAAATTTATTGTGGAAAAAGACGGCAGCATTGCCGATGCGGAAATTCTCCGTTCCATTGGCGGAGAGTGCGATGAAGAGGTTTTAAAGGTGGTCTATATGATGCCAAACTGGATACCAGGCAAGCAAAGCGGCAAGGCAGTCCGCACCCAATTTTTACTGCCGGTAAAATTTAAACTGGCCCCCTCCGATGCCAATGCTAAAATAGACGACCCGGATGAAATGCCCATTCTTGAGTCCTGCGCCCAGCTTGAAGGAAAAGAGCGATTGAAGTGTTCGAAAGAAGGACTGGTAAATGCTGTTTATAGCAAAATAAAATACCCGAAAGAAGCGAAGGAGAAAAAAGTAGAAGGGACAGTTATCGTCAAATTTACTGTCAATATAAATGGCGATGTTATGAACCCGAGAATTACCCGCTCATTGGCCAGTGGTTGCGATGAGGAGGTGATACGGGTCATCCGTGATTTGCCAAAATGGATACCGGGCAAAAAAGACGGAAAGCCTGTGGCCACCGAAATGACCTTGCCCGTCCAATTTAAATTGAACGGGGAAGATAAAATCATCAGCATGGATGCAGATGCAAAACTCAACGAATCCTCTGCTGTAATTAAGGCATTCCCAAACCCTGCCACTGATAAACTTTCATTGGAAATAATATTGGACGAAGGCAGCTATAAATTGATCATGACCGACGTCAACGGCAAAATAATCCATTCGAAAAAAATTGAAGGCTCTGGTGGGAGGACTTTAAATATTACAGACTTCCCTGTAAAGGATGTGCCCCGTGGTGCTTTGTATATGACGATAACAGATGAAAAAGGAAAGGTGGTTAAGCGTTCGACTGTTGTCCTGCAATAAGAAATTTTGCCGCCCTGATCCAAAATAATGATATAGGATTAAAGAATAAAAAATTAACTGAGTATCGCCTGTTGGGGGTACTCAGTTTTTAAAGCGGCGGTCGTGCCCTCAATCAAACATATTGTCGTAATCGCTCCGTTTTTTTTGTTCTATCTTTTCGAGGCGGGGCAATTCGAGGGACTCATCTTTATTTGGCTTACTGCTGATCTCCTCGTAATCTATAAATTCGCCCTGCTGCTTTTTCTCAAACTCTTGCGTCACTTCTTTTATTTTTTTCTTGAACAATGCTTTCGCAAATAAATATGGACACACGACCATGTAGCCAAGTAAGCTTAAAAGAATAGCGCCAATTCCCATTAATGGATTTGACCTAACCAACTTGCCCAACCATTTGACATAATTAATGACAACGGAACGGTCAATGATAAAGGCAGCCACCAACAAAGCAGGTGCGACCCATTTTAAAACAAAAAACACTCCTTGCAGGATAAAAAAAATACCCACAAAAAATGCCACTAAAAGTATGATGCCCAGAAAGCCGTCTAATTTAAACGACGCCGAAGAACGGTTTGCCATAATAAAGAATGATTATATTGGGTGGATAAAACTTGTTTTACAATAATAATAACTCATTGAATTCCAACATGTTTTACCAAAGTGCTTGATTTTGACGGCAAGTTAGGCAAGAGGTGACAGTTGATCGAATTTTTTCGATCAACTCAGTTGGTAAATTGGTGTATTGGGGAATTAGTAAATTGGGTTGGCCCATTTCCAAAATTTGCCAATACACCAATTCCTTAATTCCCAATCACTTCCATCAATTCACTCATCATCATAGCTGTAGCACCCCAAAGTACCTTGTTGTCTACCGCATAATAAGGTACGTTCTTCAGTGTCAGGTATTTATTGATAGAAATATCCTTGGTACGTTTTGTGGTTTCATTTTGAAAGTGAGAAACAGGGATTTCGAGCACTTGATAAACCTCTTCTTCCTGAAGGGAATAAGTCGGGCGGGATTCTAAAAACCCCACATAAGGATAGACATTAAAATTGCTTACTGGGATATATACCTCGCTCAAGCTACCCAGTACCTTTATTTCATTTTGTAAAATGCCGACCTCTTCTTCGGTTTCCCGCAAAGCTGTTTTCAGCATGGTGCCATCTTCTGGTTCCGCTTTACCGCCGGGAAAACTGATTTGCCCGCCGTGACTGTCCCGGTCGCTTTTGTTACGCTCAATAAATACAATATGCCATTCATTGCTTTTTGGAAAAAGCGTCGCCATCACGCCAGCCTGTCTGACGCCTTGTGGAGCAATCATATACCTACGACGGGAAGTAGGGGCCATTTTGAGTTGAGCAGGTTTGCCAGGGAGGGGTTGTTGGAGTTTGATTTTCAGGTCGTCAATAAAATTAAGCATAGACATACTTGATGATTCATGTGAAACAACATTTGTACGTTAGAAGGGTTGAAGTATTCAATAAAAAAATGCAAAATGCTATTTTTCACCACTAAAAATAGCTGAGCCACAATCTTAAAACATACAAAGTTATTAATGGAAAATTTAAAAGAATACCAATTACAAAAATCAAAAATTGATACCCTTACTAAAAGGTTTTTTAATTTATTTACTAATACAGGAGGCACAAACCCTCAAGTGGAAGAAATATTTAAATTATTTATTCCAGAAGGAATCATTATAAAAAATGTCAGCCCATCAACTGAGATTTACAATTTGCAACAATTCGTCGAACCTCGTAAAAAAATATTGACCGATGGTACTTTGACTGAATTTCAAGAAAAGGAAATTTCAGAACAGACTGATATTTTTGGCAATATCGCTCAGCGGTTTAGTCTTTATCAGAAAAAGGGAATTTTTGAAGGGAAAACATTTGAGACCAGAGGTATGAAAAGTATTCAGTTCGTTAAAGTAAATGAAGAATGGAAAATTAGTAGTTTGGCTTGGGATGATGAATAATGTAGGATCTTCATTTATTTTAAAGAATACATTTGAGACAACTTGCTTATTAACCCTTACATAATGGGAAAAGATAAGACAATGATAAAAACCAAGTACGCTCTAATTTTTTAACTGTGAGATCATCAAATGATAAAACTTGATTCCCTGAAATATTTTGGTCAAAATTATAATCGTTTTCATTGAACTGTTTGACTTGTAAAAAGCTTAACCCTCCACTCAATAGCAGCCGTTCTTTTGCAAACTTAACTGATGGGCCAAACAGGAATCCAATGCTAAGTTCATTTTGGTGTCCCCCCATAGAGTTTTCTTCAGGTGCTTCTATTAAATTAAGACTTATTCCGCTTGCAATTCCAAATCGAGAAAAAGGGCTTTTTCGCCTAACAGGAGAAAAGTTACACATTATCGTTATGGCTGGAGAAATACGTCTTGAAGAAGATTCTAATTCGGATACCCGTATACCTGCATTATCACCACCAAAAAAGATTACATCTGTACTATATTGTTGAACGCTCAAATTATCACCTATTGAACCTCCTACTCCCAAAGCAAGTGAAAACCTTGATTTTTGTATTTTATCGTCAGTTACCTTGCACGATAAAATTGAATTCAGTTTCCTATAATATTTTTTGATTTTCCTCCACATTGACTCATAAGCTTTATCAATTATCCTCAAAGACTCTAGTTCTTCCTGCAATTTATTTATTTCGTCAAGTCTTTCTGGGTTTTTAACCACTAAAGATTCTCTTACTAAATTTAAAGAATCTATCTGGCCTTTTAGTTTCAGTGCTTCTTGTTGAAGAAAGGATGAGTCTTTGGCATAGTAATCTAAAAAATTAAGTAGCCTTACAAACTCCAGTTTATTTTTTTTATTACAGGCATCCACAATTTCCAGTTTCTTAATCACATCCGAAAATCCTCCCTCTTTTGAAGATATTTTTTCAAACATTCTAAACAAATAATCAACAAAAACAAACACAGATAGCTTTTCAGGAGATTCAAGATCTATGTAATCTTTTAATTTTATAGTATTATCGTTAATACTATCACGGTTTGACAAGTTTATTATTTTCGAATCATGAAAATTCGCAGGAAACAAACCTAAAGTTTTCTGCTTGGAATTAGCCCACACACTGACTTCGATTTGTATTTTTACGTCCTGATGTTTTCTCTTCTTGATTATATCTTTTTCTTCACCTATAATAATAATTTCAGTGCCTATTTCAGCCGTATCATAATATGACTCTTTCCCTAACATTTTGACTTCAACATCTACTGTATCCCCAAGAGAATTTATTACAACCCCAGTAGCATCATGATATTCGCAATATGGCAAAAAGTGATTGTCTTTCGTTCTGTATTCACCTATTATTGTTAATGTTTGAGTATGTAATGGAAGGTTAAACAATAGGGCCGTTAATAAAAATAAAATCCTTTTCTTCATGTTTATTTTAATTTTACTTCAAAAGTATTTATTGATTCATCTGAAAATAATTTTACAAAGTTGTGGTTTTCAATTTTACTCCAACCCTCGACACCGTTGTTGGGTATTGAAAGCTCTTTATAGAAATCGTCATTAAAAAAAAACTGGAAACCACCATAATATTCTTTTTCTAATCCTGAGAATACAAACTCAATTTTATATTTTTTTTCATAATTGTTTATCGTAGATTTGACGAGTCTATTAATTTCATTTTTACCTATTGGAGGTTCAATTTTTTTATATTCCTTGTCCAAGAACCAAGCTTTTTCAATTTTATGGGGAAAATCAGCCCATTCGTTCGCGGGAGATTCAGGAATCGTGTCGGTATTGGGAGTATCAACTTTGTCAGATTGAGAAAAAGGTTCCGAGTTAAGTATATCTGGAAAAACTGTGATTAAAGCAACCAAAATAGTCGAAATAAATGTTAAGATTGCTGATAGTATTTTAAGTTTCCATGCTCGTTCTTCCAGTTTAATTTTTTCTTCTTCATATCTTTTCACTCTATCATTTGCATCATCGACTTCTTTCTTGGTCGACAATTTATCAGTATTAATTAAGATTGAAACTGAAGCTTCTTGTGGCCTTTCTTCAAGACTACACAATATCATTGAATTTGGCTGGTCGAGTTCATAGAAACGTTTTTCAATGATTCTGCCTCCAGCATATATTTTTTTAATTCCTGATTCCGGAATTTTTAAAGCAGGGCAATTCCATCCGCCTGCACGGTTATTCCAATCACCCTCATTTACTGTAACTGTAAATTCTATCATTGTAACCAACTTTTTTTAACACCTCGACAGCCTTCATAGATGATCGAGATAGGTTAGTTTTTAATAAAAAATTTTATTTGATCTATTCAGATCAATTAATTTACTAAGTTCCCTCAATGATGTTTAAGAAAAAGAAAATGTTGTGAGACCTGCAAGGTAAAGAGTTTTCCGAAAAAAAAGAAATCATTCAGTACAATCAATAAATGCAATATTTAAGAAATATGGTCTTAAAAAAATGCCCGCTCACATCGGTAAGCAGGCATTTCTCAAAATGTATTTTTCAAAAATTAAACTTCCATTTTTTCCTCTACCCTCATCTCCAAGCGCAATTCTTCCAACTGCTTATCATCAATCGGCGAAGGCGCATCAATCATCATATCCCTGCCCATGTTATTTTTTGGAAAGGCAATAAAATCCCGGATGCTCGTCTGCCCACGCATCACCGCACAAAGACGATCGAAG
Source organism: Saprospiraceae bacterium (assembly GCA_965222975.1). Classification (GTDB taxonomy): domain Bacteria; phylum Bacteroidota; class Bacteroidia; order Chitinophagales; family Saprospiraceae; genus UBA6168. The sequence continues at coordinate 170,511 of CBDCVJ010000047.1, read as the reverse complement.
CCAAAGGCGATGCCGCCATGTGGTGGTGCCCCATATTCAAATGCGCCGAGCAGGAAGCCAAATTGTGCCTCTGCTTCTTCATCGGTAAAGCCAAGCAATTTAAAATTCTTTTCCTGCAATGCCCGGTCATGAATACGGATTGAGCCGCCCCCAATTTCAACGCCGTTGATAACGAGGTCGTAAGCATTGGCTTTGAGTTTTTTCATCGTGTCATGGTCGCCGCTCAACATTTTCTCCTCATCCTCTGGCAACGGCGAGGTGAACGGGTGGTGCATGGCATGAAAGCGCTCGGCCTCTTCGTCCCATTCGAGCAGTGGGAAATTGACGACCCAGAGTGGTTTGAAATCACCTTCTTTCATTAGCCCCATACGGCGGCCCATTTCTAGACGGAGTTCGTTGAGTTGTTTGTGGGCCTTCTCTTTTTCACCTGAAAGGATAAGTAATAGGTCGCCAGATTTTGCGCCCATTTTATCTGCCCACGTTCTAAGGTCATCATCGCTGAAAAATTTACCGACGGTAGATTTGAATGTTCCATCTTCATTTACTTTTACCCATACTAATCCTTTTGCTCCGATTTGTGGGCGCTGCATCCATTCGGTCAGGTTTTTCAAATCTTTATTGGAATAACCATTTGCTTGACCTTCGGCACAGATGCCAACGACTAGTTCGGCATTGTCAAAAACACCAAAGCCTTTTCCCTTTGCGACATCGTTCAATTCGCAAAATTCCATTCCAAAACGCACATCGGGTTTATCAGAACCAAAGCGGCGCATGGCATCGTCGTATTCCATGAGCGGAAAATCAGACAGTTCCATGTCAAGGACTGCTTTGAACAAATGCTTCGTCAGTCCCTCAAATGTCCGTAGCACATCTGCACGAGTGACAAATGCCATTTCGCAATCTATCTGCGTAAATTCTGGCTGTCGGTCAGCACGGAGGTCTTCATCGCGGAAGCATTTCACGATCTGGAAATATTTATCCATTCCCGCTACCATCAATATTTGTTTAAAAGTCTGCGGAGACTGCGGCAATGCATAAAACTGCCCGGGGTTCATGCGGCTCGGCACGACGAAATCCCTTGCCCCTTCGGGCGTACTTTTGATGAGGTTAGGTGTTTCAACTTCAATGAAACCCTCCCCTGCCAAATATTTCCTCGTCTCTATGGCCACATGGCTGCGGAAGATAAGCGACTGCTGCACAGGCGAACGCCTGATGTCGAGGTAGCGGTATTTCATGCGTAGGTCATCACCGCCATCGGTGTCATCTTCAATGGTAAATGGAGGCACTTTAGAGGCATTTAGGATGTCCAGTTTTTCCACTAAAATCTCAATATGCCCAGTGGGTATTTTTTCATTCTTAGATGCTCTTTCCAGCACCTTCCCTGTTGCCTTGATGACAAATTCCCTTCCGAGCGTCCGGGCTTTTTCAAACAATTCCTTAGAGGTCTTTTCCTCATTGAAAGCAAGTTGGGTTATGCCATATCGATCTCTTAAATTCAGGAACATCATATAGCCAAGGTCATTGGTGTTTTGCACCCAACCGGAAAGGGTCACTTCTTGTCCGACATGCTGCATGCGCAGCTCTCCACAATTATGTGTACGATACATGTTATTTGAGTTAGGGAGTTAGTGAGTTTTGAGTTAGTGAGTAACCCTCTACTCATTAACTCAAAACTCACTAACTCAAAACTTTTCAAAAAAGGTCGCAAAAATAGGAGGTTCTACGACAAAAGATTTGGGCAGTTTGAAAATTTGGGACGTTTTTTGAAAACAGGGGGAGGTATTCCTCCCAATAAATTTTAATTCCTCCCACTTAGCCCAACTTTAAGTGTTTAGCAAAGGAAACGTTTTCAAGCAAAGAGGAAAGAACCTTTGGAGAGAGGTGTGTTTTTTTATTTTTTTTCAAAAAAAATAAAAAAACACACCTCTCTCCAAAAGAACTCTTCTCTCAGGTATGAAACCCGTTTTTAGCTCTTTATATCTTAAAGTAGGATTAGATATTATAAAAAATATCTATTGAATATTACATTTGCTCATCCTTCCGGCACTGAGCTGCCCAAACCAATCTGTCATTTCACCAAAAGGATTAAATAAAAAGACGCCAGAGGTTATGTTTAGGATACTGCTGCTTTCAACACTACTATTGTTTTTATTGGCTTTCAAACTGCCTGATCCGCCAACTGATGAGAAATACCCAGTGGATTATTTCCATGCACCAGTTTCCCACACCTTATTATTATCGGGTACATTTGGTGAACTCCGTCCGAACCACTTCCACGCCGGCATCGACATCAAGTCAAGCAAGGGGGTGTCAGGCGACCCAGTATTCGCGGCAGCAGATGGCTATGTGTCCCGCATAAAAGTAGATGAAAGTGGTTATGGCAATGCCGTTTACATTAACCACCCCAATGGTTTTACGACCGTTTATGCCCACCTTGACCGCTTTACTAACGCTTTAGCTGCCTATGTAAAAAAATTGCAATATCAAAAAGAATCTTTTGAAGTAGACCTGAACCCAGGACATGGTGAATTCCAAATTTTGCAAGGTGAGCAAATAGGCATTATGGGAAATTCTGGCTCCTCCAATGGGGCACATTTGCATTTTGAAGTAAGGAAAACAAGTACCCAAAAACCAGTTAACCCGCTGCTATTTGGTTTTAAAGTAGCCGACCATGTAAGGCCAAAAATGCATTCGCTGAAAACTTATTTCCTGAACGATAAGCTGGAAGAACGAGGTAGTAAAGAATTTAGCTTGATCAAAATAAGAAATGGCCAATACCGCATCAAAGGTGATACTTTGGCATTGGCTGCTTGGCGGGCGGGGTTTGCCCTCAAGGTGTATGACCACTTCGACCGGGTAAGCAACTGGAATGGCATTTATTCTTTGAAAATGTTCCAAAACGATCAGCTTGTTTACGATTTTGACATGGAAGAGTTTTCTTTTGATGAGTCACTTTATATCAATGCCCACTGTGATTATGAGGAGCGGGTGACCAAAAAAAGCTATTACAACCGCTGTTTCAATCTGCCGGGCAATAAATTGTCCATTTATAATCAGCAAATAAATAAAGGTGTCGTCGAGTTGTTTGAACGCAAACCCAGCCATATTAAATTGGTTGCTTCCGATGTGGCAGGCAACGAATCCATTTTAGAGTTTTGGGTGAAGAGGAGCAAAATACCTGCAACCTCTGTGGCCAGTCAAACATACAATTACATTTTGCCATATGATGAGGGCAACCTCATCCGAACGGAAGGGCTCTACCTGCATTTGTCAAAAGGTACGTTGTATGAAAACCTCTACATGAATTACGAGACCACACCTGAAAAATCCGATGGCTGTTTTTCGCATGTCCATCACCTGCACAATTACCGTACTCCCATCCATAAATATTTCGACATCGGCATCCGCCCAACTACTTCCATTCCCGCTGAACTAAAACCAAAAGTATTCGTAGCGTACTGCCAAGGCGGCGATATATGGAACTGTGGTGGCAAATGGAAAGACGGCCTCCTCCGGGCAAGGGTCAGGGCATTGGGAGACTACTGCATCATGGCCGATGAGAAAGCGCCCGTCATCACTCCTGTCGCTTTCGCTTACAATATGAGGGGCTACAATAAAATGAAATTCAAAGTGACGGACAACGTAGCAACGATGGGGCCAGTCCGTGCCATTTCCTACAATGCCTGGGTGGACGGTAAATGGATTTTAATGGAGTATGACAAAAAGGACGACATGCTCATTTATGAATTTGATGATAGGGTCGGCGAGGGTGATCATGTGCTGAAATTGGTAGTGGAAGACGCAGTGGGAAATGAGACTTTATATGAGAAAGATTTTATCCGGTAGTTTTTCCCAACATTTCCCATCTCCTGCTGTTTGACCTTCAATAACTATTTTGGGTCTTCACGGAGAAGAACCACTATTTTTAAACAAAACAGCACTTATAAATGACACATCTAAAACCGGGCGACAAAGCCCCCGAATTACATGGTACCGATGAAAAAGGCAACTCCATTTCCCTAAAAAAGTTCACAGGCAAAAAACTCGTCCTCTATTTTTACCCTGCCGATAACACTCCTACCTGCACAATAGAATCCTGCAACTTGCGTGATAACTTTAAAGCCCTTAAAAAGAAAGGCTATACCGTCCTCGGTGTCAGTCCCGACAGTGCCAGAAAACACCAAAATTTCATCAAAAAATTTGACCTGCCATTCCCATTGCTTGTGGACGATGATATGAAAACCATCAAAGCTTATGGCGTGTGGGGCATGAAAAATACTTTTGGGCGGGATTACATGGGCCTCATCCGCACCACTTTTGTCATTGATGAAAAAGGGATCATTGAGCAGGTCATAGACAAGGTGGAATCTAAGCGTCACTCCGAGCAAATTCTTGAAGCAATGGCCACAACCTGATTCATTTTAAAAAATCGCAATAACAGTTTTTAGTATGGGGTGTTTTTTGATAAAAATTGAAAATTTTTATCAAAAAACACTCAGCCCCAGCGGGGGAGAGAAAGAAAAAATGAAATTTTTTCTTTCTCTCCCCCGCCTTACTGGTTACAAATCGCATAAGTTTGGCTTTTGAAAAAATGGTTGAAATGGCTGAATGGTTAAAATGGTTTCGCACCTCAATAACCATTCAAACCATTCAAACCATTCAAACCATTCAAACCATTTATTTTAATGAAACCCACTCTATTAATACTCGCTGCCGGCATGGGCAGCCGTTATGGCGGATTGAAACAATTGGATGAAGTCGGGCTAGCCGGGGAGACCATCATGGACTATTCGATCTATGATGCGCTGAAGGCAGGTTTTGGCAAAGTTGTCTTTGTGATCCGCCGTGATTTTGAAGAGGCTTTTAAAGAAAAAATAGCCAAGCGTTGGGAAGGCAAAACTGAATTGGCTTTTGCTTTTCAGGATATGGACGCATACGTACCAAAGTATCCGGATCAAGTTGAAAGGGAAAAGCCTTGGGGCACTGGTCATGCTATACTCGTCGCTAAAGATGTGGTGAACGAACCTTTTGTAGCCATTAATGCCGATGATTATTATGGGTATAGTGGTTTTGAAAAAATGGCCAAGTTTCTGACTTCCGAATGCACTCCATCAAATTATGGTATGGTCGGTTATGTTTTGGAAAATACCTTATCAGATAATGGTACTGTCTCAAGAGGTATTTGTTCAATGGATGAAAATAATCTTTTGCAAACCGTTACTGAATGTACGGGTATAGCAAAATCCGATACTGGTATTTTTTATAATGGCAAAAATGGAAAAACGGAATTAGATGGGCAATCTTTGGTTTCCATGAATATATGGGGATTTCACCCACAACTTTTTGAATTATTGGAAAATGAATTTAAAAATTTTGTGTCAGCGAATACTGCTAATGCAAGGGCAGAATTTTATATTTCCACTTTTGCCAACCAACTTATAAACGAAGGCACATGCACTTTTTCCGTTTTGCCAAATAATGAAAAATGGTACGGCGTTACCTATCAGGAAGACAAGGCCACTGTGCAAAATGCTTTTAAAAAAATGACCGCTAAAGGGAAATACCCTTCACCACTTTGGAAATGAATTTGTTCCTTTTTTTTCGAAATGGAAAACATCCTCTACCATTTTTTCGATTTTGACCAACTGGAAGAAGCACTGCCATTTGGCGACGGCCACATAAATGATACCTATAAAATAAGGCTTCTACAGAACAACATCCAAAAAAAATATCTCCTACAGCGCTTTAACGACAAGGTATTCAAACAACCATTTTCCGTCATGGAAAACATTAAATTGGTTGCCGATCATTTATCGAAAAAAAATTACCCTTTATTTATTTTAAAACCATTTGAAACAAAAAAAGGAGGGTTATTATATCAGGATAAAAAAAGGAATTATTGGCGTGTTTTTAATTTTTTAGAAAATACTTTTTCATATAATAAAGTAGAAACTACAGGGCAAGCATATGGAACGGCAAAGGCATATGGAGCATTTGCGAGGGCCTTAAATGATTTGGAAACAAATAAACTAAATACAACTATTCCTGATTTTCATAATGGCGAAAAAAGAATGGCTAATTTTTTATTGGCTACTAAAAACGGAGTGCCCGAAAGAATTTCAGAATCAAAAAATGAAATCGATTTTATTTTTCAACATGCATATTTATTTAAAAAAACAAACCAATTAAACCTCCCCCTTCGAACCGTTCACCACGACACTAAAATAAACAATGTCTTGTTTGATAAAACAACAAATGAAGCAGTGGCCGTCGTTGATCTTGATACTATAATGCCGGGTAGTGTACTTTCGGATTTTGGAGATATGGTACGAACTTTTACGAGCGAATTTGATGAGGACGAAAAAGATTTTTCAAAAATAAAAATGAGGCCCGATATTTACGAAGCATTATCAACGGGATTCCTTTCCGAAATGGGCGACTTGTTGACAATGGAAGAAATAGAACACCTTCCGGAAGCAGGGCCTTGGCTCACTTTGATGCAGGTTATCCGTTTCTTGGGCGATCATCTAATGGGCGATGTTTATTACAAGATAAAATACCCAGGACATAACCTAGTGCGGGCAAAAAATCAATTGGCATTATTTCAGTCTATGCAGTATCAATTAGGCAAATGAGGCCGTCAATAACCAAATGCAAAAGACCAAAAACTAAGAGCCCACAACCATCAGCCAATTTAAAAATCTGTTAAAAGGTTAAAAGCCTGCGCGGAAATGTTAAATTTGTAATGTTTTGATAAAACTCAGTTTATAAGTAAACCTGCATTCGAAAAGAATCCCTTCACTTTATCATGAACAAAAAAATAATATGGTTGATCATTGGGCTGATGAGCGCGGCGCTTATAGGAGTGGCTGGTATGCAATTGAAATGGGTTATGGACACCTTAGAGGCGAACGAGGGTCAGTTCGATATACAGGTTTTTGATGCACTGAACAGAGTGTCCGAAAAATTGGAATACCAAGAGAGTATTGATATGTTTCAGAACTTGGACAATGGCTGGTTCAGGGAGTTTTATGAGGAAGAGTTCAGGACTAAGATACAGGAAGAAGAATTCAAAGTTTCCCTCGACATTGCCCCTGGCCATACCGAGAGTGACGGGCACGTTCACTTGAGCAGAAAAAGGTGGCTTGAGTTCATCCTCACCGCCAATTCTTGCAATTGCTCGAACTGTACAAAGGAAAAGGAAGAAAATTTAGCCAAGTGGGTGAGCCTGAACGAGGCGCATGACTACGAACCTTTGGTTGATCGAATTGACAAAGACAAACTCGATAGTTACCTCCGGCAAGAATTTCAGGACAAAGGCATCAAAACCCCTTTCCGATACGGTGTTTTTGATGCTAGCAGAAAAAGCTTTGTGATCAAGGATGGCCAATATACCGTAGAAGACAGATTGGAACAAACAACCATTACCGGATATAAAAACCTCCATAATTCCGACTACCGGGTAAGTCTTTTCCAAGATGATGTAGAATCCCCCGGTATGCTGATGATCCATTTCCCGATGAAGAACAGTTTCATCTGGAGTTCCGTCATTAAAACCTTGATCGGTGCTGCCATTTTTATGAGTATTATTCTGTTCTGTTTTGCTTACACCATATCAGTCATATTCCGCCAAAAAAAACTGTCGGAAATGAAAAACGACTTCATCAACAATATGACCCATGAGTTCAAAACGCCAATCGCTACTATTTCCCTCGCATCGGACAGCATCGCCAGCCCAAGGGTCATCAACGAACCTGTCAAGATCAAGCGATTCACGGACATCATCCGGCAGGAAAACAAAAGGATGAACAACCAAGTGGAAAAAGTGCTGCAGATGGCCCGCATCGACAAACAGGATTTTACCTTGAACATGTCGGATGTAAACCTGCACGAAGTGATTAACAATGCCGTGGAATATATTTCCTTACAAGTGGACAAAAAGGATGGCAAAGTAACTGCGGATCTGCAAGCCAAACAGCCTGTAATTAAAGGTGACATGACACACATTTCCAACGTCATCAACAACCTGCTTGATAATGCCAACAAATATTCTCCGGAAAAACCTGAAATTTCTGTAACGACACGCAATGTGAATGGGGGACTTGAAGTTATTGTATCCGATAAAGGTATTGGCATCAGCAAAGAATCCAAAAAACATATTTTTGAAAAATTCTACCGGGTACATACCGGCAACCTCCACGATGTAAAAGGCTTTGGCCTTGGTTTGAGCTATGTGAAAGCTATGATGGATGCCCACAAAGGGAAGGTCGATGTGAAAAGCGAATTAGGGAAAGGAAGCAATTTTACTTTATTCTTTCCTATTGAAAATTAAATATCAAAACCCAATAACGTATGACCTCTACAACAAGTGGCAAAATTTTGTTGGTCGAAGACGACCAAAATTTCGGGGATGTGTTGCGCTCATACCTCGAAATGAACGACTATGATGTTACCCTCGCCAACGATGGCATAAAGGGTCTTGAAAGCTACCACAGTGGCAATTACGATCTTTGCATCCTCGACGTGATGATGCCCCGCAAAGACGGCTTCACTGTAGCCAGAGAAATTAGAGAAAAAGACACAGGCATCCCCATCATTTTCCTCACCGCTAAAACGCTGAAAGAAGATGTACTCCAAGGATTTAAGATTGGAGCCGACGATTATATCACTAAGCCTTTCAATTCGGAAGAACTCCTGTTTCGCATCCAGGCCATTCTCAAACGCACTATGCAAAAGGAAGACCCCAAAGAAGAAGTACGGGAGTTTTTCATCAGCAAATACCACTTCAACTATCCTTTGCGGATATTGACCTATAACAAAGAAGGCGAGGATGAGAAGAAATTCAAGCTGTCACCCAAAGAAGCGCAACTGCTCCGCATGTTTGCTCTAAAACTCAATGACGTGCTGACCCGCTCAGAAGCGTTGACCAAAATTTGGGGCGAGGACAATTACTTCACTGCCCGGAGCATGGACGTGTTTGTGACCAAACTCCGCAAATACCTGAGCCTCGATGATAACCTTGAAATCGTCAACATCCACGGTAATGGTTTCCAGTTATTAGAAAAGGATAAAGCGCTTTAAATAATCAAATGGCTGGATGGTTAAATGGCTGAATGGATTCCAACCATTCAGCCATTTAACCATCCAGCCATTTTTTATTATGATAAAATACTACTCTGTCAACGGACAACTTGTTCCAAAAGAAAAAGCTGTTATTGGCATCACCGATCTTGCCCTATTGAGAGGCTATGGCCTATTCGATTTTTTTCTGGTGAAACAAGGCCATCCGCTTTTTTTCGATGATTACCTCGATCGAATGGAAAACTCTGCAAAAGGGCTCCGACTTCCCATCCCGTTTTCAAGGGCAGCAATTAAACAGCAGGTTTATGATATGATCGAAGCCAATGGCTTGGTGGATGCTGGCCTAAAATTGGTGTTGACAGGAGGGTATTCGCAGGATGGGTATTCACCTGCCACCCCCAATATGGTTATCCTTGCCTCCCCTGTTCCCAATTATTCTACCACCCACTATGACGATGGGATAAAACTCATGCTGCACGAATACCATCGGACTTTACCCGCTGTAAAAACCATTAATTATATTGTAGGAGTAAACCTTTTCCCAAAAATGAAAGCCGTTGGCGCGGAAGATATTCTTTTTCACTATGGCGGACATGTACATGAAACAGTACGGGCCAATTTTTTTATTGTTAAAAATGACAATACCATCGTGACCGCCGAGAAGGAAATATTAAAAGGCATCACCCGAAAGCAGGCTTTGGTACTGGCCAGCCCATTTTACAAAATAGAAAAACGGCCGCTACAATTAAAGGAATTGGAAACGGCCAAAGAGGCATTTATTACTAGTAGCACAAAAAAGGTAATGCCGGTTGTTAAAATAGATGACTTGGTCATCGGAAATGGAAAGCCCGGTAAGGTGAGCAAACATCTGCTCAACTTGTTGCTCGAAAAAGAAGAAACCTACCTATCGGCTCTTAAAAAACTAGAAATTGGAAATTGAGAAATTTTTACCCACTGTTATTCATCTAATTCCAATTTCTTCCATCTTAAGAATAGGGGCTTTCTCAAAAATAAAACATCTTTAATATAAAGGCAGGGCAAACAAGTGGTCAAGGTTTTGCTGTTACATTGGCATCATTATTAAAGTTTGTTTAAAACCCTCGTGTCCCTGTGAACTTAGGATTTTATTATTCTCTTTTGCATATATATCCAACTTCAAATTTTAACACTGCGGACATACCAATTTTCAGTTCACTTTTCGTTTTACAATAAAATTTAAATTATGAAAGCTATCTCCACCTTTAGCTGTTTATTGACCGCCCTTTTGTTGCTCGTTACTATTAGCTGCAACAAAGACGATGATTTTTTACCGTTCAACCTTTCCAACTTTTATAGGATGAATTCATTTGAAGTTGGCGTCGTTCCTGACTCCCGCACCGTACAGGTACTTTTCCAAGTAAAAGATTATTATGAAAAAGGGGTTGCTACACTCATGGAGGAAGACTTCATTGTTACTGAAAATAACGGTAATATTGACTCAGAAGCCGACCTACGCGTAGGCAGGAGTTCCATTCCTTTCTCTTTGCGGACTGTACTGTTGTTGGATATCACCCGTAGTGTGGAAGGGCTCATACCACAGATCAAAAAATGCCGCTGCAACACTTATTCAGCAAAAATTGCCAGAACAGGAAATTGCCATTTATACGTTTGATGCAGAGACAATTGAGCGGAAAGCTTTTACAACCAATAAACAAGACCTGATAGCTGGCCATAAGTGCTATTCCGGAAACGGGTCTTGTCAATTCCACTAACTTATATGGTGGGGTAATAGATGTCGCAGATTTGTGGGGAAGACAATTATTCAATTGACGGCATTGTGGATGGTAGTCTTATTATTTTCACAGCATGGCCGTCACAACGCATCACAATCGGTTAAACTGAATGACGCCTTGAATGCACTTGGCAACAAACGGGCTTACGTAGCCGCACTCAATAGTGCTGACCTTGATGAAGCTGCCCTCCAGTCATTAGCCAAAACTCAAGACCGCTATTTCAAAGCAGATGATGTTGCCGGGTTGGAGCAAATGTTTGTTGATATCCAAAGTGACATTCAATCCCTTTCCAACCAGTATTTATTTTCTTTACTACCAAAGCCCGATAAGCGATCCTGCCCCTTATGAAAATGACCTCCAAATTGAAATCAGGGACAATTCCAATAACGGATATGGACAACCGCATTATCGAGCAATTCAATAGTGTTGGTTTTGGAAACTAAGGGGGAACGGTTGACAGCGGGCCAACAAAAAGGGGCGCTGAATTTTCAGCGCCCCTTTTTGTTGGCCTGCCTCTCAATTCAATTTATTTTCAAACGTCAAAAGTTAGCTCCACCACATCGGTCGTTGGGTGCGACTGGCAAGTAAGGATGAAGCCATCCGCAACTTCGCTGTCATCCAAAGCATAACAGGCATCCATTTTTAACGGTGCCGCTGATAAGCTTTGCCATGCAGGTAGAACACGCTCCAGAAGTGCAGGAATAAGGCGCATCCATTTTTTCGTCCAACAAAGCGAATAGGATTTGTTTTCCTGCTGGCACATTTACCTCCTTCTTTTTTCCGTCCAATGTTGCGATGATTTTTGCACCTGACACCCACGACAACAGTAGCTGTTGGTTCCTCCACAGTGAATTACTCTCGGTGGATATTCTCTTTTTTAAACCCATCGTCCAACAGCGTTTTTTCGACCCTATCTATCATGCTGCCAGGACCGCAAAGGAAGAATTCGGATGCTTTGTGTCGCGGTGCATTTTCAGACAAATATTTTTTCATCACATTGCCATCAATACGACCCACTTTGCCTTCCCATGTGATTTTTCCTTTTGAAAACAAGCCGCCCAAACCTGACTTTTTCTCCCCGCTTTGGCTGGCTGAGAATATGTTCTATCATGAGTTGTCCGGCATAGCGTTTTTGCAGGTTTTCCAATTCTTCTTTGTAAATGATATGGTCTTCATTCCTGTTGCCATACAACAAAAAAACATGGCTCATTGGCTCTTTTTCCAAAACTGTTTTCATGATCGACATCAGCGGTGTAATGCCACTGCCTGCACCGACGAGGTAATAATTCTTTTTGTTATCCTCATGGAGTTCGGTATAGAAACGACCATCGGGCTGCATCACCTCGGACTTCGTCGCCAGCCTTGATGTTTTGATGGATATGGGTTGATACTTTTCCCCCCTGCACTTTTTTCACAGTCACGGAAAGGTCGCTTTCTATAGGGCTGCTGCACATGGAATAGGAGCGGCGCTCTTCTTTTCCGTTTAGGTGAAACTTCAGCGGCAGGTATTGACCTTGTATGTATTTGAACTTTTCTTTCAAGTCAGTTGGGACATCGAAGGTCAGGGTTACGGCATCAGGCGTTTCGGTCGTTATTTTTTTTACAGAAAGTTTATGGAATGATCTGCTCATATTGTCTGGTAAAATTTATTTGTCAAGGTTGGGTTTCTAAATGTTTTATTTTCAAAAAAGTTCGCAAAGGTAAATGACCATAAACAAACAACCCCTTCCGGGGAGGGAAAGGGTTGTTTGTTTAATGTAAAAAAAGAATGCGTTTTTAGAATTTATAAGTGAAGCCAGCTCTAATAGTAACTGGAGACTGGGCTGTGTTTTCAGGTTGATTGACATTGTAAAGAAGCATTATCTCATAACCGAACAAACCTCCACTGTTATAACCGGCACCAATATAGGCGTTGTCGTAATTAACCCGGTCTTTGACTAATTTTCCATTGGCAGTATCCAAGCCATCAATAAATTCTGTACTCTGGTACTCGTATTCAAGGTGAGCAAAGAAATTCGGGAAAGCTTTAATGCGAGAAAAAACCCCAAGGCTATAAGAAACAAATGAACTTTTGTACACTTGACCAAAATCTACTCGGTAATGGTTGTATTCAAAACCCACCCTTGGCCCTATTGAAATCACATCGTCCAAAACCTTATAACCCACCATCGGCGAGAGCCCAAAAGTGAATAGGCTTTCATTGTTGGAACCACTGAGGCCTAAAACAACACCTCCTCCATACCAAAGTTTGTTCACAAAACCGCTCTCATCAAAATACTCATCCGTCTTCGATGATTTCTTTTTCTTCTTGCCCCTTCGCTGGGCGTGGGCATCTTCGGTGAAAGCAGAGGCAAACAATAAGGTAAGCAGGGTAAAAAGAAAGATTTTTTTCATCGTATTATTTCTTTTGTGAGAGGGCAAAACAGGTTTGTGCCCAAGATGATGTTTTTATGATGCTTTGAAACAATGGTTGCCATTATATAGAGGCAAGAATTTTTTCAAAAACAATTCAACAAAATTCAGAAAAATAAACCATTCAGTAACGTCCCTTGCAAGTCAGCATGTAAATATTTAACGAATCCACAACAAATAAGCGGCGGCAAACGGTAAAATGAAAATAAAAGCATCGAACCGATCAAGCACCCCTCCGTGGCCGGGCAACATAGTACCTGAGTCTTTCACCCCCACACTGCGTTTCAGCATAGATTCCACCAAATCACCCATTGAACCAAACACCGCTACTATGAGCGCCAACACCATCCAGTCCACGAGCCGGAGTTGGTTTGTAAAAAGGCAAAACAAATAGGCCACGAGAAAGGTCGTAGCTACGCCGCCAATTGTACCTTCCCATGTTTTTTTAGGGGAAACACTTGGCAGCAAAGGCGTTTTACCAAAATTAGAACCAAAGACATAGGCTCCGGTATCATTCATCCATGTGAGCAACAGCAGCCCAAACACGACCAAGGCACTGAATTCTCCATCGTTGAACGCAATAAAATCAAGCAGGGCGAAAGGAGCCCCTATATAAACCATTCCCAATACAATAAAGCCAATATTCTGGAAAGGTGTTTTTGACCCGCTGAAAAGCTCATAAATAAATGCGAGGAAAACAAAAGGCGAAAAAAGGATGGAAGTCACGATGACAAACTGGTCATTAGTTTGAGTGAGGATCGGACGCATATGTAAAATAGTAGCTAACACAAAAGGTGTTAACCCAAAACCCACTCCAATGAACATGCGGTAATAGTCCCGCTTTGTATATCTAGAGAGCACCATGCTCAGAAATTCCCAAAGACAAAGCGCCGTGATTAAAGCGAACAAAGCCACGAAGGTGTAGCGTCCCCCAAAAAGGCCTGCCAACATGACTACCACAAAAATAAGGGCAGTAGTCGCACGGCGGATAAGTCCTTTCATATTGTAGTTGTTTCGTTTTGTTTTATTCCTGTATCTTAGCACCAAATGCTAAGTCTCCAGCATCGCCTAAGCCCGGCACAATGTACGACTTAGCGGTCAGTTCTTCATCCAACGCCCCCATCCATATATGTGTGCCGGGGTTGTTCTTCTTTATATAATTCAAGCCTTGCCGAGAAGCTATGGCCGTAACAACATGAACCTGTGATGGTTCTCCATGTCGTCTCAACTCCTCTAAGGTAATGTTCATAGATGCCCCTGTCGCCAACATTGGGTCAGCTATGATCACAACAGCCCCTTTTAGGTCGGGACATGAAACATACCCAAGCTCGATGTCAAAAGTACCATCCTTATGATGTTTTCGGTAAGCAGAAATAAAAGCGTTACTAGCATCATCGAAATAATTCAAAAAGCCTTGATGAAATGGCAAACCTGCCCGGAGAATGGTTGCCAATATGATAGGTTGAGTTGGCAATTTAACTTCCGCTATGCCCAGGGGTGTTTCGATTTCCTTGGCTTTATATTTCAGCTTTTTGCTGATTTCGTAGGCCATGACTTCTCCCAGCCGTTCCAAATTGCGACGAAACCGCATTTGATCTTGTTGAACCTGCACATCCCTCAATTGGGCCACAAACTTGTTAGCTATAGAATTGGTGTCGTTTAAATTAATAATCATAAACAAATTGGTGTTGGCTTGGCCTTTCGATAGGGGCTATATGGAAAAATCAAGATGGGTTCCAAAAGTATAAAAAATTGGATGTTATGGACGGATGGTCTATCACAATTCCCTATTTGACCTCAACACTTAAAAAAGCAGGTCTGATCCGTCTGGCAAAAATGGGATTTTATCGAACAAAAAAAGAAAGCGTTCTACCACATATTAATTTCGGCCACACTATTATCAGGGTTCAGGGGTCAGGTGAAACATACCTGACCCCTGGACCCTCTAAGTCAAAATGAACCCACTTGAAAATATCAGCATAGCACTCCGCTCGGTCAAGTCGAATTTGTTACGGGCCATACTTACCATGATCATTATCGCATTTGGTATCATGGCATTGGTTGGAATCCTAACCGCTATTGACAGTGCCATCTATTCCCTCAACGATAGTTTCTCTGGACTAGGCGCTAACTCTTTCACTCTCGAACCGAAAGGAGTGGACATGGGTGGCAGCCACGGTGGCCGACGAAGAAAACAAGGAGAGGCCATATCCTACAAACAGGCTATGGAATTCAAAGGTCGGTTTGATTTCCCGGCAAAAGTTGCTATTGCAGTTGGATGCACAGGAAGGGCTATTATTACTTATGATGATGAGCAGACCAACCCAACAGTTTCCGTTACGGCCATTGATGAAAGCTATTTGGATGTCAAGAGTTTTGAAGTAGAGGAAGGGAGGGCTTTTACCAGAAGGGAAGTATTGAATGGAAGCAACAAAGCATTGATCGGTTCCGATATTTTAAAATCCCTTTTTAAAGGTAAAGCTGAAAAAGCATTGGGGCGCATCATTTCCATCGGAAATCTCCAATTTAAGGTAGTAGGTGTCTTAAAATCGAAAGGCACCAGCATGAACCAAAGTGCCGACAGGGCGGTGTTCATTCCGTTGATGGACGGCAAAAGATATTACGCTTCGCAAAAACAGAATTATGAAGTAACCGTTGCCATTCAGGATGCTACAGAAATGGATCAAGCGCAATCGGCAGCTATAGGGGCCTTCCGTACAATCCGGCGATTGAAAGCCACTCAGGAAAATGATTTCGAATTGTTTTCCAGTGACAGCCTCGTTTCCATTATCCGTGAAAACACTACCAATTTTAGAATGGCCGCCGTTGCCATTGGCATCATGACCCTCCTTGGCGCAGCCATCGGCTTGATGAACATCATGTTGGTCTCCGTTACGGAACGGACCAGGGAAGTTGGTATTTGCAAAGCGTTGGGTGCTACTAGAAGAAATATCCTTTGGCAGTTCCTCGCTGAAGCGATCATCATTTGTCAGATTGGCGGGATCGTTGGCATCCTCCTCGGCATCGTTATCGGGAATGTTGTGACCAAAATAATGGGAGGTACTTTCCTCGTGCCATGGGACTGGATCACAATGGCCATCGTCGTATGTACTTTGGTCGGCTTGGCTTCAGGCATTTACCCGGCCATGAAAGCTGCACGGCTCGACCCTATCGAAGCACTGCGGTACGAATGAGTCCGGTAGCCTTCAGTTCGGCAGTTGGTCAGCCCTCATTCCGTAAGTCTTTAAATATAAAGGCATTCTTTTCAAAGAAGCCCAATACGGAACTGCCGAATCGAAGACTGCCGGACTGCCCAAACACCGTCTTTTCCCTGCCAATTCTAGGGTATTTCCAATAAAAATTTCAAACAAAAGGACTTTGGCATTCGTTTCTCTCTTATATATCTTGTATATTTAAGGTTCTGAAAAAACAGGACCCTTCATTTTACTATAATGAATGCCATGAAATTAAAATTTTACCACATCCTTGTTATCCTCTTCGTTAGTTTTTCATTAGAGGCTCAAGAGACCATCCAGCCCAAGCAAATGGATACAAGTTTTGGGATTGTTTACAACCAGGAGTTTGCTTTGGGCATGAGGCTGCACACCAATGGTTTTGCCATAGGGACTAATTTTGGAAAACTCAAAACATACTATCTCACAAAATATATCCACTTTGAAATAGGCGAACTCAAGCACGAAAAGGAGTTTCGTCAGAGTTTCGACACCCCTACTCCCATCCATGGCCGTATTTCTAAGGCATTCAAATATGGCAAGCAAAATAACCTCTATGTGATCCGGGGAGCAATGGGAGCAAAACGCTATTTTTCAGAAAAAGCAAAACACAAAGGCGTCGCTTTTGGCATTTCTTATGAAGGTGGAGCAACCCTTGGCCTGCTTAAGCCTTATTACCTTGAACTAAGAGGCAGTGATGGTCAGGTTTCTGTTTCTACAAAATATTCAGAAGAAAATGCCGAACAATTCCTCGACATTTATTCCATACATGGCGCTTCTGGCTGGACGAAAGGTTTTAGCGACCTGTCCATCCTTCCTGGCTTAAACGCCAAATTTGCCGTCCACTTCGATTGGGGCGCTTATGATGAATACCTCAAGTCCATAGAGGCTGGTTTCATGGTGGACTTTTTCTCCAAAAAAGCACCCATCATGGTGGAGCGGGACAACGTGGAAAACAACCAGCTCTTCCTCAACCTTTTCCTACATTTGCAGTTTGGTAAAAGATGGTAAAAAACTGGGTATTAGGGCCATTAATACCTCAATACCTCAATACCTCAATACCCAATACCTTAATACCCTTTTAAAGGACTCCTTCGGACAATACCTAATCAATGCTTGAATTACCGATAGTTGAGAAAAAGGAAGCTCGCCAGCGCAAGCCTGATTGGTTGCGCGTGAAATTGCCTATTGGCGAGAAATTCAAAAAAGTCCGCCGCCTGGTGGATGAATATAATCTGCACACCATCTGCCAAAGTGGTAACTGCCCTAACATGGGCGAATGCTGGGGAGAAGGCACTGCTACCTTTATGATTTTGGGAAATACCTGTACCCGTTCCTGCTCCTTCTGTGCCGTGAAAACGGGTCGTCCGCCTGAATACGACGAGGACGAACCCCGCCGGGTAGCAGAAGCTATCACTCTTATGCAGGTCAAACATGCCGTTATCACTTCTGTAAACAGGGACGAACTGAAAGATCGAGGCGCTGAAATCTGGTATCAGACAGTAAGGGCCGTAAAAGAGTTATCTCCTAATACTACTATCGAAACTTTGATACCTGACGTGAAAGCCAATTGGGAAGCATTGGAACGGATGATCAGCGCAGGTCAGGAGGTCGTCAGCCACAACATGGAAACCGTAGAGCGTCTTTACAGAAAGGTGCGCCCACAGGCTAAATATCAGCGCAGTCTCGACCAAATCAAACGCACCAAAGAATATGGCAAACGCACCAAATCCGGCATCATGGTCGGCCTCGGTGAAACGCAGGAAGAAGTATTTAAATCAATGGACGATTTACGAGAGCACGGCTGCGATGTGATGACCATCGGCCAATATTTACAACCAACCAAAATGCACCTTGAAGTTGCCGAGTTTGTACACCCTGATATTTTTAAAATGTATGAAGAAGTTGGCTTGTCGAAAGGGTTTGATTTTGTGGAGAGTGGGCCATTGGTAAGGTCTTCCTATCATGCGGAGCGGCATCTTTAATGTAACTTGGACCAGGAAATCCGAGCATAGCCATAAAGCCATGAACCATATTTTAATCTCAAAAGAGTATTTTTGTAAAAAAAAGAAAATGGGAGTAGTAACGAAAAAAATAACGTACCAAGAATTTCGGGAACTGGACTTCCCCGAAGGCGATAATGCTTGGTATGAACTCATAAACGGAGAGCTCGTGAGAAAACAATCCCCCACACTCGATCACCAAAATATTGCAGACAACATCCTCATCGCAATAAAAACTTATGCCCGAAAAAATAAATTGGGCAAAGCCTATTCAGCTCCACTTGATACAGTGCTTGACGATGGAAATGCCTGCCACCCAGATGTGCTTTTTGTCAGCAAGGAGCGTTACCACATATTGGATGAAAAAGAAAAGATTGTAATGGGTGCGCCAGATTTGGTTGTGGAAGTGCTTTCCAAAAGTACTGCATTTTATGACCGAGGGGACAAAAAGGATATTTACGAAAAATATGGTGTAAGGGAATATTGGCTGATAGACCAAAAAAATAAAACCATTGAAATATATGCGTTTGAAAATCAGCGATTTAAACTGCGAGATATGGTAGATGAAACAGGGGAAGTGCAGTCTAAAGTACTGGATGGCTTCAAAATGAAAGCTGCTGAAGTTTTTGAGGATTAAACCATATTCTTTGTACAAGTGAAAAAAGCGCAAAGCGGACACTCAACCTCTTTGCGCTTTTGTATTTATACCCAAACCATCTTTTTTGCGTTGGATTAATTGAATGTTGCTAAAACATAAATATCAAAATGCAGTGCCAACTTCGGCAGGGTTTAAAATCCTACCGACCTTGATGATTTTATTATTATTTATCAATAAATCATTTTCTCAAAACAATTATAATTTAATTATTAAACCCCTCGACAAAGACACTTTTTTTCTCCAAAAAAATATTAATTATCAAACAATATTCGGCGACTCTATTTCTGCAATAAATGAATTAACAAACATCACCAATCAACTCCACAACCTTTCCTATTTCGAGTCATCTTTTGACAGTATTGTATTTAAAGACAGCATTTTTTATGGACATTTACATGTAGGTGGTAATTATGAATGGAGTCACCTAAAAAATGGAAATATTGATGACATCTATTTGGACAAAAGTGGTTTTCGGGAAAAATTATTTAGCAACAAACCACTCCGTTTTAATGAAATAGAAAAATTAAAAGAACGAATTGTAGAGCAAGCCGAAAACAACGGTCATCCTCTCGCTTCTGTTTTTTTAGACAGCATTAATTTTAATAAAAATAAAATTGAAGCAAAATTATTTATAGAAAAAGGCAAACCCGTTTTTTTCGACAGTTTAAATTGGAAAGGCGATGTAAAAATATCAGAAAATTATTTACGTAATTATTTAGGCATTCATGCAGGTGATCCATACAGCAGAAAAAAAATATTGCAAATAAGAACCCGCATTCAAGAGTTGCCATTTCTGAAAGAAAAAGAAAATGTCACGATTAATTTTTTAGAGGATAAATCGAATGTTAACCTCACACTGGAAAAAAAAAGAGCCAGCCGATTTGATTTTCTATTGGGCGTATTACCAGATAATAATAGGCTGGAAAATAAATTATTAATTACCGGAACTTTTAATGCGGAAATGCAAAACCAATTCGGCCTCGGCGAACGTATTTATCTTTCCTTTGAGCGCCTCCGTCCACAGACCCAAGAATTGGAAATCGCTTTTGCCTACCCTTACCTGCTCGACCTTCCTTTTGGTGTAGATGCCAAATTCAGCCAATACAAAAGAGACAGCACTTATACGGACATCATCGGCGACTTCGGTGTACAATATCTTTTTGAAGGCGGCAATTATTTAAAGGCTTTTTGGAAAATAACTGCCTCGAATCTTATCTCAGTGGATACTAATGCCATTCGCCAAGGTCGCTTCCCAGACGTTCTGGATGTAAAAAATACAGCCTTTGGATTGGAAGTAAATTGGCAGCAACTCGACTACCGCTTCAATCCCCGCAAGGGTTGGCGAATCATTGCCAAAGGCAGCGCAGGTACGAGGCAGATCAAGCAGAACCAAGGCATTTTAAATGTAGCCGAAAGTTTTTACGATACCCTGCCAGGCAAGACTTTCCGGTTTAATTTAGAAGGAACAGTAGAACGGTATTTTCCCATCATGGAACGGAGTGCTATAAAGGCCAGCGCACAGACTGGGGCTATCATTTCCGAAGAGGCTATTTTCCAAAATGAACAATACCGTCTCGGTGGAAACCGCTTGCTACGTGGCTTCGATGAGGAAAGTATTTTCGCCACTTTTTTTACTGTTTTCACTTTAGAGTACCGCTTGCTCGTTGGGCAGAATTCTTATTTCTATGCCTTTAGTGATTATGCTTATTTGGAAGACCGACGATCCGAAAAACCGTTACAGGTTGACCACCCTTTAGGCTTTGGGGCAGGGCTTACTTTTGAAACAGGGGCAGGAATTTTTGGCATCAGCGTGGCGGCAGGAAAGACAGACGGGGTGGCGGCTGATTTTCGGAATCCGAAAATTCATTTTGGGTATGTGAGTATTTTTTGAGGCATTGGTCAAAACCAAGTTGCTTTCATATTGGTTATCTTTGTCATCAAAAAGCAATATTGAACCCTTCGATTGAAATGCCTGCTCGATACAAATATTTTCATTTTCTTTTTCAATGGGAAGTTTGAAATTGAAGCTGATAAAGTTTTTTTATAAGGCTCACGAGAACCGGTTAAATTGCATAAAAAGAAGAAATGATAAATGAACAAATTAAAAGTCAAGTAATAAATTCACTTATTAGGTACAACCCTGATAAGATTGGAATTTTTGGCTCTTATGCAAGAGGGGAAAATCGAGAAAATAGTGATTTAGATATTTTAATTTCCTTCAAAGAAAGGATCAGCCTATTGAGATTGGTTCAAATCCAACAAGAGCTTTCAGATAAATTGGGGATAGAAGTTGATTTGGTCACAGAAAACAGTTTGAAAAACCCTCGATTAAAAACTTTTATTTACCAAGACCTAATTACCATTTTCAATGAAGAAGAGCGACCTAATATATCTTGACCATATCCTTCAAAGCCTATCCAAAGCGATTGTTTATTTAGAAGATATTGAATACGAAAATTTCTTGGTTAACGAAGAAAAACAAGATGCGGTTATCAGGAAGATTGAAATTTCGGGAGAAGCTGCCAAGCGAATCAGTATGGAATTAAGAGAAAAGTTTAAACAAGTTCCGTGGAGGGCAATCGCAGGAATGAGAGATAAGTTGATACACGATTATTTCAATGTTGACTTGGATACCGTATGGGAAACAGTAAAAGTGGATATTCCAGCCTTAATACCTGAAATAGAAAAATTATCCAACAATTGGAAGAATAATAAAAAGAAGGCGGTGCCGAATAGAGTGCTGATAGCAAGTGGGTTGGCCTGCCCACTATGACAGCAAAGGCCACCATTAGTCATTATCCTCCGGAAAATATTTCTCCATCAATTCCCTCCATCTCGCCTCCTTCCGCATTCCTGCAAAATCAGGCCCCTCCTGCAAATCGGCCACTTTCAACTCCCCATTTCCATTGCCCTTTTCCAACACTTGTTCGAGGTATTGCCACGCCTCTTTTATTTGTTGTTTTTTATAGACCATTGGGCGAAGTAGATATAAGTGTCTGGCCAATTGGCA
Organism: Saprospiraceae bacterium; assembly: GCA_965222975.1. Taxonomy (GTDB): domain Bacteria; phylum Bacteroidota; class Bacteroidia; order Chitinophagales; family Saprospiraceae; genus UBA6168. Next base: position 148,342 of record CBDCVJ010000047.1, on the reverse strand, counting down.
TCCATTTCCAGCGCTTTGTCCATTTCCTTTTTTGCATCCTCCAAACGGCCGGGCAGGCGGGTATAAGCATTACCGAGTATGGCATGCAGCAGCCCAATAGGCGGACCGTGTTTAATAGATTTTAAGGTCATGGTTTCGGATGCTTCCCAACGCTGAAGGGTTTGATACATCATCCCCAGATTTGCATAATCCATCCAATAAGTCGAATCGAGTTGAATGGCTTTTTTGTACTGTTTTTCTGCTTCTCCATAGCGGCGGGTTTCTCCATAAAAATCCGAGGTTGCTATGATTTCCTGCAATAGTCGAATCGAGCCGGATGGCTTTTTTGTAATATTTTTCCACTTCGTTATAGCGGCGGGTCGTCAGATAAAGCCTTCCCAAATTGCCGTATGCCAACGCATAAGTTGAATCGAATTGAATCGCTTTTTTAAATATTTAGTCCTCGTCCAAAGCACCACCTGCGGGCGATTGCAGAAAACCCGCGAAGGCCAGGGCATCCTTGTCGCGAAACGCAGGTCGGAGATGCCGACGACGACGGCGTAGGCCTCCCCCCGGGCCCCTCCTGTAGGAGGGGGAGATGCTATTGGGGTCACGCCTTTTCCGAAGTTGCATTCGGGACAGGTTCTTGAGCGGACAAGAGAAAGCAAAAGCATATCACAAGAGAAGTGAACATTGTTTTCATGAAAGGAAGTGTTTTTTATAGATACGCTAAAGTAGGGATAGTTATCAGTTGAAAAGTAGAAATGGATAAAAAGCATATGGGTACGCTGTATTTCCTGCATTCACGATGTTTTCTATGTTCCCCGAATCCTTTGCGGTTCATAACTTTGTTCAAAATTAGCTTTATGCACCAAGTTTTAGATACCGACCAAAAAGCCCTCGAAATAAACCTCAATGATAAAATCTATGGCGCATTTGCAGAAATCGGCGCTGGGCAGGAAGTGCCCGTTATTTTTTTTAAAGTAGGCGCTGCAGCAGGAACTATTGCCAAGACGATGAGTGCTTATGACAAGGTCGTTTCTGATGATATATATGGCATCGAAGCGAGCGGGCGATATGTTTGTGAAAACCGCCTCTATAAAATGCTCGATCATGAGTGGACTTGATGGTCACCCGTTTAGGAATTAAGCGACCCGACACTAATTTCTTCGCTTTTGCCGACACCATTGCCGCGCTCAATTTTTCACGCACGATAAAAGGTGACGGCTGGTTAGGTATTCGTTTTCAATTAAATCCAGGGGAAGCTGCAAATGACCTTGTACTGCATGTAAGAATGTTGGATAATGATACGCAGTTGCAGCAGCAGGCAGTCGGTATTTTAGGCGTGAATTTAATTTATGCTATTTATAATTTCCCATGACGATCCAGAAACGTTGGTTCATTCTTTAATGATCATTTGCACGACCGGGTTTCTGTGATATGGTGCGCCTCACTGGGCCTGATTTTGAAGAATTGGACAACCGCTTATTGGCGCTTTGGCTGGTAAAACATAAAATGACCAATGTGGCGATGTTCGGCCCTGACAAGCAAATGTGCATGCCTCTGAATTTTTATATAAAAAACATGTGCTTGTAGTGCGGGGCAGTTTTCATCCACCCACTAATATGCACTTGGATATGATTAAGCAAGCGTATGAGCAATTCCGTTCGGATAAAGATGTGAATGCTGATCGGTCTTTTGTGTTGACAGAATTGACAATGGACAGCCTTTGTGGCGATGGTGAATTGGATGAAAAAGATTTTCTTGACCGTTCGGAATTATTATGTGCTTTGGGACAAACAGTCATCGTTTCCAATTGCGAGCAATACCACCAACTAATTCATTATTTATCGGATTATAAAATTCAGCATTTAGGGATTTCCATAGAAGCCCGGCGCATGTTGGAATTTATTTCCGAAAAATATTATAAAAATATGGACGGCCGTTTATTGGCAGCATTTGGAGAAGTATTTACTAAAATAGTCCGATTTTACATTTACCCATCTTATCAGGAAGGCAGTGAGGAAATAATGACAGTGAAAAATTTACCTGTCCCCGAAGGGCTTAAATTTTTATACCAACATTTATTGGACGATGGGCAAATAATCGACATAAAAAAATACGACCCAAACGTGCTACATATTTTCACCAAAGAAATAATGGAATTATTAAAAGATGGCCAAACTGGCTGGGAAAATAAAGTACCAAAAAAAGTGGAAAAATTGGTGAAAGAGAAATATTTATTTGGCTATCCTTTTGAACAAATGGAGTTTGAATATTGAATGTTTAGCGTTTCTTCATAATGCGTCTATGAGGATCAATGCACAGCGAAAATTTAACTCATTTATTTTTTTGGAAATACTAATATATTTCAACCATAATACTTTGTAAAAGCAAATAAAATAAAACCAATTAATTTACTTCTATGAAAAATTTATTTTTTTTATTGACCCTTTTTATCCCCTATGCTTGTAATAATATCAGTAACGCACAACCTGAAAATAAAATTAAATCCTCAGAAAATAAAACCGCTGAAATAACAGTCCCACCCTTAGAAAAAGATTCAACCCATTTTGACACATTGCCCGGCGGTCAATCCTTGGAATTTTCATTGGAATATTTAATGGGACAATTTGACCCTGCCAAACATCCTGATTTTATTTCAGTAGAAAATAAATACTCCGATGGCCGTCCTCATTTATTGAGAAAAGAAACTTATGAAAGTTTTAAAAAAAATGTGGACGGCAGCTAAAGCAGATGATATTGAATTAAAAATCATTTCTGCTACCCGCAATTTTTATCGGCAAAAATCTATTTGGGAAGCAAAATGGACCGGCGCAAGAAAAATAGAAAATGGCACTAACGCTGCCCAAAAAATATCCGGACCCAAAAACCCGTGCTTTAAAGATATTGGAATATAGCTCTATGCCTGGCACCAGCCGCCATCATTGGGGCACCGACATCGATATCAACGACCTCGACAATTATACCTTCGAGCATGGAAATGGAAAAAAGGTTTATGATTGGCTGGTTGCCAATGCCGCCGATTTTGGCTTTTGCCAACCCTATTCTCCAAAAGACGAAAAACGGCCACATGGATATAATGAAGAAAAATGGCATTGGTCTTATATCCCCGTCGCTCGGCAACTTACAGATATGGCAGAAGCCCGGTTAAAAGATGAAATGATCAGTGGCTTTAAAGGTGAAGAAACAGCCGTGAAAATCGGAGTAGTGAAAAAATATGTGTTGGGTATTAATGAAGAATGCAGAATGAAAAATGAGGAATAATGCCTTTTGCTATTCTTCATTTTTCATTCAGCATTAACAAAAAAAAGTCCCGAAGCACAAACAGGGTAGAGTTGCTTCGGGACGGAAAGTGAATGTTTGTTAGTTTCCCCAGGCATGTTTGGCAATCACCGCCTGAGAGGTGAGTGCAGTTCAGTTTTGTAATAATTTTAAAATGTGGGATAGATGGTCCTTTAAAAAAGCAGTCTTTGGAGTGGTTGGCAAAATACTCCAAAATACATGCCAATAAATGTTAATATGAATATTTTTCAAAACTGCCTTTTCATCGGTTAATTGATTCGAATGATACACGAGCAAATACAAGAAGCCCTATCTTTCATACGCACAAAAACTGGCTTCCAACCAACAACAGGAGTCGTTCTGGGCACGGGCCTCAGCCAATTGGCCGATGAAATTGAATTGGCCGAAAGTATTGATTATAAAGACATTCCACACTTTCCCACCTCCACCGTAACAAGCCACGCAGGCAAATTGATTTTGGGAAATTTGGCTGGGACGCCTATCGTAGCGATGGCTGGCCGCTTCCATTATTACGAAGGTTATTCCATGCAGCAGGTCACCTTTCGGTAAGAGTGATGAAGGCATTGGGTATCGGACGCATTATTATTTCCAATGCAGCTGGCAGTACTAACGCCGACTTTGATGCAGGCGACCTCGTTTTCATAAAAGACCATATCAACCTCCTGCCCGACAACCCTTTGCGTGGCCCGAACGACAAGCGCCTCGGAGTGCGTTTCCCCGATTTATTAAAAACTTATGATCGTGAGATGATTGACCGGGCACTGGCGATTGCTAAAGAAAATAATATCACTGCCCATACTGGGGTTTATGCTTCTTTACCGGGACCAAACCTTGAAACGCCAGCGGAGTACAATTACCTCCACTGCATTGGAGGTGATGTAGTGGGCATGTCTACCGTACCAGAAGTGCTGGTGGCCAAACATGCGGGGCTAAGAGTATTTGTCGTATCGGTCGTTTCCAATAAGTGTTACCCTATTGAGGATATAACGGAAACAACCTTGAAAGAGGTGATCAAGGTAGTGAACGGGGCCAGCCCAAAAGTAGCACTTATAGTAAGGGGGTTGTTAACTAACTAAAAATCGTATACTCTAAAATACTTTGTTTACAACTGAAATAAGCTACCTTGTGGCCAACATTTGAAACCACTAATATTGAAACACATAAGCACTATTTTCATTACTCCCCTTCGGGAAATGGGACATGGATCCATAATAGCCTGTTTGCTTTCCTTTTTCTCATTCCATATTCAAATATGTATAAATGCATTTCTCTACCCTACACTTTTTATTTCAAACACGTTTTCAAAAGTGTAAGGTATTGAAAAATGCATTTATCATATCGGCATCTCTATTCGTCAACTGCTACATTTTCCCATCGACTGTTTTTATTAAAAAAAATGCCCGGTATCTGCTCGGCCCTTCGGAGCATAATCGGGAAATGGTAGGCTCACCTGTCAATACCTGGCAGGTAGCTCGCCTTTTATTATTTAAGAAAACGAATATATAAAAGCTATTGGTGAATATTACTTTTGCCTTTCTGGTAAAAAAACAGAATTTCATTTCATTCAATTTACATTTACTTTTCTTCCATGCCCACAAACAAATACATCTGCATTCACGGCCACTTTTATCAACCTCCAAGAGAAAATGCTTGGCTGGAAACGGTTAGAGTTACAAGAAAGCGCAGCCCCCTTTCACGATTGGAACGAAAGGATCAATTTTGAATGTTACGCACCGAATGCCGTTGCCCGTATTCTTGATGGGCAAAACAAGATCAAGAAGATCGTCAATAATTATGCGCAGATCAGTTTCAATATTGGCCCAACCCTGCTCTCGTGGATGGAAGAGACAGACCCTGTCACGTACAAAAAAATCCAGAAGGCCGATCGCTTGAGCAAAGAGCGCTTTGACGGGCACGGCAATGCCATCGCACAAGTCTATAACCACATCATCATGCCATTGGCCAATGATCGGGACAAAGAGACGCAGGTGGTTTGGGGGATCACCGATTTTGAGTACCGCTTTGGCCGAAAGCCAGAGGGAATGTGGCTAGCAGAGACAGCGGCAGACACAGCTTCACTAGAGGTGCTTGCAGCACATGGGATCAAATTCACCATTTTGGCGCCAAGCCAAGCGGCAGCCTTTAGAAGAATAGGAGAAGATGATTGGACGGCGCTGCATGGAGGCGTTGACCCGCGTCGGGCTTATTTGTGCAACCTGCCTTCTGGCCGAAGCATTACATTGTTTTTTTATGATGGCAATGTCTCCAAAGACGTGGCTTTTCAAAAACTGTTGGACAGTGGAGAGCGCTTCGCAAATAGGGTAACGGGCGTTCTTGATGATAATGATACCGTGCAACTTTCCCACATCGCCACCGATGGCGAAAGTTATGGCCATCACCATCGGCATGGAGAAATGGCGCTCGCTTGGGGGATTGATTTTATCGAAAAACAAGGGTTTGAAATCATCAATTATGGAGCATTTTTGGAAAAACACCCACCTGAGTATGAAGTGCAGATTCATGAGAACAGCAGTTGGAGTTGTGCCCACGGCGTGGAACGTTGGCGATCAGACTGTGGCTGCAAGACAGGTGGTGAAGCGCATTGGAACCAGGCTTGGCGGCAGCCCTTGCGGGAAACACTCGACTGGTTGCGCGATGAACTGATCCTCTTATTTGAAAAGGAAGGAGCCAAGTTGTCGGATGATATATGGGCTGCAAGGAACGATTACATCCATCTTGTTTTAAATAGGAAAAAAAAGAATACTCAAGCGTTTGTAAAAAAACATGGCAAAAAGGAATTAACTAAAAAAGAAGCCACCAAACTTCTGCGCCTTTTAGAAATGCAACGGCACGCGATGTTGATGTACACAAGTTGTGCTTGGTTTTTCAATGAAATATCGGGCATCGAAACCGATCAGGTATTGCAATATGCGCTCCGTGCCATGCAGTATGCCCGATATATGAATGGGCCTGATCTACGGGAACTTTTTGAAAAACATTTGGAAAATGCGCCCAGCAATATCAACCAAAACGGAGCAGTCAGTTACCGCTACAATGTGATTCCTTCGCAATCGAACATGAACAAAGTGGGCATGCGTTTCGCTGCCTCCTCGCTTTTCAAAGATTATGGGCAATCGTCCCGTTTTTTGCATTATTGGATCGACAACGAGGTGTTTGAGCGGCTCACGGCAGGTACTCGCCGTCTGTCCATTGGCCAAACCACCGTTACTTCCCGTTTGACCCTTGCCCAAAAATATTTCAGTTTCGCCGTGTTTTATCTCGACCAACATAATATGATCGGATCAATTTCTTTGGAAAAAAGCAGGGAAGAGTTTGACCAGAATCATCAGGATATTTCCACAGCTTTCAAAAGTTCTGACATCGGCGACTTGGTCAACCTCTTAAATAAATTTGGCACCAAACATTTTTCATTTAAAGATTTGGCCAAAGATGAAAAAAGGAAAATCTTACAAATGGTTCTCAGTCAGAACCTGCCTCCTGTCGAGGCTGTCATTCGGGACTATTACAATGACAATTTCCAACTGATGGTGGCTCTACAAGAAAGTAACATCCCAATAGTGGAAGGTTGGGAGAACATTGTCCAGTTCGTCGTGAATTGGGAACTTACCCATATTTTCAACAGCGATAAATTGAGCGTTTCCAAATTGCAGGAATTGGCGGATGAATTCAGTCGCTGGAACGTGCAACTCCTAAACCCGGAAAGCCTGAGCCTTGATGCTGGCGAGCGTATTTTTTCAGAATTGGAGAGAAAGGATTTATCGACCGAGCATATTCATTCTCTTTGCAATTTTATCAAAGCTTTAAACGATTTGGGCTTAAAGCCTGAATTATGGAAAAGCCAAAACCTTTATTATGAAATGAACAAAGGATACAAGACTGGCAAATGGGTGTATGCTTCGGAAGAATGGAAAGAAGCTTTTTTGCAATTGGGAAGGTTGTTGGAATTTAGTGAGGAGTGGGTTTGAAAATGCAAATCAAAAATCATTAATCAAATTTAGCCGATTAACGATTAAGAGAATAGGGATTAACGATTTTTGGTTTATGACTTTCATTTATCGTATTTCTGTTTCCGCAATTTTAAGTGTCATACCTTTTATTCCCACCAATGGGTCTTTCCGCATATATTGCTCTACTGAAATACTGTGATTTCCCGCTTCCTCAAAAACCGAATTCACCTGAAGAGGAATTTCTACGGTGCATGTATTCCCTCGGCATTTCCCATTCCAGATACCTGATTTGCTGGCAAGCTCAAGGCTGACTACTTGAGATTTTTTTTCCCCAGAAGGATATGCTGTATGGAATTGCACATATAAATTTTGAAAACCATAATCTCCTGCATGCTCCACATCAAGCAGGAGATTGTATTTTTTTGAAATATCATTTATATCAAAATCAAAATCCAACGTGTTATTGTAATACCAATTCCCTTCTGTAATTTTTATTTCTTTTTTAAAAATAAAATCGCCGCCACAACCAGTGTTAATAAAGAAAATACAAACCATTATTATATAAATTAATTTAGGAGGTAATTTCCCCAAAGGGGCATGTAAATTACCTCCTAAATTAATTTTACATACATTAAAAAGACTTTTTAAAATATTAATTAAACAAAGAAAAATATTTTTTGTCATTTGAAATAGCATTGAAAAAAGATTGCAAATAAACGTCCTTATCAGTATATATTGTATTCGCTATGATTTTCATTTTTTTATTTTTTCCAAAACCCAATATATCCCAAAAGCAAGGAAAAATGTCACAAACCACGCATAGGAATAAATATCCATCCAAAAGCTACCTATGCTCTCAGCAGAAACAGCTTGGACAGTAGCCAAAAATCCAGGCAGCACGGGTAAGATGCTTAAAACAAAAGCAATCCAGGCATTCCTATTCCAACCTCTGTAAATGCCATTGACTTTGAATAGTTGTGCCAATTCCAATTCTGTTTTTCTGATAATATAATAATCACAAATCATAATACCAGCGAGTGCACCGAGCAGTGCCGAATAGGCGATAAGCCAGACGAAAATATAGCCATGAGGGTCGGCCAATAACTTCCAGGGGAAAATCAAAATACCAATGATGCCTGTAATATAGCCGCCCATGCGAAAGCTGATTTTTTGTGGGGAAATATTGGCGATGCTATTGGCGGGTGCAACCACGTTGGCGGCGATGTTGGTGGAGAGGGTGGCAATGGTCAGACCGAGCATGGCAGTGATGACTACAACGGGCGAATCAAATTTTCCAAGCAATGCTACAGGGTCCCAAATGGCTTCCCCGAAAATCAAGACCGTTGCGCTGGTCACGGCGATGCCGATAAATGAGTACATGACCATCGTGCCTGGCAAACCGATGACCTGACCAAGCACTTGATCTTTTTGTGTTTTAGCATAACGGGTAAAATCGGGAATGTTCAGCGAAAGGGTCGCCCAGAAACCAACCATGGCCGTCAGGCTTGGCCAGAATATTTTCCAAAAATCAACTTCTGATGCGGCTGCCAATTGATAGGAGGCATCCAATATTTTCCCCATAGAGCCAACCTCCAACCATGCCCATCCCAAAAGGATAATGCCAATGACCAAAAGGAACGGCGCCGCCCATGTTTCCAATTTTTTGATAGAATCAATACCCTTGTAAACGATGTACATGTTGATAAACCAAAAGAGCATAAAGCAGCCAAACTGCGCCAAATTGATACCTATGAAATCGCCTAAATAAAGACTGTTCGCCAGTCCCGGAGCAATCGCCAATAATAACTGGTAAATGGCCGCTCCCCCTATCCATGTTTGAATACCGAACCACCCGCAGGCTACCAGCCCCCGAAGCAGCGCAGCGAGGATGGCACCGTCCACGCCAAAATTCAGGCGCAAAAAAACGGGCAGCGGGATACCGTATTTTGTGCCGACATGAGCATTAAGGATCATCGGTATGAGTACGATGACATTTCCCAGAAGGATAGTGATAAGCGCTTGCCACCAGTTCATGCCCTGACCAATGAGGCTGCTGGCCAGCATATAAGTTGGGATGCAAACGGCCATACCGACCCAGATGGCGGCAATGTTCCATTTGTCCCATGTGCGTTCTGAGGCAGGCACGGGAGCGAAGTCTTCACTGTAAAGTGGGGATTGGGAAACGTCTTCGGTGAGGTGTACGATCTGTTCTTTCATACCTGCATTGGGTTTTCGTTAAATGCTGACCCGAATGTAGGTTAGAAAATGGAGATTGAGAAATTGGGAAATTGGAAATTCCACCAACGTACGTATTTCTGTATTTACTAAATTTCTCAATTCTCAATACCCTTCAGCACCCGAACCTCAAAGCGCTGATTGTACAAATGCTCTTCCCGGGAGCAGGTGACACCGTCGAGGCAATGGTTGAGTGGAATGGTTTCCCCTTGGCCGATGCCTTTGATGCGGTCAGCAGAAATCCCTTCTTTTACCATATATTCTATGGCCATATTTACCCTGTTTTGCGAGATTTTTAGATTTTCTGCCGCCAGCCCAAGTGTTTGGGTGTGGGCACTTAGTTCGATTTGCAGGGAAGGGAAGCGGCGCATAACTGCCACGAGGTCGTCCAGTTTTCTTGAAATCTTTGGCGTGAGTTGCCATATGTTCGGATCGAAAGTCGCACCGTCAATGCGGAAGGCCTCCCCCATAATAAGGTCGCTTTCTGAAGCCTTGTCAATGAAGTTTTGGAAAGTGAAAAGGGCGTTTGGTGCTGGATATTTGGGAGATGGTATATTCCCCTCATCAACAATTGGTTGCTCTTCTGGCAGGTCGAAAAAGATGTTGCCGGACTGGGAAGTGGTCTCTTTTTCAACGGGCAACTCCTCTTCTACTTCCTCTTTTATAGGTAGATCGGAAAAAGGATCATAATTTACTTCTTGCTCTTCCGCCACAAGCTCTTTTACATCTTGTATTTCAACATGTTCCTCTGTCGCTGGCTGATTGGCTGGCTGGTAAGTTTTCGGCACACCAGGAACAGCAGGGTCGTAAACTGGTGCTTTATCTTTTACACCTTCAACTACACCACCTTCGGAAGGTTTGATTTCCTCTGCTTCAAAATCAGGTTCAGGTGTTTCTTGATTAGCAGGTATCACATCTTCCACTTGAGGTGCGGCGGCAGTTGGTTTTTTATTGATAAATGGTTCTGGAGTAGTAGTCGCAGTAGGTATGATGCCAGAAAACAAGCTGTTGTCGTCCGCAGGCGTCTCATCCAATACTTCGAAGAAAAAGATGTCGTCATCACCCCCACCACGGGAAGAGGTGAACATGCCATTTTTTCCTGTAACATTTATGTAAATAGAAATATCATCGAGCGGGCTGTTGATGGGCTGGCCGAGGTTCTGGGGTGTTTTCCAATTCCCTTCTTCATCCATTTCAGTAAAGAAAATGTCAAAGCCACCATAACCGGGATGACCTTTTGAGCAGAAATAAAGGCGGCCATTTTCATCCATAAAAGGGAAACCTTCATTAGCTGAAGTATTGACTGTCGGACCAAGGTTAACTGGATTGCTCCAAAGGTTTCCCTTTCTGGTTGACACCCATAAATCAACACCGCCTTCCCCTTTCCTATCGGAAGCGAAAAACAATTCCTTTCCATCAGGTGAAATAGCCGGGTGCATGAAGTTGTAGTTGGGGGAACAGAAAGATAGCTTTTCACCCTTTTTCCACTTGCCATTGTCACTTCGAGCAGAGCGGTACAGTTGCAGGTTGTAGGTTTCCCTTTTATTCAGCACATTGTCGTTGCGGGTAAAAAACACTTCCGAGCCGTCGGAAGCAAAGGAAGCATTTCCTGTATTTTTGTTCACTTCACTCAGCTTGGAAGAAAAGCGGCGGGGCTCCCCATAACTGCCGTCATCCTGGATGGCAGAAAAATAAAGGTCAAGGTAATCGCGCCCGGTCCATCCCGATTTTTCTTTCATAAACTTTGCGCCTTGCTTACGGTCGGAGGAGAATACGATGCCGTTTTGCCAAGAGACTGGGGCATTGTCGTCAGCATCAGAATTGAAGGCAAATTCTTGGATGTCCACATAGGGGAAGTAAGGTTCGATGTATTTCACCTTATCGCAATTAGCTACCATGAGGGCAGCCTTTTTATCGTCTGGTTTCAAGGTTTGATAATCCAAAAACCATTTTTTGGCTTCCTCATATTTGCCGTTGCTCATTAGTGTTTCCCCATAGTACATATAGGTGTCTGGTTTAGCCCTTTCGTCCTTTACAATTTCTGCATAGAGTGCTTCTGCTTGGTTCATCTTATTGTTCATGCGGTAGCAGTAGGCCAGTTTTGTTTTTAAGTTGAGCGTAGCCGTTGAATTGCTGCTTTTTGCATCTTTTTCGGAAATGGCCGTCTCGTACAAGGCAGCGGCCTGTGCATATTGTTTGTACTTATAAGCTAGGTTTGCTTTTTCCACCGTTTTTTCTTGGGAAAATATAAATGCAGGCAGGAGTATCAGAAGGGTCGAAATGGTTGTTTTTTGAAAAGCTTTTTTTAAAAAAATGAACCCCTCTATTTGAAAGCTGCGTCTGGTAAACATCTTCATAATTGAACCTTGTTTTATCGGAAACATGCCAGTATGCAAATAGGCCCAATTAGAAAAAGAACCAATTTATTGTTGATACTTTCCTTTTTGCCACCTATTGTGTATTAATGAAAACACACAAGACATACTGTCAAAGGGGGGATTATCATTGAAAACCAATCCAGGGTAAATTATGGGAAATCCGTTATAAGTGCATGAATTGGATTTTAGATTAATTTAGATTACCCCTTGTTCAAAAAGTGTGCGAGATGTGTTGGGAAGTAGGTATTGTTATTGGGTATTAGGGTATTGGGTCTAAAGTGTTCGAGTATAATCCGGATTATTACATCCTTGAGTTGAAAGTCTCAATACCAATCAGTTGGTCGAAACGGCTGCCAAAAGGCCGATAATAGACCAAGATGGTATATTCATTTTCCGTTTCGTACCAGTCACCCTCTGTTACTTCAAAGTCCGGCTTACCATTTTCTTGCGAAACGGCAGCGTAAATATAATCATAATAACCCTGCTTCAATCTGACCTTACCTACATAAGCACTTACCATTGGGTTATATACCATCTTAAATTCAGGCTTAAATTGCCAATCGCTTAAGCCGCCATAAATGTACAAGTCCTCGCCGTACATCTCACCGGGACTATAGAGAGTGAAGAGTACATCAACGTATTCACTCTGTAAGTTGTGGACTTCAAGTTCGAAATCATCTGCACCGAAAATGTCCTGCTGGCGCTCAGTTTCACTTTGCCCTCCAAGATCAACAGTAACTTCTCCAATGCCGGGCCGACGGATGAACAGCCGCCCTCTTTCGTCCGCATTTTCAATAATGAAGTTTCCATTTATGTCAAACCGCTCAAAATGGGCGATGTTGCCCCGTTTTTTGTCTCTTTCGAGTTCTGCGCTAAACTGGTTGTTGTATTCCGTTACTGACACCAAGCGAGGGTCACGGAACTTCACTCCCCTCATATCTAAATACCTGAATTCTTTACCTGCTGGAAAGATAACCTTGTCCTGGTAATCAAAACTTTGTTCTTCAAACCTACTGAACAGCGGTTTGATGTCTTTGATGGCCGTATTCCAGCGTCCATTCTGTAGGACTACGGCCGTAAGTTCTTGACGGGGATTTCGGATTTCAAAATTTTTGTGGACGACCTTAAAATCAATTTCCTGATGAGTTGTGTTTTTGCTGACCTTCGCCGGCCGTTTCATCCTGTAATCTATTTCTACTTGTGGATCAACCACAACGAAACGTCGGGTGATGGCGAGGCGTTTATCATCTTCATCCTCATACACTTTTAGCAGGTAATTACCTGATTTGGTGAAAGTCATGTCCTCGTTAGGCAATATAGTCCAGTAATGAGTGTAAACGGATTTTGCTTTGAATGAATATTCATAATCATCTACCCTGTCCTCCGAAAAACCAGCAACATATTCCATTTCTGAAAGCCTAGACGGCCTCCAATCCAAATCGCAATGCACGACGGAATAAACATAATCTTTGATATCATCACCACTCGTATCATCAAATGACAAGACTAACGGGGTGGGGTCGCCTGCGAAGAGGACAGGCATGCCAAGCAAATACCCATCCACATGAAATTTGACCGATTTAATGTCATCAATATAAATGGTATCGGTGAACCTCAGGTTTTCGTCCTGAGAATGAGAAGCAATGGAAAAGAAGAATACCAGCAGCGTCAGTGCATATTTCATAAAAAAGGTAAAGTTTTTCAATAGCCATTTAGAAGAGGTAAAATTAACGCAAAATACCTACGGGTAAGTGTTATTTAACGAACCTTTGCGGGTAACGGGAAAATGGTTTTGGGTTCGTAGTCCTTGGTTCATGGTTTTCAATGAACCAAAAACCAATCTTAATTTGGACGAAAAAAAACATAACGCAGAAGCATCCAACAAAAAAGGCATGAGCCTCGCCCGTAAGGCAGGCATTTTTACAGTGAGTAGGGCAGTGACGATCCTTGCACAGATCGGGGCAATGGCCATCCTTAGTCGGGTACTGGATAAAGAGACAGTTTATTCTCAACTGCAATACCTGCTGCTGCTTTACGGCACCGCGCAGGTTTTTGGGCAGTTCGGTTTGCCTGATAGCATTTTTTATTTTTTTGAAAAATACCCGCCCGAAAAAAGAAAAAGCATAGCCCGGTATATATCGAAGATATTGATGTGGTCAGCATTGGGTAGTGCTTTCATTTTATTAGTCATTGGTTGGTACGGTACATTTGACCCAGAATACGAAAGCGCAAGGCCATTGCTTTGGATGTTCATGGGGTTGATCGTTTTGGAACTTCCGACCATTCCCGTACCTAATATTTTGATCGCACTTGACAAAGCAAAAGCCGCAGCATGGTTCAATTTATTTATCGGCATCACTCAGTTCATGGCCATGATATTGCCATTGCTAATGCCCGAACCATTACGTTGGATTGCTGTCGGCCTTTTGGTTTATGGGTTGCTCCGAATGTTGGCGAGTGCATTTATATTTTATAAAAACTTCAAGCGAGATGTGGTGCTGCCATTGCCAGCGGGGTTTTTAAAAGAACTGTTATATTACTCTATTCCACTCAGCCTTGCCTCTTTATTTTGGTCACTCAACAAATTAGTAGATAAATATGTGGTAAAAGAATTTTTACCCCCTGCCACTTTTGCAGAATACAGTAACGGTGCATGGGAACTCCCCATCATCCCAACCATTGCATATTCCGTTGCCGCTGTCATGATGCCTAAAATGGTTGGCCATTATCTGAAAGGAGAAACAGCTCCATTGCTCAACTTATGGCTTACAAGCATTAAAAAGGTAACTATTATTGTACTGCCGTTGGTATTTGTTTTTTTGTTGACGGCGGAAGAATTCATGGTTTTGATTTATGGTAAAGAATATAAAAATGCTGCCATTCCTTTTTTCATTTATACTTTTATTTTATTGCAAAGGGTTGCTTCTTATAGTAATATGCAAAAGGCATTGAACAGTACAAAAGAGATTACTCGGGGTGCTATTTATTTATTCTCAATAAATGCTGTTTTGGTCATTCCGTTCGTGCTTTGGCTGGGCGTGATCGGCCCACCATTGGCCTCTGTTGTTGCCCAGACTTTTTCCTGGTGGTATGCGCTAAACGTTATCAGAAAATTAATGGGCGTAAAATTCAAAGAAGTGTTCCCATTCTGTTTTTATGGAAAAACATTATTAGTTTCTTTCATCGCTGCCATTCCTTTTTATTTATTAAAAAAACATTGGGATTTACCAGTAGGGTTGACGTTTACCGTTTTGGCAATCGGTTTTTTGCTAACTTATATATTATTGGCAAGGTTGACGAATGTGATTGGGAAAGAGGATTTGAGAAGGGTTTTTAGAAAGAAATAATAAGGGAGAAACCAAAATAGAATGTACATTGCCGACCTGAATTAAACATCCCCTACTATGGAAAACTCACAAAAAAAGACAGGCAATGATAACTTACCTCACCACCCCCACGACATGCTTTTCAAAGCTGTCTTTAAATCACCAAACCGGGCTGTAGAGGTGTTAAAGGTAAAACTTACCGAAGAGCTATTGCCCATTTTGAAATTGGATACACTTCGATTGGACGATGGCAGCTATGTGGACGAAAAATTGGCAGAACACATTGCTGACATCAATTTTCTGTGCGATACCAATGATGGTGATTCTGTACAGTTATCACTTATTTTAGAGCACAAATCCTACCTCCCTACTTTTCCTCCGTTACAGATTATGGGCTACCAACAATTGGCATGGAACAGACAGGTACAACCCAAATATGCCAGGCCAATTCCAATTATCCCCATTGTGTTTTTTCATGGCAAGGAGAAATGGACTGTTAAGTTATGGCCAGAATACCTGAAGGGGTGGAAAAAAGAATTCGAGCAATACACACCTTCTGGTGGCTACATCTTCATTGACTTGTCCAACATAACAGACGAGGAGATCAGGCGTTTCCGTTCAGGATTCTTGATTACCGCACTGCTGTTGATGAAGCATCGCTTCGAGCGGCAGTTCCTATTGGATAATTTGTTTGAAATCGTTAGTTTTGTAGAATCCGATTCTAATGAAGACTTGGATCGGCGAATCGAATATCTACAATACATCCTCCGTTATTTGCAAGGTTTGGAAGCCATTCAATGGAAGGAGACCAAAGAAAAACTGAATTTATTAAAAATAACCAGTCATGTCATGAATGTTTTAGAAGATATAAAAATAGAAGCCCGCCAAGAAGGGATCGCATTGGGCATTGAAGAAGGTATCAAAAAAGGTATCAAAAAAGGTATTGAGCAGGGTATTGAAGAAAATAAATATCATGCTTCCTATAAAATGTTGAAAGAAGGGCTCAAGTTGCCATTCATTTCAAATGTGATGGATATCTCCATTGAGTTACTGGAAGACTTGCAAAAAAACCTTGTCCACGAACCGAACATTATTTCATTGTTAAAAGAAAATAAGAATAGCCTGAAAGAAATTGCAGACCAGGTAAAAGTTTCCGTGCTATTGGTAAAAGTCATCAAAAAGGAAATGGAGAAAAATAAAAGATGATTATGGGTGACCCAGTGCATATTCCTCTAACAGCGCTTTTATCGGTATCACATTTTTCCGCACATTAAATTTTTCACAAACCATTTTATGAGATGCTTTTCGCATCTCCGATAAATTTTCCACCTGCATTGCTTTGGCCATTGCACCCGCCAATGCTTCGGCATCATTGGGAGGAATGAGCCAGCCGTTTACCCCTTCTTCCACCCCTTCTGGAATGCCACTGATGGTAGTACTTATTACTGGCAAGCCAAAATTCATAGCTTCGAGGCAGACATTTGGCAAGCCGTCCACATCGCCATTATCAGCAATTATGCATGGGGCAACGAGAATATCTCCTGAAAGGTATTTATTGGACATTTCGTTGGGGGCGACATAGCCCGTCAGCGAAATTATTTTATTTAAACCCAATGTATTTATTCGTGAAATCAATGATTCTTCCAAAGGTCCTTTCCCAATTATTTCGCAGTGAAAATTAAACCCTTTTTCTTTTAACATAGCACACGCCTCAATTAAATATTCAAACCCCTTTTTTTGTACTAATCGGCCTACTGCCAAAAAAGTAAAACAACTATGGGCAATGGGGGGATGTAATTTTTCCGAAGTGTGGATACCGTAATACAAGGTGAGTGCTTTTTCTTTATTTTCAGAAAGTAGGTTGGCCATGTAGCGCTCATTGTATTTTATTGTCCCATTTATATAAGATGCATTTTTCAATTTACCTTTCAATCCCGAATCATCTACATATAAATCCATTGCGTAAGCAGTACCGCCAAAACGGATTCCCGTCAATTTAGAAAGATATAAAGCAGTCTCGCCAGGCGCTGTCAGGAAATGGGCATGAATTAAATTAATGCCCTTTTTTTCAATTTCTTTTGCAATGGCCGCTGCCCGGAAAAGACAAACAATGCCTCGTGGAAATTTTGACAATTTATGCTTCAAAGAAAATAAAGTGACCCAAGTTTTTAAATATTTTATTGGGCGGGAAATGACAATTATTAAATGATTAAATAAATAAACCGGAGCAAACGGATTTTCTTTTATGGGAAAATATTTATCACGCAATTTTTTTTCATCTTCGTTTAAGTCATCCCTTTCCAAAATATCCCGTGCGCCTATGGTCATATTTAGGTCTAATTTATTTAATTCCGTTAATTCACGGGTGATGAAATTTTGTGACCACTCGTATAATCGGTTGACGAGGAAAAGGACATGGGGTTGGTGTTTGTTTTCAGTTTGCATTTACTTTTGAAATAATACCGATTTCAATAACCCTTCTCGTAAACGGCCTGAATTATTTCATCGGCATTATACCTTTTTAAAAAGATGTCGCATTGGCCTCTTTTTAAAAAGGTATAATTATTTAGCCAAGCTTGTCCACATTGAATTTTTTATCCGAAACCGCCAAGGCCAACCCACACATTCTTCTGCATAGTCGATACCTACCCGAGGTGAAGCAATAATATTTTTGGACAAAATATTTTCACCCCTATTTTCTATCCAAATCGGACTGTCAGGGGCAGTCATATCGATGCCAGTCCATTTGGACGTAATGCCGAGCGCCTGACTAAGTGTGCCTGGCCCAGCGGAAATCCGGCGTTCTAATTTTTTCATATTTCTACGTGTCAACATCACATCAATATTATCAGCAGGTTCGATAGCACGAATCAGGACGGCATGCGCTATATCCTCTTTTGCCGTCACCACATTAAATAAATGGTGAATGCCATAACAGAGATATACATATGCTTTTCCTCCTTCCGCGAACATGACTTCGGTACGATCGGTGCGACGGTTATTGTATGCATGGCAAGCTTTATCATCGGGGGCTCGGTAGGCTTCGGTTTCTACTATTTTGCCAGAAGTGATTTGTCTATTTATATTAGTCACCAAATATTTCCCTAATAACTCTTGACTAATTTGCACGACATCGGTGCGGGTATAAAATGATTTGTCAAGTCTTTTTTTCACGGTGTATGGTATAACGGTTTATCGGTGTAGCGGATTTGGTTCACCGTTACATCGATAAACCGTTATACTGTACACCTTTAACTCACATTCCTCTGCTATAGTTTGGTGCCTCTTTAGTAATGGTCACATTGTGCGGATGGCTCTCCTGAATACCAGATCCTGATATTTTCACAAATTTTGCATTTTGCAACTCATCTATGGTTGGCGCACCACAGTAGCCCATACCAGCTCGCAGGCCACCGAGGTACTGCAACATAACCTCCTCTACGCTGCCTTTGAAAGGAACCCTACCTTCAATACCTTCCGGCACCAATTTTTTAATGTCATCCTCAACGTCTTGAAAGTAACGGTCTTTTGAACCTTTATCCATCGCACCTATTGAACCCATGCCCCGATAGACTTTAAACTTGCGACCGTCGTATAGGACCGTCTCCCCTGGTGCTTCCTCTACGCCCGCAAAAAGGCCGCCTGCCATCACTGAATTGGCACCAGCCGCCAGTGCTTTTACAATATCGCCTGAGAAGCGGATACCCCCATCCCCAATGATCGGAATGCCAGTACCTTTAAGTGCCCTTGAGGTTTCATAAATTGCGGAAAGCTGCGGCACACCGACCCCTGCCACAATCCTTGTGGTACAGATACTGCCAGGGCCAACACCGACCTTCACTGCGTCCACCCCTGCTTTTACCAATGCTTTAGCTCCTTCACCTGTAGCGACATTGCCGCCTACCACTTGGAGTTCTGGATATTTTCTCTTAACCGTTTTTACAGCCTCTAAAACACCCTTCGAGTGGCCATGTGCCGTATCAACACAGATAGCATCTACACTGACCTTGACCAGGGCGCCCACCCTTTCCATTATATCAGCGGTCACGCCAACGGCTGCCCCAACGACTAGTCGCCCGTAGCTGTCTTTGCAAGAATTTGGATAGTCCTCTACTTTCATCAAATCCTTATAAGTGATGAGGCCGACAAGGATGCCGTCGTCGTTCACAACAGGTAATTTTTCGATTTTATGGCCTTGTAAAATATCCTGGGCCTGATCAAGGTTGGTACCGACCGGCGCAGTGATAAGGTTTTCAGAAGTCATTACTTCCTTGACCGATCTGCTTTTGTCTTTTTCAAAACGCAAGTCCCTGTTGGTAAGGATGCCTATAAGCTTGCTTTTTTCGTCGACAATAGGAATGCCACCTATATGGTATTTCTTCATCAAGGCGAGGGCGTCGCCAACCAGCGCATCGGCACTTAATGTAACCGGGTCGAGTATCATTCCGCTTTCTGATCTTTTTACTTTTCGAACCATTTCGGCCTGTTGGTCGATGGTCATATTCTTATGAATGATGCCAATACCTCCTTGTCTAGCTATGCCAATGGCTAGTTTGTCTTCGGTTACCGTGTCCATGGCCGCTGAAACGATGGGAGCGTTTAGTCGGATGTTTCGGGTGAACTGGGTTGAAATATCAACTTCACGTGGTAAAACTTCTGAGTAGGAAGGGACGAGCAATACGTCGTCGAAGGTGAGGGCTTCGCCCAAAAATTTGATGTAGTCTATTTTTCCGTTTTCCATCCGCAAAAGTAGTATAATTTGAATTTTTGGTTAGTTGTTACTTTGAACTAAAAAACTAAAGACCCCAAACCAGGATGCCCACGGATTGGCACTTTTATATTAAATAGCCTTGATTGCAAAATTGATTTCAACCGAAATATCGCATCAGGTAGGAAATGATATTGTAAACATTTTCTCTCGCATAAGTGGCCGTTGCCTTGTCGGTCAGGTATTCATCAGATTCGGAGAGGTTCATCGTGGCGATGAAAATGAAATTTGAGACAAGTGAAATAAATATGACTCGTCGTTCAGAATATGGGATTTCGTATTTCCTGAAATACTTCAACAAATATTTGCTGATGTAAATGGCCATCTGCCGAACATTATCGGCTTTCATTTGCTCTGAGATGATTTCATTTGATTTCAGGATGGAGCTGTAATATTGCCTAAGGCTTCGGTGAGCCAGTTTCATGGCGAGGTTATAACGGCCAGCCATAATGGCGCCGTCAATCCTTGCGAGATCTTTATTCAGTCGTTCTATATTCCAGAGATAAGCCATTGTTATTTGATCACAGGCAGATTATTGGTTGAGGGTAAATAAGGGGCATTATATTGATTTTCTCAAACAATTAAATAAAATGCTTGACGGAGGGCTGCCTGATATTTACATTCAACTTTGATGGTTGTTTTCTGGTACAAAGATATTTTCAATAACGTTGTAAAACCCAAATTGTCAATAATTACTTGGCTTTTTTTAAAAAAAAACAGCAAAAAGTCCTACTGAGAAGATGTAGCGTTTAATTTATTGGCCTCATTTGTAACCGAATGCAAATAAATTACCGTCCAATTTTCCGACAATCATTTATAAACTTTCAGTAAATTGGACGGAATCAGGTCGGGCATTCCACCATCCTTTTCGTTCAAAAAAAAATATTTACCATGCATGATTTTATTGCATTTGTAGCAGTCGCTGGCGGATTGGGTTCATTCGTTGCTGTCATATATCTTTTAGTAAATGCACGTCATAAGGTGAGGATGGCATTGATCCAACATGGCAAAGAGGCTTCTATTTTTAAAGAAAATCGGAATGGCTCATCGGGCCTAAAATTTGGGCTTTTAATGGTCGGTATTGGCCTTGGTATTTTGGTCGGCATGATGATAGAAAGCGTAATGCAGACCGACTCTCCAGTTCCCCATTTTTCGATGATGTTGATCTTAGGCGGAGCTGGCCTAATTACCTATTATTTGATCACCAAGAAAAAGGAAGAAGATTTGGTTGACTAAAAATCGGGCTGCCAATTGTTGTTCAAAATTAAAAAGGCGCGATGCAATTGCATCGCGCCTTTTTAATTAATGGCAAAAGATGTAGTCACCGTTATATCTATTCCGGCTCGAACCCAAGCACAATATTGAAAGTAGAAAGGTCAGATAATGTATTTCCTTCCTTATCGAACCCAATTCCATAATCAAAGCCCAGTACCCCGAACATAGGCAAGAACACCCGAAGCCCCCCTCCTGCCGAACGCTTGATGTCAAAAGGGTTGTAATCCCTGCTCTTGCGCCACGAATTGCCACCTTGTGCAAAGACATGCAAGTAGATGGTTGAACTTGGGTTCAGCGAAAGAGGATAACGAAGTTCAAGGGTCATCTTTTCATATAGCGGCGTTGCTGCTACCCTTCCTCTTGGTGAAATGTTGTTTTCAAAATCTTCGGGATTGTACCCCCTCATGGAAATAATTTCGGTACCTGTAAAGAATCCAAATTGCTGGTTATTTAAGCCATCTCCACCCAACTGAAACCTTTCAAATGGTGTGATACCAATAGCATCGTTGTAAGTACCGATAAAGCCAATTTTCGCAGATGCTTTGATCACCAATTTTCCGACGAGGGTTTGGTACCAATCAGCATTGATTTTCCACTTGTGGTACTCCAGAAATTTAAATCTCTCATCTGGATGAAGTTCTCGGTAGTTCTTGCTGCTGAACAATGAATAAGGAGGGGTCAATTGCACAGAAAGCGAAACCCTCGACCCTTCCTGTGGAAAAATAGGGTTGTTGATGGTGCTACGGGCTATCGTTTGTGTAACACTGAAGTTGCGGAAATTACCATCCGAAACCGTTTCGCCCCGGTCGGTAATAAACAAAGTCGAATTGCTGGTACTCAGGTAATTATTGAGGTCTATGTTCTGGATGTTCAAGGCAGCCGAGTAGATGAAGTTGTCATCTGGGAATTTTAACCTTGTTCCCAAGCTCACCGTTACTCCAAGGTTGATTAAGCTCCCAAAGTTCTCACTGTTCTTATCAAAGCCATTTGTCAATCTGGACAAAAAGGTAGCGACCGTCAGGGAGTTTGGTTTTTTACCACCTAACCATGGTTCGGTGAATGACATATTATAGGACTGGTAAAAACGGCCATTTGTTTGTGCCCGCAATGAAAGCCTTTGCCCGTCACCTTGCGGCAATGGGCTCCAAGTGCTGCGGTCAAAAATATTGCGGGCAGAAAAGTTGTTGAATGCCACCCCGAGCGTACCGATGACTCCACGGCCACGACCACCCCAACCAGCGGAAAGCTCCAATTGGTCAGAAGGTTTTTCCTCGACTGTATATTCAATATCAACTGTTCCTCTTTCTGGGTTGACAGGTGTGTTGATACCTAAATTTTCAGGATTGAAGTAGCCAAGGTTAATGATTTCCCGTTGGGAACGGATAATATCTGACCGGCTGAATTTTGCTCCCGGGATGGTTCTAAGTTCGCGGCGCACTACGTGTTCGTGGGTGCGGTCGTTCCCTTTGATGACCACCTTGTCAATAGTGGCTTGTGGACCCTCAAATATTCGAAGTTCGAGGTCAATAGAATCATCAGTGACGGCAATTTCAACAGGGTCAACACTGAAAAACAGATAGCCATTGTCCATATAAAGGGAACTTACATCCCTTCCATCCTGACTAAATTGCAGACGGGTTTCGAGGAGTTCGCTATTGTAAATATCCCCTTTTTTGATACCAAGGATATTATCGAGGGTTTTTGTATCATATATGGAATTGCCTTTCCATGATATGTTCCTGAAATAATATTGGTTGCCTTCGTTCAGGTTGATATGTACCATCAAGTCGCCATCATCCTCCCTCCAAATACTGTCCGAGATAATAAGTGCGTCCCTGAACCCTACCTTATTATAATGCGCTATCAGTGCTTTTTTGTCCTCCGCATAATCTGCTTTTATCAGTTTGGATGAGGCCAATAACCTTTTCCTGCGGCGGGTATTTTTCATCAGGTTACGGAGCTTGCGGGATTTGATGTTGCTGTTTCCCGAAAACGTAATATCCTGTATTTTGATTTTTTTGCCTTTATTTATATCAAAAATCAAGCGGACAGAATTGATCCTTGAAGTGTCGTTTTCTTCCAGCACATTTACATCTACATCGAAAAAGCCTTTTTCAACAAAGTGCTTTTTGATGGCATAAGCAGAATTGGACTTGATGCTTTCCGTTACGATGCCTCCTTTAATGAGGTATTTGTTGACCTGCTCGTTGAGGTCGTCGTGGCTTCCTTTTTTAACGCCTTTATAGGAATGGGTGGTCAGCCTTGGCCGCTCCTGAACTTGTATTTCCAAAAAAACGACATCCCCGATTGTTTTTTCTTTAAAGATCTGGATGTCGGTGAAAAGACTCAGTTTCCACAAAGCCTTCAAGGCTCGTGGCACATCTCCGCCAGGTATTCTTATACGGTCGCCTACGCGGAAGCCAGCAATGGAAATGATGGCGTTGGCATCGCTATATTTTGAACCCGTCACTTTTACACCACCTATTTCATAATCCTTTGGAGCAGAGTAATCAAGTACAGGGATCGTGTCCTGTCCGATTTGGGCCAGCATGGGCACACAGCCTAATAAAAGCAAAAAAGCAAATGCGAAGGAAAGGGCGGGGGGCGTTTTTTTTAAATATTTGCCTCTTACGTTCTTATTCTTAAGTGATATATTTTTTTTCATATTGAAAAACTTGTCCCGACCTATTCGGGGAGGTATTGCTAAAAAGGTTGCAAAGAAACGCAGGTTTATCGAAACTCGTGTGCCTATTGAGGAAAATCTAAAAGGTTTGTCTGAATGGAAACCCGATTGGAAAGAGGGAATGGGATGTAAGTTGGTTGTATTGCGCGCTGTTCTTTCATAGTCTAAGTTTGTTTTTGCGTTTTACTAAAAAACTGACAAGCGTCTTTGTAAAAATCAACTGGGCAATTGTTCGCTTATTTTTCCAAAGCGCCTTTCCCTATTTTGAAAATTCAGAATGGCCTCATAGAGATTATTTTTCCTAAAGTCAGGCCATAGTGTTTTTGTAAAATACAATTCAGCATAAGCAATTTGCCACAATAGGAAATTGCTAATCCGCATTTCTCCACTTGTCCTGATGAGTAGTTCTGGGTCGGGCATTCCTTTGGTAGCCAAAGCATCAGAAAAAATATCATCATTTATTTCGTCTGGAATTATTTCATCTTTTTTTGCTTTAATCGCTAGTTGGCGGGCGGCCTCGGTTATTTCCCATTTGGCACTATAGTTCAATGCAAGCACAAGGGTCATTCTAGTGTTGGCAGCAGTATCTTCAATAGCTTGCAACAAAGCCTTTTGGCTACGGTTGGGCAGCTTGGACAAGTCCCCAATAGCTTTTAAGCGAATGCTATTTTCGTTCAAAGTCTTGACTTCCCTTTTGATAGTATCTACCAACAGCTTCATGAGTGCAGAGACTTCTGTCATCGGGCGATTCCAGTTTTCGGTAGAAAATGCATAAAGTGTCAAAAACTCAATTCCCAGTTCCGCAGCAGCTTCAGTCGTCTCCCGGACTGACTTCACTCCATTGCGGTGCCCATAGACCCTAGGCATGCCCCTTTCTTTTGCCCAACGCCCATTGCCATCCATGATAATGGCGATGTGCTTTGGCAACTTACCCATATTTATCAGCGATTTTAAATCCATTTTAAAAAAAGCCTAAAGGCCAACAGAGGGTATGAGTGGAATCGTGTTTTTTGTTCCATTTTGAAAATGGTTTGCAAAAATAGGAAATCAACCTTGCTATACATAAAGTCAAGTTCACTGAACGATTTTGTATAATATGACCTGCCCTTTTGTACATTTGCACCCAACTAAAATACCAAGCACCCATGTTCGATTACGATGTCATTATCAGTTTCATAACTGCTTTTACACTCACCTATTTTGTCATTCCACCTATTATCCGGGTTGCGTTGAAAAAAGAGCTTTATGATGTTCCGGTAGAACGCAGCTCGCACACCAAGGTAACGCCTCGTCTAGGTGGGATTGCAATTTTTGCAGGAACAATCTTTTCCATCATGCTCTGGACACCGTTCAATCAGTATGCAGGCGACCTACAATATGTATTGTGTGCATTCATACTGATCTTTTTGGTCGGCGTAAAAGATGACATTGATGCCATTGCCCCTTCTAAAAAACTCGTTGTTGAAGTGTTGGCTGCCTTCATATTGACTTTTAAGGCGGGCGTGAAAATCTCTAGTCTGCATGGCATTATGGGCATCGGAGACTTGGGCATTATTTGGAGTACGGTTTTGACCGTTTTTACCATTATTGTCATTATAAATGCAATCAACTTGATAGATGGGATCAACGGCCTTTCCGGCAGCCTCGTTATCGTGATTACCGGAACGTTGGGTGTTTGGTTCATGCTGATAAAACGGTATGATTTGGCAATTATGGCTGTATCAGCTGCGGGTGCAACGGCGGCTTTTCTGAAATACAATTATTCCCCAGCGCAAATATTCATGGGCGACACGGGTGCTTTGCTACTTGGCCTGATTTGTTCCATTTTGGCCATCAATTTTATTGAGCTTAATAGTGGCTTGCATGATTACAATCCCTTCAAAATTAATGCTGCCCCTGCTGTGGCCATTGGCATTTTGATCCTTCCATTGTTCGATACTTTGAGGGTGTTCACGACCCGGATCGTCAGAGGGCGACACCCACTTCACCCCGACCGGACACATATCCACCATTTGCTCATTGACTCTGGCCTGTCGCACATGCAGGCAACTTCGGTCCTTGTTTGTGTCAATATCTTTTTTATCATCCTTGTTTTTTTGCTACAACGCTACACGACCAATGCGGTACTCATCATTCTTTTGCTGACCGGCATTTCTTCATTGATGGTCGGCGGGCTTTATTACCAAGTTAATAGGAGAAAAATGAAACTTACCTGATGGTGTTGAGATGGGTAGGTGAAAAAGGCTGGAGCTTGGAATAAAAAAAGACCGCACTCCCGACACATGTCGGGAAGCGGTCGCACCCAGAACATACATGAGAAAACTACTATGACTCTTTGGTCTTTTCAGCAATTGTTGCTATTAGTTTTTTTGAAATATGAAAGCCGTTCTTTGAGGCCAAAGGGAAGGGGTTTTTTGGAGAGAGGTGTGTTTTTTTGGTTTTTTTCAAAAAAAACCAAAAAAACACACCTCTCTCCTCTTGTTTTCTTCTCCACATATTTCAATTTTTTTAATAGCGAGAATTGCTGTGGTCTTTTGGGGCAAAATCATCTCATACCCTCAAAATCTCTCACTCCTCTCAAACTCCAAAAATGGTTTTTGGGGCGGCTAAGGAAACAGTTGGGTAATTCCAGTTTTCTCCAAGTTGTTCAATCCATGAAAAGTGTTGTTTCTTATTTTTCGTCCAACGTGTAGAGGTGGTACTTTTCGATCATGCCCACCAAGGTCTGTTCGTAGTGTTTGGCCGTCGCATAACCTTTTTCCTTGAGGCCACGAGCCCATTTGCGGTAGTCATCGCCATATTTCAACAACGACTTATAGCGACCACTGACGATCATCTGACTATGCGCCCGCCAACTTTCCCAAGAAGAGCTGTACTTGCGGAAAAAGTCTTTGTGGCTGTCATCTCCGAAATTGGAGCAGTGGCCTTTTTTACATGTCTTTGAAAAGCACTTGATGCCAAAGTGGTTGTTGTTTTTGGTCGATAGGGCGCTCTGGCCGGAATTGCTTTCCACAATGGCCTGCGCCATTTTGATGCTTGCCGGGATGCCATATTTTTCTTTTTCTGCAATGGCCACATCTTTGAACCGACGGACATATGATTTGATCCTCCGGTCTTTGGCATTATCGCTGGGAACGTCGGCGAAATAATCTATTTTCTTTTCTGAAAAAATGGAGAAGAGCCCCGATTTATTCTCATTCCCTTTTTCTTTCAGCGATACATTTTCTGCCAAAGCCGCCCCACTGAACCTTGTTTTTTGCGCCACATCGCCCATGCCAATAGAAAAGGTCAAGTCCTTTTTAAAGGCCATAAACGCCAATAGCCCGACAACAGCCAATTTCCCCCACGGCAACCTGACTGCACTTGGTGCTACAGCCGTATGCTTGTAAAACTGATACTTGGCCAATACGATCAATTTATCTAACAAAAGCGCTGCTTTACGCAGTATCCATAAAATGGCCATACCGGGAACAGATACCCCTTGATTGGTATGTGTTACGCCGCCGCTTTTAGTGCGGAAGCCACTATGTTGTTGTCCATAGTTATTGCTGGAAAAGAAACTTTTCTGTTGATTTGGTGTCATGATTTTCACGATTTAGAAAACTATTTGTATCTTCGGACTCACATTTGCAAGATCTTGTTTTTAAATGTGCCTTGCGATGCAAATTTAAAAACATTTTGTTTTTAAAACCAAACATTTTTTAAAACTTTTTTATTTTAAAATGGGTAATTTTTCGGATAACATTGTCAATCAGCGATTTAGAGAAGTATTTTCGGCATTAGAAGAAAAACGCCTGATCAAAGGCAAATCGGACATAGCAAAACAATTGGGCACGTACAACCATGTGATAAACAGCATTTTAAAGGGCGACCGCAACATCACTGTGGATCAATTGCACAAAATGTTTGATATTTATGGGATAGATGCCAATTATATGTTTGGATTTCCCGCTGACATGTTCAAGCATGGCGAAAACGGAATTCCAACCCGTTCTAATGGAGACCGATTTTATGGCGGCAGGCTCAATATCACCCTGGTGCCTCAGCGAGCGATGGCCGGTTATGCACTGGAACACCAGGACGAAAACTTCTTATCCGAACTCCCTAAATTTTCCATCCCCGACCTTGACGGCAACCTACTCGCATTCGAAATCAGCGGCGATAGCATGTACCCCACAATTACCAATGGCGACACGGTCGTCTGCGAACCCCTCGAACGGGGCGACCCTATGCGAGACAATAATGTATATGTGGTAGTGACCGATGTCGTAGTGGCCAAGCGCATCCAACAGATCAGAAACGATGGTGGTACGCCAGACCAATTACGGCTGATATCTGACAACAGCGCTGTTTACAAACCTTATGAGGTGGACCTCCAAGATATCCGTCAGATACTTAGGGTAAAATGCCGCCTCACCTCTTACGCTATTAGCTAACGGTCTATCGGCATACCGTTACACCGTTACACCACTCTGCATGTCCTCCTTTTATAAAAGACTGGGTTATATCATTTGGCTGGTTATGCTGGCCATGTCGGTGGCGTTTTATCAGGAAAGGGCATTTTTTATGGATGCGGGTTTTCAGTTGTTCAATATGATCAATGAGGAGTGTGTCCAAATATATCACTATCGCTTCGTTACGGCCATTCCTCAAATAATTCCATATTTATTATTGAAAATAAATGCGCCGTTATGGGTGCTTGCCGCGGCTTTTTCCATGTCGTATATTTTGTTTTTTTTATTGGTTTATCACCTGCTGGTGCATTATTTAAAAAACATCGAATTGGGATGGGTGCTTATATTTTTATTCACACTGATTTCACTGGACACCTTTTACCATATGCAGAGCGAATTTTATTTGGGATTGGCAATATTGCTATTGTCGTTTGGACTGGTGTTGCACGATCCGACAATGAAAAATAAATGGTTATTCCCAGTATTAATTCCTTTATTGTTGACGGTAGGGTTTTCGCATAAATTATCGTTGGTGTTTTTTCTTTTTTTATGGCTGTTTTTTTTGTTGAATAAAAAAGAACTGAGGCACTGGCGATATACATTGTTCTTTTTTGTTTTTTTAGTTATAGCAGGAGTTAAGTCAATTTATTTCACCAACTGGTATGAGGTAGCCAAACAGGCAGAGTTTAAAAGCAACTTTGAACAGTATTTTCCCAATTTTCATACTTTGCCTTCCAATCTTGTTTTTTTAGAAAGGTGCATTTACAATTATTATATGTTGCCAATAATGTTGGCTATAATAACCGTATTTTATTTTATTAAAAAAAAGTGGTTTAAAATGTTGATAATCTGGGGATTTACGGTTGGGTTTGTTTTATTATACAATATATCGGATACCAAAGCACTGCACCGCTTTTATTCAGAAGTGACCTACCTGCCATTGAGTATTTTTGTGGCAGTGCCTTTTCTTTTTGATGTTTTTCCAAATTTGGCTAAAAAAATAAAATGGTTGCCTATTGTTTTTTGTGGGGTAATATTGCTACGCTTGACCGCCATTGCCATAAACCATCAGGTTTTTGACAATAATTTCACTTGGATAAAAAACCAATTAAATAAATCGGAAAAATTAAATACCAACCGTTTTTTAATTAAATCGGAAAAGGTACCTGCTGATACGGTATTAATGGAATGGGGTGTGCCGTTCTCTGCTATGCACCTTTCTGCCTTGGACAATCCGAAAGAAGCAAAAACAATTTTAATTATGTCCGACTTTAATTGGTATATGGATAAAATAAATGGGGAGGATTTGTTTTTTTCGCCATTCCACAAAGTCTTTAAAAATGAGAAATTAAATAATAGATATTATGATCTTAGAAAGGGGAAATATGTAGAGCTGGAATAATGATAATAAAAATGAAAAGCAGTCCGGAATTCCGGGCTGCTTTTCATTTTTATTATCATTTATGCTTTTTTTTTAATTACGAAGCCACAGCCCCCTTTAATTCCACATCACTATCTACCCACCCATCCAACAGGTTAATAATACGGGTACCATATTGCGCATTTTTCTCCGAGTGGGTTACCTGTACGATAGTCACGCCTTCGTCGTGAAGTTCTTTGAAAAGGCTCATGATGTATTCGCCTTGGGTGCTGTGTAGATTACCCGTCGGTTCATCGGCGAGCAACAATTTGGGTTTTGAAATAATCGCTCTCGCTACGCCGACCAACTGCTGTTGTCCACCAGAAAGTTGGTTAGGGAACAGATCTTTTTTCCCGACAATGTTAAAGCGGTCGAGAATGTCTGCTACCATGGATTGGCGCTCAGCCCTTTTCACCTTGCGGTAAAGCAAGGGTGTTTCGATGTTTTCATACACCGTTAATTCGTCAATAAGGTGGTAAGCTTGGAAGACAAAACCCATGTAGTGTTTGTGCAGGTTATTTCGTTTGCGCTCATTGAACTTGTGAACTGGCTCATCAAAAAAATGGTATTCACCACCTGTCGGTTCTTCCAACATCCCAATGATGTTGAGCAAGGTGGACTTGCCTGCACCACTCGGCCCCATGATAGTGACAAACTCGCCTTCCTCAATCGTCATGTCAATATTGCGGAGGACAAAAGTTTTGTTAAATCCGTTTTTGTAAAATCTTTCTATTCCTTTAAGGGATATCATAGTTTGGTGATTAGTTTATTAGGAATTTGGTATTCGTTATTAGGTATTGACAACGGACGTGCCATTAGATTAATTATTTGTTTTGCAGGCGTTTACGAATAATTATTTGCAACAATTAAGTACAGATGTGGACGGGAAACGTTCAATAACGGACAATTTTTAAATACCCTCCACCCCTATGTAAAATGTCTCCAATTTCCCAATACCATAATCCTGCAATACCTAATTCCCATTCTTCTCGCTAATTTCGCAGAAAATATGGTTTCCAGGCAATTTGGGCAGGGAGAGGAAGATTATCAATTTTATGCTCTCTGCCCAAATTGTCTGGGGCGAAAATATAAAGCATGGAAAAAGCACTTTTATTTATTGGGGTAATCCTGTGTTTGGCAACCGCTTGCCAACAAAAGCCAAATGAGGCTGAAAACAAAGATACGCTCCTCGAAGAAATCGGCACACTGGAAAAAGGGCTTTTGAAAACAGGAGACGCATCGAAGGAAAAAGAGACGGCACTTGCGTTGGTTGAAAAAAGCAGTGGTTTTGCAAATTCTTTTCCCGATGACCCAAAAACACCCGACCTGCTATTCAAAGCCGCTGATGTTGCAAGGGGTGCAAAAGATTACGGCAAGGCTGTCCAACTATGGGGCGAACTCTGGCGCAAACACCCTGACCACCCCAAAGCACCTATGGCACTCTTTCTGCAAGGTTTCACTTTCGACAGCGAACTTCGGGACGCCAAAATGGCCAGCAAATATTACAAGGATTTTTTGAAAACATTCCCCAATGATTCTTTGGCTACGCAAGTGAAGCAATTATTGCAAGTGGTGGAAGTCGCACCAGAAGATTTGGTGAAGCAGTTCGAAAGCAAACAATAAAAGGCTATTAGCTGTTGGCCGTTGGCTATTGGCCAATAGCCAACGGCCAACAGCAATTTATGAACAATTCATCTTTTTAGGTCTTTATTTTGTTCCCTCCTTTGAACATTAAAATCAATCAAACAATGAGACTTTTATTTTCTTTCTTCCTGACATTTTTTTTCGCTTCGCAAATGACCGCCCAAGGCATTGACTTTTTCCACGGCACTTGGAAAGAAGCACTGGCCGAATCCAAAAAAACAGGCAAACCTATTTTCGTGGATGCTTATGCTAAATGGTGTGGCCCTTGTAAGCGCATGGCCAGAACGACCTTTATGAACAAAGAAGCAGGTGAATTTTATAATAAGAATTTCATCAACATGAAAATTGATGCCGAGGAGAGTGAGGGGCGCACGTTCCGTAAGAAGTACCCCGTTTCAGCATTCCCTACATTGTTTTTTATAGATGAAAGTGGCGAGGTGTTGCATAAGACTGTCGGCGGCAAAGATGTAAAAGGCCTCATCAGCGAGGGCGAACTGGCGCTCCGCAAAGTGGACTACAGCCGTGAGTACGCAAAAAAATATGAGGAAGGCGACCGTGATCCCGAATTCCTTTATGAATATGTGAAATCCCTCAACAAATCCAATAAGCCAAGTCTCAAAGTGTCCAATGAATACCTCCGCGGTCAAAAAGACCTGACCACAGAATTCAACCTGCGCTTCATTCACGAAGCAGCCGTCGAGGCCGATTCCCGCATTTTCAAAATGATGATCGAACACCAGACAGCCATTGGTAAATTGGTAGGACTGGATGCCCTGAAAGACCGCATTGAACTGGCCTGCCAAAACACCGCCAACAAAGCGGTCGAATTTGAATTTGAAGAACTGTTGACCGAGGCCAAAGAAAAGATGCGGAAAAATTACCCTGCCAAAGCTGGTGGCTTTGCCGCTAAAGCCGACATGGCATTTTATAAAAAAATGAACGATGCCGAAAAATACGGAAAGGCTTGCGCCGACTATGCCGATCATGTCGCCAATGGAAATGCCAAAGAGCTCGACCAACTCGCCAAGGACATGCTCACCAATTTTCCCGACCATGCCGACTGCATGAAAATGGCAGAAAAATTCGCCAAAGCTGCTGCCAGTAAGAGCAAGGACTACAACCACCACTTGAACTACGCATCCATCCTCATCAAAAACGGCAAAAGCAAACAAGCAAAAAAGGCCGCCAATGAGGCACTTGATCTCGCCAAAGAGCAAGGCGCAGGTGCAGAAAAAGCCGTGCAGCGTTTCATTCAAAAATTGGAGAGTTAAAAAATAAATGGTTTGAATGGTTGAAATGGCTGAATGGCTCAAATAACCATTTCAACCATTTCAACCATTTCAACCATTCAACTACCATGAAAAATATCCTTCTCATTCTCGCCTTTTCCTTTATCCTCGGAAGCAACACCTATTCGCAGGGCATCCAGTTTGATAAAAGTGAATGGAAAGAAATATTGTCTAAAGCCAAAAAGCAGGACAAGCTCATTTTTGTCGATGCCTATGCCGCTTGGTGCGGGCCTTGCAAAAAAATGGACCGGGACGTGTTTTCCAAAAAAGAAGTCGGCGACTATTTCAATGCAAAATTTGTCAATGCAAAAATTGACATGGAAAAAGGAGAAGGCATCGGCTTGGCCAAGGACTTCGGCGTGATGGCTTACCCTACTTTAATTTTTGTAAATGGCAGTGGCGATGTGGTACACCGGTCGGTCGGTTACCATACCACCGACCTCCTGCTTGAATTAGGGGAAGCCGCCCTCGACCCTAACCGCAATATGGGCAGCATCGCCGCTAAATACGAGGCAGGCGACCGCTCCCCTGAATTACTCTACAACCTCGCCCTTGCCAAACTCGATGCCATGGACGGCACTTATGAGAAAGTGGCGGAAGAATACCTGAACATGCAGAGCGATTGGAACACCAAGGATAATAGGGAATTTATTTACCGCATGGTCACTTCCCTCGACACCAAAATGGCGCAACATATAGTGGATCATAAAAAGGATTATGTAGATCATTTAGGGGATCGGGCCGTTGAAGGAAAAATAAATGAACTGGTGCAAAACCAAGTGGCCAAAGCGGAAAGTGAAGACGACCTAAAAAGTATCGAAACGTTGTACGCAAAAATGTACCCCGACAGAGGCGAAGAAATGGCTGGCCGATTAAAAATGGGTTTTTATGCACAACGGGAAGACTGGTCAGGTTTTGCAAAAGCAACCGATGCCCATTATAAAAAACACCCTGCCCAAAGCTGGGACGAAATGAATGAATATGCCTGGAT
Source organism: Saprospiraceae bacterium (assembly GCA_965222975.1). Taxonomy (GTDB): domain Bacteria; phylum Bacteroidota; class Bacteroidia; order Chitinophagales; family Saprospiraceae; genus UBA6168. The sequence continues at coordinate 114,605 of CBDCVJ010000047.1, read as the reverse complement.
TTTTTACGAAGAAGTGCAGAGCAAAAAGTTATTGAAGTGCGCCTTGGGTTGGGCAAAAAAATCCATCGCCATGGAAAGTAATTATTATAATAATGACACTTTGGCGGCTTTGTATTATCGGCTTGGGAAAAAAGGGAAGGCATTAACAGCGGCGAATAATGCGATTGCTTTAGCGAAAGCGAGTGGAGAGGATCATACTTCTACGGATGTTTTGTTGGCGGAGATTAAGAAGATGTAGAAAAATATTTTTGGAAATAAAAAAGCGGAATTGATTTATTCGATTCCGCTTTTTTTGTTGATGAAATAATTCGAAAAAAATATTAATTTCACCCACTGTATCTTAACCTGCCTCTTACATATATTCCATTCAAGTTATTTATGCCGGTTAAAAAATGATTTGTAGTAACATGTTTTTGCTCACATTTTCAAAATTCAGAAGCGTGAGGTTTCCGAAATTTCTTTGTGTCTGAAAGCGGATACAAGGTTTATATCGGACTTCAGGCATCTGCATCCCGAAATTTCTTCGGGACGAAAATCTCAACCTGCCCTTTTTAGAGAGCTTGGGCGTATAAAAATTACCCTTAGATAAAACATCCATTAAAAAATAGAAATTATGAACACCCCTATATTATTTCAAAGAAAGCGCCTAAAAGCAATTCTTTGCAATGCAATTCGTCAGATTATTATTTTCATTTTTTTCTCTTTAAATATTTGGGCGCAGAAAAATAGCCCAGCATATATTAGACACCTCACTACGGAAGACGGGCTTCGACAGTCATCAATAATGTCCTTATATCAAGATAGCCAAGGGTTTATCTGGATAGGTACTGAAGATGGGTTACATAAATATGATGGATATACTTTCAAAGTGTATTCACATCAAATCGGAGATGAAAACAGTCTTATTTTTAATTCAGTTAATACAATTGAACAGGATTCATTTGGACACTTATGGTTGGGTACAGACTTTGGATTAAGCTTACTGGACTTAGAAACTGATTCCATCCGAACAATTCCCTTGACTGACAATAGGTACAGCAGAGATCAATTTCCCCGAATCCGCCATCTCCTTTTTAGTTCAACAGACAGTGTATTATGGATTGCTTCTGATAGAGGGTTGGACACCCTTAAAGTTGCAGGTAAGAACAGCGACTTCTCATCAGTCAAGCAATTGCCTCTCAATAAAAACTGTCCAGTTGGGATAGTATGGCGTTTATTATTGGATTCAAATGGAGACTTATGGTTTGGGACAAACTATGGAATTGGCAAGTGGATCAATAAGGCAGATACAATTAAATATTCATGCAGTAATAGATGGAAAGTGGCATTTGATATTAAAGAAGATGCAAAAAATTATATATGGGTCAGTTCAGATAAGCACATTGAATTCTTTCACAGAGACAGTTTTGGTTTTAGTGCAAATAAAAAAATATCTATTGATTCAATTAGGTATGATGAAGATTCTACTATACACGATTATAATATTCCTTTATGCAGAGATAGAGCAGGAAATATATGGGCAGCAACAGTGCATGGATTAGTTCAGTTTAGCCCCGGCTCAGAAAAAGATTTTAGGATATTAAGTGAGTATGACGATCAGGCAGAACCTGTAAGGCATCATTACACAACTATGATACAGGACAAATCAAATATGTTCTGGATTGGCTCATTTGGAGGCATCAACAAATTAAAGTTAAATGAACAGCGGTTTGAACATTATAAAGTCCTGTTAGGAGATAACCCAGGAGTAAACAGTGGATTTATACGGTCGATTCATATAGATGACAAAGAGACAATATGGTTTGGAACACAAGGGGCGGGTTTGTTTTCTTTAAAAAACGGAGAGGTCAAGCCAAAATTTTTCCCATTGGGATCAAAATTAAAAAAACCAGGGGGGTACTATGATGATATAATAGTCATAACTGAAGATTTAAATAATAATATTTGGTTAGGCACAAGAGATTCAGGACTTTTTATTCTGAATAAAAACACGGAAAAAGTTGATCCAATATCCCTACCTGATTCTTTGAATCATGCTATCAATACACTTTTAGTTGATCATAAAGGCCATTTGTGGATAGGCATGCATAATCATCTAATACACTTACGGAATAATGCAAATAAGCCGGATTTATTTGTTGTCAAAAATACCAATATTAGTATTCGCACTATAGCGCAAGATACGGAAGGCACTTTGTGGATAGGAACCATGAGTTCCGGGTTATTTAAATTTTATCCCAATTCTATTTTCAGCAATCATCCAAAATTAATTCCCATCGATAGCTCAAACTCCAAAATGCAGCACGGACAATATAAAAGAATTAATAAGATATTGCCTGATCCCGATCAGCCCAACATTCTTTGGGTATGCACCTATGGTGGTGGATTGGTAAGACTGAATACGAACAACAATACACCCCAATTTTTTGATACAGAAACTACAGATTTACAAAATAATATTATATATGGAGTGCTGAAAGACAAAAAAAATCGTTTATGGTTAAGTTCAAACAATGGTATTTCTCGGCTTGATCTGGAAAATAATAAAGTGATAGTATTTGATTATAGAGATGGCCTGCAAAGCAATGAGTTTAATTCAGGTGTATGTTTTCAAAAAAATGGAAAAATGTACTTTGGAGGCTCTAATGGATTTAATTCATTTTATCCTGATTCAATTAGAGCAGATAGTTTCAAACCGCCAATAGCATTCACTGATTTTTATATAAACAATGAAAAAATATCGGCTGGAAAACATCCTGCTTTACAGAAGCACATCAATTATACCAAGGAGATAGTCCTTACTTATAACCAAAGAAATATTTCTTTTGATATTGCTGCATTGGATTTTTATATTCCTGAAAAAAATCAATTTGCTTATTTACTTGAGGGTTATAGTGAAAAATGGGACACTATGGAAAATCGGAGGTTTATTAATTTCACTAACCTAAACGCTGGCAACTATACGCTAAAAGTAATAGGTGCAAATCATGACGGGGTTTGGATTGATGAGAAGGATGCTGTATCAATTGATATCACAATAAAACCACCATGGTATAAAACCAATATTGCTTACTTTATTTACTTTTTATTATTGTGTTTAGCTATGTGGTTTCTATGGAAATTCCAAATGAATAAAATAAGAGCCAAGCAAGCAGAACTCAAAGCAGAACAAGCAGAAATGGAAAGGGATAGGGAACACCTTAATGCAGAACAGGCAGAGGCGAAAAGGGTTATTGAACGACAGAGAGAGAAGGACAAACTTCAATATGAAAGAGAAATGCGACGTATAGAACGGGAAGAGGCACAAAGACTTTTGGAACTTGAAGAAGAAAAGCGTCGAAGAGAACAGGAAGAAGCGCTCAGGCTAAAAGAACTTAATGAAGAAAGAACTGCTTTTTATACAAACATTACTCACGATTTTCGCACACCGCTAACGAACATCATGGGAACTGCTGAGAACTTGAAACCACTAACCAAAGATACTTTAAAGATAGATATACAAAACAGATTAGATCGCATTATATATAATAGCGGAGAGTTATTAAACATGGTGGATCAAATGATGACGAAAGCTGCCTTGGACCGAGGAGAAATAGCGATAAATTGGCTTTATGGGGATATCGTACCTCGTCTGAAATATTATGTTGAATCTTTTGAGTCTTTAGCTAAAGAAAAAAACATCAGATTGTCTGTTGATTGGGAAAGCAAAAAAGTTTTCATGGATTTTGATGAAAATAAATTGTTTCGCTTGGTTACTAATATTTTAAAAAATGCTTTTGATCATACAAAGGAAGGAGGGAAAATAACTTTTCATTTAAGAAAGGTTATTGAAAATGATCAGCCTTTTCTTTTAATGAGGTTTGAAGATAATGGAGAGGGTATATTAGAGGAAGATTTGCCATATATATTTGAAGATTCTTATCGCGGGAAATCTTCCGTGGATACCAAAAGAGGATTCGGCCTTGGGTTGGCAGTGACAAAAAAATTCGTCGAATTATTAGACGGGACAATCACAGTAGCGAGCAAATTTAAAATTGGAACTGAATTTAGGGTCTTGCTTCCCATAAAGCATCAATTTGTGAATGTGGAACCTTCAAAATCAAATCCTTTAGTAGAAAAAAATCCACCATCCTATTCTCGGAAAATCGAAAAGGTTAAGGATAGCATCAGTGATGATGAAGATGCTCGTCGGATTCTCATTATTGAAGACAATGAGGATCTGGCCTTATTACTTGCTGAAGGTTTAAGTGAAAGTTTTGAAATCGCCATTGCGAGAGACGGGGAAGAGGGAATTGAAAAGGCTACTAATTTGATCCCTGATATAATCATTAGTGATGTAATGATGCCAAAAAAGAATGGGTTTGAAGTCGTTCGCTCTTTAAAAGAAGAATTAAGCACGAACCACATTCCAATAATTTTTTTGACGGCAAGAAACATGGAAAGGGATAGGTTGGAAGGTTTAGGTATAGGTGCCATTGATTATTTAACAAAACCATATAAGCTTGAGGAATTAAAACTTAAATTACAAAATATAGCCTTTCTTATAAAAAATAGACAACAAGTAAACCTTAACAAATCAAAAGGGATTTCTGACCCAAATGATGAGCTGTTAAAAAAAATCAATTCATTGATATCTGAAGACCCTAAGATGGATGTAAACATGCTCAGTTATGCTTTGAATATCCACCGAACCACCCTTTATAGAAAGATAAGGGCTCTTACAGGCCAAAAACCATTGGAGTACATCAACTCTATTCGTTCAAATAGTAAATAAGGAAATTCAAAACTGAAATTCTACATTCTTGCAAAACTGGTCTAGGGGCCCTATTGATCAGTCAATTATACTTATGGTGTGGTATTTAAAGGAGATAGTTCTTTTGAATAATGTCTACATAATGCCTCTTCAGTGGTCTTAGAGATTGTTTTGTTGCAACATGCAATTGACTTATTCTCAATAGGTTAGTAAAAATAAATTCCCTCACTGCAACAAATGCAATAGAGGTATCTTTAAAAACCTGCATCATATTTTCCTCTACCTGCAACATTTTATTAAGTTTTCAAGAAGGCAAACTATTTATTGCTCCAATAACTTTGTAGCAAAGCTTCAAAATAAACTTAGGGGACATGATTTTTCATTTATTTAATGAAGCAATTTTAACTCTATACGTTATGCAAAATATGAAATTACTTTTCTTATTCATTGTTTACATTTCAAGTTCAAATGTTTTAAGTCAGAATATCGATTGCAACAAAATTCTTTATGGACCAGAACAATTTGAAGGTCTCTCTTTCTCCAACCGTCTTTTGACAGAAGATGTAAGTTATACGCTTGCCACAAAGGAAATCATAATTAAGAGCGCATTTTTTAAAACTGTTTTTAACAAGAGAGAACTCGGATTATCGTTTCAACTAACAAAGGATAATTTTTTAGTCATATTTTTTAGAACTGGCCACTATTCAAATTTGACCAAGGAATTAACTCTTGCAAACGGACAAAGGATTTCTTTCACGTTTGCAAATGGAGAGAAGTTATCTCTTAAATTTAATGGAAAACCAAGTAGTTATCATGATTGGTCTGTCCTTTCTGGAAGTTATACTGAGAAACTTAACGCAATTAAATTAGATCGGAAAAACACAAAGAGCTTTTTGAGTGCCGACATCACTAACCTCACTATATATAAGCCGTTTGAAAAATCAAAACCAGATAAGGAGTATATTGTAAAAATTGGAAAACCGAAGCAAAACAAAATCAAAAAATATTTTAATTGCTTATCTAACGCTATAAAATATTAAAAAAAATTGAACACCTTGAACTCAATTTGCAATTCGTTCTCTTTTTGTTAGTGATTGCTATATTAATTAACATTAAAAAAAATTGATCATGAAAAAAATCAAATTTAAATCCATGTTATTTAGTAGTGCATTAATTCATGTGGTTACGATATTAATGTTATTTATTTGTGCTTGTAATAAGGAAGAAAGCCCAAAGTCTCCATTCCAAGTATCGGAAGATGAATTAAGGCTTGAAATAAGTCGGAGTTTTGAGGGAGATGAACAGGTGTTGAAAATAGAATACCCACATCCAACTATTATAGTTGCCACTTTTACGGTAAATGGCTCAGTAGTATTAACTCATAATATTGACACCCAACCTCCTCCATGTACTTTATCGGAAATTGTCTTTGCCTCTGGAGATTCTTATCTCGTGAATCTTATGAACGATGCAGAATGTTATGCTTATGTGTTTCCGGATTATGTGAATTTAAATGGAAGTGAAATAGATATTGAATATGAAGAATGGGAAGAAATTTTAATGGACACAGATTTTTCTGAAGGCATATTCGAGGAAAAAGTACAAGGGCTTGCTTGGAATATTGATAGGGAACAAGAACTGGAAACATATCTTGATTTTGTACTTGAGGTTCAGAACGAAATTAATAATGGGACAATTGACCTTCCATGTTGGGAGGACTTTTGTGGAATATGTATGACTACTGTAGTAGGCTTTGTTACCAATTTCTTCAAGTTGGCAATATGTACCACTACTATGGGTTGTGTACCATCGGATTTAGAAACAATTGTTTTACCTACTGGGCCAGGTTTAAAATGTGTTTCCTGTTTAAGGTGCGAAACAGAGTGTTATATAATTATTACGAGTGGGCAGAAGGCATATGCTCAATTTGTTAACGAATTGAATGTTAATGTCTTTGTTCATCTTCTTATGACAAATAACACTTTTGCAGTAGGCGATACTATGGAACCGGAAGACTGTACTTTAATGGATTTGGGTGAGGACGTATGGGAATTTGAAATATCAAGGTGTTCAAATTCTGGATCAAATTCAGGAATTGCTGAATGCGATAACCCCAATGATACGAAAACGATTTTTTTGGATTTAAAAAGAGGCCATACTGAAAAAATCATCATAGATGAAAATTTCTTTTGAGTGAATAAAATCACAAATCGTTCCGAGCAGAAAATAACATTTTAATTTTAATACAAATAATTATGAATCGTATTTTCTTATCCTTGTTCTTAACTTTTATTTTGGCATGCCAACAAAATGAAATAATAAACGATAATCCCCAAAATCAAATTGATTGCCCAATAGGATTTGTCTGTACAGGAGGATGTAAAAAAGGAATTGATGATCCAAACCGTTGGACAAGTGGATGTGAAGCATATTACTATTTTGAAGGCAATAGTACTATTTATGCGGAGTCTGTAAGATTAGCATTTGAGGAATGGGAAAATGCATTAGGGATACATTTTATCGAAGCAGTCAATCCAACAAATCCAAATATATTTATCAGGATAGAATTCCATGAATATTCCCAACTTGAGTTAGAAGGTTTTTGGTTACAATACCCTAATTGCAAAGGCGAAAAAAAAGAACCTCTTGGGTCAACCTCGCCAAACTCCAATACTATTTGGTTAAATAAAAAGGCAAATTGGAATGGAAACAATCTTGATTCTGGTTGTAAACCTATTGATTTAAAACCTGCAACCCTCCATGAAGTTGGACATGTGTTAGGGTTAGGACATTCGGATAATGTTGACGATATAATGTATTGTTCTTATGAGGATCAATTAAACTTATCGGATGATGATATATTAAGAGCAAAAACAATTTTAGGGCTTAATTGCAGAGAAAAATTTAAAAGGACAGAAGGTAGTTTTCCGTGGAATACCAGTTGCTTCGATTGCGAGTGCCAAAGCGCTTTTGGAGATGATTACAAAATTGCCGACTGGGAGGAAGTTAAATCCTTTATTTCTACTGAAGGATATAATAGTTTTTTTGAGATGGCCAATATGAGTGGGTATAGAAGTAATGGTTGGGTTACTGTAAATGGACAACATTTGTGGTCAAGTAATCGCCATTATTTTATAGAAAGGCATGACGGCAATGTACCTGGTGGGTAGCTTGTTCATCAGCATATTGGCAATCATACAATTGATTTAGGCTCATGGTATAATTCCAGACCTATTCTTTGTTCGAGGCAAAATTGAAATAGAGAAAAATTTATCACAAATAAAATAGACATGGCAAATTTTAATTTTCTATTCATAATTTTTATTCTGGTACTATTTAGCAATATGTCATCAAGTCAAAACCTTGACTCCTTATTAATTGGCCACTGGCCATTTAATGGGAATGCTATTGATGAGAGTGTAAATAACAATGACGGATTTGTTCTTGGCGCTACGTTAACCAATGACAGATTTGGAAATGAAAATGGAGCATATCATTTCGATGGTAATGATCGGATAGATGTCCCTGATGACCCGTCCCTCACTTTAGGTTCTGAATTTACAATGGTTGTCTGGGCTCAAATGAGTTCTTATGGTGCTGATGGTGGGTATTACCTTATGGGGCATTCAGAAGGCCCAGGCAATACGAAAAAGTGGATTTTTTGGTTTGGAAATGACGGCATAAGCTTGATTATGACACATTCAGGAGGAGGTTGGATATGGCTCGGCAATTTTGCATTTGAACTTAATAATTGGTATTGTTTAGCTATTATGAGGAATGGTAATAACTTGTCTGCATACGTTAATGGAGTAAATATTGGTTCAAATACCATATCATCATCAACTCCAAATCCTGCTGCAACGCTTCAATTTGGAACTGCCGAACCTGATCGTCCCAATCGGGTGCTGCGTGGGAAAATAGATAATATAAAAATTTATAGCAGGGTACTTTCAGAAGAAGAAATCATGATGTTGTGTAACAGAGTTAGCTCAACACACGACTTTAATTTAAACAGCCTAAAGATAGAAGTAAACCCTAACCCAAACTCTGGCAAATTCACTTTCCAATTTGAAAAAGAAATCATCCACCCCCTCACCATCACTATTCACAACAATTTAGGAGAAAAAATACAATATCAAGAACTTGAAAAAGGAACGACTTCCTTTGATTTTAATTTGCCCGATCAAAGAAGCGGTATTTATTATGCCACCATTCAAGATGCCGAAACGGGCATGCCACTGAAAACCGAGAAATTTATAATACAATAAAGAAAGAAAAGGAAGATTTGTTAGACCTAAATTAATGATATAAGATTAAAGAAAAAAATCAACTGGATATTGCCATTTTGGCGATATCCGGTTTTTTATTCCAACAAACTCACCTCATAAATCCCATCCAAAAGCCCACCCTCATTTTTATCGCTCCCCAACTGCCAAAACATAATCCCATCCAATCTATTTTCTCTGGCGTATTTTGTTTTTAATTGAACGGACTGCAAATTATCATAAGATAAAAATAATTTATGGGTTGGGTCATATGCATAAGGCGCTTGCGAAAGGCTGTCCCATTTTTCTTCCAAGTCCGGGTGTTCGGTAAAATAATTATTTAGTTTTTTATAAGGAACACTTCCTTTCCAAGTAGCGGGCTGGTAGCAGCCATTATTTATATTTTCGATATTTTCCCAAATCTTACCATAAAAAGCAGCGCCGATGGCCACTTTATTTTTAGGCACACCAATGGAGTCGAGATAGCGGACAGAATAATCCACTGAATTTTTTTGGATATTATTTGGATATAATGGCGTGTGGTGGCTAAGCTGTAGTTATAATTGAAATTTCCATCAAAGTTGATGTTCTAACCCCAATCGAACAATTACCACTCTCCTCGCTGAATGAGATACCTTTGTCCCTTCAAGAATCAAAAGCAAACTGCACTGAAACATGATCCTTTTCTTTGGCGACCCTTCTGTTAAAATTTTCTCTGTTCAAACCACCACTTCCCTACCTCCAATAGGCATCCAGAAACTCATCTGGCTCTTCGGCAATCAGCCCCACATCAAGGCGGAGGCCATCCCCGGCCCATTCGTCGGGCCACGGGCGACGATGATTTCGCCGTGGAGCACCAATGCCGTGGAAATCACGCAGAACATGGCCATCAGCGGCATCGAGCGGCTGGAGGAGTACTTGCCGATAGGCGAAAATGAAAAATTCGACCCCATGCTGTCGCAAAAATTTGCGGAGCTGAACCAAACCATTTTTGACATCGACATCGAGCCGGCACCCATCCTCGACATCGAGGACATCGCCGCTTTCAACGAGCAGGAAGGACTGGCCCTGAGCGGCGAGGAAATCGACTACCTCAACAGCGTCGCCCAGCGTATCGGCCGCCCGCTGACCGATTCGGAGGTCTTCGGTTTTTCGCAGGTGAACAGCGAGCATTGCCGCCACAAGATTTTCAATGGTACCTTTGTGATTGACGGAAAGGAAAAGGAGACTTCATTGTTTAAACTCATCAAAAAAACCTCGGCGACGCACCCCAACGACATCGTTTCCGCATATAAGGACAACGTGGCTTTTGTGAAAGGCCCGACCGTTACGCAGTTCGCCCCCCAGCGTCCCGATGTGCCGGCCATTTATGAGAAAAAACCATTCGACTCAGTGCTGTCGCTGAAGGCCGAGACGCATAATTTCCCCACCACCGTCGAGCCCTTTAATGGGGCGGCCACTGGGTCGGGCGGGGAGATTCGGGATCGGTTGGCTGGAGGCCAAGGTTCTATTCCATTGGCGGGTACGGCGGTGTATATGACGGCCTATTCCCGCTTGCTCGAAGACCGCCCGTGGGAGAAAGGTATGGCTGAACGGAAGTGGCTCTACCAAACGCCGCTCGATATTTTGATAAAGGCCAGCAACGGCGCTTCCGACTTCGGAAACAAATTCGGACAGCCGCTCATTGCTGGCTCGGTGCTGACCTTTGAGCACGAGGAAGCCAACCGCCGCTTGGGCTTCGACAAGGTCATCATGCTGGCCGGGGGCATCGGCTACGGCAAGGCCGAGCAGGCGCTGAAAGGTCACCCGGAGGCAGGCGACAAAATCGTCGTGATGGGCGGCGACAACTACCGCATCGGCATGGGCGGAGCGGCCGTTTCCTCAGCGGATACGGGTGAATTCAGCTCTGGTATCGAATTGAATGCGGTACAGCGCTCCAATCCAGAAATGCAAAAACGGGTAGCCAATGCCGTGCGGGGCGTAGTGGAAAGCGAAGAAAATTTCATCGTCTCCATCCATGACCACGGGGCGGGCGGACACCTCAATTGCCTCTCCGAATTGGTGGAAGAGACGGGCGGAAAAATCGACCTCGACAAACTGCCCATCGGCGACCCCACGCTGTCGGCCAAGGAGGTCATCGGCAATGAATCGCAGGAACGGATGGGCCTCGTGATTTCGGAAAAAAACATGGACTTGCTCCGCAAAATCGCCGAGCGGGAACGGGCGCCGATGTACGAGGTCGGCGACGTGACGGGCGACGACCGTTTCACTTTCCAGTCGTCCACCAAAGGCGACAAGCCGATGGATTTGGCACTCTCCGATATGTTCGGCAGTTCGCCTAAGACCATTTTGACAGATAAAAAACTCGACCGGAAATATGCGGACTTGGACTATTCCGCTTCTCAAATTTCGGAGTATATAAGAGACGTACTTCGCCTCGAAGCCGTGGCCTGCAAAGATTGGCTGACCAATAAAGTGGACCGCTGCGTCGGTGGCCTCGTGGCCAAACAACAATGCGCCGGCCCTCTCCAACTCCCGCTCAACAATTGCGGCGTGATGGCCCTCGATTTCGACGGCAAAAGCGGCATCGCCACCTCCATCGGGCACTCTCCCATCAGCGGTTTGATTGACCCGGTGGCGGGCAGCCGGAACTCCATCGCCGAGGCGCTGACCAACATCGTGTGGGCGCCATTGGCAAAAGGCCTGCGCTCCGTTTCGCTCTCCGCCAACTGGATGTGGCCCTGCCGGAACGAGGGAGAGGATGCCCGTCTGTATGAAGCAGTGGAAGCCATATCGGAATTCGCCATCGCCCTCGGTATCAATGTGCCTACGGGGAAGGATTCGCTTTCCATGAAGCAGAAATACCCCGATGGGGAGGTGATTTCGCCGGGTACGGTGGTCATCTCGGCGGCGGGTCATTGTGCCGACCGTTACCGCATCGTCGAACCCGTTTTACAAAAAGAGGGAGGTGCGATTTATTATTTGAACCTCTCGAATAGCAGCCACCAGCTCGGTGGTTCTTCGTTTGCGCAAGCGCAAAATAAAATAGGCGCACAAGCCCCTTCGGTAAATGATGCCGCCTACTTCGCCAAGGCTTTTAATGTCATTCAACAATTGATAAAAGCCGATTTGATTTTGGCGGGCCACGATGTTTCCGCAGGTGGACTTTTGACCTGTCTTTTGGAAATGTGTTTCGCCGATGTGGACTTGGGTGCGGATATAGATTTGACCTCAATTGGCGAAACTGATTCGGTGAAATTGCTCTTTTCGGAAAATGCTGGTGTGGTCATTCAAGCCAAAAATGAGGACGTAGAAGGTGTGTTAGGTCAGGCCGGAATCCACTTCCACAAAATCGGAAAGGCTACTTCATCTCCAATTCTTGCTATCGCAAATGGCGATGAAAAGCACCAATTTGATATTGCCGAACTGCGAGACGTCTGGTATGAAACCTCCTACCTCCTTGACAAAAATCAAACGGCTGGCGATTTAGCGAAAGCCCGTTTTGAAAATTACAAAAAACAGCCACTGCAATACGTCTTCCCCGATGGCTTCAGGGGCATCCGCCCAACTCGGGACGATTCCAAACCCCGCATCAAAGCTGCCATCATCAGGGAGAAGGGCAGCAACTCCGAACGGGAAATGGCCCATGCCATGTACCTCGCCGGCTTCGACGTGAAGGATGTCCACATGACCGACCTCATCAGCGGTCGGGAGACGCTGGAAGATGTCCGCTTCATCGGTGCGGTGGGTGGCTTCTCCAATTCCGATGTACTCGGTTCGGCCAAGGGCTGGGCAGGGGCATTTTTATACAATGAAAAAGCGAAACGAGCACTCGATAATTTTTTCAAACGAGACGATGTGCTTTCCGTCGGCATCTGCAATGGCTGTCAATTGTTTGTGGAACTTAACCTTATCAATCCCGAACATGAGACGCCCGCCAAGATGCTCCACAACGATTCGCACAAGCACGAAAGCGTTTTCACCTCCGTGGTGATTCCCGAAAACAATTCCGTCATGCTGTCCTCACTGGCGGGCTCCCGCCTCGGCATATGGGTGAGCCACGGAGAGGGGAAATTCCACCTACCCCTACCAGAAAGCGAGTATAACATCGTCGCCAAATACGGCTACGCCGAGTATCCCGCCAATCCGAACGGCAGTGATTATAACGCCGCCATGATTGCCAGCCGCGACGGCCGCCATCTGGCCACCATGCCACATTTTGAACGGTCTATGTTCCGATGGAATTGGGCGAATTATCCGGTGGAGAGAAAAGGGGATGACATTTCGCCTTGGGTGGAGGCGTTTTTGAATGCGAGGAGGTGGTTGGAGGGGAGGTAGTTTATTGGATTAAATAAGCATTCATGAAATTTTTAAGCAAGAAGAATTACCGTTTTATTATTTTTGAAAAAAACTTGTGCTCAGAAGTAGTAAATTCCACAAAATAAATACCTGCATCTAAATTAGAAATGTTCATTTTTTCTGATAATACAGATTGTGTAAATACTTTTTTTCCAAGATAGTCAAAAATTGCTACATTCATATTTAAATCACTCATATGGTTTGCGTTATAATCAAAGTAAATTATTCCATTGCTGGGATTGGGATAACATTTTATAATTTCAGTACCAGTTAAATCTTTCGTAGAATTTACACAAGCAGATTCAACCTCATCAGTGCTTGAACATCCGGTTGCATTATCAGAAATCCAAGCTTGACCACTGTCGGCAAGATAGACACATACTGGCTCAATACTACAATCAGTTAATTTATCGCTGTTTTGAAGTCGTAAATTTGCAAAGAAACCATCAATTTGTATTGCTGAGATATTTTGTAGCCCATTCAGGCTCACCAACTTATCATTATCCTCGATTTCTAATATGCCCCCTAAATGTGTTAGATTTTCCATACCTTCCAAACTTGATAAATCTGAATTTTTGCTGATGAATAATTTTCCACCTATTGACTCAAGGTTTTCCAAATCATTTAAAGATTCAAGGGATGCATTATTCTGCATTCGTAAATCTCCTGCAATAGTAGTGAGGTTATGTAATCCTTGGAAATTCTCTATATCGGCATTATTTGCGATTATCACGTTTTCGCCCACATGCAAAAGGTTGTCTAAACCAGAAAAATCAAGGAGGGCGTCATTGTTTTGAATGTTTAATCTTCCGTTTAAGCTATCTATGTTTTCCAATCCAGTCATTTTCGAAAGCCCTGAATTGTTAAATATTATTAAACTTTCCACTTTTTTGAGGTTAGATAATCCATTAAAATTAGACAAAGCTTTATTATCGTTTATATGCAATCTTGCCCCTATAGTTTGAAGGTTGTTTAATCCAGCCAGAGAGATCAAATTGTTATTCCCGATAACGTTAAAATCTTCTCCAACCTGATTCAAATTAGTTAACCCGTCGAGGTTTTGCAAATTAATATTGTTTTGAATAGAAAAATCACCACCAATAGTTTTCAAGTTTTGAAGGCCTTGAAGGCTGCTCACGGTTTTATTAGTTGATATATCCAATTGCCCACCTATAAATTCCAGATTTTCTAACCCTGAAATGTCTACCAATGAATCATTGTATTGAATTTTTAAATTTCCAGTTATAGAAGTTATTTCGTTTAACCCATTTAAGTTTTTTATTTCCGAGTTATAAATAAATAGATAACCATTAACTTCTGAACAGCCTGAAAAATTGTCAATTTCTTCCTGCGTGTCGAAGCTTAGGTTTTGACATTGGGAATTAATAAGGTTTGTGAATGAGATGGAGATCAATAATAATATTAGTGTACTTTTCATATCCAATTTTTGGTTATAATTTAGCATAAGGATGATTAATGATTATTTTTAAAATAATTTGCAATCAAAATTGCAAAAATTACAGTGGGTATGGCAATTATAAAAAAAGAGCCCAAATCTTGAATTTCGTCCTTGTTGAAGTAAAACCAAACTCCCCCTGCTACAAATGCAACGAACCCCCAGGATAGTCCTGATTTTGAATTAATTTCAGAAATTTCTTCATTTACGCCAGACTCCGAATTGTCTTTTTTTGAATTCATTCTAGTTTGTTTTTCCATTTAATTTACGTTTTTCTATTTTTGATTTTTTTGGTGGTAAGAGTTGAGTTGTGGGAAGTTTTACATTTGCCAAATAAGTGGTATTCTGCGTAAACCCTATCACTATCAATTAATTTATTTGAATCAGTAATTCTTTTTCCAATCAATCAGGAATCCAGATTTAAATGTTAGAGTACCACATTCTAATTGATGAATCACTGGTTCAGGCATAAGTGCTAACATTGAAGTGCTAACAATTGTAGAATATCTACCAATACACTTTTTAACTTGTTCGGTAGTCATACCTCTTTTTAAATTACTCCATCCGAAGCACACATAACCAACTCTTGACTTGCCTTTTATTCCTTTAGCATTATACTGCTCTAACAAATTGACAATCTTATTGTGGCCAAAAGAAGAAGCGGCGAACATCGGCGTCCTTCCTAGGTTATCTTTGGTGTTAGGGTTTGCCCCCTTTGACAACAACAATTCAACTACTTTAGGCCGCCCATATATTGATGCAATATGTAGTGGTGTTTGTCCAATATTATCTGTAGTTTCTAAGTCCATACCTGTGTTTAAAATCTTTTCCATTTTATTCGTCTTACCAGATTTTGCAGCAGAGAAAAGTTTTTTTTTCAAATTTGTTTGACCTTGGCAAATAATTGAAAAATTGCAAATGAAGAATATTGTAAGAAAAAAGATTAGGCTTTTCATTGTCTTTAAATGATTTAAATTAATATGCTTTAAGCAACATTTTATTTTGATGGTAACATATGTTTATCTGTGCCCATTATTCATCCCATGAGGAAAAAATAATCCCTCCTAAGGTCAAGAAAACAGAACTTGAAGGCATCCATGAACAATTAACCAAAAATTTGAAACGTTTAAGCATGATTGGCTAAAAGTAAGTTCTTGGCAAAACTGATTTATAGATAATTAATTAACATCCCATATGCCATTATTATACGCGTAGAATTTATTTTTATATTTAATCTTGGTGTTTTCTTCATATTCAACATTTTGATAATCTAACATTCTTGTTGAACCTGAGATAAACTCTAACCTTGACCCATTTGAAAGATAAACTATGAAATCAATAACCAAAACATCTCCTTCTTTTTGTGTTACGAAAGGAGTACTTACGATCCTCCCGTCTTTGTCAAACAAATACCGTCCTTCCCATATATTTTGATAATACATTTTATCTTGAAGAGCATCAACCTTCTCGTTTATTTCGATAATTTGACCTTGTTTGGTTTTATCCAAACCTCCGTTAAGTGTTAATTTAAAGTGGTTGAATGAAAAGCCATTAGTTCTAAATTTAAAAGGCTCTTTTTGCCGAAGATATTTAAATTCGTATTCTTTGCCCAACCCTTCATTTTCTTTAGTAAAAACTATTTTCAATGGTCTTTTATAATCGTTAAATGATCCATGATCTTGTAAATTACTAATTAAATTTTTTGTGATCTGGACTAAATGTTTAGAAGATTTTTGGATTTCATCAATTGGCAACTCTTGGCTTTGTATGGCTCCAATTGCAAAAAGAAAGAATATGAAAGGAGTGATAAAATGTTTCATGATTTTATATTTTTAAAATTTGGATTGATTACCTCAGGTTTTACTTAGCAAACAGTTCGCAGCATTTCTAAACCTATCTTTGTTTTTTACTGAATAAATAGTCTTTTTAAAATAAACATTTCCATTTTCTCCTTTATGCCATCCCTCTCCAGTAGTATCATCAGATGATTGCTTACCAATTTCAGAAGTGATACTTACAACTATATTATCAAGGTCTTCGTTGGCCAATATTTCCAATTGTTCTTTTGACAATTGATAAAAGCAGCCAATGGCATAAGTTGTCATATATCTTTTACCCGTATAATTGCCTGTTGGGAAAAGTTCAATTTTGTTTCCTTTTGCAGTTTGAATGGTCAAAGGCTGGTCGGATTTTATTTCCATCTTTTTGCTGAGATTCCTGACAAGATATAGGTATAAAAACGAATCTTCACCCGACTTCGCAAAACTGGCCATGCCAACAAAATAAAATTTATCAAACAGCAATTTGGGCTTTGTGGCGAGATCTAATTTGGGTTTTGAGTCCGAGGCAGAGTATTTCTGGAATTTATTTGAAATACCTTTAAAATTGCACTGTGCTTGTGAAAATGAAAAACAAAAAATAGATAATATAAACGGGAGTATTATTTTTTTCATGGCAATGGAATATGAGTGGACTTATTTAAAAGCCCAGTAAAATTCCGATATTCCTACCACCCATTAATCCAAAATTTATGAACACCTTATCCCAGTTTATTAAGAGGGTGTTTCCCAACATAAAAGCATATTTTTAAAGCTTGCCTGTCACTAACCGGCAAGATCATTTTATTATTTATCCCTACTTTTATTCAACCAATGTTTGGTTTTGTTCCACTGCACTATGGGACTGCAAGTCCAAAACTTATTCATTCTGAGGATAACTAAGATTGTATTAATGTGAAAGGACGATCCACATATTTAGTTTTATTGTCCATCTTTTCAACTTGCTGCTGGTGGTTGACCGCCATAAGTTATTGCCCAGCTCAAAGCACCCGTTTTAAAATCGAACACCTTTCTAACGAGAAATTAAATGTGGGCGGAAACGTTAACCATATCCATCAAGATCAATATGGATTTATTTGGATCGGTATGGGAGGAGGATTGATGCGTTACGATGGGCACGAGTATCGTCATTTTACTTTTCAACTTGGGGACTCGACAGCCCTACCGGGCAGCAATGTGGTGTTTTTACGTGAAGATGCCCAGCACCGTCTATGGGCATTGGGAAGCCATTTTTTGGTACGCTTCAATCGCTCTAATAAGACTTTTGACAGGCCTTCCAATCTGTTCAAACAAAAAATCAATTTTCCTTTTGGACGATATTTCAGTGATAAATCCGGTAATATTTGGAGTTTGTATGGAGAAGGGATTACCTGTTTTGATCCAGTTGCCGGGACGATGAAACTGTTTAGCGAAGGTCTGCCGGGACGAGCGCCTTTTGACAAGTTTATCAATCATATATTTTTTGACCGGCAAGGCAAGATGTGGTTGACATCTGGAGCAGATTTATACCGAATCCAAAATATGGATTTAGGAAAATTGAACCTTGCAAAAATTGAGTGGTGCCTTGAAAATCGTAAACCAATTATCACTGCTTTGTATGAAAGCCAACAAGGGCGCTTTTACATTGGAACCAATGAGGGAGTTTGGGTCAGCGAAAGTATGGAGGGGCAATTCCGGCCATCTGAAAAAATAAATAACCTGTTGGGTGCAAATCTTAAAATTGTAGATATCAGTGAAGACCAATCCGGCCATTTATGGATCGCTAGTGAGCACACCATTTTGATCTATGGTTTGAATTCAGAAAAGCACCTTTTGTTGGAACATAAGCCCCATGATGCCAATAGCCTGATGCCGGGTAAAATAAGAAGGCTGTTTCATGACCGGTCAGGCGCACATTGGGCCATGATGGACGGTGGCTTGGCAAGTATCATTACTTTGGAGAAATCCTCGTTCAATTACCTAAGACATGACCCGACCGACCCCAACTCACTTGCCGACGGCAATGTCCTTTCTATATATGAAGAAAAAAACAACGTCTTTTGGATAGGAACCTATAGAGGGTTGACCAAATGGGACCGCCGCCGAACAGGAACATTTCAACGATATGCACAAAAACCTCCTGCTACTTCCAGTATTCCTGTCCAGCCGTTTGCAAGTGTCATGGGAAATGGAGAGGGAGAGTTATGGCTTGGTACAGCCCATCAAGGCTTATTTAGAATGAATATCCAAACGGGGAAATATTTCAATTATCGGTCAGATCCCACAGATAATTATTCACTCGGTAGTGATGACAGGCTACGGGTCTTGCACATGGATAAAAAAGGCAATTTATGGGTGGCTCGGATGGACGGACTGAGTGTCTGGCATCCTGCAACTGATAACTTCACCAACATAGAGTTGTTTCCCGGAGAACCTTTGACCGCTGGGACTCACATGTTTGCTATTGAACCGGATACCTCGGATAATGTGTGGGTCAGTGGCGGCAACCGACTATTTAAGTTAACTACATCTGGGCAAGTAATGGAAACCATTTATCCTTCTTTTATTGTCCATAACATATACACACTTTATCACCAGCCAAACAAAAATATTTTATGGATTGGGGCGCAAATGGAAGGTCTCACTTCTTTTGACTTAAACACTCAAAAGATCACCAATACTTATACAATGGCCGATGGCTTACCTTCTAACACAATTTATGGGATTTTGGAAGATGAGGATGGTTCTTTGTGGATGAGTACAGGAATTGGCATTTCGCATTTTAATCCAGATGACCGGACATTTGAAAATTACAATCAAGATGATGGCCTAGGCTTTGATGATTTTGTGACCAATGCATATACCAAAGCCAATAACGGAGAAATGTTTTTTGGCGGAAATGAGCTGGTTTATTTTCACCCTGACAGCATTCGGAAGTCTGTTGATTCGTACCGCCCGCCCGTTTATATTACGGGAATAAAAATCATGGGCGAGGAGATGAGACCGAACAGCCCAATATTCGTGACCGAAGAAATTGAATTGACGACCGACGAGAATTTTATTGAAATATCCTTTTCAAGCTTGGATTACAAATTTAAAAAAAACAGGTTTTTTAAATATAAATTAGAAAATATAGAAACCAAATGGAGCTTACCTACAAAACGACATTTTGTACAATATAAAAACATCCCTATTGGCGAATATATTTTTCGGCTTAAAGGCACAAATAATAGCGGTATCTGGAATGAAGATGAAAAAATATTGAGGATCAAAGTGAACCCAGCTAATTTTTGGGAATATCAATGGTTTCGGCCATTATTTATTTTTATATTTTTAACAGTATTGTTATTTGCAGTCAATTTTCACCATAAAAAAGAATCAAAAAAAAGGATTAGGCAAGAAGCAGCAAAACAAAAACGAAAAATAGAGCAGTTGCAAAAAGAGGCTGCGGAATTGACCCTACTGCAGCTCCGTAACCAGATGAACCCACACTTTCTTTTCAACGCACTTAATACAAGCAACCGTTTTTATTCAAAAGATGATCTGAACTCTGCCAATAAAATATTAGCCAGTGTTGGTAAATTGATGCGTTATTTGTTGGATAATTCTGAAAATCTGGAAGTGCCAATGAGTGAAGAAATTCAATTTTTAAAACTTTACCTTCAGACAGAACACATTAGGCACAATGGGCAATTTGAGTTTGATTTTTATATTGATCCTGCTATTAATATTGAAAGCACATTGATGCCAACCATGCTAGTTCAACCATTTGTCGAAAATGCTATTCAACATGGTTTGAGCAAGAATCAATCGAATGGCCGTATTGATATAAATTTTCAAAAAGAAAGTGATAAAATCATTTGTGAAATATTAGACAATGGAGTTGGCATTAATCAATCAGAATCCATTAAATCAAAATATCAAAAACAACGGCCTTCTACTGCAATAAACAATATTAGACGAAGGGTTGGCATTATGAAAGGATTATTTGGGAAAAGTATTTTTTTACATATAATTGATCGGAAAAATATTGACGAATCACTTAACGGTACATTGGTGAAAATTACTTTTCCAATAAATCACAAAAAAAGTTAGAATGATAAGAACTGTTATAATAGAAGATGAAAAACATCAAATGGAGTTTCTGGCAGATAGTTTAAAAGAAAGTAGTTTGGAACTACAATTAGTTGCAAATGCCAATTCTATGAAGGATGGAGTAAAAATTATCCGACAATATCAACCTGACTTGGTATTTTTGGATATTGAATTAGGGGATGGGACTGGATTCGATGTTTTAGAACAAATTGGACGGATTGATTTTGAGTTGATATTTGTTACAGCTTATAAACAGTACGCCATTGATGCAATCAAGAAATCTAACTGTCAAGATTATATTTTAAAACCTTATGATATAGAAGATATTCAAGCAGCCATTTCCAAAGTAAAAACCATTATTGATAAAAAAGATCCCCTTTTAAAGAAATTGTATATGCCTCACCATAAAGTTATTATTCCCAATGCAGAAGGTTTTAAGGTCGAGGTAATAGGTAATATAATGTACTGTAAAGCAAGCACCTCCTATACGGAATTTCATTTGATTGAACCAAAAATGCCATTGATAGCTTCTCAGAATTTACTACATTACGAGAAATTGCTGTCACCTTATAATTTCGTTCGAGTTCATCGTCAATATCTCATTAATTTTGAATACATTTCAGCATATCGTAAAGGGAACGGTGGCTCAGTAGAAATGTCTGACGGCTCAGTTATCCCTGTTTCTTCCTTAAATAAGAAGAAATTGATGACCTCCTTTGAGAACCTCTGATGAAATTCTGCAATATACCTTTGACCTTTTCTAATTCATCTACATTGTGATAGAAAAAGTCGAAGTGTGGCATTGGCTCTTGCAAAACTTTCTCTCCTTTTGATTTTAGAAAGTATTCAACCTAATTTTGTCCCCAAAACAACTCCTCCATGGCTGACTCCAGATCTGCATCTATCCGCATGTTGAAAATGAAACGGGTGGTGGCCTATCAGGCCAAGATCATTTATTTTCTCAGTTCCATCCTGATAGCCTTTTTCCTTACCTGGCGTTCGGGCGATCCGTCCTTTTCCGAAAGTCAGTACTATGTGCTGTTCTTGTTGTTTTTTTCGGTGGGCCTGTGGGTGACGGAGGCGGTGCCACCCTTTGCCGTGGGCATCATGATTGTTGGGTTCTTGGTATTTTCATTGGGCAGCGATTATTTCAACACTAATCCAGAAAGTGTCAAAAAATATGTGAATACTTGGTCGGACAGTGTTATATGGCTATTGTTGGGTGGGTTCTTTTTAGCGGAAGGGATGAAGAAGGTGGGGCTGGATGTTTCGCTTTTTAAATTGACCCTAAAGCGGTTTGGTGCCAAGCCGGAAAAACTACTGTTCGGCATTATGCTTTCCACCGCCGTGATTTCTATGATCATGTCGAACACAGCAACAGCAGCCATGATGATAGCGATGGTCACGCCCATTTTGGAGCAGTTGGGAAATGGCAGCAATTACCGACGCACCCTGCTGCTGGGTATTGCGGCGGCCGCCACGTTGGGGGGCATGGGCACTATTATCGGTTCTCCGCCCAATGCCATTGCAGTAGGGTCTTTGGAGAACGTGGGCATCCGTATTAGCTTTATTGAATGGATGGCTTACGGGATACCCATATCACTTGTTTTGGTCTTTATGGCATGGTGGTTCCTCAACCGCATTTATCCCTCAGAAATTGGAACTGTCGATACCAGTTTTATTGCCTCCTCCAATGGCAATTCCGAAAAAGAAGAGTGGATGGAAGAGGAGGAAGCATTGAAAAAACGCTTGGTACTTATCGTGTTGGGCGTTACGGCGTTGCTTTGGCTTACCAACAATTTGCATGGCATTCCAGTAGCGGGGGTAGCTGGCATACCGATCATTCTCCTCACCATGCTTGGCATCATCAATGCGGACGATGTGCGGCGGTTGCCGTGGGATACCCTTATGCTGGTGGCAGGGGGACTGTCGTTGGGACTGGCCATTTCTGAGACGGGGTTGGCGGCTCATTTTGTTGGTAAGCTGCAAAATTTCGATATGAATTATTATGTGCTGCTATCTGTGTTTGCATTGGTCACGGTGTTGCTTTCCAACATCATGAGCAATACGGCAACGGCCACCATCCTCATTCCCCTGGCCATTATATTGGTGCCGGGAAATTCAATTATTTTACCGTTGGTCATTGGACTGTCCGCTTCCTGTGCTTTCTTCCTGCCAGTTTCTACCCCGCCCAGTGCCATTGCTTTTAGTACGGGTTATTTAAAACAAATGGAATTCCGGCGGACGGGACTGCTGATTGGATTGGTCGGGCCAGTGTTGATTATTCTGTGGGTCTTGCTGGTGGGCAAATAACAGGGGCGTCTCACCGAGGACATATTTCGTATTCATTTGAACCAGCAGATGTTCAATTGGTTTTTTCTATATCCAATCCGCAATTTTAGTTTGAGCAAAATATATGTGCCAAAATTGGAGATACAGCACACAAAAAATTCAAATTATGAAAGTTTATCCAATCGCTTTTTTATTCGCCCTTTTCATGATATCATGCAATGTTTTCCAAAATAAATCGGAAAATTTACCCAAGGAAAATGCCGAGGCCAAACCTGAAGCTAATTACGAAGGACTTTCCCGTGCCTATTTCGCCAGTGGTTGTTTCTGGTGCGTGGAAGCTGTCTATGAAAGTGTGCGGGGAGTGGAAGAATCCATTTCCGGTTACTCCGGTGGGCACACTGAAAACCCAACTTACGAACAGAGCAATACTGGCCGGACGGGACATGCCGAAGCGGTGGAAATTATTTATGATCCTAAAGTGGTTTCTTTTGCATCTTTAGTGGATGTCTATTTTGGCTCACAAGACCCGACCCAAGTAAATGGTCAAGGCCCTGACCGGGGCTCGCAATACCGATCCATTATTTTTTACCAAAATGAGGAAGAGCGAAAAATTATTGAGGAGAAAAAAGCGGCATTGGCAAAATGAATTAAATGCAGAAAATAGCCGCCGAGGTCATGCTATTTGAAAAAATTCTGGATTGGCGAGGACTACCACCAAGACTATGAAAAGAAACACCCGAAACCATCCTTATATCCGCAGTGTGAGTATTCCAAGGTTGAAAACGGTTTCAGGCGAAGTTCCCTGAATTATTGAAAGATGGGACTCACTGACGAAATGGTCAATAATTAAATTGATTAATTCTAATTCAACCGTTAGGTGTTTATAATTGATTTAAAATTAAAAAAATAATATTGGAAGGTTTAGCCGTCAATAATTGTTATCAATTTTTTTTCAAATAAAAACTTGCAATAATTAAATAAAAGCGGCCGAATATAAAATTTATATTCGGCCGCTTTTATTTGTTACGATAAAAAAAGGATTTTTATTTTCAGTATTTAAAAAAAAAGGCTTATTAATCTTTAGCGTTAAATCAAGATTTTACTATCCCGATAGAATCATCGGGATAAAACAAAACTGGTTGCCTTGCCGATTTGCCAAATTTTATCCCGAAGTTAATTCGGGAAGTAAATCTTTTATGCATATCTTTTTTAAATTTTTTCTGAAAAAATATTATCAAGCCATGTTTAATTATATCGATTTATTTTATCAGCATAATATCTCCTTCGTATAAAATCACCATATTGTCTAAAAAGCGGATTTCAGCGAAATACGTATAGGTGCCTGGAGTTGCTGATTTTCCCTTTTTATCTTCCCATCCCATCCTGCACTCAGGTCATTCGGCAAAAACCCTTTTTGCTCAAAAACAATTCCGCCCCACCGATTGAAAAACAATTAATTGTTCGATTAGCTGAATATTGGGAACATCACCATATACAGTAAAGTGATCATTAATGCTGTCATCGTTGGGAGAAAAAAGCATTAGGAATATAAACCTTTCTGGCTGTTTTCCACTTGGACAAAAATTGAGTCGGAAGCAATGCAGCCATTTTCCGAGGTAGCAGTAAGTGTGTATAAGGAAGAATTTATTGGTGTAAAATTCAGCATTTCACAATCCAAATTGCAATCAATTAAATCGGCAGGTTCCCATATAAAATTTTCGGTCGGCTCAGAATAAAAAGGGTTGATTTGTATAGACTCCCCCAATTCAATTTGCCAATCATCTCCCAACTCGACCGTGAACGGATCGGGGGTCTGTAATGTGACAGTTGCCTCGAAAACTACACCCAAAGTAGTCGGTGATATTATAGATATATGTCTCCTCGCCCCAAATTAGTCAAAACGCCAGGATAGGAGACCAATTCATCATTAATAAAAATGGAATACGGCGCCATCCCATTCAGAATAGAATCAATTTGGATACTACCATCCATCAGTTCAGGACAACTTGGATTACTTAAATTAAAGATGGCATTAATATCCGCATCAGGTAAAAATGGTCAAGTCCCAATGTAACAATGCTATCGCAAACCGATAGAGGTGAGAAAGCTATCCACATAAATGCCCGTGGTGGAATAAGAATTAATTCCCAAAGAAAAAGATAGCCCCTCGCAAAGCGTATCCACAGATCGTGTAAAAATTTTGGGACGACATTGACAATTTTGATATTGGAAACCACCCTGCACTTTGAATTCAATAAATTGGATGGGTCATTGGCCAATAAATAACGGTAATAATAAAATCCGCCTGACAGATCAGTATGAGTATAAAACAGTGTCCGTCGCTCCGACAATATCCACCCAAGTCGCACCCTCATCAAAACTTTGTTGCCATTGTACCACGGGCGTAGCATATTGGTTGCCAAGTATAGTCGCTTCTAAATCAATGGGTGATCCATCTTCGCATATATTCGCAATGTCGGTCGGGAGAATAAGTGCTTCCGGGCCACAGGGGCGAAAAGTGATATTGTCAAGTGCGAGGTCGTTACCTCCCCCGCCAGGCGCATTATTTCGGAGCGCTAAAGTGAGGGAAGTCTGTCCTACTGCTGTAGTAAATGTGAATCCATAGGTGTTCCATTGGGCATTTGTCGGGATGTCCCCGGTCTCGTAAAGAACCATACCATCTAATAAAAAAGAGACATTGGGTTTAATGGCGCCGACTCCTGTAATGAGATTAATCACATCAGCAGAAAAGACATACAGGGTGTTTTCACAAAGCCCGTCCACCTCTTGTTCATAAAACAGCCCAGGAGTAAAACTGGCATTCACCACCATCATATAGCCGTTGGGGTCGGAGCTGTTGTCGCCAATATTGGCCCAGTTTGATGCAAAAGAACCCCACGAAGAGGTATTGTTGGTGATAGTGTAAAACCCATCATTTGGAGGAGGGTTGGACTGATAATTATAGCCGGGTGCAATTTGCGGGTCGGGCAACAGGACATTGGCAGGACCGGAGCCAAAGTCACCCTCAGTGAATATATTCTCGCCGATATTGCCATCGCAAATTTGGGCGGGCAGCTGCCAGATGATGAGCAATAAAAGGATAAGGATGGGTATTATTTTTTTCATTTTAAATTTTGAATGTCGGGAATGTATTCAAATATGGTGATATTCTGGAGAATTGGTTACTGAATTTACAATTAAAATTAGACGCACATCCTTTTTACTTTTGCAAAAACAACCAGACAGATAAAATGAAGAAATCACTGACTGCACTGATAATATTATCATTCCCGTTCTTTTCTTTCGCCCAGGCCCCTCCCATCGAATCCATCATTGAGGATATCCGTGCCCTAATCCAAGCTGGCAAGTTGGCCGAGGCCGAAAACCTCACCAACCGCTACATTGTAGACGACCCCGTCAATATTGACTTACTGATGATGAAGGGCAATGTCATCCTCAATAAATATATTATTGAAGAACAGGCGCAAATGTCTTTGCGGCCCAATTACGAGGAAGATATTTATAAATTGGGCCAATTGGAAAAAGGACCGCATCCCGTGACCGTTGACAGTACAACGGCAAAGAGGGTGGCCAAACTCTGGGGAGCAGCTGCCACCCTTGATCCCTCTCGGGAAGATCTGCATTTAGGGGTTTGCCAGGTCTACGCAATTTCGGGCATGAAAGAAGAATTATTGGCCTATCTGCCTATAGCAAAAGAAAAGGCGGCTGACCTCGACGAACTGCATATCCAACTCGCTCGCTACGCCCGCAACCTGAATGAACGAGGAGATTTCGATGGAGCCATGGAGGTCTACCAAAAAGTAGCCGACCTCTTCCCGGAATATCCAGGGCTGTTGAGCGACATGGCCGGGGAATATTTTTATGCGGGCCAATTTGAAAACGCAAGAGAGTACATTCGCCTTTCCATCGCTGCTTCCAATGCCGATGAAGCAACTTTGGGCAATGCTTTTTTCCTCAGTTCTTTGATGGGCGATTATGATGTTGCCTTGGAAGCCATCCGCCAACTGCCGGGCAACGGAAGTTTGTTGTACGAGGGCATTTTGAAATTTTATCGAAATGAAAAAAAATGGGAAAAGGCTCTTAAAAATTTTCTAGAGGCAAACCCCGACACCTCTGATGCCAAAGCTGCTAAAGTGCTAGTGGCCAAGGACTTCGAAACGAATCTGGACAATTACATCGGCATCATCGAAAACGACCTTGGTGACCCGACCAAAATATTGATCCACGAAAAATTTCGGGAAACGAATGAATTCCTACCTGCCTTCAACGCTGCCGAAACCTATTGTTACAACCAACGCTACGCCGCCGCCGTTGCCATTTTTACCGAAATAGAAAACCGTGATTATGAGCTTGATGCCGACGACAAGGAGCAATACCTATTTTACTATGCTTGGTCACTCCACCAAAACGACCAAAAGGAAGAGTCAGTAAAAAAATGGGAGCAACTGCTGGAGTCGGAAGATTTTTACAAAAGAAGTGCTGCGCACTGGTTTGTCGGAAAATACTATTTCGACCAAGGCGAGAAAGCAAAAGGGCGTGAATATTTTGCGGAAATGGCTACCAACCCATCCGCCTCAAAATATGCAACGATGTGCTGGAATTATATGGGGGAATAGCTCAGTTCGGCAGTCTTCAGTTCGCTAGTTTGTCAGTCCCTATGAAGAAAAGTCTGATAGAGGAATTTACTTTTTCCATATCTAATTTTTCACAGTGTTTTTTAACTTGACAATGTCATGTTTAAAATATTTGAATGTGAAAAATAAAAACTGCGGAGAGAGGTGTGTTTTTTTATTATTTTTTGCAAAAAATAATAAAAAAACACACCTCTCTCCGAAACTCCTCTTCTTCTCAGGCCTGAAAACGGATTTATATTTTGAAAATCGTAACATGACATTGTCAAGTTAAACTCTACATTGAAAGATTTGGCAGGGTCGGGCCTGCCGAACTGACGAACTGTGAACTGACGAACCAAAGACTGCCCCCCTGTCACGCATTTTACAATTAAAACTGCCATTTTGACTGCATTTTCCTAGTGGCAAACATATTGATGTCATGCGGGTTTGGTGCAGGTAGGCGCTGAATTCTTATACCCATCATTTTATAAAAAATAGAGGTTCATAAAGGATTTTGTCGGCGAGAGAAAAATTGAAAACTTTTCTCTCTCCGACAAATGAGGTTTCTATGGGAAAAAGAAAAATGAATTTTCATTTTTCTTTTTCCCATAGAAACACATGAAGACCCAAACTAGAATGTTTAAAAAACTGAGAGATATGGCCAAGAAAAACACTGCCCCTGAGCAGGAACAAGCAACCCTTGACAGCAATGTAGATGAATTGGTAGCTGTAAATCAAGAACAGGAAATGGAGGAAGATACTGAAATGGAAGGGATGGAGGAAGAAAGCGAACCCGTTGATGAAAATGTAGAACTCCGTCAACAAGTAGGGGAACTGAAAGAAAAATACATCCGCCTCGTTGCTGAATTTGAAAATTATAAAAAACGCACCGTCCGCGAAAAACTGGACTGGTTGAAAACCGCTGCACAAGATACTTTATCTGCGTTGCTTCCAGTGTTGGATGATTTTGACCGAGCCAAACATTTTGCCGATGGCGAAGGTGGTGAAGGGGAAGGACTTAGCGAAGGTGTTGAATTGGTTTATCATAAGCTCTACACAATACTCAAGCAACGCGGTCTCGAACCAATGGAAAGCACGGGCGAAGTATTTGACCCAGAACTCCACGACGCAATTACAGAAATCCCTGCTCCATCTGACGACCTGAAAGGAAAAGTGGTTGACACCATTGAAAAAGGATACCGTTTGAATGACAAAATCATCCGTCACGCCAAGGTCGTGGTAGGGAAATAAAATAAATGGTTAGATAGCTGAATGGTTGAATGGTTATGGGACATTCAGCTGTTTAACTGAATTCCATTGGCAATATGGCAACAATGACTAAAAGAGATTTTTACGAAATATTGGGAGTCCCTAAAAACGCGGACGAAGCTGCACTGAAAAAGGCTTACCGAAAATTGGCGCTCAAATACCATCCCGACCGCAACCCGGATGATAAGAAAGCTGAGGAAAAATTCAAAGAAGCTGCTGAAGCTTATGAGGTTTTGAGCAATCCAGATAAACGTGCCCGATACGACCGCTTTGGTCACGCTGGAGTGGATCCAAATATGGGTGGCCGCGGATTTGGTGGCAGGGGCGGCATGACAATGGAAGATATATTTTCTCAGTTCGGCGATATTTTCGGCAGTGGCGGTGGAGGCAGTCCATTCGACGAGTTTTTCCGAGGTAGTAGAGGCGGCGGCGGTAGGCCTCGTGGACAGCGGGGCAGTAACCTCCGCATTAAGGTGAAATTGACTTTGGAGGAAATCGCTTCTGGCGTCACAAAAAAAATAAAGGTGAGGAAGCAAGGCGCTTGCAATTCGTGCGGCGGCAGCGGCGCTAAAGACCGCGGCTCAGTGGCTACATGCAGCACATGCCGCGGCTCAGGAGTTGTAAGGCAGGTAAGGAATACTTTTTTAGGCCAGATGCAAACGACGACCACTTGTCCTACTTGTCAAGGTTCTGGCGAGATGGTCACTGCCAATTGCCCAGCCTGTAAAGGCGACGGACGCACCTACGGAGATGAGACCATTGAGATAGAAATCCCAGCAGGTGTGGCAGAAGGCATGCAATTATCCATGTCGGGCAGGGGAAATGCAGGGGCAAAAGGCGGCCCCAGCGGTGACCTGCTCATCAATATCGAAGAAGTGCCGCACGAGCATTTGCAGCGAGACGGCCTCAATGTTGTCTTTGAGTTATTTGTAAATTTTGCCGATGCCGCTTTAGGTACTTCCGTTGAAGTACCAACCATTGAAGGGCGTGTAAAAATAAAAGTACCCTCTGGTACGCAGGCTGGTAAAATTTTCCGCTTGAAAGGAAAGGGCCTGCCATCTGTCCAAAGCTATGATCATGGCGACCAATTGATCCACGTAAATGTTTGGACTCCAAAAAAGCTGAACAATGAAGAACGTGAGTTATTGGAGAAAATGCGGGATATGCCCAACTTCAAACCGGAACCGGGAAAAGGTGAACGGGGCTTTTTTGATAAAATGAAGGATTATTTTAATTGAGGGTTGACGTTGGAAGGTAGACGGATTTTAGACTTTACATATTCAACCCTTGATTCGCATTATTAAAAAACGGCTTGACGGACAATTGCTGTCAAGCCGTTTTCCTTTTAAAAATATTGAAATTCACATTCTGCTCAGCTCTTAGCAAACAAACCCAAAAGCCTTTTCCTCCCTTTCCAATTTTTCCCTTACTTTTGAATAAATTTAATATTCAGTCGTTTTAGCTGAACAAAATTTCCTGGTAAAACCTGTCAAGAATTTATAGCTATTAACTTTTGGTCGTTGGCTCTTGGCCAAAAGCTAATAGCCCAAAAAACACCGGGACATCCCGTGAACTGATTACAACCCATCATGCGCCTTATCCCGCTGCTCATATATTTATTATTTATAATAACTGCACTGCCAGTAACCGCTCAAAACTGCGGCTGTGCAGATGATGAAAACTGCCCTTTTTCTTTTACTTCGAATAGCACGACTCTGGTTTGTTATGAAATTGCAGACGCCTTTAATAATGATCTAGCTGATCCTGCCCAAGGTGTTTGTGGTGTGTCGGTCTTCTTTGAAGATGACCTGATCGGAGAGCTTGATATGGTGTTGATTTCTCCAGATGGCACACAGGTACAATTAACGGGCACGGCAGGAAACTGTAGCAACTGGACTCCTCTTTCCACTTGGGATATATTATTCGTCCCTTGTGCAGACGAGTGCCACCCTGATACTATTAACAATTGCGAACTCCCCTGCGTTTTTGACAACTGTCCAACTGATTGCCTATGGCCCAATGCCATGATGACGGGTATCTACCATCCTTATTCAGGTTGTCTCGAAGATTTTAATAGCGGCCCGGTCAACGGCCAATGGTGTTTGGAAATAGATAACGGTGCCCAATTTCAGGGCGGAACTATTTTCGACTTTGAAGTTATCCTCTGTGACCAATCAGGTTTTAGCTGCTGCGATGCCGACGCGGGTAATCTCGCTTTCGAACCCAATGTAAATGCTTGCGAGGGAGATAGTTCTTTACTGCTAACTCCTGAACCAATGTATGGTGCAGTCGTCCCAGACCCTGTCCTTTATGGATATGATTATTTAATATTTTCTAATGGCAACCTGATAGCCTATGACACCTTGACCGATCTGCAATCCTACTCGGTGGGCACTTATGAGGTCTGTGGCCTTTCCTATTTATTAGAAGATTCCTTGCAATTACCTTCGGTCGGTTCGCCATTAACAGCGATAGATATCTATAATAATCTCTATGGGCCTGCCCCTGGTTTTTGTGGTGACATTGATACGAACTGTATTATAGTGAATATTTCTACTCCTCCACCTTTGGTCAATTTGGTGGATTCTATTTGTATGGGAGATACGGTATTTATCAGCCTAACGCCTTACACTACCAATGGATTTTTCATTGACACCCTTCAATCGGTTGGCGGTTGTGACAGTATTGTTCATTTAAACTTAACAGTACTTGAACCGGACACAACAGAGGTCATCGCCATTATTTGTAATGGTGAAGAATACTATGTTGGCGCTGACACCTTTGATATGACAGGAGTAGATACAATTTTGTTGCAGAACCAATTTGGTTGTGATAGTTTGGTGATGCTCGACCTTACAGTGTTGATGCCTATAGAAGTTAATTTAGTTGACACCATTTGTCTGGGTGATACAATTTGGATAGGCACAACATCCTATACCGAAACTGGCATTTCATCTGATACCCTTTCAACAATACCATCCAATTGCGATAGTGTGGTTAATCTCGATTTGACAGTTGTGGAAGTTACTTTGTCCATCGACCTACCAGATACTTTGACCTGTACGGTGGTGGAAATTCCATTAATGGCAAATGCGACTACTTCATTGGGCACACTGAATTATCAATGGACAACAGGAAGTGGGAGTTTCACCACTGGCGTTAACGGATCAAATGTCGGAGTGGATGAACCGGGCATGTATTATCTAACGGCAGATGCGGCCAGCTGCACAGTGACGGATTCAGTATTGGTTGAACAGGATGAAAACCTCCCAGTTGCTATTGCCTTGGCCACCGAGCCTGACACTCTCACTTGTACCGTCCTTTCTGTCCAATTGGATGCGACCACTTCCATAGGTGGGTCTAATTTTAGTTACCAATGGACAGGCAATGTTTCCGATCCCATTTCCCCTACTCCAGATGTTACTGAGCCGGGCATATATGAGTTATTGGTGACTGATTTGGATAACGGTTGTACAGATTCAGGGGCTATCGAAATATTTCAAGACATAGTACCTCCTATTGCCGATGCAGGGGAAGATGATACGATATCATGCCTTATACCCTTTGTTTTTTTGGATGGCTCAGCCTCTACGCCAACGGGAAATATTTCCTACCAATGGGAAGTATTCTCATCGGGAAATATCATCCCCCCAGCCAATATCCCCAACCCCCAAGTTGACGAAGCTGGTGTTTATCAACTCACCGTGACCAATCTGACCAACGGATGTGTAGATTCTGCACTTGTAGGTGTGAGTAATGATCTCTCGTCGCCGTTGGCTGTCATTGAAATTTCTGACCCTAGTGTGTTGAATTGCATAAATGACACTACTGTTTTCCTTGATGGCAGCAACTCTCAAAATCTCCAAAACACCACCTTTGAATGGATTGGCAATATTGCTGAAGGGCAAGGAACGCCCATCGCTACAGTTGTTGAAACAGGTGATTTTTCATTGGTTGTTTTAAATACAGTGACGGGATGTTCTGACACGGCTACTGTAACCATTTTATCCAATTTCGACACCCCAGTTGCTGATGCGGGATTGGGGCCAGATGCTATTAGCTGTCAGAACACTTCAGAGGACATTGGAGGTATCGGTACTACTTTAGGAGCGAGTATCACCTATTTATGGACCAGTTCGTCGGGCGGTGCATTAGAGCCTCCAACTAATGGCCCATTCGCAGTGGCCATTGCCCCAGGCACTTATTATTTGACCGTTACAGATACGGTCAGCGGTTGCAAAGCCATTGACTCGGTGACAGTGGACGATGCCCTAGAGCCCTTGGAAGCCAACGTTGTTGAGAGCCAAGGAGAACTGACTTGCGAAGAGACTACCTTTTTATTGGATGGCAGTAATTCCATTTTACCACCAAGCGGTGCGACGGTTGATTGGTTCAATTCTACGGGTGATAATATTTCAAATGTATTGACCTTTGAAATAGATTACCCCGACTCATTTTGGCTGGTTCTTCAATTTGGCGAATGTATTGATTCAGCCTTGGTTGTTGTTGAAGAAATATCAACTGTTCCCTTTGCTGATGCAGGTGCTGATATGCCGCTTGACTGTAACACTGGACAGGTAACCCTTGATGGCAGCAATTCGGAAATGGGATCAAATATCGTATACCAATGGACGACCACGAATGGCGATATTAATTCAGGTGATACAACGATAATGCCTTTAGTTGGAGAGGTCGGTTCTTATGAATTAGAAGTAATAAATACTACAACAGCTTGTTCCAGTTTTGATACGGTGCAAGTTATCTTGGATACCATGGCCTGTATGCCTTCGGTCGATGCCGGGGCAGATGGAACCGTTTTCTGCGCACCAGCTTTGGTCAACCTTCAGGGAAGTGGTTCAGTTGGCCCTAATTTCAGTTACCAGTGGACGATGTTGCCAGATTCGATATTATCCGATATGAGTTTTAGTCCATTAGTTGGGGAAGGCACTTATGCTTTCTGTGTGACCAATGATGCAGTAGGGCTTACAGCTTGTGATACGGTGGTGGTGGCTGCCGATACCATCCCTCCAACAGCAAGCATCCAACCCTTCCTTTTGGCACTGACCTGCCCAGAATTGGATTCCTGCTATTCTCTGGACGTAAGTGGCACTTCGCAGGGCTCTACGATTATTTATGAGTGGGCAAGTTTGGATGGCAATTTTTGCACCGCCACTGATATTTTAAACGTAGAAATATTGGACACTGGCACTTACGAACTCGTGGTAACAGATCAATCCAATGGCTGCACTGCCATGGACAACATAGAAGTACAGCTCGCCGATTTCTTATATGACGCAGAGATTGATTTGGATGATATCCAAATGGAATGTGGCGATACCGATACAGTCATATCGGCTAATGTATCACCCTTCGGCGGTGACCTGACCTTTGAATGGTCAACATCCACAGGTGCAATTATTGGCCCTTCCAATGGCTTGACGGTAACTGCCAATGCCTTGAACCCACAAGATGTTTTTTATTTTACCGTGACCAACAACATCAACTTCTGCACGGATATGGATTCCATTAATGTCTTTGCACCAGTAAATTGCCAGCCAATATGTGCTGCTACAGCTTTGGGCGATTTGGACTGCAACAATAGTACAGTGATGCTCAGTGCATTTGGATCTTCCATAGATACAAATATTACCTATTTATGGACTGCCTTAACTGGAAGCCTCTGTGGTGGGGAAACAACAGATACCGCCTGTGCCGATGCGGCGGGCATTTACCGCCTGACCGTTTCAAGGACTTACCCCAATGGAGCAATTTTCACTACTTCATGTGACGTTTCGGTAGAAGACAACAGTGATTTGCCATTGGTGGAAGCTGGCCCTGATGACGATCTCAATTGTGTGGATGAAACATTGCAACTTAATGGCAATGGCTCTGCCACAGGCTCGAATATTACCTATTTATGGACGACAGCCATAAACAGTTCTATTTTAAATGGAGAAACAACCCTTACACCAGAAGTGGACGCTGAGGGCATTTATTACCTTATGGTGACAGACACCTCAACAGGGTGTATTTCGATTGATTCTGTGGAAATAGGAATTGATACAATTATCCCTGATGTGGATGCAGGTCCTGGCCAATCTTTAACCTGCGCTACTAATAGTGTCTTGTTGGATGGTTTTACTTCCATTTTAAATGCTGAATTCCTTTGGACGACTAACGGTGGGAATATTAGCAGTAACCCCATCATGGAAGATATAAATGCTAATGGTTCGGGTACTTATTATTTAACTGTTACCAACCCCTTAAATGGGTGCAGCAATTTGGACAGCACAGTAGTGGACGCTGATGACGACCTCCCAAAGGTGGATGTCGGCGACAATTTGGATTTCACTTGCATAGATACAGTTTTTACCATTCTGGCCGTTGACTCAATGTCAGGTTCAGGGCAATTTGGTTATACTTGGTCAACTTCTGATGGCTGCTTTTCTTCCCCCACCAATATTTTGCAACCTACAGTGAACTGCCCTGGCACTTATCTTTTGGAGGTAGAAGATTTGGTCACTGGCTGCATATCCGAATTTACCCTTATAGTCAATGATGATACGATGCCACCGATTGCCGATGCGGGAAGTACAGCTGAAATCAATTGCAACAATCTGATCTTGCAGCTTGATGGTAGCAATTCTTCAATTACTGGACAATTGGATTTTGCATGGACAACCATTGATGGCAATATTCTTTTTGGAGATTCGACAGCCACACCTACCATTGACAGCGCAGGAACGTATCAATTGACAGTAACCGATCAATTCAACCAATGTAAGGATTCCGCAACTGTCACCATTACTATAGATGACAACATACCAGCTGTCATTGCAGGTCCTGATACTACTCTGACCTGCTCTCGTACTGAAATCAATCTTGAGGGTACTGGTTCTGCTGTCGGTGCAGATATTATTTATGCATGGAGCGGTCCAGGCATTGTAAGCGACATCAATACTTTACAGCCATTGATTAACGAGGCTGGGGTTTACGTTTTAGAAGTAACCGACACCAGCAATTTTTGCGTCGTGACCGACACTGTAATAGTGGACCTTGACACCCTATCCCCCGATGCCAATATCACTTCTTTGCAAAATATGCTCATTACTTGTGAAATACAGACACTCACACTGAGTGGCTTCGCATCCACTCCTTTGGGAAATGTCGCTTATGAATGGACAACGGGGAATGGTAAAATAGAAAACAATCCGACCAATGCTAATGTCACTGTCAGTAGAGGAGGCACATATATATTGACCGTGACCGATTTGACAACAGGCTGCACGAATCAAGAAACCATTTTTGTAGAAGAAGATACAAACGAGCCTTTTGTGCAGGTTTTACCACCCAATACTTTGACCTGCGATTCCACTTCCGTCCAATTGGTTGCACTCCCACCAACCAACCAACCAATTTATACTTTTATCTGGATCGGCCCCGGTACGATTCTCAATGACAATACACCTACCCCTACGGTCAGTGAAATTGGCATTTATCATGTAACGATTACAGATACAACGAATGGCTGTGAAGGAGACAGCAGTGTGGTTGTTACGCAGGATGTCAGCCCCCCTACTGCTGAAGCCATCGCTATTGGCCAATTGGATTGCGACAACCTAACTGCTACAGTGTCTGGAGAAGGTTCAACAATTGGCGGCGTCACGTACCAATGGACAACCAACACCAGTGGCACAATTGAATCGCCGAATGCCCTTGCTTCCACCGTGGATGCCGCTGGCAAATATTATCTGACTGTGAAAAAGATATCGAACGGCTGCACTGATGTGGACTCAGCAGTTGTAACTGCCAACTCGTTGCCCATTGACACCGTACTGCTTTCTTTCCAACAACCAGACTGTATTGATTTTGAGGGTTTCATTTTTATTGATAGTGTATTGGGTGGAACGCCCCCTTATTCTTACTCACTGGATAATAGCATTTTTGTCACTTATCCACAGTTCAGTTATCTTGATCCGGGAGCTTATGAACTACTCGTCGAAGATTTGAATGGTTGTTCGTGGGGAACAGTCGTGTCCCTTCAATTTCCAAATGATGTTCTTGTCGAACTTGGCGATGATATTTATATCAGCCAAGGAGAAAGTGCAGATTTGACGGCAGAGACAAATTTGGAGATGGGCGAAATTGGAAATGTCATTTGGTCAAACCTTCCTGACTCTCTTGATTGCCCCTCCTGCCTCGATCAAATTGTTTTCCCCAATGAAACAACTACTTTCCTCATCGAAATTTTTGACACCGCAGGCTGTTTTGGTACAGATACCGTGACAGTTATTGTCAATGAAGAACATCCCATTTACGTGCCATCCGGTTTCACCCCTAATGGCGATAACGTGAACGACCTTCTCATTTTGTATGCAGGAAAAGGTATTAAAGAAGTGCCTTCATTTTCTATTTACGACCGCTGGGGCAATCGGGTCCATCATCAGGAAAACTTCCAGCCAAACAATCCAGCCTTTGGTTGGGACGGCAATTTTGAAGGTCAGCCGATGCGTCCTGCTGTATTTGCGTGGAAAGCAGTGGTTGAATTTTTAGATGGAAAGAGGATTGTGCTTTATGGGGATTTGACGTTGGTACGATAAGTCCTATTTTCTTTTTTCTTCTAAATATACTTCATACCCCACCTTCTCCAGTTTCTTGTATTTCACCGCCACCCCAGCAGCCAGTCCTTTTTTATACTCTACCATTTTTTCCAATAATTTTTCGTCGCCAGTTGCCATAATTTCTGCAGCGAGCAACCCAGCATTTTTGGCGGCATTCAAAGCGACCGTTGCCACAGGTACGCCATTTGGCATTTGCAAAATAGACAGCACAGAATCCCAGCCATCAATAGAATTGGAAGATTTAATGGGAACGCCAATCACAGGTAGCGGCGTCAAAGAAGCGACCATTCCTGGCAAATGCGCTGCACCGCCCGCCCCTGCAATTATTACCTTCACACCCCTAGTATGTGCTTTTTTCGCAAATTTGAACATACGATCCGGCGTTCGGTGAGCCGATACGACCGTCAACTCAAAGGGTATGTCAAATTCTTTCAGGATGTCCGCCGCCTGATGCATAATTGGCAGATCGGAGTCGCTGCCCATGATGATGGAGATCATAAATAAATGGTGAATGGTGAATGGTGAATGGTGAATGTACACCTTTCCACTTTCATCATTGATAAACAATATTATTTATTAGAACTGCCCTGCCGCTTCTCGGTAGATCACCGCCAAAACAGTCTGGCCAACAGCCCGTAAAGTGCGTATGTCTATCACCTCCATATTGTCGTCATGGGTATGCCAGTGGCGGCCAAAGCTATTGTTTGTGCCGGGAGGCTTGGGCATTCCGATGATGTCAATCATGGGGATTTTAGCAATCGTATTCACAAAATAATGATCGTCGGTGAGGGCGTTCGCTGTTTCGTTGGCAAAGAAACGACTGTAACCCAAATCCTGCCCCAATTTCCAAACTTTGTTTACGATCTGCGGGGCAAAATTCATGGAAATGGCCTCTTTTGGAAATTTGGTGTTCCGGGCACCGACCATGTCGAGGAGGATACCGTATTTGGGACGATAATTTGAAGGTATTAAATTCTTCGACCAATGCTGTGAGCCAAGGCACCAGGTTTCTGGCTTAGGTTCCGGGCTGGCATCGTCGCCATAGTCCTCTGCATCGAACAGCACGAAATCAACACCGATGTCAACTGGGTTAGCTTGCAACTGACGGGCTATTTCGAGAAGGACACCAACACCACTTCCTCCATCGTCTGCACCGAGGATGGGTTCGTCTTTTCTTTCTTTGTTCAAGTCCGAATCGGCAATATGGCGGGTGTCCCAATGTGCCGCTAACATAATTCGCTTGGAAGCAGAGGGGTTGAATTGCGCTATGATATTGTAGCCATTGAGGACAGTGCCCGTATAGGCGGTCGCTTGGAATGGCTGCTCCTTTGCTCTTAATCCATATTTTCCAAATTGCTGCACCAACCAGTCTTTGCAGGCTAAATGTCCTTCTGTATTGGGCATACGTGGACCAAATGCTACTTGTTTTTCCACAAAAAAATAAGCAGAGTCCCTGTTAAATTTTGGGACTTTTACTTTGTCTGGAGGAGGAGTTGGGGTATTGTCAGGAGGAGGGTCAGTTTTGCAACCGAATCCCACTAACAACAATAGAAAGAAAATGCCGCTTATATTATTTTTACAAAAATGCATTAGTATGGAGGAATTGCGATTTATAAGATGGCGGCAAAGGTATCGAAATTCCTATTGGATATGGAGCATAGAAAATAGGTGTTAGCTCCTAAAACACTAACACCTATTATTCGATTATGTCAAGCAGCGGCTGCTCGCTTGTTGATAAATGCAAATAGCGCTGAAAAAATCAGCCCCATAAAAACACCAGTTTTCAAATGTGAGGAAAGGAAAAAATCAATCGGATCTCTTTCAATACTTCCTTTGGTCGTAAAGTCAATTATGGCAGATGCAAAATCCGGATTGATAGCTGTTAAGAAAATATATAGAAGCAATGTACTAATTGGAATAAAGATGAGGGTCATAATAGCGGCTGCCCAAAATCCCTGATTCCAATCCATGACACCGCGCAGATCGTGTTCCCGCTTTTCGCGGGTCGCCATGTAATAAACGGTAATAAAGATGAGGAGACTGGCAATGAGATTGATGGTGCTCCAAGTGGCTAATTTATCGGAGGCTTGCAGGCCCAGTAATTTTGTAATAAAGAACCATAAAAATACTACGACTGAAGCGATAACGGCCCATTTAGTTTCCGTTCTCATGATAAGTTGTTTTTCGGTAACTATTCAGAATAGCAGGAGGGAGAAAGAAAAATTTATTTTTTCTTTCTCCCTCCTGCTGGGGCTGGGTGTTTTTTGATAAAAATTGAAAATTTTTATCAAAAAACACCTCATGCTGAGCAGTTACGTTTTTCGTGAAGAAATGTGAGTTGACGTGCTAAAGGTAAGGAGAAAGGATTGGAATTCAATGGGCAGAAAATAAATTTTAAATTCAAACTAAATATCAAATTCAAACTTGTGCGCCCAATAAAATTTTAAACCTTCATATTTATTCAGTTAATTATAATAATAAAACATATTTTCATAGAAAAAATAATTGCCATACCTTTCGCATCACAAACCTCAACAATCACTGGGTAATTGGGATTTAGTTAATTCCCGCCCATTCAATTCCCGGATAGCTGAACCCTGATTTCCAAGACACTCCTCAGAAATGCTCAATTGGCGGGAAACCCCCTTTATCCGTGTACTTGCCGTATTTATTGCAGGCATCCTCCTTTCTTTTAAGTTCAATTTCAACCATACTATTTTAATGGCCCTTCCTTGGGTTTTTGTACTTTTAATGTTTATCACTAAAAAATGGCAGCGTAAATTCCAATATAGATGGCTCTTCGGTTTTTTAGGGTCATGCTTTTTGTTTTTATTGGGTTATCAAATTACCTATTATCATGATGAACGAAATGCTGAAGACTATATCGGTCACAAAATTCCCGAACAACCCGCTTTTATTTTAGGAGAAGTGAGCGATGCTCCGATAAAAAAAGGGGATTGGGTAAGGGTTGTTTTGGAAACAAAAAGCATTGGAACTTCTAAAGATAGCATTTCAATATGCTCAGGAAATATCCTTTTATACATCGCCAGAGATTCTGCTTCTGAGGCCATTGCTTATGGCGACATTATTTATTTTAATGGAAAACCAGAAAATATTAAGTCTACAGAAAATCCGCATTCCTTTAATTACAAACGTTATCTACATTTTCAAAATATACATCATCAGGCATTTGTCCGGCATGGCGATTGGGAAATTTTGGATAGTGGGCATGGCAATATATTTTTCAGCAAAGCCATCGTCATGCAGGGTTTGTTTTTAAATACACTCCGCAAACATTTAACTACCGAAAAAGAATTGGCGGTTGGCTCGGCACTTATATTGGGATACCGGGATGAAATACCCGAAGAGGTGCAGACCGCTTATTCGCAAACAGGTGCTATGCACGTATTGGCTGTCTCTGGATTACATGTTGGGATTATATTTATCATATTGAATTTTTTCCTGAAAAAAATAAAAATAAATACACTCTCTTGGCGCATTATTAAAGTGTTGATTGTGTTGGTTGTTATATGGGCGTTTGCATTGGTGACGGGGGCATCGCCTTCGGTTATGCGGGCAGCCGTCATGTTTTCTTTTTTAAATGTGGGATTGGCATTCCAGCGATATTCAAGCATTTACAATACACTGGCCGCTTCCGCTTTTTTTATTTTATTATTTAATCCCTATTTAATTGCCAGTGTTGGTTTCCAATTATCCTATTTAGCGGTATTTGGCATCGTCTATTTTCAGCCCAAAATTGTCAGCTTGTGGAGCGTGAAAAATAAAATAGGCAATTATTTGTGGCAATTGACGTGTGTCTCCTTAGCAGCACAAATAATGACCTTGCCACTCACCTTTTATTATTTTAATCAATTGCCCATTTATTTTTGGTTGACTGGACTGATATTAGTTCCGTTAGCAGGTGTGGAAATGGGGATTGGTATTGTATTGTTATTATTTGAAATAGTTTTTCCTGTAATTGCAGTATGGATCGGGAAGGCACTTTGGTTGTTGTTATGGATTGGAAACAAATGCGTTTTTATCATCCAACATTTGCCTGTAGCCGTAATTGATGGAATATGGATTGGCGGTACGGCAGTTCTACTATTATATCTTTTTATCACAAGCATCATGGCTGCTATCAGCACCAAAAAATATAAATGGCTCATTACAGGTTTGGCAATTTTATTAATCGTTAGTTTAAACTATGCTTTTTCCGAAATAAAAAATCAAAGCTCCCAGCAAATAGTCATTTACAAAATATACAAACACAGTGCTATTGATTTTTTTGATGGCAAAAAAGTATTTTCTATAACAGATGAAAATATAGATAAAAAAGCTCTTGGTTTTGCCACAGAAGGCCACCGATATGCAATGGGTATGGAATTATTACGACATATTAACATTGAAGATACAACAGCTTATATATTTGACCATTTATTTTATAAAAATAACTTCCTGCAATTTTATAATACGAAAATAACCATTGTTGACAACGCTATTTATTTGCCAAAAAACATTAATATGGAAGTGGATTACATATTGCTCCGAAATAGCCCCAAAATAGTCATGGATGAATTGGTTCATATATTTGATTTTAAAAAATTAATTTTTGATAATTCCAATAAAAAATGGCAAGTAGAAAAATGGAAGGAACAATGCGAAAAATTGCAATTGGAATATTATGACATTGCAGTGGAAGGGGCTTTTATTTTAGATTTAAAGAAGGAATAAATCATGAATCGCCTGCCCTAATCAAGGGCAGGCGATTCTTGATTTTTATTTTTATTAAACTCTATTCTATATTATCGATATATTCAGTGCCGTATACCGATATTAAATTACCGCTTTCAATATCCAACTCACGAGGTTGTTTTCTTCCGCCAGCATGTTTATGCAAAAAATCTTCTGCAATTGCCCAAAAGGAAATCCAGCTTTCAGGCTGTCGGTAATCATGCACTTCTTCTGGATAATAAAAATAAACTACATCTTTTCCTGCTTCGTCCAATGCTTTGGCAAAATCATCTACTTGCTTTTGGGGCACGCGGTCATCAAGGCTACCAGTAGTGAGCAAAAGTGGGCTGTTAATATCTTTGATATAAGCGGTCGGAGAATGGCTCTTTAATAACGCTGCGCCCTTTTCCGTATTTGGGTCACCTGTACGGGTGCGCCAAAGATCATTATCGGCAAAAGGTATTTTTGAAAATTCGTACAAATCGCAAATGCCATACATGGAAACACCACAAGAGAAAAGGTCAGGTGCAGCACCAAGCGCATAATTGGTAGCATAACCGCCATACGACCAGCCCCACATTGCGACTCGTTTGGGGTTCGAAATTTTGCTGCGGGTTGCCCAAGTCACCACATCCACAATATCGTTGTGCATGTTGCCTCCCCATTGGAGGTTGCCAGCATCACAGACTGCTTTGCCCAATCCAGTTGTACCCCGGAATTCCATATTGATGACCACATAACCGCGATTGGCCAGCAACTGAAAATTACGGGTGTGAAACCAGCCATTCCATTGTGCAACACCCACCCAAGGCCCGCCGTGGATATAGACAACCGTTGGAAGCGGGGTTTTGGGGATGCCGTCTGCCTTAGCCATGCCAGGCGGTACATATACATGAACAGGCAGCTTCAAACCGTCGCGAGTGGTCACTGTATGGGCTGTCCTCGTACCAAGTTCGTAATCATCAAGGTGGGAATAATCATTGAATAATTTTGTAAGTTTTTGTTCTATTCGGTCGAATAAGTAGTAGGTCTGTGGCCCTCCGTCCATTTTTCGGACGAGCCAGGTGCTGTCATCTTCGCTGGCTTCCACAAAGCCCACATTGGCGAGTTCTGCATTTAAAAATTCAAAATCTTTTTGAACGGTTTCATCCAAATAGTGCCTTTTGGTATCTCCCCACAGGGCAACGGCGCTCGTTGGTTTTCCCTTGGCATCAATAGATGCGGCATAAGGGATAATATCGGCATCGGGGTCGCTGGCCAGTTCAGTTACTTTGCCACTTTCAACATCAATGGCAACGAGGGTGGATTTATCTTTTTCAAAATTATCAGTAGCGTAAATAGTCTTACCATCCACATTAACAGATACAATTCTTGACATGCCACCCATAAACATTTCCGGGTGAAAGGGATATTCAAAAACCGTTTTCCACTCACCACCATGATAGCGCAAAATGGTGTTCCCACCAAGGTCGTTGGGTCGGAGCGCAGCGATTTTTGAAAAATTCTGATCGAAAAACATTTGCCGATAACCCTCCATTTTCCCCAACCGTTTCATGTTACTGCCCAACAAATCCAATAAATAAATACCACTTTTTGCGGATTCCTTCGCACTAATATTTACGAGTACTTTATTTGGAAACCGGGCACTCATTTGCATGAATTGCAAACGGTTGAAGGGCATGACATCAAGTGTCCTCACTTTCCTTGACTTTACAGTAGTGAACTGGACTTGCAGGTTGGTGTCCTGCTGTACTACAGCGACAACGCCGTCGTCGTATGTAGGGCGGTAATCTACAAGAATGCCGTTTAGTTCTTTTTTCCTTTCTGCGGTTGGGGCACTGCGAGAGAAATAATAAATGAGGTTTTCCTCGCCTTCCCCATTTTTCTTATAAAATACAGTTTCTCCATTTTTGGATAAATGGATATGGGTCTTGTCTTTTTCCTGAAAAAACAACTTCCTTGGTGCGAGGTCGTGAGGAATTTGGGAAACAATTAGCCAAGCGGGCAATAGAAGCAAAAATGTTATGAAAGGTTTCATGTAAAATAATTTGTTGTTATTGAGAATGAATCGTTTGTGTGCTTTTAGCGGGTGCAAAAATATGGATTTATGGGCGCCAGGTTTCAGGAGTCAGACTGAAGCCACCCTGACGCCTGACCCCTATAAAAAAGTGACAACCGATTGTGTTATCAGTTGTCACTTTTTTATAAAAAGCAAATATTATACATGGATTATTTTACCAATATCACGTCTCCTTCGAACATCTGGTTGACTCCATCAACAAATTCAATTTCTGCAAACCAGGTGAATACTC
Source organism: Saprospiraceae bacterium (assembly GCA_965222975.1). Lineage (GTDB taxonomy): Bacteria > Bacteroidota > Bacteroidia > Chitinophagales > Saprospiraceae > UBA6168. The sequence continues at coordinate 69,998 of CBDCVJ010000047.1, read as the reverse complement.
CTGTATCCAGTCTTTCGCCCCGAAATGATCCGTCCCAACCATAGGTCGGATCATTTGGCTGGAAATCAAAATATTGGTGAACGGATTCGCCCCAGCGATTGAACACCAAAAACGAGTTCACTTTTACTATTTGATTGCCATCAGCAAAAATCATGAACCGATCGTTCAGGTTGTCGCCATTGGGCGAGAAAGCGTTGGGCACAAAGACCTTCCTATCTTTGGAAACAAAAATGGTAACAGCGTCACTGTCCATGCAACCATTATCTTCTACGGTAATGGAAAATGTCGTTTGCTGGATCGGCTCTGAAGTGACATGGAGGCAGGTATCGCAGCTAACTAGTTCAGCAGGTTCCCATTGCACCAGTTCAAGGCTATCGTCGGGCACAGTAGCTACACCGGTCATCGTAACGACCTCGCCCAATGTGATCTCATTATTATCACCTTCGATGGAAACGACTAGTTCTACATTCAATTCCTGCGGCTGTTGCATATTGAAAGTATGCATGTTCTCGCAGCCATTGGCATCCAGCACGGACAACTCATAAAAGGCAGGCTCTAATTGGTTGAAAGTATTAATATCGCTAAATGGCGACCCATTCAGGGAGAACAAATAAGGCTCTTGTCCACCTGAGACCGAGCTGATGATTATCTCACCATCGCTGTATCCAAAACAACTGATTGGGGTGATGGATATATCGGGCACAGGAGCTTCCTGAACTTTAACTGTTATTTCTTCAGAAAATACACAATTGGCATTCTCGATATATTCATAGGTCAAAGTATGCGAACCAGTCCCTGCGTCCGACGGGCTGAATTGACCGTTGGTAATGCCAGGTCCATTCCATGTCCCCATGCCATTTCCGCTACCTCCAAGAGCAACCGCTTCAAGGGGAACAGGAGTCATTTGTGTAAGACAAAGTGGGTCTATTGCCGTTAAGGCTAAGGAAACATCGGGACAATCATTGGCAGTACAGCTGGCTTTAACAACAGGCAGATCACAGGCTGTGTTTCCATTTACTGTAACTTGAATGGTTACTTCTTCGCCTGACGCTAAGCCATCTACAAAATAAGAACCGGGAGGCACGTAAACTCCAACCTGTCCTGAGAGTACTGAAATATCATAACCTGTTGCCCCTGCCACATTGGCCCAAACGAATTCTACTGACTCATCAGACCCAACGCAAGTAATGTCCGGCATAGCCAAATCAGGTGTAACTTCAACATCTTGGGTAAACAATTCAGACACGCACCCATCTTGTTCAACTGATAGTGAGATAGTGTAGATTCCTGGCATATCCCACGAAACGGTTTGCTGAGTTGGGTCTAAAATACCGCCGTCCAGATCATAGGAGAAATCGGCATTTAGGGACGCATTGCCCAAATAAGTCAAGGTGGCCTCTTCTGTCACACAGATGATTGGAGGTACTGAAAAATCGGCGGTCGGTTCATCAAACACTTCGACCGTTGTAGCACTTTGATAGCTACAATTTCCATCTTCATAAATAACAGTAATGCTGTGCTGGCCAACCCCTGCCACTGTTGGATCAAAAATGCCTAATGTTTTGTTTGTGATGCCATTACCACTCCATGTTTCCATTCCATTTGTGCTTCCACCTGTAACAGTAAGATCCAGGTTAATCAATGAAGTAGAACTAATGCACGCAGAAGACCCATTGGGGTCGATTTCCAACGTTAAAGAGGGGCAATCAATGGCAATACAGGTTTCTTCTAAAACGACTGGTGGGCAAGTGCCATTACCCATAACTGTCAATTCAATGGTCACTTCTTCATTTGGCGACAAGCCATTAAAAGAATAACTATTTGGCGGGGTAAAAGCCCCCGTTGGCCCATTTAATACCTCTACTGCATAATCAGCGGCGCCAGTGACTGTTGACCAAGTAAATTCTATGGATGAAGTGGTTGAATTGCAGGAGATAACAGGAGGTATTAGCGGCGCGGCTATTTGCACTTCCGATTCGAATGCCTCCGACTCACAGCCATTTGCGTTTTCAACGGTTAGTGAAATCATTTTAGTACCATTGTCCATCCAAGTTACCTGATGTGGGCCTTGCCCTATACCGGGAACAGCTGCCCCATCTCCGAAGTCCCAATTGAAAACCAGCCCTGGTAATGGGGGCCCAGAATAGGCAACGGCCATTTCACTCCCCACGCAAACAGGGGCATTTGTTGTAAAACTAGCAACAGGCAAATCGTAAATGAAAATGCTAAAGTCTTGTGTGTAAACACAATTGCCTTCAACATACAAAGCAGTCACCACATTCTCGCCAAATACGCCTTCGTTGGGATCGAATGTGCCAGCAATCGCATCTATGATACCATCACCTGACCAACTAAGATCACCGCCGCCGATGCCTCCCGTTATGGTCGGAACAAGATCGAAAGAGGCAGTTGAGGTACTCAAGCAAATATCATTTACTGGCTGGATGGATATATCAACAGTTCCACAATTATTCGCAGTACAACTGGCCTCTATAGATGAACTTCCACAAGCACCTATTCCATTTGCAATCACTTCTATGGAAATAACAGTATTAGGCGTGAGGTTATCGAACAGTATAGATGTATCTGAAGTCATTGTACCCAAGCCGCCCGATGTTACGTTTACCGTAAAATCAACAGCATTTGGAATTTGCTGCCAGAAAAATTCAATAGAAGACGTACTTGCATCGCAAGTGATCTCTGGTTCGGGAAGGGGTGTATCCACTTCCACAGTCTGGGAAACCATTTCAGAAGCACAGCCATTTTCCACTACTGATAAAGCAATCGAATAAGTATCGCCGTCTTGCCAACTTAACTCATGCGGCCCAATGCCAGTACCTGGCGTGGCGGTGCCACCATTGAAATCCCATAAGAATTCAGCATCCGAACTGGCATCTCCTGTATAAGTTATGGTAGAGAAATCATCTGAACAGATGTTTTGAGTAGCGGTGAAATCTGCTGTTGGTTGCGGAAATATGTTTATAAAAGTGGATGCATTGTAAACACAAGTACCCTCTTCATAGCTGACCAAAATATTGTTGCTTCCAATATCCGCATTATTGGGATTGAAGGTTCCAGAAATGGGGTTCACACCAGGCCCTGTGAAGGTATATATGCCGGAACCATCGCCTCCTGCTTGCGTTGCCGATAATATAACTATTGACTGAGTACCATCTAGGCAAATATCTGATAGAGGATCAATAGTGACCGTCACTTGTGGGCAATCCTGAGCAGTACATGATATTTGTACGGATGAGTTGCCACAGGCATTTCCCGAAATAGCTTCTATAAATATGGAAGCCAGTTCGCCGGAATTCAAGCCAGTTATCAAATATGAAGTATCGGAAGTCATTGCCCCCAATGGACCGATGGCTACGTCTACATTGTATCCGGTAGCCCCTGGAATAGTGCCCCAAATAAATTCTATACTATTTGTTTGAGGGTTACAGTTAGCAACAGGTTGGGGCAAAGGCAATGCAACTTCTATCTCCTGACTTGTCAATAAAGATGTGCAGCCATTTTCAGTTACAGCGAGTGTAACTGTTTTAGTGCCGCTGGTTGGCCAAGTAACAGTGTGCGGACCAGGGCCAGTGCCCCCTGGAATGGCAGTGCCTCCATCAAAAACCCAAGCAAAGGTTGCACCTGTTCCTGCATTTCCCATATAAGTTAAAGTCGAAGTTTCATTCAAACAGATCGGGGATGTCAGTACAAAATCAGATGACGGCAAAGGATTCACCGTGATTTCCACAGGTATTTCGTCGGTACATCCGCCACTGTTTGTGCCCAAGATGTAATAGGTGGTAGTCATCGTTGGGGCAACGATGGACAGGGATAATTCATTGGCAGGTGTTGCAGGAGTATCACTGTGGAACGTAAGAGTTGGTGAAGTACCATTTAAGTCAACAATATCAAGCGTATTCAAGTCAAACGTTTCTCCTTCACAAATTGCAGGGGGGGGGGCATTTAACTGTAAATCAGGATCTTGCAGATTTCCTTCAATGGTCACCTCCGTTGAGGATATGCAAGGAGGGTCTACCTCATTGTTCTCAACAAATAAGGTGTAGTCGCCGGGAATTGTCACTGATATTGTTGGGTCGTTGCTTAAAAAACTGCCCGGTCCTATCCATGTATAACTGATTCCAGGAGCCCCCGAAGAAGATCCATCCAACGTAACGGAAGGGTTTAAACAATTCAACGCAGGGGGAGGGTCAGGCAAAATGATGGCTTGGGTCAGGTCCTCTGTCACAAAATAAGTGACGACACTATCGCAACCTAAATAACTTTCTAAAGTAATAACAAAAGGTCCTGGGGGGCAGTAAACAATATTATCGACTTCCACGCACTCTCCCAAACACAAGGTTGTATCAGCAACAACAGGTGCAACAATAATCGGCTGAAGAATCACTGTGATGACACTATCACAACCTAAGTAAGACTCCAAAACAATATCGCCTGACGAACATACCTCCACCGTTCCATTATTCCCATCACCAAGATAAATACAATCACCTAAACAAGCGAATGTATCCACCAAGGTAGGAGGTATCAGGTTGCCAATAGTAACCGTTATACAATCGTTGGAAAAATCAGCGCAAAAAGCTGCCGTTGGCGGCATGAGTAAATTTTGGGCAGCAGTCAAATCCATTCCTATCAATGAAAGTACATCTCCAATGGCTGTTGTTAAATAGGAAATACCGCATATTTGATAAACTCCGGGCGGTTGTGATGTCATATCTGGTGAAGGGTTGACGGCCATGATCGTCCCATTCTGTGAAATAACATACCCGTAGGTATATTCCCCCGCCGGTGCTTCTTCCTCGCCTTGACCAAAATTGGGAGGAAGGCTCAAGTTCAAACTGGCATCACCAAAACAGGAGGCCACATTAGGCGCGTTAAGCGATCCTCCTTCAGCCTCGCAAACGATACAAGATGAGGTACCACATGAGAATTCTAATGAGAAATTGAATAGTTCACCTATGTCCTGGTCACAGACATCATTAACGGTCAGTGTCCATGTTCCATTTGCAGGATGCCCGGGCACATTGAAATCATTTAAATCACAATTGGGCGCTTGGGATGCACCGCTCACTGGATCAGAAACTCCGCCACAAGGCGCTGTCCAGTTTCCCGTAAGGCAACAGGTGCCACTGGGGCATGGCCCAGGGTTACACATATACTCCGTATTATTGGTAAGAGGATTTCCCGTTCCAATATCAATACAGACATCAACATTGTCTTCTTCATTGCCACATCCCCCAAACGCATTGTCCAAGTCAGCCATGAGTAAATAGTTGACCCCACTTGGAGAACTAAGAGCCACCGAAAGGTCACCGACCCAAGTATGGGTTATACTAAAGCATACTCGATTCAAAGGGCAATCACCTAAGTCATTGTTTCCGTTGACGGTCACATCCAAGGTGCCATAAAATGTTCCATTATCCTCAATCGCTACTGGACAATTGCCAGTAGATATACAATCACAAGGTTGTGCTGATAGTGGTGTGGTCGCGAAAAAAAGCAGAAGCATTCCCATCAACCATACAAGTCGTGTCATTGCTTGGTATTTTATTCTGGTTTACAGTGTTGATTTTAATATGCACTGGAAAAAATACCTTTCCCAGCCTTGTTTCCATCAGTCGAGCGGGTAGTTTTGGAGGGTGAAACATTTTTAAAACGCATGCGCACCCCGTTTTCAAATTCATTTCGAGGAAAGCCGATTAATTCACGGTTATAGGAGAATTGACAAAATGTTGCCGGAGAATATTTTTCTTGCTGTACAGGGTATCGGATCGGGATAGGAGGAAGGTACTTGGGTTAAATCGAGTATTCTTGGCTAAAAAACAGTTTTTGAAAAAATCGCCTGCAAAGGTAAATTTTACCCTAACTTTTAAAAGAATGAATGCCAAAGTTTTTAAAGAAATATCTAATGAATATTTTGGACAGGCTTTTTTAATCAAACGATTATCTAAGTTTATTACATGTTGATTGAAGACAATTTCTTTACCAAAAAATCCTAATATGTAATTTGGAAAGAAAAAAGAGGTGTCGGCATTAAAGCTGACACCTCTTTGAGGTCATGTTTTTGACTATTATTTTACCTAATAAGTGAAATGTCTCCTTCCAGCATTTTGGTTGAACCATCAATCAGCTCTACTTCTGCGAACCATACGAATACTGCAGGATTCATTTCCTTTCCATCCAATGTTCCATCCCATGCTCCCCCAGGGTCATCAGGGGAAAAGTCCTGATGGATGGAGACCATTTCTCCCCAACGGTCAAAGATCATAAAGGATTTTATCTTTGCGACACGCGGGCCAGTGTAGATTTTCAGTACATCATTCACTTGATCGCCGTTTGGAGAAAAGGCATTTGGCACATAGATCGGACTCTTATATTCAACATGTATCGTTATTTCATCAGACACCTCGCACCCATTGAGGTAAGCCGTCAAAGTAAATGTGGTTGCCTCTGTCGGCGTTGCCATTGGGTCAAGGCAATCCGTGCAACTTAACAGATCGGGGTTTGACCAAACGACAGAATCAATGAGGTCGAAAGGGACATTTGTCAATGCAATCAATTGGATGGATTCGCCTTCTTCGATATGGTTTCTGCCAACAAGGTTAGCAGTAAGATTTAGGTTAAATTCCCCTCCCAAGTCCTCCACTTCAAATTCCATCTCTCCTTCGCAGCCTGCCGCATCAATTACAGACAGGGTGTAAATGCCCGGCATCAAGAAAGCAAAGGTGTCCTCAGCAACGTATGGCTCACCATCCAAGGAAAACAAATAAGGCTCAATCCCTCCAGTCACATTCTCAATTGCAACGGTCGTATTCTGCCCACTACAATCAGATGGGGCAAAAGAAACGCTGGGCTCTGGTATGTCCATAAAGGCAGATACCACTATCTCATCGGAACTTGAGCAGCCTAATTCAACATCGGTCACAGTCAACACATAAGTGCCAGGTTCTGAAACTTCAGGTCGAAGAATGTTGACATTATCCGGCAAGTCGCCAGAAACGGTTGCCCACTCATATATCACATTTGGTCCTGAGGCACTATTATCTCCACCCAACCGAATAGTTGATTCACTATCCCAACAGGTAAGACTGGCATCTTCTCCAGCGTCTGCTATGGGCGGGGGAGCTACTTTTATTTCGATTATATGTGTGTAGTTACAGTTTACCAATTGGTAATTATAGGTGATAGGGTGCAGCCCTTCGCCTGCGACTTGGGGGTCAAAAATGCCTTGTATGGCATCAACCACCCCAGGCCCTGACCATAGACCCGAACCCGCGCCAGCTGTCCCATCAACAGTGGACTGTAGGACTACTTGATCTGCATCAGGGGTCAGGCATATTGGATCAACTTGAGCGATATTGACTGAAACATCAGAGCAAAGGTTGGCACTGCAAGGAATGTTAGTAGTCGATGGAGGACAAACTGTATTACCAATTATCGTAAGTTGTAAAATAACTTCTTCACCTGGCTCAAGCCCGGATACCAAATAGGAAGTATCTGTTATCAATTGAGGCCCTGCACCTTGGTTCAAAATTACAATTTCATAACCAGTTGCACCAGAAACATTTTCCCAACTAAACTCAACTGTTGCTGTAGTTGAAGAACATGAAACAAAAGGAATGGTAAGTTCTTCGTCCACTTGTACTTGTTGTGCAAACTGGCCAGCAGTACACCCATTTTCAATTATATCTAACGAAATGGTCTTGTCTCCAGGAGTATCCCATGTTACTTGATGTGGCCCTGGGCCTATACCGGGCTGCGCCGTTCCGCCGCCAAAATCCCATACAAAATCTGCATTGGTTCCAGCAATACCATTGAAAGTTACTACGGAAGCATCAGATAGACATATTATGGCATCTGCGGTAAAATCAGTTGTTGGTTGCTGATAAACATTGACAAAAATGGAATCCACATATATACAGGATGCTTCATCAAAAGTATATTTTAAAACATGTGTCCCGAAACCGGCCGCACTAGGGTCGAATATACCGCTAGCAACATTAACACCATCACCCGACCAAATGCCCGTCCCAGAACCATCACTACCTGTTATTAAAACATCCAACTGGATAGGTGTACTAGTGCCCAAGCATATATCTGCTACTTCTCCCACGTCCACTGTGATAGCTGGGCAGTTTTCCGTTGCACAGGATTGTTGTACAATGACTGGTGGACATGCTCCTGCCCCTATGAGCGTTAATTCAAAGTCAACAGGTGTACTGGGTTGGAGGCCGTCAATAGTATAAGTGTTTCCTTGCAAGACACCCTGCTGTGGAATAGATACAACTATTATCGAATCCTGTACATTGGGAACACTATTCCAAGAGAAAACAACCGAAGTTGTCGTTGTAGAACAATTTATCACAGGGGTTTGTATGGCATCCTCAACTTCAACATTCATGCTAACTGTTTCAGAAAAACAGCCATCCACATTTTCAACAAATAAAGTAACGGTGTAATTGCCGCCCACTGCCCACGTTACATCATGAGGGCCTGGGCCATCATTAGTGGCAGAAACCCCTCCGTCAAAATCCCAAGTGTAGTTCAAGCTTGCATTGTTTGTCCCTGTATAGGTCGTTGTAGCGGCATTTCCTGCACAAATAATTGCATCGGCAGTAAAATCAGCTATTGGTGTTTCAAAAACATTTATGGTAATTGTTTCCACAAACAAACATGCACCTTCTTCGTAGGTCAAAGAAATGGTGTTTGCTCCTATGTCGGCTTGGCTGGGGTTAAATACGCCAGATGCGTCAACGCCATTTCCAGTCCATGTTAATATGCCATCAGGCGAATCGCCCGTTACCGTTGCAGTCAAATTGAACGGAACAGTCGTTGTGGTCAAACAAATATCAGTAACCGGGTCAATGGTCATAACGACATTTGGACAAGCCTCTGTTTGACAAAAAGTTTCAAAAGAATTATTCCCACAGGGTATGGGGCCAATGGCTTGAACACTGATCGGTACTGTTTCACCTGGAGGTAAATTGCATACTCGGTAAATTTTCTCAGTGCTTGTTGATTCGTCAGTTGCAAAGTGCCCACCAGGAAAGTTGACACTGTAGCTGCTGGCGTTTGGGTCTATCGTCCAGGTAAAAGTTACGCAGGAAGTGCTTAAAGAACATATAATATCTGGCTCTCCTAAAGATGGCTCCAAAGTGATAGGCAACACCAAAGTTTCAGAAATACAGCCGTTTGGGCTTTCCACAGTTAGGGAAATATCATAAGTGCCACCATCTGGCCAAATAACCTCCATGATTTGGCCGGGCGTTCCAGTAGAAACAATAGTCCCGTCCTCAAAATCCCAAGTATAAATAGAACCGGGTTCAGTAACGCCTACGAAAGTGATCGGAATGACATCTTCAGCACATATAAAAGAAGGCACATCAATAGCCACCAAAGGTGTTTCATAAATAGTAATATCTACAGTTTCTGAATAAACACAATTATCTTCATAATAATTGAGAGTCAAAGCATTAAGACCCAAAGACCCTAGCTCTGGATCAAAATTACCGTCGGATGTGACTCCCATCCCTGACCATAAAAACGTTCCGTTCCCATTTCCTCCTGTAGCAGTAGCATTCAAGAAAAAGGGCATTGAAGATGGTCCTAAGCAAACATCTGGTACAGGTGTTATGTCAAGAACTACACCCGAACAGTCTTCTGCGTAACAAGTGAACTGAGCGCTACTGTTACCGCAAAGTCCAGAATTCATGGCCACCACTTCGATGGTCACACCTTCACCTGCATTTAAGCCTTCAAAAAAATAGGTGTTTCCTGCTCCCTGCATTCCATTTCCACTGCTGGGGCTGGATAACACATTGATGTCATAACCAGTACTTCCCGGCACATCTGCCCAACTGAAAAATATACTGGACGTTGAAGTGCTATCACAGGTAACTTGAGGTGTTTGCAGCGGCATATCAACAGTTACTTCTTGGGTAAAAGCAGTAGAAGTACAACCATTTTCTTCTACTGTTAAAGAAACGGTATATGTACCACCCGCCCCCCAAGTTACAAGGTGTGGGCCAGCCCCTGTGCCTGGTGCTGCCAAGCCTCCATCGAAGTCCCAGTTGTAAACAGCCCCTGCCAATGCACTACCCGTATAGGTGACAGTTGCTTCATCTGTTGCACAAATGGCCGAGGAAGCTGTGAAATCAGCAATCGGCAAACTATTGACGCTAAGCTGAACATTTGTTTCATCTGTGCAAGAACCCGTAGCACCCAATATATAATAGGTAGTTGTACCAGTTGGTGTTACAATTGTACTGCCCAACTCATTGACAGGTGTAGCTGGCGTGCCGCTATGGTATGTAATAATCGGATTGGTATTGTTTTGATCCTGAATAGTAAGTGTAGATAGGTCGAATGTTTCTCCAGCACATATTTGAGGGGCTGCGCCTACTACTATTAGGTCAGGAGGCACAATGCCATCGCCGACAGTAACAAATGTATTTGATTGACAGGGTGGATTTGCAGCATTATTATAAACGGTCAGGGTATAGTTGCCCGGCTCGGTAACCGTTACGGTAGGTTGATCGCTTGAAAAGCTGTTTGGGCCTGACCATTCATAGGTATCACCAGTAGAACTTGATCCATCCAATACCACCGAACTGTTCATACAGGTCAAGGAAGGAGGATTTGCCGGGTCAATAACAGCGGTTGCAGATTCTTCATTGAAAGTCAAATTGACCACACTATCACAGCCCAACACGTTGGTTAGTGTAATGGTATATGGCCCAGGGGCGCAATATTGCATCCCATCAATATCAACACAACCACCTTCACAAACAACTGCCGTATGATCGGTCATGTCAGGAGGGGATGGGTGTCAGGGTTACATTAACAACACTATCGCAACCATAGAAAGATGTCAAGGTAACGGAAGTAGAAGAGCAAACTTGCTGGTTGCCCACCATAATGCAATCGCCTTGGCACACAGCCGTGTCAAGTGTCGTAGGGGGAATGGTAGGCAAAATGGTAACATTGATCCAGTTATCCGATAGCTCCCCGCAGAATGGGGCAGTTGAGGAGGCCAATTGCGAAATGACGGTAGCAGTATCCAGTCCTATCAAACCATTTAAATCAAGTGAGTCTCCCAAATAATAGGAAATCCCCTGCACCTGATAATCACCGGGGAGGTTGGTTGGTTAAATCGGCTTCGACCGTATCAACTTCTAACACAACGCCATTTTGTGAAATGACATATCCATAACCATAGAGGGTATCTGAAGGCGGCAAAGAATCATGATTTGGGGAAAGGCTCAATAAAAGGTTGGGGCTACCAAAACAGCTTATCACTTCTATTGAATCTAAAGCCCCGCCGTCGGGTTCACAGGCTATACAGGATTCAATTCCGCATGCAAAGGTCAAAGAGAAATTGTCGAGCGTTCCCGTGTCCATATTGCAGACGTCAACAACGGTCAATGTCCAGGTACCGTTGGCCGGATCACCGGGAACGTTGAAGTCATCAAGGTCACAATTTGGTGCTTCCTGAGCATTGTTAATGGGATCAACCACGCCATTGCATGCCACGGTCCATGCACCTGTCAAACAACAGGTGCCATTGCCCGCGTTACAAGGGCCAGGATTGCATACATACTCACCCAAGATGCCCGGATTATTGGGATCCTCTGCGAGCGGGTTAAAATTGCCAGGAACAATACAAATGTCAACATTGTCCTCTTGCATGCCACAACCTCCATAGTTGTTATTGATGTCAGCCATCAACATATAATTGAGGCCGCTGGGTGAAGTCAAAGAAACACTAAGGTCACCGATCCAAGTATGGGTAATGGTAAAGCAGACGGACGTGAGTGGACATGTACCAAGGTCGTTTGCCCCATCGACAGTTACGTTAAGTGTTCCATCATAGGAACCATTATCAACGATAGGAACAGGACAGTTTCCAGTGGTAACACAGTCACATACCTGCGAATAAGAAGTAATGCCCGCTGTTAGTAGGACGAACAGCATCGTAATGCGTATAATAAACGCCATAGTTCTTGATTTAAGCATGTTTGTTTCAGATATGAGTGGGATCGTCCATCCAACTGGGAGTACATTGAATGTCTAAAAATGGGTGTCGCAACGAGGTAATCTTTGCAACTACTTAGCACTAACCTGGCCTTTGGGCAAGAATCCAAGAAAGAAAACCAGTACCGATTGTCTAGTAAGAATATTTATCAAGAACAGGACGGTGTTCAGGCATTGGTATCAATACAATATGACTTGCCATTATTAAACAGCAAGTGGTAATAATTAAGCCTGAATTTTTAACTGGATTACAACATTCTGGAGGGATGGTATCGCTTTTTCACAAAAAACAATGCCAAAACACGCGGAAGGACTTATATCAATGGGATAGAAATCGGATTGATTGTTATTTATCAAAAAAACATATATCAAAAGCTGTCCCTTACCATTAAGACACCTGACTTAGGAAATTTTTTTTCTATTTTATAATGCGGACTGATTTTATTTTCATCTCCGGGATTGATATAATAGTAGTCGTAGTAAGCATCAGTCCGATACTTCTTTTCATAAATCAATGTTTCCGTAAAATCATATGGAATAGTTTCATAATAAAATCTTGACGTGGGATGGAAATACCAATTCATCCCTAATTTCACTTTGGAATCAGGAGGCACAATCGAAGCCATATATTCCATCATATCTTTTGTGCGGGCATCGTACCGCCATTCGTAAGTATGATCCAGTTGATAAGAACGAAATATATGAATTATACAAAAAATTCCGACTGTAACTGGGATCGCCTTTCGCCACTTGCCTATTTCTTTTTGCAAAATATTTTCAAAAAATAAAAACAAAGCGATAGTAGTCAATGGCACAAAAATCAAAGCAGTCCTCCCTCTTAAATAATTCACCCCTAATAAATAATGCTGAACAATAGAAGCCAGTGCCACCAATAAAGGTAAAAGGGAAACAGTCAAAACAAATTGTGCTTTTGTGCTTTTTGTTTTTTTTAATTTTAATACCGCTACTGCCAAACCAATAGCCAACATCAGTACATAGAGGCCACCCAGTATTTCTACATGGTTGGCATGCATATATTTGATCCCATAAAGACTCGTTTTGACACTGGAACTAAATGTCCACCAAAATGACTCTGCGCCATATTCAAATTCACCACTATTGCTCAGACTCGTGACAGGCATATATATCAAGGAAAATAAACAAATAGTAACGAGAGATCCGACAATGAATAAATGCCGCAAAGGTCGCCAGTCCATTTTTTCTTTTTTTAAAAATAAATACAAAAAAATAAGTCCCATTCCACCTAACATACAGGCATAATAATTCAACATGGTAAAGTTGCTTAATACTGCTAAAAATGCGCCACTGAACATGCCCCACACTGCCCCCTTATTATTTGTTTTGAAAAATACGCCCATATAATAAATGCTCATCACCATAAAAGCATTGGCCAATCCATAACCCCTCGCCAACGAAAAAAACTCCAACAAAAAAGGGTTGCAATTAATTATGAGAAAACCACAGAGCAAGAGCCAGGGTTTATCTGTCCACATTTTAACCAATTTCCATGAAAAGAAAAGATAGATCAAATGGCCGAGCAGAGAAGGCAAGCGGATGGCCAGTTCCGAAATGCCAAACAACCCTATTGTCCCTTTCATCAGTAGCACGTATATAAAATGCAGATTGGCCGTTCGCCAACAGGAAGGATCAACAAAACAAGAAAAAATGGGGTACTCTGTCCAGATGGTAAACGAACCACTTTCGTCGTGGGTCATAGAGAGGAGACATGCACGCAGGCAGGTGTAAACAAAAAAAAACATTGCAGAAAAAAAAAAGGATTGCTTTGGGCAGGACGACAGAACTGGAGATTTTGTCTTTGTTAAAAAACTGAGAAAAGGCCATGATGATAATTCAAGTACAATTGCAAACAAACAAAAAAGCCTGGAAAGTTTAAAACTCTCTGGGCTTTTTAAGCAAAACCTAATATTCCAAGCTTTAGAATATTGAAATTTAATTATAGCCGGGCGATCACCGTCTTATTCCCCCTCACCTTCTGCCCCATTTCTACTTCGATCTTAGCATCCAATGGCAGGAACAAATCCACCCGAGAGCCGAATTTGATGAAACCAAAATCAGCCCCTTGCTGCACTTTATCGCCTTCCTGAATATAGTTGACGATCCGTTTAGCCAATGCGCCAGCGATTTGTCGAAGCAGTACTTCATCTTTTCCGTTATCAATCACAACGGTAGTGCGCTCATTTTCGGTAGAGGATTTTGGGTGCCAAGCAACGAGGTATTTGCCGGGGTGATAGCGGAAATAATTCACTGTGCCGCTGATAGGGTTGCGATTCACATGAACATTAGTGGGAGACATGAAAATGGAGACTTGCAATCGCTTGTCCTCAAAATACTCCCCTTCCAATGCTTCTTCAATTACAACCACTTTCCCGTCGGCAGGGGCATAAACTATGTCGTTGTCAGCAATCATGATTTCCCGTCTTGGATTGCGGAAAAACTGCAAAACCAACAAGAACAATATAACTGAAATAATGGTAGATATCGCCAACCCGATCGGCCAGAACCAATAAATGAGGTAATTAACAATGGCCAATACCAACGCCAGCGAAATCAAAATCCTGTGGCCTTCCTTATGAATATTCATCTACTTAAACTTTTTTTCTATTGGTGAACAAACCGGAATTTGGGAATCCATTTTTTTCATGGGTGCAAAATTAAATAAACATTGGCCATTTGAACAAAGTGGTCTTCGACCAATGGTGTGCTATGTTCTACTCAAAACCTAAAGACCTGCAATTTTCCATTTTCTAAAACATAAAACCGATCCTTTTCCACCCGCAAATGGCTATCAGTTGAGATGCTTCGAGGCAGTAGTACCGCGCTTTGCAGGAGAGTAAGTAAATGGAACGAATGCAACTGCCCTTTTTGGAAAAACAGCAACTCGTCACCAAACACTTGAAATCGTTCCAGCCCCACAATCTGGATTGTCTTCAAATATTTACCAAAAACATCAAACACCAAAATGCCCAAATCTGGATCGTTCAGATAAACAACCTGACCTCCTTCCAGAAGAAAATTGGGCCTGATGGTTCGCCCTAGTTCGAGGCTCATGTCAGCACTCTGCACGACAATTTGCCCATCCTTACCAACTTTTTTCAAACGGAAATTCACTGCATCGTACAACCACAGGTTACCATCGCCCGCCATGCCCACGGCGTCCAGACCAAACAAACCAAGTTCGAACAGGTTGAATTGACCTGCTAAATTCATAGTTCGATCAAGCGTAATGACATTTTGGTAATCAGGATAAAACAACAATAAATTAAACGGGTTGGTCGCATCAAGATAGGTTGGATTGCCGAGTGTCTTGTTAACAAAACGGAATTGTTCGGTGCCATCAGGGTTTAATTTTACTATTTCACTTTTATTTGAAATAAAATAAATATTCTGGAGCTTGTCGGTCGTGAATTGGGCGGCGTCAATACTCAATTCATATAATAATTGGTAATGGTTTTTTAAAGAGTCGGGGGGGGGGATTTCTTGGGCATTTAATTTCAAAATAAATAAATAAATAAAAACACTGGAAAAATCTCTTGCCATTTTCCACCTCACTTTTTTCTTTTTTCTTTTTTCTTTCATCATTTCTCTTCAATGGTTATTTCCCAAAAACAAACCCATTTTCATTTTCAAAAAATTTAACCTCCATTTTTTCGCCATCAAAAACGGCGTAAGAATTAAAATTGACCCACTCTCCCAAATTAATGTAACGACTTTTCCCATTTTTTAGCGTGTAGTCAATAGGTAAATGGCGGTGACCAAAAATTAAATAATCATAATATTCCTTTTCCAATTGGGCATTACAAAATTGCACGAGCTGTTCTCTGCGTTCGCCCTTGAATGTCGTCTTAGCTGGATTGGCCTTCCTGCTTGAACCTGAAAAATACCGCATGAGTCGTAGCCCAACATCAGGATGCAACCACCCAAATAGCCACTGGCAAACAGGGTTTGAAAAAATAGTCTTAATAAGTTTATACCCGTTATCGCCCGGCCCCAGCCCGTCACCATGACCAATGTAAAAATGCTTGCCGTTTATTTCCCTGATTATTGGTTTTCGATAAATCGGAATGCCCAATTCCTCTTCCATGTACCGAAACATCCACATATCGTGATTGCCAATGAAAAAATAAATAGGCAAACCACCGTCGCGCAGTTCCCCCAGTTTCCCCAGCAATCGGACAAAACCTCTTGGAACGACTTGCCTATACTCAAACCAATAGTCAAAGACATCGCCAACAAGATAGAGTTCTTTGGCATCCTCTTTTACTACATCCAACCAACGGATGATTTGTTTTTCCCTTTCTCGGCTCGTTAGCTTGCCGTCGGCACCCAAATGGAAATCTGAAACGAAGTAGGTCTTGTGCATTGGTTTGGTTTTTTGGTTTTTGGTTTTTGGTTTCTGGTTTAGAAAAAACCAGAAACCAAAAACCAAAAACCAAAGCCTTCCGCAAAGTTCTATTATTTTAGCCGCAAAATTTACCACTTTGCACAACCCGGACGAATTCAGGATTTTTTACAACCAGACCATTCATCCCGAACTGATGAGGCTGGATAAGCAGCGGCGGCGCATGCTACGACGGATATTCTTGTCCCTCCTCTTAATGACTGGGGTTGCCACCTTGGTCATGGCAGTGGACATTTTTGTGCTGGCCTTGGTTGCTGTTATCCCTTTTGTTATTTACCTGTTTTACCAATATCAACAAATTCAAAAGTTCCGGGCTAAATTTAAACCACGGGTGGTCGAACTGATCCTTGATTTTATTGACAATGATCTCTTGTTCGGCGATCTACGCTATGATGCTAAAGGGAAAATCTCTTCCGACAAATTTTTCAGAAGCAACATTTTTGGAGCAAAACCAGCAGTGTATCAGGGTGAGGATTATATTGAAGGGCGTATCGGCGATGTGGAGTTCGAAATGTGCGAACTGTTAGTAGAGGAATTTTCTAAAGTCCGCAAGCGACTCAACCTCGTGTTCCGGGGCATTTTTGTAAGAGCCAAATTTTTCTATCCATTGCATGGGACGTTGTTGGTGCTTCCCCGCAAATCTCTGCCCAAACGGACGGAAGCACTCAAGGCATTCATACGCCATAACGGGAAACCAATGGATCCTTTTGTCAGGCACAAAAAATTCACAGAAACCTACACAGTGTATGGTTCGCAAAATGCTAAGGTATCAGAATTGCTCCCAAAGAATCTAATGAATTTTATTTTAGATGCCCGCGAACGAACTGGCGAAATCCAGTTATCTATTTTTCAGCAAAACTGCTATGTGGCCATCTCGAATGAGAGAGATATTCTGGAGCCAAAAATCTTCCAATCAAATGTGAGCTTTGAATTGGTGCGGGAATTTTACGACGATATATATATAGCGCTTTACATCGTGAGGGCGTTGGATCAAGCCCATTGATAGTAGGCGGCGAGCAACAACTTTCGCCCATGCTAAGCACCCGTTCTGGCACTTCCGGGCCTCCGTTTTCAATCTGCTCCGGGGTACAGGAGTCAATGTGAAACGGGTGCTTCATCGCTTCGTCCTACATGATCCCCTAGGCCTTGTCAATATCGCTGTCGTAGCTGATGCCTATTTCTATCCATTTGCAGATTTTATCGTTCCCGAAATTGGAACTGATGACACCTTCATCACTGATGATGATGCGCTTGTTTTCAAAATTCCGGATGACCGTATGCCTTAAAGTAATGTCTTCCATTATCCTTCATTGTTCTTATGTTCAGGTGGACACCTATGCGGAAAGACTTGAATCTGGCGGAAACAGTCAGCTTATAAGCAAAAAAGCACACCTCTCTCCAAAAACCCCCTTCCCTTTGGCCTCAAAGAACGGCTTTCATATTTCAAAAAAACTAATAGCGAGAATTGCTGTATTCCGACAATATATATCGTTCAGCGTTTAATATTTATGACAACAGAGTTGTTTGAAATTTTGGGAATTTACCCCCTTTGCACCAAAGGGAATAAATAGAGTAAGGGCGTGAATTATTCATATTTTAAAACGAGAATGGGCGTATCAGCCATCTTGGCGATTTCCATGGTGGTGCTTGTGAGGAAAAGGCGTTCAAAAAATTTACGGTTGTGCGAACCCAGTATCAATAAATCTACCTCATTTTCTTTTGTATATTTTATTATTTCATCAATAACATCCCCCTTGATGACCTCCATGTTTATTTTGGGTTCTTTCTCCCCGTATAGTTCCGCTAAAATGCCAATATTCCGTTCAATAATTTTCTGTTTCTCACCTTTTTCCCAAACATGTACACAAGTTAGTTCGGCTTTCATTGTCTTGCACCAATCCTGCATATCATTGATGGCTGCCAAATCCCGGAACTGAAAGTCCATGGCGTACACCAATCGGTCTATTAAAGTGAACTTTGCACTCGGCGGGATCACCATTACCGGGCATTCTGCTTTTTGCATGATTTCTTTCGCAACACTTCCTATATAGGCCGGGCCTTGTGCTGGTTTTGCTTTCATGCCCATCACAATCAGACCAATATCTTTTTCTTTGCCAGCATCCAGAATGGACTGTACCGGGCCTTTTTCTTTGACCAGATAAGAAATCTTGATGTTGAAATGTTCAGGCAAGTTTTTCTCTACAAATTCTTTCAGTTCTTTGATCACCATTTTTCCACGTTGTTGCAAGTCCATGCTAGTTGCAACCCTCGACTCAGATTTTAAAAAAGTATGCATCATAATAAGTTCTCCATTGAAGCGACGGGTCATTTCAATGGCGTATTGAAAATAGTGCTTGGCATGCATGGAAAAGGCGGTGGGGAATAGGATTCTCATTTTACTAGTTTTTTTTAATCAACCCCGCCATTTATTTTAGGCAAGGGCAATTAGCGGGAACAAAGTTTTGAGTAATCTCCAGTTGGCAGAGTAAATTTTATCACTAACGATGAATGATATTTATCAATTTATAGCCAAGGAAAAAAGAACTTTAAACCTTTTACATTTTCAAATATTCAACATCCCCAAACCAGCTTTGTCCTGTGGGAAAAGCACTCCGTTTTTCAGAATGACACAACCTGCCGCTGGATCCTCTTCTAAATCCAAATGCCCATCCAGATCAGCAAACTCTACGTTGGGACGGGCTAGGGCAAAATGTAGTCCAGCCGCTATGCCAAGTGCACTTTCGTCCATGCATCCGATCATGGCCTCCATGCCTGCGGATTTGGCCACCGAGTTGATGTGCATGGCCTGAGCAATGCCACCGACTTTCATCAATTTGATATTGATCATATCTGCCCAAGCGTTTTTGGCGATTTTGAAAACATCCCTCAAAGTCAGGAGGCTTTCGTCTGCCATGATGGGCAGGTGCGCCCGCTCTGTTACTTCGCCGAGGGTTTCCATTTCACCACGGGGGGTAGGCTGTTCAAGGATTTCAATATTGCAGGAACGGGTTTCTTTGACAAACTGAATGGCTTCCGCCAGAGAATAACCTTGGTTGGCATCAAACCGCAAATGATAGCTGTTGCCCAACTTCTCTCGGATTTTAAACATTCGGTCCACGTCCAAATCCACATTAAGCCCACCTTTTATTTTTAGAACGGTAAACCCTTGACGGGCAAATCGAACCGCTTTTTCGACGGTTTCGTCAACTGGCAATATGCCGATGGTGATGCTGGTCGGGATGAAATGCCGATAGCCGCCCAACAATTGGTACAGAGGCAGGCCAGCCTTTTTGGCCAACAGGTCATGCAATGCCATATCCACCATCGCCAAAAGGGAAGGACTGTGGGGGCATTCCTCCCGTAGTTGTTTCATTAGACGGGCAATCTGAAACGGGTTCTGCCCATGTAAAATCGGTTCCACTTTCTTTTCAAAAAGCGAAAGTACACTGGCCGGTGTTTCGCCAGTAACTTCAAGGTCAGGAGCAGCACAGCCGTAAGCATGGATTCCTGTGTCAGTTTTAATGGTTAAAAAAATATTGCTCGCTTCGAAAATGGTCTCATAAGCGATGGTATAGGGTTCGGTGAGGGGCATCTTTACCTCCCACGCTTCTAAACTTTTGATTTTGGTCATATCAGTATCTCTTTTGGTATATCTCTTCCAGGTCCATCCCTTTGATGGTTTCAACAAATGCGACGAGGTGGCCGATCATGATTTCCCACATTTTTTTACCCTTTTCGGCAGTGGCCACAGTAGGGTTACCCATCACGCCATCTTCACTGATTTTCTTGGTCTGGACGTACCACGGCACATGGTTTTTGGAACTGAAATTCAGGTATCGATTGCTGAATTGCAGAGTTGTGTTTTTAGCTTTATCCATCTGTACCAATTCTGGGCGGATGGCCAAAGTGGTACTAGTTTCAATTTCCCCAGCGTGGACATCGTTGTGCGTTGTTGCCAAAGGATCAATGTCAGAATCACTGGTTTCCCCGGTGTCCACACAGACAAAAATACCCGTATCCCGGTTGATCATCTGGGCAGCATAATTGAGGGTTGGTGCATTGTCGCCGTGGCCATTGATAATGACCAACTTTTTGATGCCGTTCCTGGCCATGCTGATACCGATGTCATAAATAAATTTGGCCATAGCCTCGTTGCTGATGCTGATAGTGCCAGGGAAATCGTCGTGGTGATAACTGACACCATAAGATACCAACGGCAAAACCAAAGGTTTGGGATCGCTGCATGCCTCAGCTACCTTGCGTGAAAGATAGTCAGCATCGTATGCATCCACGTCAAGGGGCAGGTGATGGCCATGCTGTTCGATAGCGCCTACAGGCAACAAGGCGATGTCGGTTTCTTTGGTGCGTCGCTCTGCTTCCTGCCAGGTAAGTTCTGCCCATAAATAACTGTTTTTCAAGGCCTTGTTTTTATTCGATTCTGAATGATTGGAAAAACTTCCATTGGGTGCTTCTGCTTCGAAAATATAAGGAATTTTCATTTCTGGATCGGATAAAAGGTCAAATATTTCCCATTTCCGGTTCACCCGGCGGACAGCACCGTTGGCATATTCAAGCATGATTTTGAAAATCGGCATCCTCAAATCCATGGGGATACCATTAATATGGCTCCGTTCTTTGTCGAAGCGCAACTGCATGATTTCAGGATGGGGCTTAGCATCTGATTCCAACATCCCTTTTTGTGAAAGCAGGTAAAATAAATGCGAAGCGTCCGAACCAATTTGTTTGACTTTATTGGATGCCAAACTTTTCAGCCCTGCTTCAATTTGTTCACCGGAATAGCCACAATTACGAGGGTCGGCATCCAAAACAGTCAGCATGCCCACAATGCGTCGACACTTCTCACATTTGCCACAAGGGTATATTCGTCCATCGTGTTCATGAGTGGCATGGCAAGAAGTCTGATGACGTTGAATGTTGGGGTATCTTTTGACCAAAGTTTTTAAAATCAACATTTCAGACAGTGGGCGCAAAATGGAAAACTGGCTGACCGACCAACCTTTTTTTAAGAAAAAACGGCTGAGTGCCTCATCGAAAAAACGGCTTTGGTCATGTAGCCCATTATAATGAGTGATGCCCTGGAAATTGCCCCGCTGGGTGCTGTCGTATTCGTCGCCTATGACGAGGCGGCCAATAGCCCTTTTTTTCATCAAAGGCAAAACGCCAAACAGAAAAACCGCCACCGTCCAAAGCCGAATCGGGTAGTCGTCGGCCCGCAGGTTGGCAAAGTCGGGGCGCACGAAGGAAAGGTGGCGCAGCATCCAGGCAAATAGGCGGTCGGAATTCATCCAGACCCGCGCTGTGTTCGGTTCTACCTCTTTTTGATAGCGGTAGCCGTTTAGTGCTGTAAACCAATGCCGGCCACTCTCATTTCCGAAAATGGGGTGTACTTCTTTTCCGATTTCTTTCAATAGCCCATAGCTCAGTAGGCTGTCCTTGCCACCGCTTGAGAGCACACAATGTTTATTGTTGTCGGTAGGCCAGTAAGTCCATTCCAGTGTGCTGTCTTTAAATGCGGAGTTGGTAAATTCGACGTTGGCAAGGGTATATTTTTTACTCTTTTGGACAGGCAAGCTTTTTACTTCGCCCTGCAAGAACACATTCGGCTCGTAGATTTTTTTGACCAAAATTTCCCTTGACGTATTCTCCATCATGTTTAGGAGAAAACGTTGATCGGTTTGGTCGAACTGGCCATCGAAGGTGATTTTTTCACAAAACAGTCCGTAGTTTAAGGCCACCTGTGAACCAATCATGGAAGCGAGGTTCTGGCTACCCGGATTAGCGGGATCGAACACATTTTCCTCATACTTGTAAATGAGTTCGTTGGTGTCCTGTTTGCCATTTTGAACAATGGTGTAAGGCATCACCAGCCGCTTCGGTTCAATTTTGACCGGGCCGATAATTAGGTGTTCGATCACCAATAGGGGCGACTTTATTTTCACATCTTTAGTATTGGCAGTGGATGGGTTCATGGATAATTCAGGCCAAAGCCCCTTGTTTTTTGAAATGGTTTTTAACGACTTCTGCCAGATCATCCGCACCGTCAAGAAGCACATCGAAGGTGGGCAGGCCAGTCCGTTCGCTGATTTGCTGACAAACTGATTTTACATTTTCAATTGTAATATCTTCATGATTGACTGTGATCGCAACGACTGGTTTTTCTGAAAGAAACTCCACGGCCTTAATTTGACGGGTCAAAGGATGCATTTTGTATCCGGGAAACCCATCGTATTCTTTTCGGGCAGGTGCATGTTGCATGATAACAATGTCTGGACGGCCAGCGGCAAGAATCTCAAAGCCGCCGGGATAAGCAGGGTTCATTAAGCTGCCTTGTCCTTCAATGATAATCACTTTTGTCCCGTCCTTCCACGCGGAAACGACGGCATGCTCTATTTCGCCCGACACAAAATCATTGACCAAACTATCCAAAACGAGGGTGTATTTGGCACCCTGCATCCATGCGGTTTGGCCGGTACCGATCAACTCCGTTTTGATGCCCTGCTTGCGCAAAGCATGAACGAGCAGCCAAGCCGTGGTGCGTTTTCCAACAGCACTGTCCGTACCCAAAACGGCTATTGTTAGACTGTCCACTTTTTCAATTTCACCTGTAAAAAAATGCAAATCCTTGCGGTGGGGCGGTTTGCGTATGTCAAGAATGGATACACCATTCCTTTGAGCATCTTCCATTATTTCTGGGTCTTCTGATAAGAAGTCATGCAAACCACAGATGATGTTCAATTTAGCGCTAATAGCGTGGAGTACTGCTGTTCTGGCCGATTTAGGTAGTTTGCCCCCATCAGGTGCCAAACCGATGACGAAGTATGCTGGGCGGGTTCCACTGCCCAGCGCCTCTTCATAAGCTAAATCGAAGCTAGAGAAAATGGGTATGCCAGAAGCCTTACCATCTAATACCTGCCCAGCGTCTTTACCATTATAGGTGCTATCGATGACAGACAGCACGATAAAGCGTTCGGTGAAACGAACCAGGCCGTGAGCTGTTTTGCCATTTGGTGTGTTGAAAGCGCCTTCGCAATAGACGATGGCGTTTCCGTCGAGGACTTTTTTCATGTTTTGTAAATTATTTGCGGCTGGTCAAAATCACCACAAAACGGTCATTTTGAATCGCCTCTGGAAATAAGGGTTCTGCCAAAGCGGACAGTCCTGCGGTGGAGGCAGGCAGTACGTTGAGGCCCTCTTTTTCTTTGAGCATTTTGGCCAGTGCCATCATTTTTTTATCGGTCACATCCCTAGCCCAGCCTTTGGTTTCCCGAATGGCCGACAAGGTGGCTTCACCATCGAAGGAGTGCCAGTTGATGAGTGGTTCGTTGATCTCAGTTTCTTTGATGAGGCTCGGTTTCAGGTCTTCACAGGAGGCTTTGTTTTTCAAAAATGCCTGTACAATAGGGTTCTTTTTGGCTGATGAACCCGCTACCATCATCGGCATGCGGGAGGTTTTGCCACGGCGATAGAGGCTTTGAAAGCCTTTGTAGATTCCAGTCAGCACCGTGCCGTTTGAGACAGGAACCGCTACAACCTTAGGGGCATCCCTTAGTTCATCGTAGATTTCGTAAGCTATTTGGCCATAGGCTTTTAGTTGAAGGGATGTGTTTTCCCCACCTGGGTTGGCGTCGTAGAGTTCATGTTTTTCGGCAAATTTTTGAGAAGCCAAAACTGCATTTTCGTAATCACCCGGTACGCGGATTATTTCAGTGCCCATCTTCTCTATTTCCCCGATTCGTTTGGTGTGAAAGCTTTCGGGAATAAAGACTACACAGCGCAGCCCAGCATACTTCGAAGCCAAAGAACAGGACGAACCGTAGTTGCCACAAGTAGCCATCACCATACCTTCAAAGCCCCGGCGAAGTGCGTCTTCGGCCTGAGCAAAAGCGATGCGGTCTTTTTGGGTGCCTGTTGGGTTGCCCCCTTCGAACTTCAGGAAAACCTGCCGAATGCCGATCTCCCGTTCAACATTCCTCGCCCGTATCAGGGGGGTATCTCCAACTTCGCTGTCGCTGATAAATTCAAAAGCTTCTAGGCGCTCTTCCAGGCTCGTGCTTTTGTCGAGCAGTCGTTCGTACTGTTGTTTGAGTTCTGCTTGGATGTTGAAATTTCCGTTGGTACGTTCTTCCAATTTAGTGATTTGGTTGATGGTTATTTGATAGGTTTTGAACAAAGACTCTAAACTCAAATAGGGTCACTCATAAGGATACCATTTAAATACTTTTTTCTCTTCTGCTGCTTTAAGCTCAGGCGATTTGCCATCATATTCAACTAAAGAAAGCAAGTACCGCATGGCCTGAATGCGACTGTCTTCCCGTTCATGACCCTTGACGATCATCCAAGGACTGTGTTCCGTGTTAGTCTGTTCAAACATGGCATTTTTATAATGGGTAAACTCTTCCCATTTTTCTTGTGCGGCCAAATCCACCGGACTGACCTTCCACTGTATGAGCGGCGTATTCAAGCGTTCTTGGATGCGCTCCTGTTGCTCATTCGCCTTGATGGAAAACCAGAATTTCACCAAGATAATACCGTCATCCACCAGCATTTTTTCAAATAAATTAACCTGTTGCATAAAGAGTTGGTATTGTTCGATAGTACAAAATCCCATCGCAGGTTCAACGACTGCCCGGTTGTACCAACTGCGGTCAAAGAAGGTCATTTCTCCGCCATTGGGTAAGCGTTTGATGTAGCGTTGGAAATACCATTGTCTCTTTTCCTTTTTAGTTGGCTTACCAAGCGCCACTGTCCGGTAACTTCGTGGATTCAGGAATTGGGAAAACCTGGAGATCGCACTGCCTTTTCCTGCGGCATCCCTGCCCTCAAACAAAATAGCCAGCCTTAGATTATGGTCGAAAACATGCTTTTGCAGTTTGAGTAGTTCGATTTGCAGGAAGTATAGTTCTTCAATGTACTTTGGCTTGACTTGGTAAAAGTCTTTGATGTTGCGGTTTTTCATTACCGATATTTTAATAGTCGTTGAGCACTTGCTACTATACTCAATTGACTTATTTGTTGCTCCTTTGTTAATTTTCGAAAAAGATTCGAAAAAATGGATCGGTCACTGGATGCCCAACAGTTTTTTTGTGCCAGCGATCCAGAATGGACTGATCAGCAGGGTTAGGGATATGACGATGATGGTCAGTTGATAGGTGAAACCTGAAATAATGCTGGCATGAAAAGCGCTTGCTGCCAAGACGAAGCTCAGTTCTCCGATTTGGGCCAATAGGGCTCCTCCATATAAACTATTTCTCCAGTCTCTACCGAAATAATGAAGGATAATAGCATTTGTCCTCTTCCCAATAAGCGCAACCACGGAAAATCAGAGAGTTAGCTGAATATTTTCTAACTTTCTAAAAATTTTAGTGATGCGCAAAAGTAGTTTTACCGAACCTCAACGCCTGGCGATCGTGGCAGAACAAGATGCCGGGCAAACTGTCGAAGAAATTTGCCGGAAACACCAGATCAGCCCGGCCACTTTTCACAAATGGAAAAAAGGCCTGGCTATCCAACAGGACGGGGACAAGCGCCGTCTAAAGGAACTGGAGGCGGAGAACGCCCGTCTCAAGAAAATGTATGCCGAACTGAGCCTGAACCATGAGATCCTCTCTGAAGGTTATGAGATGCTAAAAAAGTGGCAGGCCCAGGACGAAAAGAAGAAATGATAGATCATTTCAAAGAGCATAGACAGATAAGTGTCAGGCTGACCTGTTCCGTTCTGGGCTTTAGGCGCCAATCTTATTACCTGCGCAAAAAGGGTCACCGGCCAGAAGAGATGGATGCCCTGATTGCGGGATTATTGCACCAGGTCACCAAACGTTTTGTTGCCTGGGGGTTCTGGATGGTTTTTCATTTTTTACGTCGCCAGGGCCATTCCTGGAACCACAAGCGGATATATCGGATATGGCGACAAGAGGAACTTCATTTGAGGTTGCCCCCAAAACGACAGAAAATCCGCCGGGAATACCTGGGTTTACTGGCACCGGATAAAGTCAATGAAGGCTGGGCGATGGATTTTGTAAGCGATTGGGTTGTGGGGCCGGGCCAGGAAAAGGTCCGGATCATTAACATCATGGATGAGTGTTCCCGCAAAGCCCTATGGACAGAAGCCTACCCCAGTATTTCGGCCAAAACCCTGACCGAAGTATTGGACCAGGCCGTAGGATGGCGGGGTTGCCCATCATACATCCGCTGTGACAACGGCCCGGAGTTTATATCTGGAAAACTGGAAGAATGGGCTGGTAGAAACAACGTTGAACTTAAGTTCATCCAACCGGGAAAACCAAGTCAAAATGGCCTGATCGAACGGTTGAACGGGACGTTGAGAAAAGAGTGCCTCAACTTGGAATGGTTTGTCAGCATCCCCAAACTCAATGAGCAGTTACAGAAATGGTGGCTTGAATATAATTCACTCAGGCCACACAGTTCCATCGGATATTCTACTCCCGATGATTTTGAAAAAGCAAATCAGAATCTCTACTTTTCAGCGGTTGCGGCTTAGGGGAAGAGGACACATTGATAAAATGATTGCTTATGTAAACGGCAAGAATGAGCAAAGCAATGATTCTCCAGTTTTCAAATAAGAAACCTAAATCGATCAACATGCCGATTGATACAAAAAACAAGGTAACAAATATGACTCGGAACGAATGCAAACTATCGTGAAACCACTCGGTGGAACGGGCGGCATGAACAATGATCCCACCGACAAAAGCACCCAATGCCGCTGACAGACCAAAAAATGCCGTGAGCATCGCAAAACCAAAACAGATAATGAAGGCCATAAAAACCTGCAATTCATGGTCATTTTCAAAATGCTTGCTGAAGGGCATAGAGATTTCTTTCTGCCTTAAAATCAAAACAATGCCCCCTATGACCATTGTGCCGCCGACCAATTGCCGGATGATCTCATCGGTGGCAGGGGCTTGGCCTCCAAGATAGCTGGTTGCAATAAGCATCGGAACAATCAAAATATCCTGCATCAATAAAATGCTGATGACGTTTTGTCCGGTTGTAGTTTGGATTTCACCATTATCCTGCAATAATTTAATGACGACTGCCGAACTGCTTAAACTTATCACAAATCCCATCAGGACAATGCGGTTGAGGTGCCAACCGAAATATAAACCGATCAAACTTACCATCAAAATGCTACCGAACACTTGGAGGGATGTTCCAATGGTCGCCAACTTCCAATTTTTTAATAAATCGGGCAGGCTTGTTTCCATACCGATAAAGAACAACAGCAGTATTAGCCCAAACTCGCCCATTGCAGTGATGAGCGTTTCATCGGTAATCAATTCGAACCCATGCTTGCCCATTAGGACGCCGGCCAATATGTAAGCTATCACATATGGTTGGCGGAAATAGCGCAGAAGTACCGCCAGCCCAATAACGATAATGGCAAGCAATAAATACTTTGGAGCGTTCGGGTCAATGGCGGACAATAAAATCATTTGCAGATGGATAAAATGGTTTCGGAATCAACTATAAAAAACGGCAGCCCCAATGTTGCCTACAATTTCAATCCGAGTGGCCAAAGGCCAGTCGTTAGTATGATTTCTCTTGTTAATGGGCAACAGGGCTACCTGTTCTTTGGTTTTTATAACCAGGGCAAGGGGGGAAAAATATGGTAAATTGGTCTGTAGAAATTCATCCATTACACTGTCAAGAACCCGTTCCAAGAAATGTCCCAGCCAATACGTACATGGCTAGCGGCTTCGGTCTAAACTTTCGGGAGAATTCGAGGGCATATTGAAACACCTCCGGTACGTGACCTGCAAATTCAGTCAGGGACAATATTCTTCTCATATTTAGATGTTTAAGTACGTAGACAGAATTATATATAATTCTGTCCGACTTAAAAAGACCAGTTTTATAAAATTCCAAAGGAAGACTTAAAAAAGGATTTTGGTCACACTACCAACGGCACAATTTTATTAAAAACCAAAGGAATACTGTTTATTTTCCTAACAGGAAAATATAATTCATACTTCCTCGAATATTTCACTGCTCCTTACCAAAGTATCGTAAGAAGGATATTCATTTTTTTCTCAAACATTAAGATTTAATGTGACCCTTTTTCCAATAATAGTCTTCTGCCCATGCTTTCAACAAAAGAAACAAACTTTTGCATTGGCAGCGGAAGTGAATGAAGCAGCTAATTAAGCTTCTTCGTAAAACACTAACCGCTAAATAAAAAAAACGTCATATCCAGTTCGGACTTTACGCCTTGGAAGACATATTAGTGGATTTAGTTAGAAGCAACAGAAAAGTCTTATTAGCATCACATATACATGCTTGAGAAAATAGATATTATTTCTGATTTAATAATTCGTGCTTTTGTTTTTGAAAGTTTTAAAGAATGCATGAAATGGATTAAGAAAAATGAGCTGGAAAAGAACCTGCTCTAAAAAATGATTTAACTATCTGGGTGACCTATCCTCTCTTTTTGGTCTCCTAAATGTTTTCCGCCGAAAGTGTACATTTGGTTTTTCTAAGGTTTTAACCAAATACAAATTACAATGGATAAGAAGCAAGAAGAAAAGGCTCCTCAACAGGTAGCTATTAGCCGTCGCAAAATTATTGGAGAGACACCCGTTGTCGTGAATGAAATAGCTGACCGTTGCCTGTACACTGGCTTTTTCGGAACCATGGACAGTGCCCGCATGAAAAAGATCATGGACGGCATTCTCGGCATAGCCGGAAGGGGAGAAAACGATATGCTGATCGTTGACCTCAGCAACGTGGATGTGATTGACAGTGCCATCGCCGGACATCTGATAAAGCTCAACAAGACACTACAACTGATCGGCATGGATGTCATTTTTTGCGGTATCAAACCGATCGTGGCACAGAGCATGGTAAGCGCAGGAGTGGAGCTGGAAAATATTTATGTGTCAAAAAACCTGAAGCGGGCTTTAATCGAGGTGTACCGTCGGTTAGGTTTACAATTAGCGCCAATCAATAAATAGACGTCAACCGCTTTTGTACAATTATATTAAAGAAATGCATGAAATAGCCATACCACTTACCACCGAAATGGATGTAGTCATCGCAAGGGACAAAGCTGCTGCCACTGCGGTAAACCTTGGTTTTGACCAGATTTCGATCGGGCAGGTGGCACTGGCAGTTTCAGAAATTTGTCAGAATGCGATGCGATATGCGGGTGGTGGCAAAGTATTTATTTCAACGAAGAACAATGGACGGATACTGCGCATTGAAGTGAAAGATGAAGGGCCTGGTATCCCGGATGTTGCAAAGGTCATGCGGGAAGGTTATTCAACTACTGTGGCCAGCCTTGGAGTTGGGTTTGCGGCAGCGAAGCGTTCTGTGGATTGGCTTGAAATTCAACAAGGGGAACATAAGGGGGTCACTGTTATATTGGAAAAATACCTGCCACTGCGAAAAGAAGAATTTGAATTGGGGGCAGTTTCCTTGGCCGATGAGAATTATTTGGTGAACGGTGATGCTTTTTTAGTAAAAGAATTTGACGGAGATAAGGTTTTTCTTGCCGTCATTGATGGTTTGGGACAGGGCCAGGTAGCTTTAAAAATGGCCAACAGGGTAAAAAAAATATTACAAGATCATTATCTGCTTCCTGCGGAAAAACTTATTGAACGCTGCCACCTCGATCTACAGAAAAATGCAGATGAAGACGGAGGTGTCGCCATGAGTATTGCCGTTTTAGCGCCTGGAAAACTACACTATATTGGAGTAGGCGACACTCATGCTTATCTGCTCAACGGCACTTTTCACCATTTGGAAAATACGGATGGAAGAGTTGGAAGTTATCAGCTGAGATCATTACAGCCCCAGACTTTTTCATTTAACAGAGAATTGACCCTTTTGCTCTGTACAGACGGCATCAGGACCAACATAAATGAGGAAGAACTGGACTGGGAACAGCCATCACAACTCCTTGCCACTCAGATTTTCAACTTGTACAACAAGCCTTACGGCGATGCCACCGTATTGGCTGTTAAATATTCTTTGCTGGGATGAAAAACAATTTCACAGAGACCCACGAGTTCTTGGTGTCAATCCTCGGTGCAGTACCTTTTGGTATCATGGCTATTGATATGGAGGGCCTTCTGACTATGTGCAATGAGGAAGCACTGGCCAATCTGGGAGTGAAAAAAAAGGTCATGCAAGTCATCGAAACCGATGTCATGGAATACTTAACCGACCTACCAGAACTACCCGAAGCACTAAACCACTGCTTCACGCATGGCCGTCGAGCATTTGATCTTGACGCTGTGTTATACCACGAAAAGTACCTGTCCATTCGCGGTCGGCGCATCCTGAACGGGATGATCATTACCATAGAAGATGTAACCGAAGTGCATGAACATGAGTTGGCCAACTTAAGGGCAATGTTCAAGGGGCAAGAGGTTGAAAGGCAGCGTTTGGCGAAGGAAATTCATGATGGTATCGGCCCGGTTATGTCTACTGTCAAATTACACCTGGATGCTATTAAATCCAATACCACTGACCTGCCGCAAGGAGCCGTCAAAAAGATAGATACCATGAGTGAATTGATCCAACAGGCAGCCGCTGATATCCGCAGTATATCCCACGCACTCATGCCCAGCGCATTAATGGATTTAGGCCTTGTAGCTGCACTGGACAACCTCTGCCAAAGAGCCAATGACAGTGAAAAAGTTAAAATAGATTTTTACCATTCTGGAGTCAAAGAAAGGTTGGAGAGCCAAGTGGCTTTGGTCCTCTACCGCATTGCACAGGAATTGCTGAACAACGCATTTAAATATTCACAAGCTAAGGTCATCAGTGTCCAATTGATCAAACACCCTGACAGCCTGCTTTTAATGGTAGAAGATGACGGGGTAGGTTTTGACCCCTCTGAAATAAATGGTAATACCGATCATAGCAGGGGTATCGGATTGCGCAATATTGAGACCCGAACCAAATTTCTCAGTGGCTTTTTTACCCTTGATGCCGTCAAAGGCCGGGGAGTGAATGCTACTGTCGAAATACCGTTGAATAACTGAAAAACATGATAAATGTACTCATCGCCGACGACCACGAAGTCTTCAGGGACGGCATCATCTCCATTCTCGAAAATGTAGATGACATCTCCATCGTCGCCGAAGCCAAGGATGGCAGGGAAACCATGGAAAAATTGAAAGAGGTAAAGCCCGATGTCATTTTAATGGACATAGCGATGGGAGGGGCAAATGGTATTGAAACAACCCAACTTGTCAAGCAAGCTTACCCCGACATCAAAGTGCTGGTATTGTCCATGCATTCCGAAAGCGGCTATGTTGTAAAAATGCTCGAGGCGGGTGCCTCAGGGTATCTGCTGAAAGATGCCGGACAAGAAGAAATGATCCGGGCCATTAGAACGGTATACGAAGGCAATACCTATTACAGCCAACAGGTATCATCCATCATTGTGGCGCAATTGACAAATTCAGGGAAGGCGCAAAAAGAAAGGGCAGGAGTGCCGCTCACCCAAAGGGAGGTGGAGGTCCTAAAATTAATTACTGAAGAATATTCCAATCCGGAAATTGCCGAAAAACTCTTTATCAGCGTCCGCACCGTAGATACCCACCGGAGAAATTTATTGGAGAAGCTGAGGGTCAAAAACACGGCAGGATTGGTGAAATATGCTATTAAACAAGGTTTGCTGGATTAACAACAACTACCTCTTTTTTTGTTCATCTACGCGATTCTCGTAGTCACTACGCGACTTACTGATTTTTCAAAATACGCTTTTCCACTCTTAAATCAGACGGCCTGTCTGTCCAACTTTGTGTCAGCTTTTAAACCAATAATTATAGCTGACATGACCACTCAAAATTTTCAGAACCTGACCGATGAACAATTGGTCGTCCGATTTCAAACAACACAGGACAACCTGGTTTTCGGTGAAATCTATAACCGCCATTTTAAGAAAGTCTATCACACTTGTTTGGGCGTAGTAAAAGACTGGAACACGGCCAGCGATCTGGTGCAGGATGTGATGTTGAAGGTCTTGGAAGCACTTCCTAACCTGGAGCACCCGCAATTGCTCGGTTATTGGATGTACCGCATCGCTCAAAACCATGCTATCCAATTCTGTAAGGATAGAAAAAAACAACTGTCAGTCAGTGTGGACGAGCGTTTTGACCTGGCCGATGATTTGGCGGATAAGGAAATACTGGAGAATCGGGAACAACTGTTCGATGGCATGGATAAAGTACTGAGCCTGTTAAGTATAGAAGACCGCACTTTTATTTCCCTAAAATATTTTGACAACCACTCAGTGGAAGATTTGCAAATCCGGTTTTCCCTGTCAAAAAGTGCCGTCAAAATGCGCTTGGCGAGGGCCCGCAAGCGGATGGCGAAATTGTACAAAAGGGAAATGCCGTTGGCCCTTTGCGCATAAAAAAATTGACACAGATCAGTGACCAAAAACGTGAATCGGGTCTTTCTCTAAAATCATTGAATATGGAGAAAGCCATTTTGTTCCCATTTGAAATAAATAAACAAAACCATCGGGCTTATGTGCAGGCGATGGAATTGGCCAAAGAAAAATCTTGTCCGGTCATTTGTTTCACCACTGTTCCACCTGAAGGTTCGGAATCTGACCTGGACGAAGTGTATTTGCACTTGCTGGATCTAAACGGTTATTACCAGAGCTATGTCAATAATTGGCAGCCTAACTTCACTACGGTGAGGAAAGTGGTGCAACGAGGTGAATTTTGGAAACGGCTTAAGTTATTCAGAGAACAAGCATCCCAGGAGTGGAAACTGGTTTCTGTTGAACAAGAGAAAGGGTAGGCTTTCGAATTTTTTTTCACTAAAAACTTTATCCATTTTGAAAAAATGGATAAATCAAATTCAAAAAAAACTACCGTAATCCTTGATGTATCCCTTTTACTGGCCATAAACAAAAATCTATGTTGAACTTCTTATTTGCTACCGATTTTGACGAAGATGCCCCATTGATGTTCGATTATACAACCCTGTTGGCCAGCAAATTGGGAGCCAAGGTCATTATGTTCCATGCTTTCGGAAGCCCAGAGCTATTGGGCAAGGAGCAAAAAAACAAAAGAGGCCTAAAGGTGATGGAGCAACTTCACCAATTTGTCGAAGACCACCTGATAAGCTCACGGCGGAGTATTAAAATTGAATACATCGTGGATGAAAGATATTCCTATGAGGCCATTCCAGCTTTGGCTAAAGACGAAGGCATTGATGTCGTGATCTTAGGAATGGAAAAAGGAAGCCATTCTTTTAGGAAAATACTCGGTAATACCACTTTGGAAATGCTTCTAAAATTAGACTGTGGAGTGCTTGTCTTTCCCGATGGTTATAAAACGGACAATATCACCCGTATCGGTTGTACCACCGACTTCGAGTTCAAGGATATTGCCTTGATAAACTTCCTCCGTGAAATCTCCAAAAAGCTTGACAAAGGGACAGCCATCCATTGTTTGCATGTCTTTGAGGACGGCAAGAAAAAAAAAGCAGCCAGAAGGGATATGGAAGTGCTACACTGGGTGTTTGATGGAAGAAAAGGAACACCGGTCCATTTCAAAATCGAAGCTGGAGAAGTTGCCGAGGCCATTGAGTCGTTTGCAATTAACCAAAAACTGGACCTGATGGTCATGAACTCTAATCACCGCAATTTTATAGGAAAGCTTATCGGAAGGAGCGATGCCAAGGAAGTGGCAGAGGATATTCGGATTCCGCTTTTGATTTTGAAAGATCTTTAAAAAACTATCAGGAATCGATGTGACCTAATTTAAAACCCAAGTCTTTTTTCTCGCTTTGAATGCAAACGAAAAAAACGTTCAAAGAAATAGTGTTTCATAGTGTGAGGGGTAAAAAATCAGTTAGGCTGGGTTTGCCCTTCTTTTAAATTCAACTAAAAAATTAATTTCAGTAAAATGAAAACGAAAGCACAAAAAAGAACAGAAGCACAAAAAAATGCGGAGGCTTTGAAAGCACAGAAAAAAACTGCTCGGGATGCAAAAATGAAAGTGATGTCTGCACCTGCCAACGGAAAAAAAGCAAGTTTCCAACACCGCAATCAAAAAGTAAAAAATAAAACGGATTTTGCTAAAAGGATGAGTTAGGGTGACAAGATTACTTTAACTCATTTTTATTTTTCCATGATTAACAAATAATCGTGTGGAATTATTGAGGATCTGTAAACATAAGCAAAATGACCTTCTATTTTATGTTACAAAGATTCCGTATAATTAAAACCTTTACTTTTGGGAAATAAAAAATAATACAATGAAAAAATCAACTGAAGTTACCTCCTTCATCAATGATGCGGCCTCCGATCAAAGGAAATTTTTGCTGGCATTAAGGGATTTGATTGAACAAACAGTTCCCAATGCGGTCGAAACTTTCAAATGGAGCAGACCTGTATATGCAACGGAAAAGAATTTCTGTTACTTGGCTGTGGCCAAAAAGTATGTCACGTTAGGTTTTACCAATTTTGAAAAAATTACCGATCCGCACAATTTACTGGAAGGCACAGGCAAACAAATGAGGCACATTAAAATTAAATCAATGGAAGAATTGGATACAGAAATGCTTGCTACCATGATTGCAGATGCTGCACAGTTTTAAATGCTTGAATAAATATATCCTCCAACGGTTCACTCAAACTAAATAAAAATGGTCGTTACCAAAAAGTCGGACATCAAAGAATACCTCGATAATTGCATAAATATTTATTCAAGCAAAGGAGTATCGGCTTGTGTGCAAGCGTTGGATAATCAAATTCTGAATAAGAAAGTAAAATTTCCTTTGCTGGAGTATTGTGGGCATTCCTTTTATCAAATGCTCCCTGAAAAAGAACAAATTGAATTTTGTGATAAAATCGAAATGCTGAAAAGGGAAGGCGGAAATGTAGTATTGGGAATTATGCTGCAAAACAGACTTGCCGAACATTTTGACCAATCCATTCAAAAAGCAACCGAGTACATATCCAAGGCTGATATTTGGTACGTATGCGATATAATTGGAGAAAGAGTCTATGGATTTTCTTTATTAAATGAACCTGAAAAAACAATACCTCAAATAAAAAAACTATCTAATCACCCGGCCAATTGGGTTGTTCGTGCTTTGGGTGCAGGTATTCATTATGCCATAAAAAAAGGATTGGATAAAAAAGAGGTGCAAACTATTTTTCCAATTTTACTCTCAATGGCGAACACAAAAGACAAAGAAATAAAACAAGGGGTAGGGTGGGCAGCCAAAACAACTTCAAAATTTCATCCTGACATTATAAAGGAATTTAAAAGAGAAATTCAAAATGAAGAAGCCGTTGCCAATTGGTTTAGAAAAAAAATTGAAATTGGTTTAAACAGGAACAATTATGCCAAGTGAAATTGAAGTCAAATCGGTCCTCAATAAAACCAAAAAACGGGATAAGTGGTTTTTGGATGATTATACTTTTAATGCTTATAGCAGTTGTTCTTTCAATTGCTTGTATTGTTATATCAGGGGAAGTAAATATGGTGTCAACCTTGAAAAAAGCCTCTCCGCAAAAATAAATGCCATTGAGATATTGGATAAGCAATTGGCAAATAGAGCTAAAAAAAATCAATATGGAATCATTGTATTGTCTTCTGCAACTGACCCATATTTACAAATTGAGAAAAAATATGAGCTGACAAGGCAAGCCCTTAAAATTATTCTCAAATACAGATTCCCAGTACATATTATTACGAAATCAGATTTGATTGAACGGGATTTTGACCTGTTAAAACAAATTGAACAATCGGCAATATTGCCTGAAGATTTAAAAGGTATTAAAAGAGGAGCCATCATCAGTTTTTCCTTTTCAACTTTGCAAGATGAGGTTGCCAAAATTTTTGAACCTGGAGCCACAAGGCCAAGTGATAGGCTTATTGCCCTTGAAAAAACATTGAAAAATGGATTTTTGGCAGGGGTCAACCTGATGCCCTTAATTCCTTATATTTCAGACACCACCGAACAACTTCATTTGGCATTTTCTACTTTTAAGAATTTGGGAGTTGATTATATTTTCCCGGCAACCATCACCTTATTTGGAAATGACAAGGCGCATAGCAAAACTTTGATGCTCAATGCAATCAAAAAACATTATCCTGAATTGGAAAACAAGTACAACCAATTTTTTTCAAACAGTACTCAAATGCCTTATTATTATCGAAATGCGTTTTACAAAAAAATGAATGAACTTTGTGGTGAGTATGATTTGAATAACGATATAATAAAGGCAGCAACTAAAAAAATAAAATGACGGCAGACCAATTTATTGAAAACCTTAAGTCAAATGCTGAAAACAAAAAAGACACATTGAAATTCTTTCGTGGCAATGACGGCGAAACGGAAGCTCTGGGGTTGAAATTTGGAACTGTTTTTAAATTGGCTAAAGAATATGTTGAAATGCCAATGGTCGAACTCAACAAACTTTTAGATAGTAAATATTATGAAGTCAGAATGGGAGCTGTCAGTATAATGGATTTTAAAGCACGAGATAAGAAAACTTCTCAAGAAGTAAGAAAAGAACTTTATGAACTTTATCTAAATAGGCACGATAGACTGAACAATTGGGATTTTGTGGATAGAGGTGCGCCACATATAATTGGTAAATATTTAATGGATAAACCAAGAGATATATTGTACCAATTAGCCAAGTCTAAAAATACTTGGGAAAGAAGAACTGCAATAGTTTCAACTTATGCTTTTATAAAAGAGGGCGATTTAGACGATACATTCAAAATTGCTGAAATTTTAATTGATGATAAACACGAAATGATTAATAAAGCTGTCGGAAGCTGGATAAGGGAAGCAGGTAAAAGGGATGAAAATAGACTTAAAGGTTTTCTGGATAAATATGCTTCAACTATGCCACGAGTAACATTAAGGTATGCTGTTGAAAAACTTGATGAGGTTACGAAAAATTATTACATGAATAACCATTTAAAAAAATGAAATAATATGGCATACAAAAAAGTAAAATATTGGTTCGATAAAAAATGAAGAAATGGGTGATGAACATCTCTAATGACGGAAAGAGGAAGTTTTAGAAGCCCAATTCTGGCATTAACTAAACAGCCAGCAGCCCGAGTGATATTTTCGGTTTTCCTGAATCAATTTACACGACCAGTTACTTTAACTTTTTAAGCAACCCGTTTTGATCTTTTGACATAAAGACAGTAGTTGATTATCATTTAAAACCTGTTATGAAATTTTCATTAATAAAAGAGTTCAAAGAATTTGCTGTCAAAGGCAATATGATTGATATAGCCATCGGTGTAATCATTGGAGCGGCGTTCAATAAGGTAGTTGACGTATTGGTAAAAGAAATTTTTTTACCCCCTCTGTCTTTTCTAAGCGATGGAGGAAATTTTGAATTTGTTCCCGAACTTAAATTCAAATACAGCTATTTCATTGTGTGGGTCATCATGATTTTGATTTCATTAGGGATGTTGCTTTATTTTAAAAAGAAAAAATGGTTATACAGCTACTATATTATTACGGGGCATTTGAAATGCCCCGTTAATGAGTTGGATCAAATTATAATAAACAGACTCCATTACGGCACTAATTTTTCCGCACACCTACAACAAAAACGGGCGCCTTTTTCATGTTCGTCCTTGCCGCAACGGCTGCATTCTGTGTGGTCGATGCGGGCTCGTTTTTTCTGCTCGATGAATTCTGCGGAAACGATGCCCGTTGGCACGGCAAGCACGGCGTAACCAGTAATCATGACGGCAGCGGCTATTAATTGGCCGAGCCAAGTAACAGGAGCAATGTCGCCATAGCCCACCGTCGTCAGCGTCACGATGGCCCAATAAACACTGAGGGGGATGCTCGTAAAGCCCGAACCTTGTCCCGCTTCTACAATGTACAGCACCGAACCCATGATCGTGACGAGCAACAACACGAACAGCAAAAAGACGGCTATTTTCTCCCTGCTAGCCTTCAAAGAGGCGGTAATGGTACTTCCGGCCCGCATCATGGAATCCAGCTTGAACAAACGCAATATCCGCAGTACCCGCAATATCCGCAGAACAAGAAAGGTATGCGCTCCTGTAAATAGGACACCGATATAGGTCGGCAAGAGCGTGATTAGGTCGATGACGCCAAAAAAACTGGTCATATACCGAATGGGCCTGGGTGAGCTATAGATACGAAGCAGGTATTCGATGGTGAATACGATGGTGAAAATCCATTCTAACGGCGAGAGCAGCCACCAAAAACGGCGGTGTATGGAGTTCACGCTATCCAGCATTACCACCAATACACTCGCAAATATGAGTATAATAATAAAGGACTCGAACAGCTTGCCAATGGCCGTTTTTTCCCCAAAAAGCATTTCGTGCAGTTTTTGGGGCGATGCGTCCAAGTTGGAAAATATGCGGCGCCATTCATTCCTTTTTTTCTTGAAACCTGTGCGGGCTTTATCCAGCTTGTCGTGCTGTTCTTTTGAAAAATTGTCGTAATCTTTCTTCCAACTTGGCAGTTGTTTGATCACTTCCCCCTGCATATAGCG
The DNA here is from genome assembly GCA_965222975.1 of Saprospiraceae bacterium. Classification (GTDB taxonomy): domain Bacteria; phylum Bacteroidota; class Bacteroidia; order Chitinophagales; family Saprospiraceae; genus UBA6168. The sequence continues at coordinate 30,978 of CBDCVJ010000047.1, read as the reverse complement.
CAGTAGCTTAGCGGCCTTTTCCTCTAATGCCTTAGCTTGTGACCATAAGAGGCGGCCTTTCGCTGCTGCTTTCTGCCAATATTTAATTATGATATTTTTGATCATGTTTATTTTTTTCGATAAGTTAGGGAGTGGGGGAGGGAAAATTGGAAACTTTTCCTCCCCCGCCCAAACCGCCTAAGTACAAGGTAAATTTTTGTACGGCGAAAAAATAATTTGGAACTTTCGGAAAGGTGGATTCACGGTTTATTTTTCAACCCTTAATTTACGGGCGGTTTTTCGATTTCCAAATTTTTCAAGTATCTGCCCTCCTCTGAATCTGTCATTCTCATTTTGCCCAATTTCGAAATCTAAGAGAGAACAACATAGTAGCCATAGCATCCATATTTTAAGAAGGCAATCACACCTAAAAAAAAGTGACCGATTCCAATTTAATGGTCTTTTCTATTGACAGTCAATTTTTTCTTTTTGGCAAGAGCAATGAGAGATTAGCTCTCTTCGCGCAAGGTGTCTGCACTTGATACTTTAACTAATCAAATAGTGAAGCAAAACAAAATCAACCAACTGATTAAAAAGTACATGAAACAGTTTTTGCTCTGGTTATGGCACAGAACTGTTCAGGTGTATTCTTTTTCAAAAAGGGCGATCGGCACTTTTCCAGAAAAAGTTAAGAAAATTATTTTCCGATTCGCTCATTGGGGTAAGCGGCAATTGGACAAGCGCATCAACCCCATACAAAAAAAGCAGTTGCACAAGATCGTTTTTGAAACCGATACCAAAGAAGGCCACCTGTTCGACATGGTGCTGATCTGGATCATCGTGGCAAGTGTGGTAGCGGTCATTTTGGAAACGGTCTCTTCTTACCGGGCAAAATATTGGTGGACGTTTTTTGTCCTCGAATGGATTTTTACCCTCATCTTCACAGTTGAGTACATCATTCGCCTATATTGTGCCCGTAAGCCCATCAAATATGCAACTTCTTTTTTTGGAATAGTGGATTTGTTAGCTTTGATCCCTACTTATATAAGTGTGTTTTTCATTGGTGCCCAACACCTGCTAATTGTTCGGGCACTGCGGCTGCTGCGGGTGTTCCGAATATTTAAGATGGGGCATTTTGTCAAAGAGGGTGCAGTCATTGTCAGCGCATTGCAGGCCAGCAAAACAAAGATTTCCATTTTCATGTCTTTTGTGGTGCTGATGTCCATTATCATCGGATCTTTAATGTACATCGTGGAAGGGGATTTGAACGAAAAGATTGACAACATCCCAAAGGGCATCTATTGGGCCATTGTCACCCTGACAACGGTGGGCTATGGCGATGTGACACCTTTGACACCATTTGGCCAGTTCCTCGCAACGGTGGTCATGATCATGGGCTATGGTGTAATTGCTGTTCCGACGGGCATCGTCACTGCTGAGATCAGTGGCAGGGTAATGAACTTGAAAGAAGTAGAATTTAAACAATGTGAAAATTGCGATCAAAGCGAACACCATACTGGGTCTTTGTTTTGTCATAGATGTGGCGGAACGCTTTAATTGTATGGGTTTAGTTACTGAAAATATATTAGTGACCTATACTGAAAAGGTGGTCTTTATCAAAATGGACATTAACTATTCAGCATGGAGGAAGAAAGATGATAAAATGACATTTTTTCTCAAAAAACAACCCTGCTGAACAGTTATAATGGATGAAAGATTTGAATCCATTATGCAGGTATTATCCTTCCATTTAAACACAACATTCTTTTAAAATAAAGTCAAAAATGATAGCAATCAAAACCAAAAGTGAAGAACTGCTGGACAGGCGCAAATCTGTCGTTGCCAATGGCGTTGGTGTCTTCAATACTGCCACAGCAAAATCAGCTAAGGGCGCCATCATCACCGATGCCGATGGCCATGAAATGATAGACTTTGCTGGCGGCATCGGTGTCGTCAATGCAGGCCATTGCCCAGAGCCTGTGGTCGATGCCATCATCACACAGGCGCAAAAGTGCCTCCACACGAGCTTCAACGTGACCACCTATGAGCGGTACTTGGAGCTTTGCGAAAAGCTTGTAGAAATACTTCCGCATGGTGGCCCAACCAAAGCGATGCTTGTCAGCACAGGCGCCGAGGCAGTAGAGAATGCCATCAAAATAGCGAAGCAGGCGACAGGGAGAAATGGCGTCCTCAGTTTTACCGATGCCTTCCATGGCCGAACGCTCATGGCCATGACCCTCACCTCAAAAGTGGCCTATAAAAAAGGTTGCGGGCCTTTTGCACCAGAGGTTTACCGAATCCAATACCCCAATGTTTACCGCTACGCAAATGGAATGGACGAAGACACATTTGCAGCACAGGAACTGCGACGTTTGGACGAATATTTCAAAAATACAGTCAACCCCAAAAACCTCGCTGCCATCATCATCGAACTGGTGCAGGGCGAGGGCGGCTTCAATGTTGCCCCGAAAAAATATGTGGAAGGCCTGCGAAAGATTTGTGACAAATATGGTGTCATGCTCATTTTCGATGAGGTACAAAGTGGGTTTTGCCGTACTGGCGAATGGGCATCCTACAAGCACTTTAGTGTGCTGCCCGATATTTCAACTTGGGCCAAATCATTGGGTTCGGGCATGCCGATAGCCGCTGTGCTGGGCCGTGCAGAAGTCATGGATGCTGCTGGGCCGAGTACCATTGGTGGTACCTATATCGGCAACCCGGTTTGCTGTGCCGCTGCACTAGCAACCATAAAATTCATGGAAGACAACGACTTGAACAAACGGGGAAAAGAAGTGGGCAAAATGATCCGTGACCGATTTGAGAAAATGAAAGAAAAATATCCGTCCATTGGAGATGTCAGGGGCTTGGGTGCGATGATGGCAATGGAATTTGTGAAAAACGGGGATCCCTTGCAGCCCGATGCAGAGCTTTGTCAAAAAGTGATGGAAGGCTGCGGAAAAAACGGCCTGATTATCATCAGCGCAGGAACTCATAAAAATATCATCCGAGTGCTGTCACCACTGGTAATCACTGACAGACAATTACAAAAGGGGTTGGATATTTTAGAAAAAGAAATTAAGGAGAATAGTTGAAAAAAACGCTTTAAATTAGGTGCTGAGTACTGGCCAGGCATCAAAGTAATGACCAATGGAAGGATATAAACTTCAAATTATTGAGACGGTGGTTTCATTAATCATTCTGATTGTTTCATCTAAAATTCTTCAGCGGATGATAGATGGGGTTGGGGTGAAATATAAATACCATAAAACGAGAATTAAAATAGTAAAAAAGGTAGTTTCCTTTATTTTGTATTTACTATTTATTGGGATAATACTGTTGATTTGGGGAATAGCGCCATCTCAATTAGCGGCCTATATTGCATCGTTATTTACTGTTGTAGGAATTGCTTTTTTAGCCCAATGGTCAATTGTGTCAAACATCACTTCAACTTTAATAGTTTTCTTTAATCATCAGGTAAATATCGGAGACACTGTTGCCATTTTGGACAAGGATTATCCGATTGAAGGAAAAATAAGTGATATAGGGATTTTCTTCATTATTATCAAAGTTGACAACAATGAATATGTTTCCCTGCCAAGTAATGTCTTTATGCAGAAAATGGTAAAAAAAATAATCACTAAATAATGAATTTTTAAAAAATGGCTACATCTAAAATATTGGTTTTTGTAAAAAACATTAGCTATAAAAAAAATCAGTCGAAAAATTTTTCACCTTTCTCCAACCACCAAAATAAAAATTAATGAAGCCATTCTCCATAGCTGGCATTCAAATGCCTGTTTCCCGGGGCAATTCGGTTTTTAAATCAAACTGGATAAAAGATTTTGGGAAATTTTATGGCAGGAATATGTTCCTTGCAGAAACATCCACCACCACTGGTGGTCTCGATTCGTTGCTCCAACCGACCGGGCCTTTAAAAAAAGCACAGGAGATGGCGGCCAAAGCATATGGCTCAGAGCATACTTTTTTTGTTACCAACGGCACTTCCACCGCTAATAAAATTGTGCAGCAAGCATTGGTCGAACCCGGCGATGTGGTGTTGATTGACCGGGACTGTCACAAGTCACATCACTATGGGTTGGTGCTGGCAGGCGCATTTCCTGTTTATTTGGATTCATATCCCATCGAGGAATATTCAATGTATGGGGCAGTGCCTTTAAAAGTAATTAAAGAGAAATTATTGGAATTAAAATCTGCCGGAAAATTGGACAAAGTAAAAATGTTATTACTGACCAATTGCACTTTTGACGGCCTTGTTTATAATGTCGAAAAAGTAATGGAGGAAGTGCTGGCCATAAAACCGGACATGGTTTTTTTATGGGACGAAGCATGGTTTGCATTCGCGGGTTTCACCTACACCTATAAGCAACGGACAGGCATGTTTGTCGCCAAAAAATTATTTAGAAAATATCATGGCGAAGAATATAAAAAGAAATACCTGCAATATATTAAATCGCTCCCCGCAGGCGAAATGCCAACCATGCCCGATCCTGAAAAAGTAAAAATAAGGGTCTATTCCACGCAGAGTACGCACAAGACATTATCAAGTTTCCGGCAGGGTTCGATGATACATATTTGGGACGAAGATTTTCAAAGGAAAACAACTGATGCTTTTCACGAAGCATATATGACGCACACCTCCACTTCGCCGAATTATCAGATATTGGCTTCGCTTGATGCAGGCAGGAGGCAGGTACAATTTGAGGGTTTTGAGTTAGTGGAAAAAAGCATTGAAATGGCGATGGTCTTAAGGGCAAAAATAAACGACCACCCCTTGTTGAAAAAATATTTTGAAGTGCTGACCATTAAGGATTTGATCCCTGAAAAATACAGCATTACCGGCATCCATGAATATTACAGTCCCAAAGATGGTTGGACGCGGATGGAGGAGGCTTGGGCCATGGACGAATTTGTGCTTGACCCTACCAAAATTACCTTAACCGTTGGAAAGGCCGGCATTGATGGAGACACTTTCAAGAACGAATATTTGATGAACCAGTTCAACCTCCAAATCAACAAAACTTCAAGAAATACTGTGCTTTTGATGACCAATATTGGCACCACCCGCAGCTCGGTAGCTTACTTGATGAACGCCCTTTTGTTGATTGCCAAACAATTGGATGAGGACTTTCGGTCGTTGAATAAAAAGGAAAAAGTAATTACTGAAAAACGCATTCACTCGCTGACAAAAGAATTTCCCCCACTCCCTGACTTCAGTCATTTTCATGCTTCCTTTCAGTCAGCCCCTGGTATTCCGGGCGGCAATATCAGGGAAGCCTATTTTATGTCTTATCATGAAGAACAATGTGAATATATCCCTTTGGACAATTGTCTAAAAACGATGAGCGATGGACGGGAATTGGTATCTGCTTCTTTTGTTATTCCCTATCCTCCGGGCTTTCCTGTGTTAGTGCCCGGTCAGGTGGTCAGTGAGGAAATTATCCGGTTTATGTTGGCCTTGGACGTAAAAGAAATACACGGTTATCGGCCGGAATTGGGGCTGAAAATATTTACGGTAAAAGCATTGGTAGGCAAAGGCGAAATAGCGGGAAATGGCCTTGCAAAAAAGGTGGCGGCAAAAGCAGCGGTAAATAAAAAATGAGTTTTTTTAAAAAAACACACAGAGGCACATAGGATACATGGAGTTTTAAAAATTTTATGAACCCGGCCTGCTGGGCTGACAGGTAAAATTTTTAAAATAAAATTATTCGTGCCTATAAGATTTTAATTTTTTTCCAAAAAATTAAAACAAACTATGTGTCCTATGTTTCTATCCCGATGTAAAATACGGGACAAGTTGTGTTTGAAAAAAATAATACTGCAAAATTCAATAATTAATTCACTAATAATTTTTAAAATAAATGAGTACAAAAAAGACAACTGCACAAACCCAAAAGGCAGCAATTAAAAAACCTGCAAAAAAAGCCACAGCACCAAGACTTAAACCACTAAAAGGCATCTCCGACATCCGCCGTTTTTTTTATAAAAACGATGCACCCATCTATTTTATCAGCGCCACCAATTTTAATTTATTAGGTGCCGATGAATGGATAAAAGGATTTAAATTTATCAACTATATCGAATGTTTTGACGGGCTGCACTCCAATGTTTTTTCACCTTTGGAAGAACTGCCGCATGAGGAATTCCAGAGTATTGAAGACATCAATAATTACCTGCTGCAACACCAAGAAGTTAAGGCATTTATCAAAAAAAATAAAGTTGGGAAAAATGCAGGAAAAGCTCTTTTCCTCATGTTCGACGACAAGACGGAAAAATTGGCTGAAAAATTAGGTTTGGAATTAATTTTCCCTTCTGCCGAATTGCGGACTTTTATGGACAATAAGGTGAATACCAACCGCATTGCCGAAAAAGCAAAAGTCCCTTGTGTGCCGTATGTGCTGTCCAATGTGAAAGACTATAAACATTTGCGGAGCGTTTCCAAAAAATTAGGTAATCACCTCGTTATACAGACACCATTCGGGGATTCGGGACACACTACATTTTTTATTTCCAATGAAAAAGATTACAAAAAATATGCGGAAGAAATAGAGAAAGAAAAAGAAGTAAAAATAATGAAGCGTATCAATTGCCGGGGTTCGGCCATCGAGGCATGTGTGACCCGGCACGGCACCATCGTTGCGCCACTAATGACGGAGCTGGTCGGCTTCAAAGAATTGACCCCATATAAAGGCGGCTGGTGCGGCAATGAAATTTTCCCCGACGACTTCACGCCTGATATACGAAAAAAAGCAGCGAAATATACCCAACAATTTGGCGACCAATTACGGGAAGAAGGTTACAAGGGTTATTTCGAATTGGATTTTTTAATTGACCAGGACGACCAAAATATTTATCTCGGAGAATTAAATCCAAGGATTACGGGAGCCAGTTCCATTACCAACCATGCCGTGTTTGCACTGGCCGATGCACCGCTTTTTATTTTCCATATTTTGGAATATATGGACCGGGATTACGAACTGGATGTGAATGAAATAAACCGCCGCTGGAACGATGAAGAAAACGTGGACAGTTGGAGTCAATTAGTTGTGAAGCATACCAAAGACACCATCGAATATGTAACTGAAGCCCCCCGCTCGGGCATTTGGAAAATGCAACAAAACGGCAGCATGTTGTTCGATCGGTTTGACACCCACCGCCGCCACGTCGAGCTTGATGAGGAAGCTTTTTTCCTGCGTATAATAAGAAAAGGTGACTATTTATATGAGGGGGCCGACATGGGCATCTTAGTCATGCGTGGGCGTTTGATGACGGATAATTTTAAATTGACGCAACGGGCAAAAAAATGGATAAATGCCATCCATACACATTATAAATCCATACCTACAGCGCAGGCGGAAGCCGTTCAGGAGAGGCTGGCCGATGCGGGAGGTTTTAAGTTTTTATAATCGGGAAATTTAAGTACCTTGATACTCTGGGAAATTTATTTCCCGAATAATTTTTTTTTAAATAATAAATCATGGTGATTTTAAAAATCACCATGATTTAATTTCATGGGGAAATAAATTTCCCCGTTACCAAACAAATTATGCAACTTCATTTCAACTCCATTTCCGAACCAACCCAACCCGGCCCCAAATGGCAAAAGCTGTTCAACACTTATTGGCCAGCATATAATGCTTGGTTAAATTCAAAAGGTGCCACGCACACGCCCGATTTAAAAACCTCGCATGCCGCATTTAAATATTATATGCCGGAAATGATGCCTACGTACGAGCGCCTCTGCCAATTGGCCAACGCCGATGAAGTGGCGGAACGTTTCCTCACGGGGTTTCAGCCACCGGCATATATCAGCGCCTGCTCGCAAGCGGTGTTGGCAGGAGATAAGGTGCAGTTGGTCCGCAACTACGACTATCACCCCGACCTGATCGAAGGCTCACAACTACTTACAGCATGGAATGGTAAAAAAGTGATAGGAATCAGTGACTGCCTTATTGGCTTATTGGATGGCATGAACGAAGACGGGCTGGTCGTTTCCCTCACTTTTGGGGGGCGCAAAGAGGTCGGCAAAGGGTTCGGTATCCCTTTTATTTTGCGCTATGTGCTGGAATTTTGCAGCAATGTGAAGGAGGCTGTCGAAACACTGACCCGGGTGCCATCGCACATGTCGTACAATGTGACCGTACTCGACAAAACGGGCACTTTCAAAACTATGCAAATGGCCCCTGACAAAGCACCCCTAGTCACCGATGCCAACTTAGTAACCAACCATCAAGGGCAGGCAGTTTGGCCGGAGAATGCCATTTTTAATAAGACTATTGAGCGCGCAGATTTTTTGGAAAAGTTGCTTTCTGAAAATAGTACGGATGCTGATCAATTAACGAATTCATTTTTGCAGCCGCCGCTTTATAATACCCGTTATGCAGAAGGTTTCGGCACCTTGTATACAGCCGTTTACCGCCCAGTGGAAAGCAAGGTGGAATTACATTGGCCACAGGAAAAAGTACTGCAAAGTTTCGATGATTTTACGGAGCAATATAAGTTGATAAAATACAATCAGGCCGCATCGGCTGTAGCACCTGTCCTGGCCACCAATTTGGAATATGTACCTGCCAAAGCTACCCAATGGATTTCGCAACCGGACAATGAAAATGCCGCTACACAAACAGATTGGCAAGAGGCGGTGGCCGATACCATCGTAAATGCAATGGCACAAAATGGTACACCAGAAGAAAAGGAGGATTTAAAATCTTTGCGTAAAAACATCCTGCACCGGGGGCAGATTTCCTGGGAAATAATAGCGGACTATTGGGCGACTATTGGAAATAAATATTGGGAGAAATGGAAAAAATAAATTAGCGGATTTAAAAATTAAATTCTCTTTTTTTGAAACACATAGGAACATAGGACACATAGTTTGGTTTAATTTTTTTTCCAAAAAAAATTAAACTGATCATGTGGAATAATTAAAAATTTTATGGAATAAAATTTTTAAAATCTATGTGTCCTATGTTCCTATGTGTTTCAAAAAAATACGTTTAATGTTTTTATCATCTTTACAAAACGGTATGGCAAATATTTTTCAACCAAAAAAATATGAACTTAAAAAACAATTTCCTCCTCCAAAATAAAACCTACCTCAACGGAAAATGGGTAACCGCTAACGATGGAAAAACTTTTCCCGTTACCAACCCTTACGACGGCTCACACATCGGCGATGTTCCTGACATGGGCGCTGCCGAAACCAAAGCCGCCATCAACGCCGCTGCAAAAGCTTTTCCTGCATGGCGGGACAAGACCGCCGCAGAACGGGCAACTATTTTAAAAAGATGGTATGCCCTACAAATGGAAAACCTCGACGATCTTGCTGTGTTGCTCACCTCTGAACAGGGCAAACCATTGGCCGAGGCCAAAGGTGAAATCAAGTATGGGGCATCGTTCGTGGAGTGGTTCGCTGAGGAAGCAAGGCGAGTCTATGGGGATGTAATCCCCGGCCACGGTAAAGGGTTGCGAATCATGACCATCCGACAACCCGTCGGGGTGGCCGCAGCCATCACGCCGTGGAATTTTCCGAATGCGATGATAACCCGTAAGGTTGCTCCGGCGCTGGCGGCTGGCTGTACAGTGGTCATCAAACCAGCGGAAGATACGCCTCTTTCTGCATTGGCTTTGGCTGTTTTAGCAGAGGAGGCAGGTTTTCCACCAGGCGTTTTTAACATCATCACCACACGCCAACCTGCGGCGGTCGGAAAGGAGTTGACCAGCAATCCGTTGGTGCGGAAACTCTCTTTCACAGGTTCTACCGGAATTGGAAAATTGCTTATGGCGCAAAGTGCCGGCACAGTGAAAAAACTATCGCTGGAATTGGGTGGCAATGCACCTTTCATTGTCTTTGACGATGCCGACCTCGATGCCGCCGTGGCTGGGGCTATCGCTTCAAAATACCGCAATGCTGGACAGACCTGTGTGTGTGCCAACCGCCTTTATGCACAAGCAGGCATCTATGAAAGATTTACCCAAAAACTCGGAACAGCAGCTAGCCAATTGGGCGTGGGCAACGGTATGGAAACAGGCGTTGAAATTGGCCCACTCATCAATTTGGAGGCCATGGAAAAGGTGGAACGGTTGGTAAAAGACGCCAAGTCAAAAGGCGCAAAAATATTGACTGGCGGGAAGCCAAAAATGATTGCAGGCAAAGGCGCATTTTATGAACCTACTGTGCTAACCAATGTGCTGCCCAATATGGAAATCAGTTCGGAAGAGATTTTTGGCCCTATTGCCCCGGTCGTCAAATTCGATACGGAACAGGAAGTCATCAGCATGGCGAATGATACGCCCTTTGGTCTTGCGTCTTATTTTTATGGGAGGGATTACGCCCGCATCTGGCGGGTGGCCGAGGCGTTGGAATATGGTATGGTTGGCATTAACACAGGAATGATTTCCACCGCGGTTGCCCCGTTCGGTGGCATTAAACAAAGTGGCTTCGGGCGGGAAGGTTCGAAGTACGGGATGGACGATTTTTTGGTGATGAAATATTTGTGTTGGGGTGGAGTGGAGTGAAAAATTCACCTGCCTGATTGGTTAATTTATCCATCATCCAACTTTTTGGACTATCAACAATCAACTTATCCTCCCCCAACTCTTCCTTTTCTTCCCCATCACCGCCATAAAATTTTTCAATCGCACATTCAGCGGATGCACCAATTCAGGATCTTTATCCAAAATCCGCTGCGCCATCGCCCGTGCTGTGCGGAGTATTTCCCCGTCCCGGCCAAGGTCAGCAATGCGGAGGTTGAGCATACCGCTTTGCTGGACACCTTCGATATTGCCGGGGCCACGGAGCTTGAGGTCGGCTTCGGCGATTTCGAAGCCGTTGTTGGTGCGTACCATGGTGGCGATGCGTTCGCGGGCGTCAGAGGATAATTTAAAATCGGTCATGAGGATGCAGTAGCTTTGATCAGCGCCACGGCCTACCCGGCCTCTTAATTGATGGAGTTGGGAGAGGCCAAAGCGATCGGTGTTTTCGATAATCATGACGCTGGCATTGGGAACGTTTACGCCGACTTCGATGACGGTGGTGGCGACCATGATTTGAGTTTCGCCTTTTACAAAACGCTGCATTTCGAAGTCCTTGTCCTTGGGCTTCATTTTTCCATGCACGATGCTAATGGCATAATCGGGTGGTGGAAATTCACGGGAGATGGCCTCATAACCTTCCATGAGGTTTTTCAAATCCATCTTTTCGCTCTCTTCGATCAATGGATAAACGATGTAAATCTGCCGTCCCTTGGCGATTTCTTCTTTCATAAAGCCAAATACCCGCAAGCGGTGGTTCTCCGTGCGGTGAACGGTGGTGATGGGTTTTCGCCCCGGCGGCAGTTCATCAATAACCGAGACGTCGAGGTCACCATAGAGGGTCATGGCAAGGGTGCGAGGAATGGGTGTGGCGGTCATTACCAGCACATGCGGTGGAAAGGGTTTTCCTTTTTTCCATAAGGAAGCCCGTTGTTTTACACCAAAGCGGTGCTGCTCGTCAGTAATGGCCATGCCAAGGTTTTTGAATTCGACCCAATCTTCGATGAGGGCATGCGTACCGATTAGGATGTCTATTTCGCCTTCTTTTAGCCTTTCCAAAATAGCCTTCCGTTTTTTTCCTTTTATCGAACCGGAAAGGAAAGCCACTTCAATGCCCATACCTTCCACTTCTTCACTAATGCCGGTAAAATGTTGTTGGGCGAGAATTTCAGTAGGCGCCATGAGACAAGTCTGATAGCCATTGTCGAGAGCAATGAGCATACAGAGGAGGCCTGTGATGGTTTTACCGCTGCCCACATCACCTTGCAGCAGGCGGTTCATGTGGACGCCATTGGCAAAGTCTTTTCTTATTTCTTTGATGACCCGTTTTTGTGCGCCAGTGAGTTCGAATTTCAGTTTTTCATTATAAAACTGATGGAAGTAATCGCCTACTTTTTCAAAGACATAACCTTTGATGGCATTTTTCCGGCGTTGCTTGCTTTGCAGGAGGCGCATTTGCAAAAAGAACAGTTCTTCGAATTTCAAGCGTTTGGTTGCGGCATCGAGCTGTTGTTGGTTTTTTGGAAAATGAATCCACTGCATGGCGTCAAAGCGTTTGGGCAAGCGCATTTTTTCCAGCATGTAATCAGGCAGGTTTTCAGGCAAGTCGGCAGGTGTCATTTTATTTAACAACACCTGCATGAGAGAGCGACGGCCTTTGGCATCGAGGCCCTTGTTGTTCAATTTATCGGTACTGGAATAAACAGGTGCAAAGGTGAGTGCTGCTTGTAGGTTCTGTTCCGACACCTCCTCCATTTCCGGGTGGGGGATATTAAAGAAATTATTGAAAGAATTGACCCGTCCAAAAGCGACATATTGCTTGCCGATTTCCAATTTATTCTGCAACCAATAAACGCCCCGAAACCAGACCAATTCAATCACGCCTGTCCCGTCCCTCAGTCGCCCGACGAGGCGTTTTTTACGCCCATCACCGAGTACATCCAATTTCCGCAAAATGCCTTTCAATTGCACTTCGCCACTCTCCTCAGTTAAGTCCCTGATCTTATGAAATTTGGTTTTGTCCACATAGCGGTAAGGGTAAGCGGAAAGCAAGTCGCTGAAAGTATGGATGCCCAGTTCTTTTTTCAGCATATCGGCTTTGGTAGGGCCGACGCCTTTGAGGTATTCTATGGAGGTTTCGAGAAATGTGTTTGCCATCGTATCGATACGTTGACGTTCTGGGTGCAATTTTCAATTTTAATGCTACTCTGATACTTATAAAAAACACACCCCCTCTCTGCTAGGGCTCTTTCTCTCAGGCATGAAACACAAAAGGTACAAATAATTCTGTTTTTAAAGTGTCAAAGTAGCATTAAGTGTGTTTTCAAAATTAAGTTCAGCAAAAGTACAAAAACAGAAAAAGGGATGTTGGCATCGCCAACATCCCTTTTTTGAACACTCTCTTATTGTCTTCTTATTCAGGTCGTGCAGAAAGGGCTGAATCTTCTTTTTTGCTGCGCTTGTTTTTCTTTTTGCTGCTGGTGAAAACGGCTTGTACGTTGTCGGCTTCCAAGTTGCCAGCGTAAGCGTAGTACTGAAGGCCGCCCTGAGCACCTGCGTCGATGATACCAAGGTCGTTGCCAGGGTTGGTGCCATAAGAATTAGGAACCATAAATGGATCGTTGTTATTGTCGATCAAGTCGAAAGTACCGTCGAACTCTTCATCCGCAGTGAAAGTGAACAACAATGTTTCTTCGTTTGGGTAGATATTTATTTTTGGGAAATCAGTAATGAAACCGAAAGAGATATATGCTTTGTCGGCAGCTTCAACCGGAGCATCAACCCTTGCATTTTCTATCCAAGCACCGCCGTGGTTTTCCAAGTTGTCATAAGTGAAATCAACTGGAGCAACGATGGTCACCTGGCCAGAACCAGTGATTGTGCGCTCGCTTGGCGTAATTCCTTCTGGCATCACGAAAACACCGTAAGTATTATAATCAACTTGCTGGATTTTGAAATTCAATGCCTTAGCAGCATTGTCAGGCTGGGCTGAAAGGATGGTTGTGAAAGAAACCAGAGTGAAGAAGATGATTGTATTAAGAGTGTTCATTTTTTCTGTTTTAGTGTGGAGGTGAAGACTATCAGTTCGTTTGTGGAACAAATATGCAAGCTAAAATGAGGTCATTATTTTCCAAAAAAAAGATAATTGTGACAGGTAAAATTTATTTGAAGATTATTTGAAGTATTATAATGAAGTATTACGGGTAAAATACGTGTGATAAAATGCTGTATAGGGTTTTCTCATAAAATTGAATAAAACTCCAATTATAGTTTTTCAAGCAGCGACTCTAATGTAGTTGGGGTTTTGCAATCCCGGACGGGTTTTCATTTTTGAATGAAATCCGGGATTCTAAAATTCCGACCACATTGGAATCCTATTTAAAGGGGCAAATTTGGGAGTCCTTTCTTTTTTATGGGAAAACCCTTAATGCCTGTAGTTCTTTAATAAAAAAATCACTCACTACTTTCAAGCCCTTGCAGAATCCCTTTCTCAATGGCTGGTACTCCCCGCTTCATCCACATGGGCATCGGTTCATCTTTTAAATAGTAATCAAAAAACTGCGCCATGCGCTTTTGGAAATCTTTCCGGTTTTGCAGCTTAACGGGCCAGTGTGGTTCGTCATTGTAATTGAGTAGCCAAGCAGGTTTGCCCAAACGGCGCAGGCCAACAAAATATTCGATGCCCTGATACCAAGGCACATGGCCATCTTTGTCATTGTGCATAATGAGTACGGGCGTATTGACTTTGTCCAAGAAAAATAGTGGGGAATTTTCAACATAGCGCAACGGATATTCCCAGATCGTTCCGCCGATGCGGCTTTGAGTTCGTTCATATTGGAACATGCGACTCAGGCCACTACCCCAGCGAATACCACCATAAGCGGAGAACATATTGACCACAGGTGCGCCACTTTCGGCACATCTGAAAATATCCGTTTTTGTCAGCAAATGGGCGACTTGGTAGCCCCCCCAGCTATGCCCCTGCACACCAATCCGATCCTTGTCCACGAAACCTTTGTCGATTAAAGAAGTGATACCCGGCAGTACAGCATTCTCGCAACTTTCGCCCGGATAGCCAATGCGGTAAGGCACATCGGGATTGAAAATGAGATAGCCACGGCTGGCGTAAAAAGAATAATTGATCGTTGAGCGCCCTGGATAAGGGCGAGGGTAATTATGCAGGCGGTCAGAGCTTTTCTCATAAAAATTGACAAGCATGGGGTATTTTTTATTGGGGTCAAACCCTTCTGGTTTTACCAGCATGCCCGTGAGGCGTTGTCCGTCCAATGCTGTCCATTCATATAATTCTATGGTGCCCCAGCTGTATTCACTTTGCTGTGGGTTGGCATTGCTTACCCTTTTGGGGTTTTGAAAACTCAATTCGGAGTAAAGCAAGTCGGGGAAGGTCTGGAAATTTTGTTTGGTGAAAACGATTTTATCGGCATCTTTGGCTTTGATAGGACGGCGGCTGTAAGCATAATCCTCTTTCACCAACTGAATGGGCTTGCCTGCCCCCAATAAGAGATAGCCATAACCACTGGCTTTCGTTTTTTCATCAAAAATATGGAGCAGCATGCGTTGGCCATTTTCTACAAATCGCTCTTCCCTGTCCAATTTGATGTAACGGTAAACAGTGTGGTTTTCCCGTCCATTAGTCAAGCGAATAGGTTTAGTATTTCCAGTGGGATCTATCTGCCAAATGTCATAGCGGTCATAAATAAGCACTGCCTTGTCATCTTTCGTCCACGTTGCTATCCGATAAGGAGAAGGGTAGTTTGGCACATCGTTTTCCTCATTGTAAAATGGATATGGGGTATTATTGGTCAACGTTTTGACCATTCCGTTTTTTACGGAATAAGCAGCATAAGTGCTGTCCATACGGTTGTACCAAAGGATGTAATTGGCTTTGGGAGAAAAACTAGGGCTGCCGTTCAGGCCCTTGACCACTTCTTTTTTATTTCCCGTTTTGGTATCAATCAAATAAACATCTTTTCGGGCACTCCCTTCCCATGAAATGAGCTGCAAATAACCATCTTCAGTATAGGTGATGGCGAGGTCGGCATTACCTTCGTCGCCCAACCTTGTTTCCGGCAACTCCTCTGATCCAATGTTGACAAACTTATTTTCGGCGATGTGCCAGACTATTCTATAGGTACGTTTTTTCTCTCTACCTAATCGCACTTTTTGTTGGGTATGTAGGCGCCCATCGGTGTAGCTCCAAACCTCAACATTTACGATTTCTTCATCCAACAAACTGGTATCCTGCAAAATGGGTGGTGGGGCGATGCCGAAATACATTTTTGATGCATCCTTGGAAAAATAAGGTGCGGCATTTTCGCTGATGAGCCAATCTTCTGGTAAAAAACGGGCGTTTTCATCGGCAATTATTTTTGCTGAATCCAAACCATTTTTAAAATAACAGAGGTCAATGGGTGGCACTTGCGCTTTTGTTGTATCAAAGTTAGCGAGGAAAGCTGCTTGCTCCCCTTTTTCATCAAGACTCAATTTACTGTACTCGCCTTTCTGCCTCCATAAGGGGATCATTTCCGTATTGTTACAATCGAACCAATAAACCCCTTCGAACATGGTAGAGTCATTGCCCGAACTATTGAACAATACCCTTGGGCCTTCTTTTGCCACCTTATAATTAAGGACAAAACCAAAGACTTCTTCCTCTCCAGTTTCGAGTTGACGCATGACGAGTTTAGTGCCCGTCTTTTTACTCTCCTTTTTTACTTTCCCCTTTTTGGGTTTTTCTGTTCTGGTGCTGTCGGGCACTTCGACTTCGACTGCTATTGAGTCAACTGGTGGTTTTCCCTTTTTTTTCTTCTCTGCTTCCTTATGATAAATGACCCAACCGTCCCATTTTTCGGGAACAGTGAACGATTTCACGTCTGCTATTTTCACCAGATTGTGATCGCTTAATTTCAAAATACCTAGTGTGTCTTTCGGTAATTCATTCTTTTTGACATCCCTCCGGCGCATGGCTTTGAGGCTGTCTTCGTGTGGGTGTATTTTAAAAAACAAATATTCACTGCTTGCAGAAAAGGTGGCGCCCTCCCCTCGATCATATGTGTGGGTTTGGCCATTTTCGGCATTCCAAACTTTCAAAGTGGCGTCGCCTTCTTCCACTTTCAACGAGTAAGCGACCCATTCCCCATTGTTGGAAATTTTTGGATTTTTAATCTGTTTCCAAGTGACGAGTTCTTCATGGGAGAGTTGTTTTTTTTGTGAAATCACGGAGCAGGCCAATGACAGGCAGATTAGAGTAAAACCTAATTTTTTCATGTGGAGGAATTTTTCCGTGAAGATAGAAAAATGGGAATTGGAAATTGGGAAATTAATAGCCTGATTAATTTTAGTAGAGCGGTTATTTAATAGCCTTTATTCAGTTGACGTTAGGTGGTTGACGGTACGCCATGCAAAAAATTTAAGAATAAAGTCAAATTTCTCAATTTCCAATTTCTCAAACCTCCCATTCCTTACTCGTTCGATAGACAATACCTTTAAAGAGTCCTACTATACTACCTTCCTGATTGCTGATTGTGATACGGTAATGGGCTATTTTATAGGAGCGTTTTTCTTCCAAGGCAACAGCAGTCAATACATCGCCTTCTTTTACTTTTTCAGTATGGGAAATGGAAGTCTCAATGGATACAGCATGACGGCCTCTTGAGTTAGAGGCAAAAGCAAACGCACTGTCGGCCAATGAGTAGGTAATGCCCCCGTGGGCAATGCCAAAACCATTGAGCATTTCCCTGCGGACGGTCATCTTAAGCACTGAGCGGCCTTCCCCATCTTCCAGCCGCTCAATGCCGAGCCATTGGCTGAAATAGTCTTTGTCCATCATGGCATCTACGATGCGGGTGGGTTTTGATTGTTCGGGCATGTGTCAGGTATTTGTTTAGTAAAATGTTTTCCCATCCCTCGCCATTTTTCGGAGCAAAGGGCTACAACGGTAGCGGTCTTCCAAGTATTCTTGGTGAAGGTCGTCTAATCTTTTTACGCAAGTGGAAATGCCAATTCCATCAGCCCAATTCAGCAATCCTTTGGGGTAATTGACGCCTTTCGTCATTGCCGTATCAATGTCATCTCGGGAAGCGATATTTAGGTAGAGTGCATCGGCAGCTTCATTGACGAGCATGGCCACTATGCGGTTGACAATAGTTTCGCCGAGCTGGTGATCCTTATTGGGTTTTGGTTTTTCGGCATCTTCCGCATAATCATAATACCCTCTTCCCGATTTTTTTCCTAGCCAACCTGCCTCAGACAGGTTTTTTTGGGTAAAGGCAGGTTTGTAGCGAGGATCGTAATAAAAGGCTTCGAAAACTGATTTCGTCACCTTGTAATTCACATCATTTCCAATAAAATCCATTAGTATAAAAGGCCCCATGCGAAAGCCACCTATTTCAGTCATTGCCCAGTCAATAGTGGCTATATCGGCAATGCCTTCTTCATAAATGCGGAGCGCTTCTCCATAAAATGGACGGGCAACCCTATTGACAATGAAGCCCGGAGTGTCTTTGGCAATCACCACTAATTTGCCCCAACTCTCAATCAGGTTTTGGCACTGTTCAACAATGGATGAATCTGTTTGAATAGCAGGGACTATTTCCACCAATTTCATTAAAGGTGCCGGGTTGAAAAAATGAATGCCGAGTACTCGTTCCGGTTTACCGCAAGCTGCAGCGATAGCCGTTACGGAAAGAGAAGAAGTATTGGTTGCAAGGATGCATTGTTTGTTCGTAATATCCTCTAATTGGCCAAAGACCGATTTCTTGACTTTTAAATCTTCGATGATCGCTTCGATGATGAGATCGGCATCGGCAAAGGCTAGCATATTATCCACAAAGTAAATTCTTCCGAATATGGCTTTGGCAGTTGGATCATCAATGCGACCCTTTTCGACCAAGCGGTTCAGTATTTTGAGCAATTTGCCTTGTGCCCGTTCGAGGGCAGTGGGATTGTTATCATATAGTAATACTTCATGGCCTGCAGTGGCCGCTACTTGGGCTATGCCACTGCCCATTGAACCGCTGCCAAGGACGCCTATTTTTAGCATGTCATATTTTTTTTAAGGTCAAAAGTAAAAAAAGCCCGTCCTCGAAAGGACGGGCTAGCACGCTTATAGGATTTAACTATTAATGTCTTTATTTCAGTTGACGTTCGTTGGAGTATATCTCTACTTTTTCTGAGGTCAGTTTTTTTAAGGGGATAATGATAATTTTCCCGTCTGCCTGCAAAGTTAAAGAAATACTGTCCATTGCAATAACTTTTCCTGTCGAACCGTCAATACTGACCATATCACCCACTTTCACTTTGTTCTTGCTATAAAATGATGCGATGAAATTAGCCATCGTATCCCTTGAAGCGAAACCATAGCCGATTGAAAAAGCCAATATAACCCCACCTAATATAACGGTCAGGTTGGAAGTAATGAGAGCTGTATCAATACTTGCCTGCGCCATCGCACTAATGGTCAGAGTCAGGAAAATCAGGTAAAAAACAAAAGAGGAAATAACTTTGGCAGAAGGGATGCCAAGTGCTGTGCAAGCGGCAAGAACAATATTTTTTACAAACTCTGCCAAATATATCCCTAATACAAATAGTATAATTGCGGAAAGCAGTTGAGGCAAATATGCGATCAGGTCGCTTACCATATTTGATACAACAGCCATACCCAGGACATCGGTCGCCATCATGATGAACACCAGCATCAAAAGGTAATAAACCAGCTTCGCAAGGAACGTACTGATCTTGATTTTGAAATTTGCTTTGGTGGCAAATTCTGTTTCGTTGATCTTATCGCCGAGTGCATCAATTTTAAGTGTGGCAAGAATTTTTTCCAGTGCTTTGGAAACTATTTTAGCCAACAGCCAACCAAGCAAAAGGATGGCAAGGGCACCAACCACATTGGGAAGGGCATCGGCGAATTTCATCAATACCTGTTGAACAATTTCAAGGATTGGCATAACTATCGGAATTAGATTGGATTGTCAATTGGGAATGTAATAAGGGGCAAAGTTAAAAAAGTCAGCCAGTTATTGAACTGGCTGACTTTTTTGCTTAAAAACTTGATGGATGTTCTCGGAAAGAATTGTTCGGGCAGGCAATTTATTATAGCAATTCGTCATCAGTGGCGCTGCCACCGATACCGGGTGTGTCGTCATCCATATCGTTGCTAGGGACACCGCTAGGTTGTTCATCTGTGGGTATTCCATCTATTTCTTTAATAGTTCCACCCATGGTCAGGATGAACATTTCCAGTGCCTTTGGAATAAACATTTCCATGGCATGTCCCATCATAGTCAGGACTTGCAGGCTTCCAAGGACATTCTCCTCGATTTCCGGTGGTACCGGAAAATTGAGTTCATCCTCTTCCTGCATCTGTAAGAAACTGTTGTTCGCTGCATTCATAACAAATTAAGTTTAAATGGGTCAATGGGGGTCTTTAAATTTCGGGGTACATTTTTTTATAAACTGCTTGCGCTTTGTGTTTAGCGCGTTTGATCTTCATTTTAATGGCGCTTTCTGTTTTGTTTAGGATAAATGCAATGTCTTTTATCTGCATGCCATCCTGATATTTCATCAAGAGGATGGCTTTGTCTCCAACAGGGATTTCGTTCAATACTTCCCGTAACCTATTTACTTCCATTGTCAATAGAGCTTCATCGTGAACCTCATCCTCAATGTCCGGCACTTTCTCCATTTCATCTGAAAAAACATTGGCCATTTTCTTCTTCTTGCGGATCAGGTCAATACAATAGTTATAAGTAATCGAATAGACCCAAGTGGAAAACTTGGACTGAGCGCTAAATTGGCCGAGGTTCAGGAAAATCTTCATGAATATATCCTGTGTGGCATCCTTGGCCAAGTGCTCTTCCCTTAATAAGGAGATACACTTACCATACACTTTACCTGAATACTTTTTATAAAGTGTGGTGAAATGCCGGGAATCTTTCGTCCGAAGGTATTCCTGGATCAGATCTATATCCTTGGTTTTCGATTCTGTGTCCGTCCCCATTCGTTTTGTGAAGAAACATTCAAAGACTCGTTATCCATTTGAAATCAAGCGAAAAATAGATGAGACAAAGTAAAAAGTTAAACTACTGATTATCAGAAGATTAAATTTTAGACTTGTGTATTCTATTTTTCCTTAAACCATTAAGGCTTAACAAAGGCCATGAAAAATATTATGTAGCTTGCTAACTTTTCTTTTGGCGAGTTGGTCAGCGTAAGTCCACGAAGCAAATTTATATAAAATATGGACTTGGGACGGACGAAATCCGAAAAGGGTACATTTTTGCGGAAGGTTTTTTCAATTTTGGCGAAAAAAAAGAGGCAGCGCTTGTGCACTACCTCAGCCCTAACCAAATAAAACCAAATTATTTTTCTTGAATAACCTCTTTATTAAGAGGCAATTATTTTTTTTTAAAAAGACTTGGTGTAAATTGTACGGTTACTTTAAGTTCACAAATTTAGCACGAAAGTTTGAAAATTTGCAATAGCAGGCTTTATTTTTTTTCAAAACCTAAAACAAAGAACCTACATAACAGCGTCCACACAGGAAGATTTTTAAGGGTGCATTTTTAAATTATAAAAATTTTATTCCTGTATTTGTTTGGGATTCAAAATATAGTTTCAAACTTTGTCCGAAATGAAGCCTTGAAAAGAACAGAATTTTTTCCAAGCAAAAAACGATATATGACAAAATCAATTAAAAAAAGAGCGGAATTTTTTTTTCTAAAAATCTTCATCTTCATCTCTTTTCTTAGTGTAATAACTACTTTTAGCATTAATGCCCAACGCTCCACTACGGATGCAGATGCCTTTTTTGTCCGCAAAATCCATGATGTGGCATTGGCCGATGGGCAGTGTTATTTCTGGCTGCAACATCTCACGAAAAGAATTGGAGCTAGGCTGAGCGGATCTCCTCAAGCCGCTGCTGCTGTCGAATACACTTCCCAGATGTTGGATACACTGGGGTTGGATTCCGTATGGTTGCAGCCATGTATGGTTCCTCATTGGGTCAGGGGGGAGAAGGAAGTGGTTCGCATTGCGGAGTCGGCCATGGGGTCTATTGATCTGAATGCATTGGCGCTCGGCAACTCAGTTGGGACTGGTTCGTACGGTATTTCCTCTGAGGTGATTGAAGTAAAAAACTTTGATGAACTGAAAAGCATGGCGGCGGCGGTAAAAGGCAAGATCGTTTTTTTCAACCGACCATTTGATGCCACCCAGATCAACACCTTCGCTGCTTACGGAGGCGCAGTTGACCAACGTGGTAATGGGGCATCGGAAGCAGCCAAATATGGGGCTGTCGGCGTAGTGGTTCGTTCGATGGCTTCCAACTTGGACGACTTCCCACATACAGGTGGTTTGAGGTATAAAGAAGGGATAGAAAAAATTCCAGCCGTGGCCATCAGCACAAATGATGCGGAATTGTTGAGTGGCTTATTAAAGCAAGGACCCGTAAAAGTTTATATGAAAACAAGTTGCCATTTTCTGGAAGACAAACTTTCTTATAACGTTATTGGTGAAATTCGGGGCAGTGAAAAACCAGATGAATTCATCCTTGTTGGCGGCCACCTCGACTCGTGGGACGTTGGGGAAGGCGCTCATGACGATGGCACCGGCTGCGTCCAATCAATGGATGTATTGCGGGTGCTGAAAAAAACAGGCTACCAACCAAAACGCACCATTCGCTGTGTCCTCTTTATGAATGAGGAAAACGGCTTGCGGGGAGGAAGGATTTACGCAAAAGAGGCCGAACGTAAAGGTGAGCATCATTTAGCAGCTATCGAAAGTGACAGGGGCGGCTTCACACCGAGGGGTTTCACTGTGGATGGCGCAAAAGAAGTTTTTGCAGAAAAATTCCCGCTCATGCAGCCGTGGCTGACAGTTCTAGAGCCTTATGGACTGCGGATAAAAAAAGGCGGAGGTGGTGCTGATATTTCACCTCTAAAAAGACAAAAGACTTTGCTCATTGGCTTCGAACCTGATTCGCAGCGCTATTTCAACTATCACCATACCCATGTCGATACTTTTGAAACGGTAGACAAAAGGGAACTCGAACTGGGCACGGCAGCCATTGCCAGTTTGGTTTATTTGATGGACAAGTATGGGTTGGAAAAAATGTAGTGGGGAACAGGAGTTCCGCGCTACATTTCATTACAGGATCACCAGTTTTAGCACCGCTCTTCCGCCTTCGGTGCTTTCTGCCACCAGCCAGTAATGCCCTGCAACAGTTGGGGCAGTAAAGTGGTGGAGCAGCTCTCCGGCATTTAAGCCCATTTCCCCTTTCTGCAGCACCCTGCCCGTGGCATCCACCAACCGTAATTGCAGCACCTCCTGCTTTTGACTTTCCAACCGCAGCCAGCACACCTGCCCGGCACGGGCGGGCACGGGCCAAGCGCTGATAGAAACCCCCTTTAATGCCTCGGACGTCGCCACTTCAAAATCAACGAGGAAAGTAAAAACGGTCTCACAGCCCAGCGAATCCGTCACCGTGAGTTCATAGCTGTAGGGCGGGATGTTTCCGATGGAGGCCGTGGTGTCGCCCGTTTCCCAGAGGTAGGTGTATGGCGGGATGCCGCCTTGTGGGTTGTCGGTGAAGATGGCACCGTCTGTTTCCATAGCTCCTGTGGCGTGCTGGATCATGGTGTCCAGTTCCACCAGCGTGTTTTCAAAAACCTCGATGCTGCCCGATGAAGTACAGCCGTTGCCGTCGGTCAGGGTGAGGGCATATTGGCCGCTACCGATACCGATGAGCAGCGAATCCGTTGCCCCGTTCTGCCACAGGAAAGAATAGGGCATGGTGCCGCCGTAGGCCGATACGCTTGCAAAGCCGTCCTCTGCACCTTGGCAAAGGATGTCAGTAGCTTCTATGGAAAGGGCAATGGAATCGGGCGCCGTCAGCGTGATAGTGGCCGTGCCCGTGCAGCCGAGTGCATCCGTGACGGTAGCAGAGTAAGTGCCTGCCTGGAGCATGGCAATGGTTTCGGTGGTTTGGCCGTCCTGCCAGAGCCAGGTGTACGGGGCGAGGCCGTTGGGGGAGGCGGTGGCCGTGCCGTCACCGCCGTTGCCGTCGGCGGGATGGCAGGAGATGCCCGTGCTGTCGGCAGCGACCGCCAATTGGCCGACGGCCTCCACGGTGAACGAATCCACGGCCACGCAGCCCAGCGAATCGGTTACCTGTAGGGTATGACCACCCGAAGGCAAGCTGGCCGTTGGGCCGCCCGTGCCGTTGCTCCATTGGATGTCATAACTGCCGCCCATACCTGGTGTGCCACCAGTGATGCTGGCGGTGGCGGTGCCGTGGGTGCTTTCCCCACAGTCAACGGGTGTGGCCGACGCCGAGGCCTCCAGCAGGGGCGGCTGGCCGATGGTCACTTGGATGTCCTCCGAGCGCCCTTCCGAATCGTTGACGGTGATGTCCAGGGTGCCGGCGGGGAGGCCGTCCAGCACGTAGGGCATGGAATCGGTGAAGGTGGATGCCCCGCCGAAGGTGACGGTGAATGGCCCGCAGCCCGACTGCACGCTGAGGGTGGCCGCCCCTGTGCTCTCGCCGTGGCAGTCGGCGGGCGAGGTGCCGCCCAAGAGTGCGCCGAAGGCGGGTATCTCGTAGGCGCCCATGTCCACGGTGCCCTCTTGGATGCGGGGGTCGCCGTTTATGTCGGTGGAGGTGCCGAGCTGGTTGATGAAGGTGTTGTCCCCGGCGTTGCGGGCGGGGGAGCAGGGGTGGAGGCGGAAGTCGCCCGCTGCCGTGTCGAGGAAGAGGGGGTCGAGGTTGTAGAGGTTGCCGGGGCCGCAAGTGACTGAACCGTCCGAGAGGGAGGTGCATGCAAGATGATCTAGCAATGTATTTGAAATTGCTAAAGTGTCATTTGATGTTCCTCCATTTGAATCCAAGAAAAAACCTGAATGATTAACAGTATTTTTGCATATTATAGAGTTATTTAGTTCATATAAATTATTGCTAACAAAAGGACTACTGATGATACTATTTTCTCCTTTGTTTTGAATAAGTGTGCAATTAATAAATTTTACATCTAATGAAGAAAAACCTACCCCTCCTGAACCGATTGCTTCATTCCTAGCAAACACGTTATTTGATATTAAAAAAACGTTGTTGCTATTTAGGATAAAACCATATTCAAAACAAGTGTTTGCATGTAAATGGTTTTTAATAAATTTACAGCTTTCAACTTCCGCCACACAGTCAAACAAAGTTATTATTGCCGTTCCGATTCCGTTGTGTTCAGTAAAGGAACACTTATATAAACTTAATGAGTTTGCTGGTGAAAAGTTTAGACATGCTATTGCTAGGCCAGAGCCATTAAAATTTAAAGTGAAATTTCCTCTAAAATTTGAATTGCTTATCAATATTTTCGAAAAAACATTAAGCACTTCTTGATAAATCCCCCCCCCTGACAATAAACAGTTATTCTTTTCAAAACGGCATTCATCAATAATTATATTTTTATTCCCATAATTATTATCATAATAAAAACCTCCACCATTAGAGGCAAAATTATCTTCGAAGTTGCACTTAACGAAATGCATATCGAATTCCAAACTGGCACCAGATTTATATACCCCACCGCCGTTATTGGAATTATTATTAAAAAACGTGCAAGAATAAAAATATGGTGTCACGGATGCATCGCTGTTGCTTTTCATATAGACTGCCCCGCCGAAAGATTTCGCAAAATTCGACTCAAATACACAGTTCAGGATTTTTAAACGTATTTCCCCGATTCCGGCCAACGGGGAAAAATAAAGCCCCCCCCCGCTTTTCCGTTGGGAAGAGGAAAGCCCCGATGAACTGTCGGCATTGCCTCGGACAATGGTGAAGCCGTCCAACACGGTAGTGGAATCGGCTTCCGTGACCAGCACCACCGAGTAAGAGTTGTCGGTGCTGTCCCCTTGCACCCCGATATCGCCACTCAATACGGCCTTGTTCGCCGCTGGGTTCCTTTCGGACAGATTTGTTTCAAAACCCATGAACCCCCCGTACATGCCCACGCCGTTTTTCAGCACAAACGAGATGCTGCGGTTGACCAGCGGGGTTGGATGGTAAACCCCTGCCGCTACCCATATCTCGTCGCCGTACTCCGCTGTGACCAGCGCATCTTGAAGGTCAGTGTAGGCATCGGCCCAGGAGGTGCCGTCCTGGTTGCCGATGGTTGCGTTTGCATCCACATAAATGATCGCGGCTTGTGAACATTGAAAGAAAGTTAAAAGGAAAAAAACAAGTGTAAGTCGCATGGGAATTGTGTTGATTTTTATTGTAATTGGTTCAAAAAGTGTGTTTTTTCAACACAAGGACACAAGGGAAGAGGCCAGTCTTTGCGTGTCCTTGCGCCCCTTGCGTCCTTGCGTTGAAAAAACAAGGCTCACTGCTTGACCACCTGCCCGGTCACCACACCGCTTTTGGAAACGACCTGCCAGGTGTAAAGCCCGTCCTGCCATTTCCCCGCCTCCCGGAAGGCGACCTCGTTGACGCCCTTCCGAGCAACCCCTTCCCATTTGGTCACCTGCTTGCCGGACATATCTAACACCTTGACCCTCAAGGCCATTTCGAGAGGCACTTCAACCATCAGGGCAAGCCTGTGTTTGAACGGGTTTTGAGCTGGGTAGGCAATTATGGGCTGGTTGTATTCAAAACCGCTGCTTTCGCTGTCACTTGAAAATGACAATTGCATAGAATATGGAGTGCCGTTTTCGGAGTAAGCCACGGTTTGCAGCACTTCTTGGTCAATGTGCATCAGATCCCTCAGGTTGTTGAACGGACGCAATGCTCTGAACCTCAACTTGGCAAAGCGAGACGTCCCGTCGAAATCCAACACTTCAGCGGTAGGGGAATACCACAGTGCCCTGACCTTCCCGTTTTCCTTTTCCGTGAGACCGAAGTACCTACTATCCACCCCTTCGATGTCTGCTTCCTCCACTTCTTCCAATAATAAGTAGGCCGGGTCGAAGTGAAGCCCCATTTGCCAAGCCGTTAGCGGTGTTTGGGATACTGCGGTGAGCTCCACCTCGAACACGTTGCTCACTTTTATGTCTGCCGGGGTATTGAGCAGGACGCTGACAGGTGCCTGTCGGTCATTTGCTCCTGCTCCTCCCTGAAAATTCATTCCCCCGCCACAGTCGGCGCTCAGGTTGACATCGCCGACCTTGATGGCCACAAAGTCTTGGTTGGTGATATCAGTTGTCACATTGTTGAGGTTGATAACCTCTGGAAAAATGTCCTGCCAAGGATTTGACGGGTTGGGAAATGTATAGCTTTTAGGTACGAAACGCCATGAGGTATTGGAAGGAAACTTTGTAATAACATATAAAATTAGTTGCCGAATCTGGACAAGATCAAAAGTTGTAACGGTATTACTTCTATTGGCATCGGCAGCTATCAGTTTGTAAGGTGAATCCAAAAGCTCCACATTCAATATATGTTTTTGGATTAAAACAAGATCATATGTCGTCACCCCATTCAAGTCGTCGTCGTCTTTATTCGGGACTATAGAGTAATCCTCCCCAGAGGTATTGCACAAATCATTTGAATAGTCGCCATTGCCGCTTTCGCAGTCAGATCCCCCGCCATCTGTTGGGACATTTTCTGAGTAAGTGGCAGATGAGATCTTAATGCCCGAATCGGCGCTTGCCTGCACATAAACCTCATCCCCATTTTCCTTAGCGATGTTCCCGCTGATGTTGACGGGAATACAGCTGACGCACACAGTCCCTTCTGCGACCGGGTCATTGGGGGAAAGTTCCCTTGGGTTACAGGTTGTCATACTTATACCACTCTGAATAGTGACTTCTGTAAAATTGGTGAACATGGCATCCGTCACACATTCATCATTTACTCCTGAGATGACAACATCTATTACCCTAAGATGGGGGTCAACTGTTTGGACCGGTTGTGAAGGGTCATAAGTCCATGTAAATTCGATCGTGTTCCCGGTAACTGTAACACAGTTTGTGGTGGATTGGGGCGGGCACAAATCAGGGTTGGGGGTGACTGTAATGGTAGGATTACCGGAAGCCTGGTAGACCAAGCCAACATCTATCTGGG
This sequence comes from Saprospiraceae bacterium, assembly GCA_965222975.1. Classification (GTDB taxonomy): domain Bacteria; phylum Bacteroidota; class Bacteroidia; order Chitinophagales; family Saprospiraceae; genus UBA6168. The sequence continues at coordinate 3,371 of CBDCVJ010000047.1, read as the reverse complement.
TATAGGTGTCGGAGGAAGCCGTGGCTGCGTTGAGGTAAACCGAGAACCCTGCTTCACATGGATTTAAAGTGCCGGGCAGTTGTTCGTAAACCTGGTAATCTGATAACTCAATGAACACATCAGCACACAGATTGCACCCATTGCAAATAGTGTTTTCCAGATTGGGGTCTATGCTCACTTGTGGGATGCACGGTGCAGCACTGTTGAGGGGCTGTATGGCCGCTTGGTTCAATGTTATCCCCTCCATGCACCCGTTAAGGCCACTTAGCACCACTGTGAACAGCACACCTTGTTGAACTGTACGCCAATCGTTTGGAAGGGCGTTGTACTCCAAAATCACCTGATCGGTGGTGCATTGCATACAGTTGGAATTGAAAGGGGTGCCTGGGCAATCAAATGGTATTCCTCCGCACCATATCCCAGAAGGGCCGGGAATGATCCTGTCCAACATCAAATCCCCGGATGTGGGCACACCTATATCGAACAAGAGGTGGGTTACATCAATGGGGTTTGCTGTATTGATGCTCACCTCAAAGCCCACTTCGCAAGGATCGAGCATGGTCACTTGGTCTATGCTGAAGTTGACACTGTTGTTGAAAGCAGGATCGCATTCAAAAATGCCGGGGAATACAATACTCCCTCCTGAAGAAGATGCGTCCACCGAGCAACAGGTCCCACCGATATCAAGTGTTATATAATCCACTGTTATACCTGCCTCCCCATATAGGTTGGCAAGTCCTTCAGGTGGAAGGATAGAAGCCGCCAAGATTGATACGCAACCAGGGTCATACGCTCCCGAAGGAAGTGGCGTGGCTTTCGGTATCACAAGCGATTCAATCACAAATGTATAGACAGGATCGGCACCTCCTTCAAAAGGAGGGGGATCGGTGCCTGGTACATAGGGTGCAAAAACGGGTTTCGGCAATGTTCCATGTATGTCATGGACAGTAAGCTGGAAACTGGCCCCATTGAGTATTACACTGTTTTGGGGGTCATGGTTATACAGCTTTAAGACCAAGGGTACTTCTTCATGCGGGTCAACATTGCCCGTGGGCATGCCATCCAAAAAAGCTGTAATCATAGATGAACAAGCGGAAACAGGGGGCTTTCCAACAGAAGCGCCATAAGCATCAAATTCACAATTTGAGCTATTTTGGCAACCTGCTGAGTTTCTTCCTTCATGGACGGTTGGCGTAACCTGAACAATTTCCCCTTCTTCAACGATTAGGGAGAGTTTGAACAAAGGGTTGTTCTGGTCGCCATAATCAACTGTAAACAGGTTGTCGTTTCCATCCAAACAGGTCAACTGAAATGTAAATGTTTTCTTATCGGCCGAAAAGAAGAAATCTGGTTCGGTGCCAACGGGTGTTTGGGCATACCCAACCAACTCATACGAATTGCCATCAAAGAAACCGTCCCCGGTTATGGTTAATTCAACGATGAGTTCCCTGGCCTGAAAGTTTAGGTCAGTATGGTTTATTTGACTAAAATAAACGGAGAGGTCTTCCCGGTAGCAATCGGGGGAGGTGACAGGATTGGAGTAAACGAACATTTCCTTGTCATCGCAAAATGGTTGGGCTTTGGCATCGGGAGCATTTCCAAATAAATAGAGCAGGAAGAGAAAAACAGCTTTGTAAAGAACTAGAGAATGGCATGTGTTTTTTCCCATTTTTGCAAAAAGGGCGTGAATGAGAGAATTTTGTTTCATGACGTTGTTTTTAAAGGTGAACAATATTAGTGATTAATCATGAACACAGGAAAATAATAATCTATTTAATATTAATATAGCCTCGTCGGCCTTACATTTTTTCATGATAACTGAAAAGAAAAAACAACCGCCCTCAGGAGAGAGAAAGAAGAAAAAATTTCATTTTTTCTTCTTTCTCTCTCTATGCTGAACAGTTACGAAAAAACAATAATTACCTGCTGGCCATTGGCCAAGCTTTGTCATGTATTTTTATCGAATAAAAAAGGAAAGAAAAAACAAGAAAGGCATGATTAGGGAGCTTCATGGCAACCGGGATTCAAGAGCTGCTGCTTTCAGGGAATATCCCCTGTGCCGCAACGGCAAGGCGAAGTTGAAAAAAAAAAAAACGGAATAAAAAAATTTTTGGGTCACTATTTTTTCCACACCTTTAAATTTAACACTTCCTCCAGCTGAAAATTCCTTTTGCCAGTCCATTTAGAACCCATACCTTTACGCCCCGAAAAACAACACGAAGAGACTTCCCAAGCTTACAGTGCTTTGGAAGTCTTTTTTTGAGCAAAATAAACTGGCTTGGAAAGCAGCAGGGTTTGTGCAGCATTTTTTCCCTCCCACCACAGCGACTGCCAACAACCAACTGCCAACTGCCGTTGCAACAAAAAATGCCTAAAGACACTTCCATCAAATCTGTCCTCATTATCGGTTCTGGTCCTATTGTTATTGGTCAAGCTTGCGAATTTGATTATTCTGGCACACAGGCCAGCCGCTCGTTGCGGGAAGAGGGGATAGAAGTTTCCCTCATCAATTCGAACCCGGCGACTATCATGACCGACCCTATGACCGCCGACCACGTTTACCTGCTCCCTCTAACTACTGATAGCATCGAACAGGTTTTACAAGAACAAAAGATAGACGCCGTTCTGCCCACTATGGGCGGACAAACGGCTCTCAACCTTGCTATCGAAGCTGGTAAACTGGGAATTTGGGAAAAGTACAATGTCAGATTGATCGGCGTTGACCTTGACGCCATAGAGTTGACAGAGAACCGTGAAGCTTTCCGCCTCCATATGATTAACCAAGGGTTGGGCGTTGCACCTTCTAAAATCGCCAATTCATTTTTGGAAGGAAAAGAAGCGGCACAGGAAATTGGGTTTCCATTGGTGATCCGGCCTTCCTACACATTGGGAGGAACAGGAGCAGCTTTTGTGCATAAAGAAGAAGATTATGACGAACTGCTCCGCCATGGGTTGAATATGTCACCGACTCACGAGGTGCTGATTGACAAAGCGGTGCTGGGCTGGAAAGAATATGAACTAGAACTGCTTCGGGACAGCGCAGATAATGTGGTCATCATTTGTGTGGTCGAAAACCTCGACCCCATGGGCATTCATACGGGTGATAGTATTACCGTCGCACCCGCCATGACCTTGAGTGATACTGCTTATCAAAGGATGCGCGACGAGGCTATTCAAGCCATGCGTTCCTTAGGCAATTTTGCTGGCGGCTGCAATATCCAATTTGCTATGAATCCCGACACGGAAGAACTCATTGTCATTGAGATCAATCCGCGAGTGAGCCGTTCTTCCGCCTTGGCCAGTAAAGCTACGGGTTATCCGATTGCCAAAATCGCTGCTAAACTGGCCCTCGGCTACAACCTCGACGAACT
>CBDCVJ010000046.1:0-131763 GCA_965222975.1 Saprospiraceae bacterium | reverse complement strand
GGCAGGATTTAAGTTTAAATATCCGGAAGTTATTGATGGAGAGTTAGTTTTATCTACAGCCGAGCCGCCTGTAAATGTGGATGCCCCAAGAACAGGTGTATTGGCTAAGGTTCTTGTAAAAGAAGGTGAATTCGTCACAAAAAATAAATTAATCGCCATTTTTGAAAACGATGCAGATGTGGACGATATACTCGAACTTGAAAACGACCTCGACCAACTTACAACGCTCGACGTGGACGCTATCAGAGCATTCACACCTAACCGCTCTCTTGAGCTCGACCAACAATTAAATGTACTTTATGAAGATTTCATCAGTTCATTGGAGTTCGTGCCTTTGTATGAAGGTGATCAAATAGACCAAGATGCAATTAATGCAAAATATGCAGAAAATAATCAGATCAACCGTTCCAATCGATTCTTGCTAAGTGCAATTGAATCCGCCAACGCAGAAATAAACGCACAAAATAAATTATCTGACAACACCCGTGATGTATATCTCAAAAATCCAAGCCAGGAAGAATTGTCTAATCAATTGTTTTCTATTAATCAAAAAATAAAATCCCTTGAGTCTGAAATTGCACAATATCGTTCTGAAATCGAAAAAAATAATGAAAAAATAAAAAATAATAATTCTCAAATATTACAGATGCGGGCCAACCGTTCTTCCGGCACCCAAGAACGAATTTTTCAATTGAGGCAAAATATTTCTACATTGAAAAAAGCTATTGCTGTTTGGAAATCCAATAATTTGGTGTACGCCCCAGCTGATGGTCGAGTTTCCTTTTACGCTAATGTCGAATTAAAAAAAAGATATAAAAAGGACGATGAATTAGCAGCCATTATACCCGTAACAGACGTAACGGAATATATTGGCATAGTCAGCATTCCCGTGGAAGGCAGTGGAAAAGTAGACACAGGCCAGGTTGTTAACCTAAAATTCTCCCGTTATCCTTTTCTTGAATTTGGTCAGGTAAAAGGAGTAGTAACCAAATTATACCCATTAACGGTAGATGGGACATATGAAGTAGAAGTTTCCCTCGAAAATGGGCTGTTAACCAATACAGGCAAAACACTCGAATATTACCAACAAATGGAAGGTAAAGCAGAAATAATAACAGATGAACGGTTATTTGTAGGCAGGCTTTATGATAAATTTTTGAGTTTTTGGAGATGATTCAATATTAGGAAATTTGAGGAATTGCAATTAGCACGAGTGGCGTTTTAAGTTCTTGATTTATCAATAATATTCAAATACACCAATACAACGTGAACTAAAGGTTAATACACCAATTCCCTAATTCCTAAATTTACTACTAATTCCCACCCCCATCACAAGTCACTCTTAGTCAGCCGCTTATAACTCAGCCAGCCAAACAATAAAATATAACCTCCCGCCAATACCATTGCCAAATTAGGGTTGACAAAAAGCGCAAATCCATTTTCCCTTGTAAATTCTTCAGCAATTTCCGCAAAGGGTATAGGGCATAAATCTTCTATGACATTTAATGGAAAATAATGCATGGTTTCATTTCGGATATAATACAAATGTATGCCCCGCAAAACAGGTTCCAGAAAAAAACTATAACCGATAAACGCAAATAAGGCAATGCCAGTCCTCCGAATCAGCAACCCGACCAGCATTCCGAAACCCATATAACCCAAGCACATCAGAAAATAGCGAATGGTATATTCACTGTTTTTAAAAACAGTTGTTAAATATAAAGTATCGTCTATGCCATGAATAACCCCAATGGTAATAGCGCATAAAGCATAATATAAAGTCGCCAAAATGCTTATCGCAACAATAAAATACACTTTACTCCAATACCAATGTTTTCTTTGCATGCCAGATAATATATTTTGCCGCATGGTGCGATAACTATATTCATTGGTAATAATAATTACGGCCAAAAAACCAAAAATAAAAAACACCAACCAGTTTCCGATATAAGCTAAAAATTCCCAAACAGTAGGAAAATGGAACAGCATGATTTGAGGGTCAAAAACTTCCCCGGCTGGCATAGAAGGTATTTTTTTCCCAATCATTAATATAGCTGGTAAAAAAACTATATAAGCAATAATTAAAATCCTAAAAAGAATATAATCTTTTTGTTTTAGCCATTCGAGTTTTAATAAGTGCAACATAAAATTGGTAATTAGTGAATTGGCAAATTGGTTTATTAGTAAATAGATTAGGGGTTTATTTTTTCCCAGTAATTTCGAGGAACTCTGTTTCGAGGCTTCTTGGCTTAACAACCAAATGGGTTAATATAATATCATTGTTAAATGCTAATTTATTGAGAGTGGCAGCATCTAATTTTTCATCCACATATAAAGTCAACATTCCGTTTTTCCTTTCGATTTTATTTACTTCTGGAACATTAGACAATAAAGTGATTAATTCTGGCAGGTCATCAGATTTAATATCCACTTGCCTGTCATTGCTTAATATCGTCCCTACCCCACCGGTTGCCAACAACCTTCCCTTTTTGATAATCGCCACATGACTACATACCTTTTCAACCTCATCGAGGATATGGCTGGCCATGATAATCGTTTTTCCTTGTTCGGCAATCCGCTGAACGATCCCTCTGACCTCCGCAATGCCTTGTGGATCAAGACCATTTGTAGGTTCATCAAAAATGAGTACGTCGGGATCACCGATCATTGCCCCTGCAATGGCAAGCCGTTGTTTCATTCCATAAGAATAGGTGCGGAAATTTGAAGTTCGCCTTTCATATAAATTGACCAATTCAAGCAGTTCATCCATTCGGGGATTTGCTTCTTTTTTGATGTGGGCAATAATTTCCAGATTTTTTATCGCATTGAGGTAGGGGTAAAAATTTGGAGTTTCCAGTAAGGCCCCAATTCGCATGCGTTCATTGGCCCCATGCTTTCCTTCAAACCAGGTAAAATCACCTGAGGTGGGTCTTATAATTCCAAGGATGCATCCAAGTGTTGTAGTTTTACCACTGCCATTCGGGCCGAGGATACCTAATATTTGACCTGCTTTTACCTTTAAAGAAAGTTGGTTAACAGCAGTGATAGCACCGTATTTTTTCGTCAGTTGGTTGATTTCAAGTACAGGCATATGAATTATATGGGTATAGTTGAGTTATGCGAAAAGAAGTATCCACTCATAGATTCTTCGACGGGCAAAGTCCCTAATGATGTTACAAATATGGATTTTATTAGATCAAAAGAAAGATTATACAGTCAAATGAATAGATTAGCGCCTGAATTTAACCGATCAACCTGCCAATAACAAATTAGAAATACAATGCAAGAGAGATTTGACCTAATTATTGCATCGTCTTTTTTAATACCCTTCTAACATGCAAACATATTTGGCCACCCAAATAAACCTCTTGAAAACTACAAGAAGCAACATCCAGAAAATAACAGACAATTTTTCATTGGATCAACTGAATATAATTCCTGATGGCTATTCAAATAATTTGATTTGGAATTTTGGGCATGTAATCGTTACCCAACAGTTATTGGTTTACGGGTTGTCTGGATTGCCCATGAAGTTAGAAAATGAAATCATTGAAAAATACAGGAAAGGGACGAGACCAGAATCAAAAATAAGTCAAAAGGAATACGACTACCTCAAAACTAAATTCCTTGAACTGCCAATTGCTTTGGAAAAGGATTTTCAAGAAAGCAATTTATCCAATTTTAAAACTTATTCAACAAGTTATGGATTTACACTGAACAGCATGCAAGATGCTATTATCTTCAACAACATACATGAAGCAATGCACTACGGTACAATGCTGGGTATCAGGAAATTTTTAGGCTAAAATTAATTGATGAAAAAAATAGGTCAATTAAAACTTCCATAAAATCAATATCCACATTGAAAATTATCTCTTTCATTTTTGGCAAAAAAATCCATCAACAATGATCAATAAATTTAAACAGACATTTACCAATGCTGGTGATTTGATAAAGGAGCAGGCCTCTGCACTCGGTGACGCCGCCAAGCAGAAAGGATACTCCATTATAAATGACTGGATTTCAATTTTACCAAAAATGAAAGAATATGGATTGGAAACTTCCTTTTTTTCACTGACAGTTTCTATTAATCCGACTTTAGAGGTAGAATTGACAGGCGATGCTGAAAAATTTACAAAAGATTACGTGGAAAGTTTGAAGGAAGAAGCGAAAGGCAGTACCCCGATGACCCTTGTTTTTAATTCCATCAAAACCACTTACCAATTACACCAACAAGCTGACCTTGGAACATTGAACCCATTGACTGTTCGCATTCGAGTACGTTTGTCACCGGAGATCAGGGTTTCTTATGGAGAACCAATTTGTGAATAGTTGATTAGTGATCAGTCAGTTAAAATGTTGCAATACAAAATCAGATTGCCCTGATCACAATCAATTTTTCAACGAGGTATATTCTATCGTTTATGAAAATTATCAAATTTATTTTATCCCTTTTAATAACTTCTGGATTGGTCTATGCCCTTAGTAACCCATATACTATAAGTGATGGTGAAAAAGAAACGACCCTTCCACCGTTGGGGAGTTTTTTTAGTCCGTTTACTGGTTTTTGGCAAAATGCAGAATCAGATAATACTCCCCTTTTTAAAGACTTTGAAATTCCTGATATGAAAGGCAAGGTCACAGTTCATTTTGATGATAGAATGGTGCCACACATTTTTGCCGAAAATATGGAAGATGCTTTATTTGCTCAAGGGTACGTTGAGGCAGGGATGAGGTTGTGGCAACTGGACTTATTGAGCCGGGTTGGAAGTGGCAGGCTGTCGGAAGTGATGGGAGAAGGCATGTTGGAATTGGATAAATTGCAAAGAAGGAGAGGAATGCTTTATGCGGCCAAAAACTCGGAAAAGGCATGGAGGAAATCCCCTAAAACGGTTGCGTTGATTGCTTCGTATGAAAATGGAATCAATGCGTGGATCAATCAATTGCAACCAAAAGATTATCCTCTGGAATTCAAATTATTGAATTATAAACCAGAGCGTTGGACCATGCTGAAAACTGCTTTGGTACGTCAGTACATGAATCTGACCTTAAATTTTAGGGAAGACGACGTAGAAGCAACCAATGCACTTCAGGCATTAGGGGAAAAAGATTTCAATAAATTATTCCCGGAAAAAAATCCTAAGCAAACGCCTATCATTCCTCCCGGTACTAAATGGGAGTTTGAACCTGTCAAAATAGAGGAAAAATCGACTCCCCAAGAAGCTATAGGCTTGATCAAAAACCAAATGCACGAAACAGATGATGAATTGGTCGGAAGCAACAACTGGACTGTGGCTGGTTCAAAAACACTTTCAGGAAAACCAATTCTTTGCAACGATCCACACTTGCAGCTGAGCCTTCCTTCTATTTGGTTTGAAATCCAAATACACACACCGGAAACAAATGTTTACGGTGTCTCAATCCCAGGGCTTCCAGGTGTCATAATAGGCTTCAACGAACATATTGCATGGGGCTTCACCAATGTTGGAACAGACGTGGCGGACTGGTATAAGATAGATTGGACGGACAACGCCAAAACGTCCTACTCGCTTGATGGCCAAGTCAAAAATGCAAATATCGTAGTAGAAAAATATCGGGTGAAGGGAAAAGAGGAATTGGTACTTGATACAGTAAAATGGACAACATGGGGGCCAGTCGTCTATGAATCAGAAGAGAGTGGTTGGAAAGATTTAGCGCTACGTTGGCTATCACATGACGAGCCAAATCCCGACGACCTACTGGCATTTCTTGGCCTCAATACCGCAAAAAACTATGATGATTACCGAGAAGCCTTGAGCCATTATTCGTTCCCTGCACAAAATATGGTGTTTGCTGATAAAAATGGAGACATAGCCATTACTGTTAATGGACGGTTTCCGCTCAAAAAACAAGGGCAAGGGCCCTTTGTACAAAATGGGAATACTACAGCCAACGCATGGCATGGTATGATTCCTATGGAACATGTTCCAAGCGTCAAGAACCCACCAAGTGGTTATCTTGCTTCGGCCAATCAGCGGTCAACTGATGACACCTACCCTTACTACTACAACTCCGCTGGTTTCGATGATTACAGGGGCAGGTTACTTAATCAAACCCTTCCTCAAATGGACAGTATTGAAGCTGCCGACATGATGGCTTTGCAATTGTTCAATTACAGCATCCTTGCAGCCGAAGCATTACCAACACTAATTAATAATTTAGATGAAAAATCTTTGACGGATAGAGAGTCAACTATTTTAGAAAAGATAAAACAATGGGATTTTACTTTTGGTAAGGATATGATCGAACCTACCATTTTTGATGTTTGGTGGAAAAAATTCTATGAAGCCACTTTTGATGAAGTTTGGGTGCTAAAAGAAAAAATGCCGATGCTGAATCCAGAATTTTGGAGACTGATAGAAATGACCACTGATACACCTCAGGATCAATTTTTTGATATTAAAAAAACTGAGGAAACTGAGAGTGCCAGCGATATTGCTACCCTTTCTTTTAAAGAAACCTGCAATGAACTGGCGGACAAGTTGCTTGAACCAACTTTCAATTGGTCGAGCCATAAAAATACTTCCATAATGCACATGACCCGAATGCCAGCTTTTTCCAGAATGAACCTTGATGTTGGTGGATACCGACATGCGCTGAATGCCATTTCGGAGAGGCATGGCCCTTCGTGGCGGATGGTGGTTGAGTTGGGTGATGAAGTAAAAGCATGGGGTGTTTTTCCAGGTGGCCAATCTGGCAATCCAGGCAGTAAATATTATGACAATGATGTGGATACTTGGCGCACAGGCAATTACAATCAGTTGTTTTTTATGAAAGATGCCTATGACTCCAACCAACCCATCAAATATTCCATCAACATCAATTAAAGTGGTAGATGGTGAACGGTTGACGGAATACTTTTATTCCAATCGTTCACCGTCTAACGACTACCAATTAATATGCTAAAAGGAATTTTACAAATAATACTGACCATCATTTTAGGTTACTTCGCCCAATTATATTATCCATTTTGGGCAATGGCAGCTGTGGCTGCTTTGGTAGCACTTTTATTTAAATACAACAACAGCTTGACCAGTTTCGCCGCAGGATTCATCGCTGCTTTTCTCTTGTGGTCTGCCTATGCCTATACTTTGGACATGGAAAACCTTGGCGTGCTTTCTTCAAAATTGGGGGAGCTATTCAAAATAAGTGGGGATTATCTTTCCTATGCAACAGGGGTAATTGGCGGCCTGCTTGGAGGGTTTGGTGCACTGACTGGTAGTTTGGCGAGACAATTATTTTGAATCAACATTATTGTCAAATTTCTTTTTTTGGGAAAATCCATATGGGCAATGTCTGCACCCATTTTCACAACAATATCCCCTTTCTTTCAAGTATTTTTCAGTGAAAACATAGAGACTATTTTCGATATAAAAATGTACTCCTTCCTGAAGTTTGGTATTTTCAGATGAAAATTTTTTCTTTCTAAGCATTTTTCTCACAAAGGTGATTCTCACATAAAAAAACCTGCGGGTTCAACGATCCGCAGGTTTTCTTATATGATTATCAGAACGAATTCAGAGGTCGAAATTTTACATTTACATTACCTTATGCTGTTTTAGCCTTCAGTGCAGGGTAACGCATTGCTGCCCATTCATATGCTCCAAAAAGGAAAAGGCTAAATATGAGATCGCTGGCAAATGTGTTACGGAAAAACGGGATAGCCATTGTAAAGCACTCTGTTAATCCTCCGAACGTAAGAGGATATAGCCCACCTTGAATCCAAACAACCAAGTTCGTCACTATGAAAAATAAAACGGAGGCCAGCATACTTGCACCGACAATCCTTGGAAGCGTAACTTTTTTCAAGACCAGTGTTGCCATTCCAACTATCGCCAAAATGGCAAGGTAAACTTCCCAATTTGCGAACAAAGCAAAGCCATCGTAATATTGAGAAAGAAAAATATTGTCCAACATCAGATTACTGACCCATAGGGCCAACAAAGGGAACAAAATGGCATTTGACTTTTTCATAAAATATGCCCCACCAAATAAGGCAATGGCAGCCAATGGGGAAAAATTAAACGTGTCCTCAATATTAAGTAGGTAAGGCACCAATCTGCTCAATGTAACAAGGAATACGATAAGGATAAGAATGCCCAAACGGCCTTGTATTTTTTTTTCAGTCATTGTAAAGAATTGTGGTTAAAAAATGAAAGGCGCAAATTTAGGGTAATTGTCAAAGAAAAAAGGGCTTAACGGAAAGATATTAAACCAAAAAGAAAACCCTTGCTTTGGTAAGCAAGGGTCTCTAACCCAAACAAATAAACACAAAAACTACTTTTTAAGATTCGCCAAAATTACAGGCATTTTGATTAAAAGACAAGTTATTATAGGTAAAATCTTCGTAAACTATGTCTCTACATCAAATGATGAAATCGCACATTCAATTGATAATCAACCATATAGAGAAAACAAGAGGCATTAAGTCAATAAAAAAAAAAATTCGCTTGTGACATTAGTCACATAAGTTCAATTCAGTTTAAATGCATAAATCCACTATCTTGAATGATGATTTTGATCAATAAAGAATTATAGATATATCCATCTCCATAGAGTCTGAATGTTCCCAATCCTTATATTAAAGATTGCAATTTCATAGCAACGCCCATATCACCTTTTATTTTCACTTTGCCCGACATCACCGCCATCATGGGGTTTAGGTCCCCTGAGGTCAATTTAGCGAAGTCATCTTTAGAAACTGTAATTAGGCAGTCAGCATCTTTGTCATCCCTTGAAACAACATTTTCGGCTCCTGTCCCATCAATGAAGACTTTTTCATCCCCGAAATCGAATTTTAAAGTACTACCGATAGGATCAGCACTTGAGGCGCTCTTCTGAACACCCAAAAAAATAGCATTAATATCCATGATTATTATTTTTTAAAACGTTTAAAAAATTAATGGCAAACATAACTAATTCATTCGCATTTAGGACGATAAATTTGCCCACTCATTAGCGAAAGATATGTTTTAGCACCATCCTTCTTGCTACAAATTTTGAAAGCGTATTTTGACGTTATGAAATAGTTCAATAGTCAAAAAATTAGCATTTTGAAATTGAACGATCCAGCAAACTAAGTTGATTAAAAGCAGTACACAAAAAGAACAATTATCAGTGAAATTGTTTTTTGCCAGTGCGATTTTTGATTTTTTCAACCATAAAACACTATCTAATTGGATTACATAAACACATTTATTAACGCTTACAAAGGTTATGCAAGCTACCTTTTTAATGAAATAACCCATCCCCATTGGAAAAATTATTTCTATTGGCTTATAGCAGTGTCCATTTTTTTCTTTCTAGTTGAAATAACTGCCCCTTGGCGTAAAGGACAAGCCCGGTTCAGAAAGGATTTTTGGCTGGACTTCTTTTACATGTTCTTCAATTTTTTCCTGTTTTCATTGATCATCTACAATGCTGCTTCTGAAGTAGTAGTTCAATTTTTTAATGACACCATTCTTGATATTACAAATTTTGATCTGCAAAAATCAAATCCGCTAAACAACTTACCATTATGGACAATTCTGCTAATTGGTTTTGTCGTTAGGGATTTTGTCCAATGGTGGACACACCGCTTACTACACCGATCGGAGTGGCTATGGGAATTCCACAAAGTACACCATTCTGTAGAGGAAATGGGATTTGCAGCACACCTGCGTTATCATTGGATGGAGACCATCGTTTACCGAACGATTGAATATATCCCTTTGGCATTAATGGGAATTGGGTTATATGACTTTTTTATTATCCATATTTTCACTTTGGCAGTTGGCCATTACAATCATTCCAATATCACTGTTCCAGGCTGGTTAACGGGAAGTTTCGTTGGAGCATTGGTAGGATTGGCGATTGCGGTGAGTGGGTTTGACATTCATTTTTTAAATAACCCATCTGTGATTGTGCAAATTTCTACTGTTGCAGGTAGTACCGTTTTAGGGGGCATAGTGTTAGGACCGGTGATGAAAATTTTATTCAATAGCCCTGAGATGCATATATGGCATCACGCTTATGACCTTCCTGAAGATCGCCGTTTTGGTGTCAACTTTGGGCTGACTCTCGCCATTTGGGATTATATTTTCAAAACTGCTTATATACCATTTAAAGGAAGGGACATCCAGTTGGGTTTTCCGGGAATCAAACAGTTTCCGAAAACATTCTTTGCTCAGGTTGTTCATGGATTTTCTAAAGGGAAGCAATGAAATTAGAAGTCACTTATTGAACTTCTTAACCTTTAGCGATCTTTTCATATTCTTTGGCTCGCTTTCCAAACACAAAGTTGAAACTCATTCCCAAGTGAAATGAATGGTATGATCCGATCATTTTTGGAAGTGGATCTTTTTCCTTGTAATCAATATAAAAATACGAATATCCCAATTCGATCATGATAAATTTTCCTGTTGGGAACGAAATGCCAATACTCCCATTGAAGGCAGGTGTCTTATCATATTTTATAGAACCAGCTTCGTTAGTCATCGTGGATGTCCTTTTTGTATCCATAAAACCAGCTCCTGCAATGAGTACTAAGCCGAAACGCCGAGCGGGATATCGGGAAACTTTGGCTCTTACCAAAGCACCGTAATAATTGGAAATGAATTTATGGCGACCAAGTGTGTCGCCAGAAAGGCTATCCATGATTTGCCAACTGGGGCTGCTCAGATTGGTTCGCAACTCTCCCCCCAACTGTAATTTATCTACTCCTGCTGCCACCCGCAAACCAACTGGGGAGTACCAAATTTTAGTGTTCCGGTATGGATCTTTATTGAAATTGGTTCGGTTTCTTTCAGTAAAAGCTTCGAAGTAAAGTTGCTGGGCCGACATACCAATAGCAGCAGCCATGAATAGAAAGGAAAGGGAGTATTTCAAAAGTGAAAACATGGTGCATAATCGCCTGAAGGTATTCCTCAGTAACAAAGAAAGGTTAGCCCTATTAAACAGGCAAACCTCTCATTTATTCCTTAACACCAAATTGCGGCAAAGATTGTTTACATCAAATCCATTGCCTTCACAAGGTAGGTACAAGAAAAAGGCAAAGCCAACCAAAACCACTGAGGCATGAATATAATCATGGCAATCATGATGATGGTTGAAACAAAGAACAAAACCCAGTTTAAACTGGTCGAGGATTTTTCTGCATTCATTGTGTAAAAAATTTAGGCGGCAAAAATAGCAACCTCATATATTTTTGGCAAACCTATTTTCATTTTTGCTTAATGCCAAAAAAGTCCTAATCTGGCTGTTGGCTTTTTGCTGTTATAAAGTTGCCTCTTTTCATCTTTATTGTAAAATTTGCGTTGCACTATATTTTTTAACCAATAAACATAAATTGTTATATGAAAAATTTGTTCTTGCTTACAAGTTTCATGCTATTCCTCATTTCTTGCGGTGGGAACGGAGCTTCTTCCCCTAATTCTAACGTTCAGTCAATAGATTTGACAGGTTTTGTTGTCACAGACCTACCCGGTGGCTACCAGCGGGTTGTTAAAAGCAATGCCGAAGGAAAGATTTTGGAAGAAGGGGTGCTGAAAAATGGAAAAAGAAATGGAACATGGGTTGTCTATCAAGATAGGAAACCGACCCCTAAGTCAATTGCAAATTTCATTGATGACCAATATTCCGGAGTATATATGGAATTTGCAAACACCTCCCAACTTGAGTTGATCTGCAGCTATAAGGCTAACCAATTAGATGGGAAATTCATCCGTTTGAAAAATACCCGGATACTGGAAGAAGGGACTTATATAGACGGCCAAATAGATGGGAACTACAAAAAATTCTACCCGAACAAAGATGTAGTTCAACAAGAGAACAACTATAAAATGGGCAAATTACATGGGAAATCCAACTACTATAATGAAGCAGGACAATTAATTATGGAATACGATTACAAAGATGGTGAGAAGATAAGCGGCGGAATGGTTGATGTATCAAAAAACGCTGAGTCGGGGGAATGATTGCCCAATATCCAAGAGGTCAGGAGTCAACCCGTTTTGCTGTCAGAGGTCAAACATATTGTATCTGGTTTCTGACCTCTTGTATTAATTACAACCAAGATCAGCTCTTGAAATTTCATCATTGTTGGGGAAACAATTACCTGAAAGAACTTCCTCAGGAACATATTTCTGAAAATCGTGATCGTACAAAGAGTGTTCAAGAAACAGTAATAGTTTATCAATTTCTTCTTCTGTAAGTCCAAGTGGTTGGAATTGCGGAGCGATTTGGGAAGAAGGAACCTGTGCATTCTCTTTAACGCCTTCATTAAAGTATTCAACAACCTCCCTTAAAGACTGCTTGCTACTACCATGAAAGTAAAACCCTGAACCTTTAAGATTATAAAGTTGAGGGACTTTAAACTTATAATTGTCCTCAGCTCTTTTCGTGAACCCTCCTCTACCAAGGTTTCTCAGGTCGTCAACACCTGTATTTATCGCTGCTCCGTTTTCATACAAATCTTTCACCCCAATGGCAAGAAATTGATCTGGATTATTTAATGGTTTACCATTGTGACATTTGAAACAGCCTGCTTTTCCAAAAAACAATAAGGCACCTTCTTTTTCTTCATTTGCCATCGCATATGTATTGCCCCTAAGCCATTCTTGAAAAGGTGCTTTATCTGTGATTAGGGTTCTTAAATAGGCAGAGATTGCGAAACTGGCTGTTATTTTGGTGTATCGCTCCGACTTAGGAAAACTTCCATAAATAGCATCAAAATATGGTTTATAGCCAAGGGTATCCAATACCGTTTCATTGACCACCATCCGGTGCAAGTCGAAGCCTTCAATTATCTGGCTTTCAAGCCCCATCAGCCCCAAATGGTTGATCTCAGCAAACCCTTCCCACACTTCTTCTGTACCAACGTTATTGTCGTTCCCACCAAATTGACCGCTCCAAGTAGTATTTGGAGTGTAGGCTACATTCATGACACTCAATGCCCTTGCCCCTTGCACATCTGGTTCATCATTTCCATAAAAGAACAATTTCGTTCTCCCTTCCCCATTAACTCCAAATCCAGCACCTCCGTCAGCAATTCCTTGTGCCCTGCCAGGCATGAACCCAGCTTCTGGAATATGACAGGTGGAACAAGAATAGCTCTTCAGCGATTCATCATAGAGTGGCTCAAGGGCAAGGCCAGTTTCAAAAAAAAGCATGCGGCCCAGTTCAATTTTCAGATCGGATAAAGTATTATTTGGATCGGTAGGAATGGAGGTATAGTCAGTAGCAGAAGGAAGGATAAAATGTTCTAGTGTCCCATCTGGGGCAGCCCTTTTAACGGCGGCACTTAAATCTACATCTAACGGATCAGTCAGTTTATCAGAGGAGCATCCGAAAACTATCATTGCCAACGAAAAAACTCCTAGTACGTACTTTTTCATTTCAAAGTATCTTATGTTATGGGATTCATCTCAACTTGTCTTCACGAAATCTCTAGGCTAATCTCCCGCCAAAATGAAGGGGGGATTCCCGACTTGGAAAACGATGTAATGCTCGGTTGTCAGGATAGGAACGGATAGTGTCAGCCATCCGCTTGCAAAAATAATGCACGAATTTGATATTTTATAATGATTGTTCTCATAGAATTCAAAACCGGGCGGAAAGGTAGTCATTATTCAAGGTAAATATGGAAAAGGGAAGGCAGTACTTTTCAATTACGAAAAACCAGCACAATAGAATCTTTTATAGGTCAAAACTTGGTACTTCACAACAAACGTCTAAATTTGGGTTTCATATTGCTTTTGTGTTCATTTTCAACAACTTGCAAACAATACACCGCAAACCCTCGTACATAAAACAAGCAAAGACCAAACATCTTTTCAATGAGGAATAGTCAATCTCCATCTATTTATTCCATTTACAATAATGCGCTGCCTTATTACCTTGACCGCATAGATATATCTACAATCTCGGATGAGGGCGAATCATTTGCTGTCAATTTCATGAACCAATTGTTGAAAGGTCAAATCAGTGACCAGTTTGATGTATCAAATACTGTAATTGAGAGAATAAGGCACCTCTATTTCGAATCAAAAAATTTGGCCAAAACTATTGGCGCCAAAACATTTGGACTTGGTTATCCGCTCCTCATCGACACATTTGAAGGAGAATTGCTGGTTGCTCCTTTATACATCTGGCATATATCCTTGGAACCGGCCCAAACCAAAGTGGATGCATGGGTAATAAAATTTGACAAAGACCATTTTATTCAACCTAATTTCCAAGTTATTCAGTATTTGAAGGAAAAATATGATTTAGACTATAAAGAGAAGTTGGAAGAAGCAATTGTTGGAGGCATCATTTCGAAAGCAAAATTAGAAGCAGTTTGTCGGGACTTAGCAGACCGTTTCCAATTTACCTATTACTTGGATCAAAACCTTGTTATTGAAGCGCCCGGCATAAACGAGATTGGTGACTTTTCCCATCAAGGGGCAATACATAAATCTGGCATACTTGGTATTTATCCGCCGCAGCAATTGAAGGCTAGGGAAAACCTGTCAAAACCAGAAGATGTTTTCGTACCAGCAGCTGAAGAAATACGGGACGCTGATCCATTGGTCTTTCCCTTCCTTGCAGCTGATCCGGAACAAGTGACTGCGCTCGAGCATGTGGTGAAAAAAAACATCTCGGTAGTAGAAGGTGTAGATGCTTTGGGTAAAACCCAGACGCTCTTAAATGTCCTGTTGACGGCTTTGATGCAGGAGAAAAAATGCTTGATAGTTTCTGAACGAGCTCCAGCTCTTAAAAAGAACCAAGTCCTATTGGCCAAATCGGGAGTCAACCAACTGAATTTTTTATTGACCGATCCACTGAATGACAGAGGCCAAATTCTTGAGCTGCTACGTCTTGCCGCAAAGGGTACGGATAGAGACATCCCCTTTAACAAACAGGATTTTCAATTCAAGAAAAACAGGTTTCTAAGATCAAAGGAAAGGTTGGAGAATGCTTATCAAGCAACAAGGAACAATGTTTTTGGAGATCATGCTTGGACTGATACAGTCGGTCTGTTTCTCAAAAACAATAGAATCGAAGGAAAAGAATTATTGGCCAGCCACCTGAACCGTCAAGACTTTGCATTCAACCTTAAAGAATATCAAAGTTTGAAAACAGGCGTTGAAAATTGCTTTCCTTCATTTCAAAAAATCAAGACCCTTAAACATCCCTTGAGCAACTTGCATGATAGAGTGTTTCAGCAAGTATCACCTGAAAGTGGAAGGGCATATGCTGAAGAACAATTGAGCATATTTTTAGGTCGGGCAAGGCAACTTCACCATCGATATATTTCTGAAATTGAGAATTATCGGCATAAGCTGCAAAGCCATTACGAATCTTACATTGCCGATCTGGAAGGGCACTATAATACAGTCCATGAAAAAATCCTTGGATATTCTGACCAACTGGGAAATAGTTTTAAGGAGGCAAGAGCCAGCTCATTTAAATTCCCTTGGTTTTATTCAAAGCACAAAAAGAAAGTAGTAGCTGCTCAAAACGATGTTGCCAAACACTATTGGGCTTTAAAAAATTCATTCGAGAAAAACCCTTATTTCGACTTTCAATTTGGCTCAGCTAAGGAGGGAATGGCCATAGAAGAAGTAGTGCAGAACTTAGAAGCTTTTGATCACGAGTTCAGCATATGGAAAAACAAATTAGGAAACATTATCCAAGAAGATGCGGTGCGCCTGAACAGCAAAACCGCTCACCCAAGCCTCGGCATCAAAGAAGAAGTGACACAATTGGAATATGCACTTGATGTCTTGCTTGAGGAGTTGAACGAGGCGAAACTTTATCAGGCACATTTGGAGAACAAGACGCTAACCGTTCCCCAGCGACAAAAATACCTGGAAGGCATCATTGAGCAAATGGAACAGACCCAACTGAATTTAAGGGATTTTCCTTTGTTTTATCAGTGGCAATCAAATTGGCTTAAATTAACGCCTATTGGAAAGAAGGTAGTTAAGGCGCTTGTAAAAGTAAAACCTGGAAACTGGTCCGCTGCTTTTGAAAGTTGGTATTTCAATAATTTACTCACTGGCCTACAAAGCAATTCATTGCCAACAGATCATGAAATTGTTGAAGACTATGACAACTCATGGCATTCACTAAAACCTTTGGTACTTAATTACATCCATTTGCTTTGGCAAGAACGACAAATAGAAGGTTTGAAAAACCTGAAAAGGTCAAATAAAAGCAAGTACCGATTGATCTTTGGCAGTTCATTGCTCAAAAAACAAGCTGCCTTATCACTTTCTGACATTTTTGAAGATTCCGTTGAAACAATTACCGACTTTTTACCAATCCTATTCGTGACCCCACATGTTGCAATGAACATTATTCCAAAAGGTTTCAAGTTTGACCTAATTATTTACGAAGAGGCTAACCGTTCATCTATTGAGCCTTCTACTGAAATAGCGGAACTAGGAAAACAGGTAGTCATTTTTGGATCGAATGACAGCAATGGAAATGAAACGAGCCTTTTGCAATATGCATTGGAGAATGGAGTACCTTCTGTAAAAATCACCAATAGATATGAAGCCCCTATCCAAAACCTTCCCGTATCCGATTTGCCAAAACATACCTTTTATTATGCACAAGAAAGTTATGTCGAAAATCTCGAAGGCCGATTCCATGAGATGGAAGGAATCAATGATTTTGAAGCACAGCATATTATCAGGTTGCTCAACAGAATAAAACAGACACCACAACGAGTATATCCTTCAGTTGGAATAGTGGCATTTACGATTGAACAAAGGGATTTGATTTCTTCGTACTTGCTGAAATTGAAACAACAAAATGCAGTAGGCAGTGAAAAGATCAGGCATTTAGAAAGAAATGGAATGGGTGTGTATTCTATTGAAGAACTTTTTGGCCAGCACTTCGACATTCTAATCGTCTCCTGTACCTACGGCGCAATAAATGCCAAAGGGAAATTGACCAAGAAAACCGCTCTTTTGAATACCCTTGAAGGGGTGAGTTTCTTACAATTACTGATCAATAAACCGCTCCAACAATTATTTGTCCTCCACTCATTTAGTGATGAACAATTGGAAACATTTAAAGGAAAACAATGGGAAAAAGGAACCTGGCTTCTTGCCCATTTCATTTCTATGTCAGAAGCTGCTCAACAAAAAAATGAACTGAAGTTCTTAGAGGAATTGGAGAGCATTGGCAAGAAAGAGCAAAGGACTATTAAAGACCCCAATTTTGTTGAAGAAATAGCTGAAAGTTTGACTTCCTACATTGACCGTGACCGATTCAGTTTACACGTCCCGTGGGAAGATGTAGTTTTACCGTTAGTCGTTGCTCCACAGAATAAAGGCGGGAAAAAAATCATTGTTGTACCTGATGGCTTTTTTGCTGATACGCTGCACACATCAGGAGTCTGGGAACAAGCACACGTAAACAAGCTGAAAGCTGAAAACTTTGAATTGATTCCAGTCTGGTCTTTGAATTTCCTTAAAGATCCAATTTATGAAGCAAGAAAATTGGCGAGCCAGATATTGAAACAAGATTCAAAAGTCAGGGAAGCAAAACAATTGGATGCTGCACTAGATGGCTCTGAGGATAAAATTGATTCAAATACCCAAAGGGAAATAAATGGAGATGATGTCTGACTTCAACTTCAACGTGAGAGTTATAAAATGGAAAACGAAATCGTCGTAAAAAATCTATTTTCCAGAATTTTTCTTTATAGTACCTATATCTTTTTACCTTTGGTCTTCACTCACTGTGAAAGACCACATTAAAACGGTAACTCAAATTAAATAGACACCCCCTTTTATCCCTCTTTTAAATTTCAAAAGAGAATTTTACACATGTAATCAACCTTTTGGACGCTTGTAAGCCATTCCGATTAGAAAAAGACACAGCTAAGAGAGCCTGACTTTATCTATCCCAACGGCACTCTAGTACACCCAATAGTGAACCCACTAGACAGGCTCCAATAAAAAAGCCCGGCAAGGGAAACCTGCCGGGCTTTATAATTTCTCTTCTTTAATAGAATAAGAGATGTGCAACTCAAAAAACTATTGTTTTAAGGGAACAGTGAAAAATAATTTACTGATTTCAAAAAAAGATTTACTAAATTTTTAAAATTTAGCAAATCGGTTAGCCTACCCGTTTTGCTAAATCTTGGAGATTTAGTAAAACTCGTTTATTACAATAAAGCTAAACAAATCGGAAAGTTATTTTTCACCGCCCCCTAAATGAGAAAAAACAAAAAAGGAATTAACTTATTGGGATACTTGATACTTATGCAGAGAACGATGTACCGCAGCCACAAGTAGAAGATGCATTAGGGTTGTTAAAAGAAAACCCCCTGTTATTCAAACCTTCTACCCAGTCTATTTCCATACCAAGCAAATATATGGCATGCGCCTTTTGCATAAATACTTTTAAACCTTCGACTTCATATTCTTCATCAGTCTCTCCTCTTTTGTCAAATCCAAGCACATATGAAAAACCTGAACATCCCCCACCTTTTACGCCAATGCGTAACCCGTGGTCATTCGGAATATTTTGCTCTTCGGCTATTCTAAGGAGCTGCTTGACAGCTCCCGGAGTTAAAGATATTGGTTGTGTCGTTGTCACTTGAAATTATTTTTGTGTTATCATTTAGAACGATCATGAAATTATGATCCCAAATTATACAAAACCTCTATAGTGGTCAGCAATTCTCGCTATTAAAAAAATTGAAATATGTGGAGAAGAAAACAAGAGGAGAGAGGTGTGCTTTTTTGGTTTTTTTTTGAAAAAACCAAAAAAGCACACCTCTCTCCAAAAAGCCCCCTTCCCTTTGGCCTCAAAGAACGGCTTTCATATTTCAAAAAAACTAATAGCGAGAATTGCTGTATAGTGGTCGAGCATATTTAAGGCAAAAAAATGCGAATGCTGCTCCTATTTGGTTGCAAAAGTAAGCAATCAGGAGTTTGGGAGTGAAACACCCTTCCAGTTCCCATGGTTGAGAAAGTTTTCAAGTTTTTTTGAAAAACGAACGCTCCAATTACTTTTGCAAACTTTTTAAAATGCTTGACTTTTAGATTTTGAAAAGAAACTTTAGAGAAAATTACCTATCAATTTTAATTATATGGAAACTTTCGTAAACGTAGTCCTTGAGATCATAAAGATAAGCGTCCCAGCGATAATTGTCTTTTTAACCGTCAACAGCATCCTAAAAACCTACCTTGAAAAGCAATATCAATTGAAGTTGTTGGAAAACAAACAAAACAATAAAAATACAACAACCCCTTTACGTCTTCAGGCTTACGAGAGGCTCTCCTTGTTTTGCGAAAGGATTTCAATTCCGAACTTATTATTAAGATTAAGGGAAAATGACCAAACGGTGGCCGAACTAAAATTGAAACTGTTGATGACAGTGCAACAGGAATTTGAATACAATATCACTCAACAAGTTTATGTATCTAATCAATTGTGGCAGATCTTGAAAATATCAAAAGAAGACACCATGTCAATTATTAGTTCTATTGCAGAAAAATTTGACCCGAAGACACCCTCTATTGCTCTAGCCAATGCCCTCATGAATTTTCTCGAAACACAACCAGAATTGGCTATCGACAAGGCACTATTGGCTATAAAAAAGGAGGCTACCATTTTGATGTAAGGAAAAAAACCATAACTCATTGATTTTCAAGGGGCTTTTTGTAAACGATTGATTTTCAACAACTTAAAGACGACTAATTTGCTATTCCTTTGATAATAAGCATGTTACAAACTGTAAAACAGATCAACAAAAAAAAATTATAAAAAAAGAACCAAACCCCTCCCTTTGAAGCTATATTTTTTACCACCTTTGCAGTCCTCCAATCGAAGAAACCACTCAAGTTTCTTGTTAGCGACCTGAAATGTGTAAGGGCACACCGCAGGGCTTTCATTCGGAGTTTTCCTAATTTACTGATGCTACAAAATTTGTCCTAGGGACATTGTTAAACAATTATTTTTTCACTTCCAACCAACAAACAGGAGAATGGTAAAGGATTGCGTAACAGTATGGGATAACTGTCTTCAAGTCATCAGGAGAAACGTCAATGGACAGAGCTTCAAAACATGGTTCGAGCCGATCAGGCCGATCCGTTTGGACAACGCTGCTTTGACAATACAGGTGCCCAACAAGTTTTTTTATGAGTGGCTCGAAGAGCACTATGTTGCACTACTGAAAATGACCATCCGCAAGGAACTTGGCGAGCGGGGTCGGCTCGAGTATCAAATACTTACTGGAACCAAGAGGCTCCAAGATAAACAACTGGTTACCGAGGCCAACGAACGCCAATATAGCTATTCAGCTAAACCTGCCCGACCAAGCGGCATCAATAATGGCGTTGCCCCAGGTGGCTTAGATGCTACCAACATTAAAAACCCCTTTGTAATTCCGGGTATTAGGAAATTGAAAGTAGACCCTCAACTCAATCCCAACTATACCTTTGATTCATTTATAGAAGGGGATTGCAACCGACTTGCCCGGTCAGCTGGACAAGCTGTTGCCAAAAAGCCCGGAGGAACCGCTTTCAACCCATTAGTGATATTTGGGGACGTAGGCCTGGGTAAAACCCATCTGGCCCAGGCAGTAGGCAATGAGGTTTTAAAATCCTTTGATAACAAGCGGGTACTCTATGTTTCTTCCGAAAAATTCACCAGCCAGATCATTGAATCCATCAAAAACAATGCTGTCAACGATTTTGTGAATTTTTACCAAATGGTGGATGTGCTGATCGTAGATGACATCCAGTTTTTGGCAAACAAACAAAAGACCCAAGAAATTTTCTTTCACATCTTCAACCAGCTGCACCAAAACGGCAAACAGATCATCCTCACATCCGATCGCCCTCCAAAAGATTTGGACGGTATGGAAGAACGACTGATCTCTCGGTTCAAGTGGGGGCTGTCAGCAGATTTACAGATACCCGAATTTGAAACCCGTGTAGCTATCCTCGAAGCCAAAATGAACAGAGAAGGTGTTGACCTCCCCGGTGATGTAGTGGAATTTATTTGCTATAATATCCAAAATAACATTAGGGAATTAGAAGGTGTGTTGGTTTCATTGATTGCACAATCCTCCTTGAACCGAAGAGAAATAGACGTTGAATTAGCAAAAGATGTTACCCGGAACTTTGTCACTCAAATCAACAAAGAAATAACACTTGATTTCATCAAAAACCTCGTTGCCGATCATTTTAGTGTCCCAGTTGAAAAGTTAGGTGGCAAGACTCGTAAACGACAATTCGTAATAGCACGTCAACTGTCCATGTATTTGGCAAAACATTTAACCGACAAATCATTAAAAGCGATTGGTGAAATGTTTGGCGGCAGGGATCATAGCACAGTGATCTACTCTATCAAGACGGTACAGGATCTGATGGAAACAGATCTTGTTTTTAAAGATACTGTTTCAGAACTAGAGAAGAAAATTCGACTCAGTCTGAACGAAAAGTAACTATTGGTGGTTGAGTACCTCGTATTTCATAAAAATGTAATTTTTCGGGAACCGTTTTTTGGTTTTAATGAAACTAACTTTACATTTGCCGCCGCTTTGAAAGAAAAGCGCAAATAATACTCGCCTGGTGAGGTGGGTGAGTGGCTGAAACCACCGGTTTGCTAAACCGGCATACTCTTAACGGGGTATCGCGGGTTCGAATCCCGCCCTCACCGCAATATTTGGAGTCTTTTGAAACATGCAAGTTGTAATGCCGTTTCAAAAGACTCTTTTCTTTGAAGGCTGCATAAAAGAATGCACCTAACCAAGCACCAAAACCAATGATCCAATTTCGGGGTGTAGCGCAGTCCGGTTAGCGCATCCCGATGTGAAATCGGGAGGGCCACAGGTTTGAACCTGCCTGCACGTAACCTACCCAAAAAGACCAGAAGATATATTTACGGGGTGTAGCGCAGTCCGGTTAGCGCACCTGCTTTGGGAGCAGGGGGCCGCAGGTTCGAATCCTGCCACCCCGACCGATTGATTATCAAGGAGTTACGACAGTTGTCGTGACTCCTTTTTTTGTGCTGGTTGAAATATAGTTGAAATTTTAACCAAAGGCGGTGCAAAGTTAAGGGAGGAAGTTCGGAAAATGAAAGGGGGTTTGGGAATAGGTTTTTTCTTTTTTGTCAATAGGCTCATTTTCTTGGGAGAGAGTTTTTTGTAATTCCAACTTATAATCTCTTCTATAATCCTACCTATAATCCAGTTTATAAACTAAACCATTGAAAACCAATAATTTAGTTTAATAAACAAGATTCAACTAAACTAATAAAACATCTTTCTTTCCTTGCCGGAGACGTTCTGCCATCCCTGAAAGATTTCTTCCCCAAAATCGGGGAGGGGTTTAAAAAGAAAATATTCTCCAAGGTTTTGGAAGAGGGGAAGTTTCTGCAATTCTTTTTGGGCAGTTTTCAAAACACCTTCGTTTTCAAACACCCACAATAGCCTGTACCCTTTGTTGAAATTATATTTTTGATTGACGACGCCAGTTAACACAGCCTCACCATGACGGATACATTTCTGGATTGATTTCTTGGAGTCACTCCCGTTCTCCAATTCAAAAAGATAAAGTTCCTCTTCGTTTGGCTTGAGCTTGAAAGTCATGTCCGGCTTAATAGAGGAGTTTGACTCATACCTAAAAGCTGTCTTTGATTTCAGGTTTTTCTCAACCCTGTTGTTTCCCACCGTATCAAAATAACGGTCACAGAAGAGTAGGGGAATGCCCTCCTTTTGACAAGCCAAATCGAGAGCAATATGAAAATCTATTACTCTTGTTCGATGCACCTGGTCTTGTGTGTGGGTCAAGATTCTGCCTTTCGGAAAATGTATTTCTTGCTCTGAGAGGCCGCATAAATCAACCAGCACACCAACTGCTTTTTCGGTCAGATAGTGCTTCACCTCATCCCCTATGCCATGTGGTATCTTTTTGACCATAGGGAACTTACTTTCCCGAAGCCCTTTAAGAAGGGTACTCAGGTTTGACCGATGGCGTTCAATACCCAACTCCATCATCTGGGAATAGGTCAAGAATTTGTACCTGGCCAGTGCCTTCAACACTTTGATTTGTTTTGGTGAGAATCTTGTAATCATGGTTCATCTATGAAAAGGTCAAAAGGAGGCTTACCGTTCTTGGTATTTGAGGGTGCGGGGGGCAGAACAGGGGCGGGGGGTACAGATGCCCCCTTTCCTGAGTTTGACTCCCCTTCTATCGGCTTGTAGTATCTGGAAATCTGATAACTGTCCAGTGCAGCCTCCTCTTCTCGGTTTAGATAATACTTCTCAGGATAGTCCAATAGGAAGCTTGGAGATTTAAACTTCATCACCCCTCTGTTCCGTGATTTTAGGAAAAACTGATAGTCGTCCAAAGTGGCATGTTCTGGCAGACTTATCACGCCCTTTATGCTGTCAATGTTATCGTCACCTCCTCCGCCAATCTTAACTGCGGTATTTTTGATTACAGTCTTAGCCTGATTTTCAAACTGCTCAACAAATTGATTGGCAAGGATAAGATGTAGGCCAAAACCCCGGAGTTGGGAAAGCATAATTTCAAGGCTGCCAGTGCAAAAGTTCTGTGCTTCGTCAATGATACAGAATGTATGGATGTCGCCGTTCTTTTTTCTTTTCCTGACGATGCTTTTTATACTGGCCATAAGGAACTTCCCAAAAGCGATTTGGCTCATCTCACCTAAATCGGATATATTGAAAATGACAACCTTGCCATTGTTGATGGCGTGTTCCAAGTTAAAAGTCTCCTTACCACCCAATAGGTTTCTCATTACTGGTGAGTTGTCAACTATCCTGCTCACACGGTTCATCAAAGCATCCCTTGTCCTGCTTCCAGGTTTTAGAAAATAGTCATCGAAAATTGGGTCAAACTTTTTTGCTTCATTGAAAAGGTGAGCATCACATTTGAGAAGGCTTAGTAAATCTGAGAACGTAGAACCTTTCCGACTGAGCAAGAAGTAAATACACTTTTCCAGCAGATTGACCATATTTTCTGACAACTCCCCTCCTTCCTTATCCAACACTTCTTCCATTGCTTGAATAAACTGCTCTCCTGTTGAATTGACGTTCTTGGGGGAATAGTCTGACATTGCAAAAGGATTGATGGTCGGTGTCATCCCAACCTTTAAGTATGGGGCGATATAGACCACTCTTTCATGTTGTGAGTTCATATAAAATTTCTTGGCGTTTTCTGCAAGACTTCCATGAGGGTCAATCACAATCATACTGTGGTGTGGAAACTTTTTTTGCAGCCCGAAAAGCATTGTCTCCAACAAAACGGATTTCCCCTCCCCGGTCGGGGCGACGCAGTAAAGGTGCATGAACAGTTTTTCGATAGGGATTCTTGCCATTGGGCGCAATATTTCCCTCACAAAATGATTGACAACCAGTCCATAGCCTTGGTCTATCAACAGCCTGTAATAGTCGTCATCGTTCAGTTCGTACCTGAACGTAATATCCCTCCTTTGCTTTTCAGTATTGATACCGCCCTTTCTCCTGTTTACCTGATTGAAAACTGGATAGAAGGGGTACTGCTCTGGAACGATGTGTGGATTGAACAAGGCCATATATTCATCAAAACTGAAGCCCCGCCACTTCAATGCACTTTTAGAATATGAGGTTCGATGGCCGTTTACATCTTCATCCCAGGAGACCAGTTTATCAATGCGTTCGCACCACACCATCATAAACTTTTTGGTGTGTTCAATTTCAACATCAACAAGTTCACCTATGGAAAGAGTATCTTCCTTTGCGTGAAGGCAAAAGAGTTCCTCAGCCTCTTCAGGCCGGATAATATTTTTGAAAAAATCCATGTGCATTAATTTTTTGAGTGGCGGCGAATGGCAGAGAATTCCTGTTGCATTAGGTTTGCACGGTTCGATGTGTATCTCAAATCCTCTTGGGTCATGCGGAGTTGGTGCTTGAGGTCGTCAACAAGTTGGCCTCTTGATATTTTTTCCTGTATCCGCTCCTCTATCCGCTTTTGTTCTGCAAGCAGGTTCTGCATTTTGGTCTGTTCCAAAGTAGCCCTTTGCTGGTATTCGTCCCTGAGTATATTAATCCCCATTTTTTCGTAGGAAATGTCCTTTAGAGCAAGGTACTGGTCTTGTGAAATGCGCTCAAGCTGAAGTTTTGAAGTGCCGACTTCGAGGGCGAAATCCTTTTTGTACATCGCCATGTGCTTCAGGTTCAGGTCTATGTCCTTCGATACGGACTGAATGGCCACTTGGTGTCTTTGATAAGCAAGGTCAGCCCGTTTCAACATGTCTTCCGCACGGTAGGAATACCGCTCTGCATCGTTCTTTATTTTTATCATTTCGACACCAAAAGATTTGACCTGGTTGTGCAGGGTCTGCACCTTGTCAACTATTCGGACTTGTTGTTGGTCAAGCCTCAGTACTTCCTTCCCAAACTGTAACCTCACATCAGAAAATTCTTTGGCAACACTCACCTGCAACCTGCTCATATCTTGCCTGATATTGCCTATCTCTTTTAGGAAATTGAGTTCCAGTTGGGAGAACTTTTCTGCAACATAGGATTGTAAGGTCATCATTTCTTTTTCGACCAACCTGAACGTTTCTGCAACTTTGATGAAACCTGTCCGCACTTCTTCCCGAAGCATTAAATTATCCTGCTTCGCCTCGAAGCGGTATTCCATTAACTTTTTGTCCTGTTCAAAAATCTGAGAAGACATCTCATGCTTCAGTTCACGTATTTCCAACTCCTCTTTTTTCTTTTTTACCTCCATTTGAAACTGTTGTTTTTCAAACTCATCTGAACGGGCATATCCTTCTGTTTGGGACGGTTTAAAAATGTCGTCCAACAAGTTTTTTTTGTTCTTCCTGTCAATTTGAACCAAAGCCTTTTCAAGGTCTTTCTTCTGTTCAGTTTTTAAGTTCTCATTCTCCTTGCGTAGGTTCGTCACTTCAAACTCAATGTTGTTCAATTGTTGAAGGATTTCCTGGTTGGGTGCATTAGGCAAATCTCCACTGCTCTCCTTGTATGGCAAATCAGATTGGTCACTCCCTTTGCCCCATTCTTTGACCCTGAAAACCCGCTCCAAGTAAGCGGTGATATGGCCTGTTCGTTTGTCATACATATACAACCGATAAAGGGAAAAGCCTATGCCGCCTGCTATACCAACAAACACGACTAAATTGATGATTGTCTGTGCCACAACGCATATAACCACGAGTCCGATAATTGCCACACAGCCTTTTTCGGCTGCGGGGTCACTTGAGTTGTTATAGTTGCTCATTTTGAAATGATTTTAGTTATTGACGATGGGTTCAGTGAAAATCTTGGGGTCGAAAGGGTAGAATTTATTATTCAGTCCAGCGTAATACCTCATACCTTTTGCATTTTCAATTATATGAATCGTTAAGAAGGGCAATCGCATTTCACCCACAATATCTTTTTCCGTAAAGCTCTTTTCAGTTTTTAGATAAGCCCTAAAATCATTGTAATCTGGGCGATTCGCAGCGAGTTTAATTTGACCATAAATTAGAAACACAGACAAGGCAGGAAATAACAATAAGTTCCTGACCATCATTCGACGACAGTATTTTATCCTGTCAAGCATGTATGGAACTTTAACATCCTCCAGGTAGGATTCAGGAACAAGATGATAGAACAGTGAAAGGAAAATAAAGCCGCAAATGCAGACCCAAACTAATTTACCCAACTCAAATACCATTTGCCCGGATGTACTCCACTCTCCAATATAAAAACTGAAGACTCCCAAAGGGGCAAGAAGTGCAAGAAAAAAGGTTAGGTATCTTATGACTTGAATACGGATTAGTCGGACACTTAAAAGTGCCTTGTCCTTTTGGGTATGGTTACAATGGTTGCAGTGGTAAGCTGTATCCTTAATACTTTCTCCACAAAATTGACAGTCTTTGATTTTCATTTTTTTGGATTTTAGAGTAAAGGCAATCCCCTACCAGGGAATTGACGGAGGGTTGCCAATACCAAGTTTGAGTTAGATAATGAATTGGTTCTGTGGAATTTCAGTGTGGTCTAAAAGTGGAAAGAAACTAAGGCGAAAAAAGCGTTTTGATAAATAGCGCTTGAGCTATTTTGCCAATTAACATTTTGATAAAATGATTTTTATCTTAATAAATCATTGTTGAATGGCCATTGTTCAAAATGTTTAGTACGTTACAAAGGTTGCTATAAAAAATGTTTCAAATCGCCAGTTAAAACTGTTTTTTTCTAATTGAAACTGTTTTTAGATAAGAACAGCATTTTGTTACGAAAACAGCTCATTCACAAATACATTTGCAACTGTATTCTTGAATAAACAAATGCTACACGAAAAACTATGCACTTCGAAAAAAAAATACTCATTGAAGAACTGTGGAAGCAGTTTCTAAACAAAATTGAAAGTGAGTGGGATGACAAGTATAAGTGGAAATACAAAACTTTTAAAGGTTTTAATAATATTGAAAGGCCATTTGTCTTTGCAGACTCAATACGTAAGGATATAAATAAAACCTTAGATAAGGATAAAACAGTCAGTACTCATTCTCTTAATCAGGCTTTCCAAAAAAATGGGCTTTCTGAAATACCGAGGAACAAGACTTTGGATATTTTCGCTTCTTATTTAGGATACGATGATTGGGATGATTTTGAAACAAAAAATGAAGACGCTGTATTACAACAAGCAAGTCTCACTGAAATACCAACAGATTCAATCGTCAATATTCCAACTACCCCACTTAAAAGTGAGAATGTAGAATCTTGGTCAAGTGAAATAGGATTGATAAAACTGGCTGAAAGAATTCAAGAAGCAGACTTGGTATTAAATACTCGTGTTGTTGGGAGAAATGTAAAAGAAAATTACTACACAAAAAAGTCACTTGTATGGGAAGAAGCTATTTCTACCTATGTTAAGGCAGGTGGTATTTTTAAAGAAATAGTAAGTAGCATTTTTAGGAAAGAGTATGAATTGCATCAATCAGAAGGCGAAGGCTATCAAGCCGAAATACTTGACCCTAAATGGTCTTCATTTATAAACTTTACCGTAATCCATTTTAAAGACGGCTCAAAAGAACTTTGGTTTGGGTGGCTCGTCCATGAACACAAAGGGTTGGAACAACCATGTTTTGTACTGAAAGATATGGGGCTTGTTCAGTTTTTTGAAAACTGGTTTTACGACATTTTTAAGGATTTAAGTTTTGAACGCACCAACAAGAAATAGCTAAAAAACTGGTGAAACCGTTTTCAGAAAAGAAGAGCTAAAAGCTCTTCAATTCTGAAAATCTGCACGGACGGAAGAACTTGTCTCTTTCGATTCCAAGTCCAAACCTATCCCTGAAACTTTGCAGCTCTTCAAGACTAAAAGTTCACCGTTCGCTCTCAACGCCGATGACATACCCAAAGAAAATCTTTGACTCCTCATCATACTCCGTCGGATACCGTGTTCGGACTGAAGCAGGATGAAAGAACTTACAGATTACAATCGGGTCGGCCTCCTGCATTTGATTGCCAACTTTGCGGAATCTTTTTAAAATCTCCTGAGTAAGAAGTTTCATGGTAGTATAGAAAAGAACTAAAAGTGCGGTCTTCCTATCCCGCAATTCAAAGATACAATTACCACATAAAAAAGTCTTGAAAAAATATATGGGAAGGTTAGGATTCTTTTGTTTACTTCTTATCAGACCGTGAAAAGAACGTATGCACTCCTCTCTTTGACCGATGGCAATATCTACCCACAAAAAATGATTGGAAAACTGAAGAACCACACGTGGAAGGTGGTGCTGTTGGATTAAAAAGGAGGAGAGGGAAACCTCCTTGTTCGATTAGTAGATTTCCCTCTTCTTTACTGTGTCCCGGATAGCTTGCTGGTTGTAGCGATCTTGCAACTTGCGGGCTTCCTCAAGGCTATCAGTGGAAGTTCAAATGTCTATGACAACTTTACGTTGCTGGTTCGTTCGTCAGCCAATCGTTAGGTTGTCAAAAGACTTTCCATAAAACATCGCCTGAAATGCCAATAAAGGAATTGACCAAACTTCGTTGTCAGTAAAGGCAACAACATACCTTTTTAAATACGCTCCTTCGAGCAGGGCAGTAAATCAAGAAAGTTCAGCACCTTCCAGAATAGAAATAATTTTTTCCTCCATGTGATTTAAAAAGAAGATAAAAGAGTGCTTCCCTCTAAAGCACGGCACAAGTTAAAAAAAGGCAGGAATACTTGAAAGTTCCTGCCTTTTAAAATTTTAAAATTTCTCTTTAAAAGTTTTCTAATCATATAAAATCTCTTGAAAAGAGAGATTGAAAGATTAGTAAGTAATTGCTATATAGTATTGAAAATTGGGGTTAGTTTTTGTTCGCAGGTCTTTTGAGAATGTTCCCCCAGGATGGAATTTCCTGAAATCTGAAAACGACCGCCGTGACGACTACGATACAGTTTGGGTGGGTGCTACCAAATGCCAAAGAAAAAGCCAGAGGTCTCTCCTGTGGCTTTCCTTTAAAACCTTTTTTACAAGTTTTAAAAAGAGATTGCTATTTGGCTTGTTTTCAATACTTTTAAAGCGTTTACAAGTTTTCTAATTTTCAACTATTTCTTTTTAAACAATGGAATACGTTCTCCCAAAAGACATTTCGCATCAGTTTGATGTTTCTTTACAAACAGTTTACAACTATCTTTCAAAGCACGAAGGGAAAATCCGCACCAAGAAAGAGTATTGAAAGACTTTTATCCATTTAGAAGACTTTACAAACATTTTACAACCACCTTTAAAATCTTTCAAAAGCAACCAAGAAGACCACAGTACAAAAGAGGATACTGAGGAAGTTGAATACTTGAAAAAGTGATTTTCAAAGCTTGAAAAAGAGTATGAGCTTGTTACCCAAAGGACGGAAGACTTAGAAAAATACAATGTCAATTTAAAGGAACAGGTAGGAAAATATGCTATTCTTCTCTCCGAAGAAAAGGCAGAGAAAAAAGAAGTGCTTTCCAAATACGAGGCTGTCCAAAAAGAATATCACGAAAAAGTTGAATCCCTCTTCCGTGAAAAATCAATTTTTGAAAAAAGGTATTTTTTGGTGCTTGGTTTTCTTATTCTCCTCATTGTATTTATCGCTCGGACAGTACTCCCTCCTCTGTTTGGGGTGGAAGGGTAAAATATGTTGACAAGAAAAATCAAAATCCTATAATCTGAGGGTCTATCAGCTTTCTGGTTAAGACGGTGTCGTAGCGTCCTGCTGCGGCACTTTTTCATTTATATAAATAAGGGCTTTTCTTTATTAGGATTAGGTTTTTTTACTAAGCTTTCACATTGATAATTATATGAAAATATACATAATATACTTGAAGTTCATTGGCTACAAACAATTTAAGACTTATGCAGGAATTATTATCTAAAATCAAACAAGATGACCAAGCTCTCTATAAAACGCTGAGACTGGCTTTCTTACTCATCATGTCTTTGTTGGTGTACGCAATTGTTACTTATGTGGTTGGCCAATTCGGTGTCTTTGCAACAATAAGATTTGCCCTTGAGGGAACATCTTTGTTTCTTCTTTTGCGTTTTGGGTACACTTATAAAAACAAACACATGCAAGTCGCCCTGTCCACACTACTAATTACTGTGCTGTACGTGTTTTTTGAACCTTTAATTAAATCAATTTTTACTGTTTTCATCTAAATCACTTCCGCTAATGAGCTTCAAAGACCTCCCGGTTTTTTTCGGGCTGGTCTTTTTCTAAAACATGCGTAAACAATATTACCAGCAACCAATTCCCATCATTCTTTTCTGGTCATAATTTCCTATTGATTTTTCCTGAGAATTATATATAAAATCACTCCCCCATCGTCACTGGTGTTTCATAGTATGTTCATGGTGCAAATGGGAGGCACAGTTCCTGTCCGGCTTTTCGGACAGGACTTTTTTTAAAAGTTTTAAATGTTTTTAAAAACTTGATAAATCACATTAAATCAATAGTAATTCTCGATGCAAGACATATGATTTTTTTCTTAGCCATTTGCATACCCATTACCTGATTCAGGAATGGGTATTTTTTTTAATAAACAAAGAAAAACAATCAAAAAAACGATGAGAAAACCCAGTTCTCACCGTGCAAAAAATTTCGATTTTGAACGCTTTGTATCACATTCCTATATTTCCCCACCTTTTGTATCGTACCCTTCAATTTTCAAAAATTCGGTAAAGTCAGAAGCCGTTTTTTCCAGATACCTCTGAGCGATAAAATTTATCCAGTGTGCCTGTATTGGTTTGGAGTCAAGTCCCTTTGCTTCCAATACCTTTTTCAGTAGTGGATTTTTCTCTATGTCTTCAAGAAACTCAGCTTTGAGGGATGTTGTTTCCGTGTTGCTTAAATCACCTAAAACTTTAGCGACTGCTTCAGCTTTTTGTTTTTCAAACTTTTTGAGCAATGCTTTTCTTTTAGCTGCCCACTCCTCTGCTGCTTTTTCTTCCAGCTTGCTTTGTTTCTTTTTCTTGGTCAATAGTTTTTGCAGTTCTGTTTCTGCTGGTCTAAAATCAACCTCAAAAGCTTTCATCAAATATGCTGGAACGTTACGTATTTTTTTTCCACGTTTCAACTCCTCTTCTACTACTCTGATATTGGCCAAAATATACTCCTCGTTATGGTTTTTTAGTAGCTCTTTTGCCTTGGCATCTTTAATGCCCATCTCACTGAGTTTTTGCAAGATTTCTTCGTTGGTTTTTTGTTCTGTTTCATAGGTTGTTAATCAGCTTACCCTAAACACAATAGTCGTTATTTTTCTTCCTTCTTTTTCGAGGTCGTACACTACTTTCAAATCTGTTTTTTCGTTTATTTCTTTCACGGCAGTATCAATAATCCTCTTTCTGAGCATCGTGAATATTTTGTACTGCTCTGGCTCAATACCAACCAATTTTTTGAAATCATTTACCCCAATACGTATTCTGCCTATATTCTGATAATCTTTCAGAATTTCATATAATGCAAGGCTGTGTTTACTGTTTAAATCCCTCCAAATAAATAAATTTAATTTTACGTACATCGAAGGTCTTTTGATGGCTTCCAAAATGGGTGTAGGAAATTCAAAAAGGACTCTTGCAGTATTCCCCCTCCTCTGCCCGATTATCTTCACAAAAGCCAGGAATGGAAATGCCCCCCATTCGTATTTTTCTTTTCAAAGAATATTATATTCAATAACCAGTGATACCAAAGCTTTGAGTGCCTGTTTTAATTCTTTATTGTCATTGCGGTTGATTCCTGATAGTTTTTTGATAATACCTAAGTCAACACTGAATGCCCTTGCTTCAGGATTACGCTTCAATTGGTCTTTCGCAATCCATATCAGTGAATTAATGGCTTTTCTTTGTTGCAGCGTCGTCACGTTATTCATTTGCACCAAACTACTGTGCTTCTTGATTTCCATGACCGCATCACTCTCTGCAAAGAGCGAAATCTGCCTTGTGGAATCCATTTTGAACGAATCAAAATAAAAATAACAAAACTATCAATGGTGTTATGTTATAATTAAATGAAAAATCAAGAGCATATTCAATATCCCAATTTGTTATAATAGCAAAAAGATAAATACCCAAAATGTTATAATAGGGGTGAAATGAAATACCTATTTTGTTATATTAAATACCTGATTTGTTATAATAGAGGAGTGCTGAAATACCCAATTTGTTATATTAAATACCCAATCTGTTATAATAGTGACGAGTAAGAGTAGTGTGGTATTCAAGTTTTGCCTCCTAAACAATTAAACGTTAATATAAACATATAAACAACTACAAAGAAAGAGAGGAGTGTTGTGGTTATTATTATAAAAAAAGAGGCTCGGTCAAGACCGAAAGCCTCTGCTCACAATGTTGTGAGTTATCTAACCCAAACAATTCTTTGGGTGGGATTAAAATGGTCTGGCGAACCCAATTCAGTGAACGCCAGACTCTTATCCTCCCTGGCAAAAGCCATATCCTTTAATAACTTTTATTCCTTTTAAGTCAAGTTGAAGTCTATAAAAAAAAGTCGCTTTTGGATTTCCAAGCGACTTAGGTTGGGATAAACGATTTGAAGATAGTCATTCGACCGTTTCAAATGGTTTATCACAATCCTCACAACGAATTTTCAACGCAGGTTTTCCCCAGACATTCGCACCGCAACCAGAACAAGAATACTTGGTCTTTTTGCGACTTACTGGACGCAATTTGCGAAGCCGTTTTTTCCGTTCATCTTCTTCTCCGTCACCACCGCTGCCACTGCCTTCGATAATCCTTTTCATCACTTCGCCGTCCAACGAGGTGAAGGGGAGGATGTAGCGTTCTGGCATTTTTTTCAAACGCTTTTTGGTAGCGGCCATCTGGTTCGATGTAATGGGTCATCTGTTGGCCTGTTTCTTTTCCACCTGGTTTGCCAGTATTGGAAGGGGTAAGACCGACTGCCTTCATTTTGGCTGCCCATTCTTTGTTGTGGTAGCCGTTTCGGGAAGGGCTGCCGAACTCCCATTGCCAGAGGTGGCACATCTCATGCACCAAGGTTGAAAAGATTTCAATCGGTGTGCGGTAAAGGGTAGCGGGAGTCAGACTGATTTCGTGTGTCCCGAACTCTTTTTCACCGACCCGTTTCCATCGTTCTGGTGCTAAGAATCCATGCGTCCCTCTCAGTCTGGAAAAGTTCAGGATACAACCAGGAAGTTGATTGTTGAACAACTTGCGGTTGAAGTACTTGTAAGCCCCATTGAGCGATTTGAATTGTTGCTCGGTAGGGGTGAGCATTGGATTTGATTTTTGTTTTTTCATAATATGGATTTTGTATTGTTTAGTACGCTACAAATCCATATTCACAGAAATAGAAAAATCAAGGAGAGAAGCCTATTGACCGATAACCAGTTCGACCTATTATAACAAATTGGGTATTTGTTTTAAAAATTTAAAATGCACTTTGAAAACTTTGAAATTCGTTTGAAAAGCTTTTCTGGGAAGCGTTTTTACTTTTTTCTATTGTGTATTTAATTGCATATCAATTTTGGAGAAAAGAACTTGACTTTATTGATAGAGTGGCTATATATGTTTTATATGAAACGTCATTTTAGTGGTTCACAAAAACTGAATGTCGAAGACCATGCCTGATGATAGGCCATTCAGTTAAACCGCCACAAGGCGTACCACGTCGGGAAGGCTACGGCCTTCCCGATTCATATCGTTTCATATACCATTGGACTTCCCACCGTCGGGTGTTTGTTCATACAATTTGGTTGCTGTGCTTTTCGCAGCAACCATTTTTCTTTTTTTATAAAAAATTGTGGTGTTGCGCTTGACTTAACTCAATAAAAAATTATAGTAAAGACCTATTTCTCCACTCACCTCGCCCGTCCTGGGCAACATGGTTTTGTGGGGTTAAATAAGCTGTTTTGTGGCTGCCCGTTTTCGTGGCAGCCATTTTTTTTAGACCTCACAATAGACTTGACTTTTTACATAAAGTATTTATAAAAAATTCACTTTGAAGAACTGAAAAAATCGGACGTCGGTTACTGCTCTAATTACGGACAACCGCTTACTGATGCCGTGCCTCTACCACAGTTGGTTGCTCCTCCTTAGAGAGGACTGACGTCCACCATTCTACAAGGGAATCATAGCGCTTGTTTAATTGCCTGTCCAGTTTTTGCTGGCAGGCTTTTTTGATTTCCCATTGATAATAATTGTATAGCAAGTATAAGAGCTATAATTTATTCAGCATAAACAATGAAAAGATTTGATGAACGGAATATCCTAAAAAAGAAAATACACAGGCAAAAAGGGGAGGTGTTCGTAAAAGTAAGAGAGGTGTGGTTTGCCCATTTGGGTGTCAATGTTGGCAATGAGGAAGATGGAAAAGGGAAAAGTTTTCAAAGACCTGTTCTCATTTGAAAAAGGTGGGAAATATGTTCTTCGTCGTTCCGATGACGACAAGGTGAAAGGATAATAAATTTTATCATTTATTGTCAGAAGGCTATTTCGATGAACCGTCTCGCCTCATTCTTTCACAAGTCAAAATGGTGGACAAAAAGAGGTTAACAGATAAAATTGCTACCATCCATCAAGAAGATTTTGACCAAATAAAAGAAAAGCTCAAAGCATTGCTGCTTTAAGCTTTTTTATCTTTCCTCTTCCCTGAGCTTGTCAGGGAGAGAATCCCGAAGGACGTTTGTATCAGGAGTATAATCAAAAGAATTCTATTGTCAAGTCTATGTGGGTTTTAAAGGGGTTTTAAAAGGTTTAAAAGGGGTTTAAAGGTCGCTTGAAATAACAAAAATCGCTACTTTCACGCATCATTTAATTTTCTATCTAAGTTAATGCAAAATACCAAAATAACTCTCTCCCAGCTCGAATCTTTTCTCCTCAAAGCCGCCGACATCTTGAGGGGGAGCATGGACGCTTCGGAGTTTAAGGAATACATTTTCGGGATGCTCTTTTTGAAGAGGATGAGCGACCAATTTGTGGAGCGAAGGAATAGGCTTCGTACCGATGATTATAAGCACCTGGAAGGGCAAGTTCTCACTGATGTTCTGGATTCTCCTGTGACCTACGGAGAAACCTTTTTTGTACCTGAGCAGGCTCGCTGGGAGAAAATCCGCTACTTTCATCAGAATGCAGGGGAGCAGTTGGATTTGGCATTGGCAGCTTTGGAGGAGGCAAATGATTCCTTGAGGGGAGTGCTGAAAGACAACATCAATTTCAACAAAACCAAAGGGAACAAGCGTGTCATTCCCGACTCGAAGGCCAAAGACCTGATTGACCACTTCGACAAGATAAAGCTTACCAATAACAATTTCGAGTTCCCTGACCTGTTGGGAGCAGCCTATGAATACCTAATCAAATACTTTGCTGACAGTGCTGGGAAAAAGGGAGGTGAATTCTATACGCCTTCTCAGGTAGTGCGTTTGTTGGTTCAACTAATGAAGCCTAAAGCGGCAATGGCTATTTATGACCCAACTGCTGGCTCTGGTGGTATGCTGATTCAATCGGCTCAGTATGTAGAAGAGCAAGGACAGAATGCACGTAACCTTACACTGGCAGGGCAGGACAACAATGGAACAGTTTGGTCTATCTGTAAAATGAACATGATTTTGCACAATGTTCTGGACTCAGATATTCAGTTGGGGGATACCATCGAAGACCCACAGCATACAGAAGGTGGTTCACTGAAGAAGTACGACCGTATTCTTGCTAATCCTCCATTTTCTCAAAACTACTCGAAGGACAACCTCAATTTTGCGGCTCGTTTCCGCTATGGTTATGCGCCTGAAACGGGAAAGAAAGGTGACTTGATGTTCGTGCAACACATGGTTGCCAGTTTGAAAGACAATGGAAAAATGGCCTGTATAGTCCCGCATGGTGTCCTGTTTCGTGGAGGAGCGGAAAAGATAATCCGTGAAGGTATCGTAAAGGACAACCTCATCGAGGCGATTATTGCTTTACCTCCATCACTGTTTTATGGGACAGGGATTCCCGCTTGTGTATTGGTTATCAACAAAAACAAGCCGGATGAACTGCGTAATAAAATCCTGTTTGTGAATGCTGACGGTGAGTTCGGAGAGGGCAAAGCTCAAAACTTCCTTCGTCCCGAAGACATCGAAAAAATTGATACAGCTTTCACTAAGAAGCTGGAAATACCAAAATATTCCCGTCTGGTTGCAATGACGGAAATTGAAGACAATGATTTTAACCTGAACATTCGCCGTTACGTGAACAACACACCTGACCCAGAGCCGGAAGATGTAAAAGCCCATTTGCAAGGTGGTGTTCCGAAAAGTGAAGTCGCTACTCAAGAACCGTTTTACCATAAGTTTGGAATGAAACGGGATGTGTTTTTTCAGGAGAGGAGTGCCGACTACTTTGATTTCAAAAGTGAACTCTCGGAAAAATCAACCATTAAAGAACATATCGAGAACCACGACGGGGTGAAGCAAACCCTCGAACGATTCCGCAAAGAAACAAATACCTGGTGGGAAGAAGCCAAGACGGATTTCATCCGTTTGGAAACGGAAAACAACCTGCCGGAAATAAGGGCAGAACTCCTACAAAGTTTTCAAGAAAAGCTTGTGCCTTTGGCCTTGTTCGATAAGTTCCAAGTGGCAGGTATTTTCGTGAATTGGTGGCAGACCATCAATTACGACCTCAAGACTATTTCCTCACCATTTGGTGGATGGAGTGTTAACCTTATTCCAGACTCGTATATCCAAAAGGAGTTTTTTCAAATGGAAATGGATGAACTCGACCAATTAGAAAATCAACTTTCTGACCTCGAAAATGCTTTACAGGAAGCTATGGAAGAGGCGGAGGTGGAACCTGAAACTGATGATGAAGGCAATGAAAAAAAGGCGACCGTAAAGTACGTTACAAAGGTATTGGTGGATGATGTGAAAGACCTCCTCAGTAATTTCGTGGAACTCGATACCAAGAAAAAACTGACTGCCAAGACTTTGAAATTATTGCTTCCACAAATACCCGAAAAGAGCAGAGCAGAAGCCCTCACTCAATTTGAATTGTCCGAAAAAATAGCCAGTACAGACAGCAGTATCAAAGCACTCAAAAAATTGCTCAAGGCAAAAGAAGCCCGCCTCGAAGACTTGGTGGATGCCAAAAAATATGGACGTGATGGATTTCTGAAATATCTCGATGACCTCATCATTTTGGCAGAAGCAGAACTGGCTGCCGCCGTAAAACCAGCCGCAAAAAAGAAGGCACCAAAAGCAAATAGACTTTTACAACGAGAAAAAGGGCATGGTAGAAGGTTTGGTTGCTGCTATTGGTGAACCAATTACTGACGAAGAAGCCCGTGACCTTATCCTGCAAAAACACCACGACTTGATGCAGGAACAACTGGAACGCTACCTAAAACCGTGAAAAGCGTGAACTGGTCAGCCTGGTGGAAAAGCTGTGGGACAAATATGCGGTGAGCAGGAACGACCTGGAGCAGTCCCGTACTTTGGTGCTGAATAAGTTGAAATGAATTTTTGACCGCTTTAAATTATCAATAGGTATGGGAGATTGGAGTAAAGGAAAATTAAATAGCCTCTTTGTTCTCAAAAACGACAAGGCTAAACAAATTAAATCGAGTGAGTACTTGGAAAATGGTCAATATCCTGTTATTGACCAAAGTGTTGAATTCATTTGGCGGATACTTTGACAACAATGAAAAAGTAAACTTTGAGGATTTACCTATAACAGTTTTTGGAGACCATACACGTCATGTTAAATATGTAGATTTTCCTTTTGTTGCTGGTGCAGATGGGACTCAATTGCTAAAACCCACTAACTCACTTTCAGACAAATATCTCTATTATTTAGTCCTTCTTGCGGGCAGTAGGATTGCCAATCATGGATATGATAGACACTTAAAGCATTTGAGAGAATATGAAGTGTCATTTCCAAACTCAAAATCAGAACAAATCTATCATTGCCGCCATCCTCACCACCATAGACCAAGCCATTGAAAAAACGGAACAACTCATAGTCAAATACGAGCGCATCAAAACAGGACTGATGCACGACCTCCTCACTCGTGGCATTGATGAGAAAGGGAATATCCGTAGTGAGGAAACGCATGAGTTTAAGGAAAGTCCGTTGGGGAAGATTCCGAGGGAGTGGAATTTCGGAGGATTAGGGGAGTTTTGTTTTGTGACGAAACTTGCTGGTTTTGAATTTACAAACTATATCAAATACATAGAAGATGGTGAGATAATAGCTTTGAGAGCGTTGAATATAAAAAACGAAAAATTAGACTTATCAAATATCCAAAGAATCTCAAGAAAAGTCTCTGAAATGTTGACTCGTTCAAAGCTCTATGCTGGCGATATTCTGATTACGTATAATCGGAGCATATATTGGTGACATTTTGCAAATCAGAGAGAATGATAAAATACCATCTTGCCCCGAATATTGCGAAGATTGTTCCTTCTGAATTAATTATAAATGACTTTCTTGAAATATTTCTAAGGTCACATCCTGTTCAGTCTCAAATGAAAAACTTGACAGTGACAACTGCAACACCAAGTCTTACAATGAGACAAATTAGAAACTTAATTATTGCTTTTCCAGGAAATAAAGAAGAACAAAAAAGAATTGTTGATGCTATTAATTTGCTGAATGAAAGCCTCAATAGTAATGTAAAGAAGCTTGATAATTTGAAAAGGACAAAAACAGGTTTAATGCAAGACCTCCTCACAGGCAAAGTCCGTGTGGATGATTTGATGAATGAATCTGCTCAATCTGCATAAAATGCAAATATTTAATGGCAAAACCAGAAGAAATAAGACTTAAATTATTCTATAAGTATTCCAATAATTTGGAATTACTCAAGGTGAATAACTTATTACCACGACGTTTTATCCAAAATTCGTTAAGACATACATCTGCCCAATTTGCCTAATACACTTTTCTCCAAAGGATTTAGACCAAAGCTTGACTAACCCATTAACTTTAGAAGACGCTCCACCAAAATCCTTGGGGGGAACAGCCAATATTTTAACATGTCGTGAATGTAATAATACTTGTGGTCAAACAATTGATTGGCACTTGAATGAAAGATTACTTAAACTTGAATATTCGAGAATTTAGACCAAAGGCTGAAAGAAATGTTAAGTTTAAAAAATCTGGAAAAACTGTTTTTGGAAAGTTTTTTATAAAAGAAGATGGAACAAAAAAGATTTTCTTAAGTGGAAAGAAGAAAAAGAATAACCCTAAAGTTCTCGAAAACTTTAGGAATGAAGTAGCCTCTGAAGATGAAGCATTAGTAAATTTTGAACTCTATCCAACCAAAAGTTGACCCAAAGAAATTGCAATTGGCGTTATTAAAATCTGGGTATCTTCTAATTTTTAGACTTTTCGGATACAACTTTATTTTAGACCCAGCTTATAATGTTATCAGAGAGCAATTATTGAATCCCGAAAAGGACTTATATCCTTTAGATTTTTGGTTCAAATTTCCCACCTTCCCACCTGATAAAATGGGAGTTCCATTTATAACAGAAAAGGGAATGGAGGCAATAATGCCTGTTTTTAATCTCAAAACACCTGCGTCTAAACGAGTATTTGGAAACTATTATTCCACTTCCAATCAAAACGATTGATACAGTTCTTAAACCATTAAAGGATAGGTTTAAGAGAGAAAAAGGGTTCTATATAGATATGTATCCTTTTACTTTTAGCGATAACTACCTTTCAGATTTAGATAACATAAAACACAATTTGAATTGGATAAGTAACATAAAATAGACTTAAAGAGAATCCAGAAGAGGGGGATGAGAAAACATCAAAAATTTACCCATTCAAAACTGAAATAAATTGAAAATTGGAGCAATTAAATGGTTCGATTCTATTAAGGGCTTTGGTGTCATTGGGAAACCAGATGGTACTGAGGCATTTCTTCTCTCCTCAAACTTCTTAGGTAGCGGTGCTGCTCTAAAAATGGGGTTAGTATTGCTTTTTGATGAAACGTTTGAGAGGAATAAAACCACAGCAAAGAAGGCACATGTCCCTACTTCATGCAAAGATTTTGCAGTGGTTATGAGTCTGTATTCAGGAAGGAAATATGTTACTTCTTCACAAAAAGTGACTCGGAAAAGTCGTTGGGGAAACCCTTACAGAACATCGGAGTCCAGAACATTTGATGTGTTTGAGCTTGGATTGAAAAGTGTCTGTGAAAGCATGGATGCCCAGGCTCTTTCAGACTGCATTAAGAATTACTTTTTAGAAGAAGTCTCAGCCAAGCAACCGCAATTATTTACTGAAATATTCAACGTTCTTGAACCTCAGCTCAAGGATAGGAAAGGAGCCGATTTCCCTTTGTCGGATATTTATGACTTTTTCGGGAAGAATCTAAATCCTGAAATTCTCTTTACTACATGGGTGAAAAAAGAGTTTAGACTTATTGGACATGAAAGCCTTAATGAGTCCGAAGATTATGAAATTCCAGAAAATGTACTTTGGGAGAATAAAGAAAAATTGACTCCTGAATTACTGAAAAGAATTGTTGCATACACTTTTGGACAACGGTTTTGTGAAAATTATATAGAATGGCTTTGTGGTAATTCAATTGGTTATTCACTAAATGAATTTTTAGCTAAATCTCCATTTAAGTCTATCGAGATAATTGAAGAGAGTGATAAATACTTGGCTTTGCAGGGAAAGCTCAATCAAGTGGTAAAAGAGGTATTTTCAAATGAGTTGGAAGGCAAGTGTGGACAGGTAACGGATGCCAATGATTCTGAAAGTTTTGAGAACCTTTTTTCTATTATTCCAAGTGGCTTACCCGAAGAGTTAAAAAATGAGTTGCGTGAATCTATCAAGAAAAGTGTTATTGAACTATGCACAGAAGATGTTGCTTTTCAACTTTGGCAGAAAGGAAAAATTGACAATTATAATTTCAATAAAGTAAAATTAGATTTTGAAGATGAAGATTTATCAAAGCATAGTAAAATCTTCAAGCTGCTCAA
Organism: Saprospiraceae bacterium; assembly: GCA_965222975.1. Lineage (GTDB taxonomy): Bacteria > Bacteroidota > Bacteroidia > Chitinophagales > Saprospiraceae > UBA6168. Next base: position 90,301 of record CBDCVJ010000046.1, on the reverse strand, counting down.
ATCAGATGATGAAAGAATAGAGTTATTAAGGCAATTAATATCATCTGAAAAATGGGAGTACATGTTTGATTTACTCGAAGGCTATTTAAAATCTTCTAATGGGTTGGGTTATAGCTTTTCTTTACAAGGCAAGTTGCACGAACTTGAATATTGGAATGATAAAAAGGGGGCTAAATTAGTTGAAGAAGTTATTTCGCAAATAGATAGAATAGATAACCAAGAACTGAAAGCCGAATTTTTTAAAAAGAGTTATTCAAATAAGTACTCGCAAGAGTTTGTGTTTGCTACTCTTGAAAAATATTCCATTGATGAAATAGAGAAATTCCTTTCAATTGCGGAGGAAAGTTTTTCCTTAAAAGTATTAAGTAAAAGAATTGAGCTTTTTTACGAATTAAAGGACTTGCGTGAAACCATGAATTTGGGACTTCGGGTGTTGTCTTCTAATTCGTTTCAAAAACTTGACAGGCTTTGTTTCAAAAACTCAGATTTAGTCTTCTATTTTGAACTATGGAAAGAAGGATTAGCAGGAATTCTTCCAGAGCGTCACATTATTTCAATATTGGATGACAATGATTCATCTTATGAAGAGGTTGATGAGTGGTTAAAAAAAGGACTTGTAAAGTCTCAAGTAATTGAACAATTAATGTTTGATAAATTATTGTCTATCGGAGATGTAGATGATAGGATTAAATTTTATACATCCTTAAACTTGATTCAAAAACTTGTAGCGCTTAATCAAGAATGGATAAATAAAGTTTACGAAAGTGGCAGTGAAATATTTCAAATTATTCTATGGTTTTTGGAAAAAAGAAATGATTTTAACTTCGATGTATTGAAGCGTAAATTCATTTATTTTAAACCTGATGGCCAAGTACAAATTCTAAAGAGGTTATTCTCCTTGAAGGTGCAAGGTCTGTTTGATTTGAGTATTGATAAATTGCAAGAAATCAAAAGAACTTCTCTTGATATTTTTAAATTAAACGAAAAGCTCAACCCTCATGTTCCCCTTGATTTAACTACTGACCTAATAATAGAAAGTTTGACCAGTTACTCCACAAAAAATAAATTTTTAGTTGAAACTGAGTTGATACGTGTTGTCCTTCAAAACTTGTATGGTAACAGCAAAAGGAAGTTTAAAATTGGAAATTATTTCGAGCGATGCCTTGGAAGATTAGAAGGTAATTTTAATTGGGGTCATCAAAGTGGAACAATTAAAAGAATCCCTTTCGGAGAAGGTAAATCTTATTTTAAAATAGAATTTGATTATGATGAACATTTAGTACAAGAAATCAGAAAACTACCAGGTAGAAAATGGAATAAAGAAGAGCTATTTTGGGGAGTACCCTCACGCTCTGAAAAAGAAGTGTTGGAGTTCGCTCGTCAGAATAGATTTTTCTTGGATTTTGAGGGCAGTAATTACGAGAACAATACTCACTTTGCCGATTTTGAAAGAAAAGATATTCCAAGAGGGGTAACATTTTGTGAGGGAAGAGTCGCCAATAAGGAACATAAAACATTCAAGAAGAAGTTTTGGTGGTGTGCTAACCAACCTTGTTTTGAGAACTGTGAAACCATTCACAAAGCTGAGGATTGGAAGGGTTATACCTTATTAGATTTTTGTAAAATCTTAGGTTTTAACTTAGACGAAGAAAATAAATATGGGGCTTTCCCAAATGGCCATTACTATCAATTCATATCTAAAATTAATCGGTTTAATAGATTGTTGGAGCGTATATATTGCCGTTCCTGTGAACATATATTATATCCAGATGAAAGTTCTAATTACGCCGCTTACACTGTTGTTAGGTTTTCATGCAAAAACAATAATTGTTTAGAGCATGGGAAATTGGTTTATCTTAATCATTGCCTGAATGGAAAATGCAATTCAATTATAGATAGTAGGGACTCAAAGAAATGTAATTATCACGATTATCCTAATTTCGCCGGATTGTATATATGTGGTAATTGTGGTTCTTGTTGTTCCGATGCTATGCTTTCTCGGCGTTTAGGAAATCTTGAGTTAACGGGCGGTCTAATACACTCTGAACTTAGAGTAAAAGTTGAGGAAAAACTTGGGCATTTGGAGAGGGCTGAGTATTTCTGCTATAAATGTGGTAATGATATGGTTGAGCATTCGTCCACACTGTTTAGATGTGATGATTGTGAAGTTGAATATGACTTGAATAAGTTTAGACTAAATCATCCAAATAAACATTTGCGTAGAAAAAATTATCCAACAGCATACAGTGAAGAACTATAAAATGACTATCGTAATTTAACCCATTTATAAAAATAAGTATGAGTCACAACCGCCATTACATTGATGAAAGAACCTTCGTAGAAGAACCTTTCCTGAAACAATTGGAAGGAATGAACTGGCAGGTACTACGTCTGAAGTCTCCTTCTGAAGGAGTACAATACCCCAAAGAATCTTATAGGGAGAATTTCTCACAGGTTATCATCAAGCCCCAATTAGCTGAAGCTTTAAAGCAAATCAACCCCTGGCTGGAAGACGACCAAGTAGAGGAGGTCATCCGTAAGCTCACCACTTATACCGCAGGGAATTTATTGGAGAACAACAAGAATGTGCTGGAACTTTTGCTTGGTAATACCAGTGTGAGTGAAAACCGCAAAACGGGGCAAAAATCTCCAACGGTAAGATATTTAGATTTCAACCATCCTGCTAATAATATCTTTCTTGCTGTTTCGCAATTCAAAGTCCGCATCATAGGCACGGAAAACCACATCTATCCCGATATTATCCTGTTCGTGAATGGTTTGCCATTGGTGGTCATCGAAGCCAAATCGCCCAAGGTCAAAGACCCAATGGGGGAAGCCATCGAGCAGTTATTGAGGTACAGCGAGCAGAGGAGTGACACTATCCGTGAAGGGAACAAAGAGCTATTCTACTTCAACCAAATCCTGATAGCGACATGCAGGAATGAGGCGAAATTCGGGACTGTCACTACTCACGTAGAAAAGCATTTCTACCGTTGGACTGACCCATACCCATTATCTGTCAATGACATCAGTACGGGAGCATCTGCACCTAACGACCAACAGCGCTTAGTAGCGGGGATGTTCTCCAAACAAAACTTGCTCGACCTTATCCGTTCTTTCACCATTTTTAAAACGGAAGGGAACAAGACCATCAAAATGGTGGGCAGGTATCAACAGTTCAGGGCAGTTAAGGTGATGCTTGACCGTCTGAAGAATGGACGTAGCCCAAAGGAGAGGGGTGGTATTATCTGGCATACGCAGGGGAGCGGTAAATCGCTAACCATGATGTTCCTGGTACGTGAGATGAAAAAAGATGAGGAACTGAAGAAGTGGAAGATAGTCTTTGTTACTGACCGTACTGACCTTGAAGAGCAGTTGACTGGTACAAGTGGCACAATTGGCTTCTCGGTCAAAATAGCGAACCGCATTCGCAAGTTGAAGGAGTATATACCAGGCAAAACGGCTGACTTGGTAATGGCCATGATTCACAAGTTTCAGGACAAGAAAGACATCAACTATGGCATCTTGGATGAAATGAACGATAGTGACCGTATTTTGGTAATGACTGATGAGGCACATAGGACACAGTACTCTGTACTTGCCGCCAATCTACAAAAGGCTATGCCTAATGCTACCCATGTGGGTTTCACAGGTACGCCCATTGCCAAGACTGAAAAACGCTACGGTGACTACATTGATAAATACACCATGCGTCAAGCCATCGAAGACGGAGTGACATTGGAAATAGTCTATGAAGGAAGAACCCATAATGCTGCCATCACCGACAAAGAGCAGATGAATGCCAAGTTCATTGATGTATTTCAAGATTACGATGCCAAGCAACAACAGGAAATTTTAGGGTACGCTACCAAAAGAGCTTACCTCGAAGCACGGGAAACTATCAGAGCCAAAGCTGAGGATATGGTTGACCATTATGTGAACCACATCTTTGCCAATGGATTCAAGGCGCAAATAGTGGCGACCTCAAGAGAGGCATGTGTGAGGTATAAGGAAGCATTGGATGAGGCATTGAAAAAGAAAATCGAGCAGCTCAAAAAATCCAATCCTTTCAGGATAGACATAACTCTTTTGGAGAAGGTAGAAACTGATGTGGTCATGTCTGGAAGTAATAACGACGAGCCACATTTAAAACCCTACACAGATAGCAGAAAGCATAAAGCCATCATTGAGCGCTTCAAGCTTGGCTATCAGGACGAAGGCGATAGTGGGAATGGGATGATGGGAATTGTTATCGTCAATAACATGCTTCTGACGGGTTTTGATGCTCCTATCGAACAGGTCATGTACCTCGACCGCATAATAGTAGCCCACAATCTTTTACAGGCGATTGCCAGGGTCAACCGTGTCGGAAGCAAGGATAAAAACAAAGGTTTTATCATAGACTATGTTGGGGTAGGGCATCACCTAAAAGAAGCCATCCTGCATTATTCCGATAAAGAAGTTGGCGGCGTAGATGCTGATGAAGTGGATGAAATAATAGGCACTTTCAGTAACGATACCGAAGAACTGAAATGACCTTATCCATGCCCACAAAGAAGTCATGGATTTCATCAAGCAATATGGCATCGAAGACCTGAACGACTTTGATGCTTTCTATGACCTTTTTTATGACGAGAACATCCGTTTTGAATTTATTCAAAAATTTAAAAAGCTTTCAAAAGCCTTTGATATAGTCCTTCCCAACCCAAAAGCACTGGACTATTTGAAAGAGTACAATATGCTTTCCGAAATCAATGTTATGGCCGGAAGGCATTTTAGGGACAACCGCATGAGCATGAAAGGGGTGTCCAAAAAATTGAGGGCAATTACTGATGAGTATTTGATTTCAAAAGGTATAGACCAAAAAGTGCCACCGCTTTCTATTCTGGATGATGAGTTTTTGGATGAAGCTTCCAAGAGGAAAAGAGCCAAGACCAAAGCGGCAGAAAATGAACATGCCATCCGTTCATACATCGAGGAACACTTGCCGGAAGACCCTGAATTATATAAATCTTTTGCGGAAGCATTGCAGAGGATATTAGAAGAGAATGAGAATAATTGGGCGGCCATCTATGATGAATTGAAGAAGTTCCTGAAGCAAATCAAAGAAGAGGAAAACAAACCAACCTATGGATTGCACCGCAAAAAGCAGATGCCGTTTTTTCCGTTTGTTCCAAAATGAATTGTACGATACAAAAGACCTGAGCGAAGAGCAGATTGCAACTTTGGTGAACCTTACCCAACACCTGACCAATTTGCTGGAAAGGGAACTTCAATTGAATGGCTTTTGGGATGCTACCAAGCTCATGGCTCAAAACAGGTTAAAGGGAGAAATTCAAAAACTCCTGTTATCGCCCGACAATTTTAAATTGCCCAATATGGGGAAGAAAATACAGGCTTTGATTTCGAGAATTATGGAGTTGGCCAAGACGAATAATGACACTATCCTTTATGCTGAATAAATACTATTGAGATGACTTTGAACTACACGACCAAATTTTCAGACAAAAGAAAGACCCTCGGCCTTGTGGTCGAGAGGGACAAATCAGTGGTCGTACTTGCGCCAAGTGGCACAAACAAAGACACCATTGACCGATTTGTGGAAAAGAAAAAATTCTGGTTGTTTGAAAAGATAAATCACTTCACCGAAATTTGGGGAACGCAAATCTGAGACACCTTTCATTTCCGGCAAATCCATTACATACTTAGGGAAAAACTATAAACTCGATGTGGTGCAAGAACCCATCGAAGGCATTCACTTTGCCAGTAAGTTCTTAATCATCAAAAAGCAACCTCCATCAAGCTCCTGATATTCTGAATAATTGGTACAAGGAAAAGGCCAAGGAAAAAATCACCCCAAAGGTCGAGCGGTATGCACGGCAATTGGGTGTGGAATACAACGACATCCTTATCTCCGACTTGAAATATCGTTGGGGTTCATGTACCCTAAAAGGGAATCTGAACTTCAATTGGAGGCTTATCAAAGCCCCCCACTTTGTCATCAATTATGTGGTCATCCCACGAATTGGCACACCTCATCGAACTAAACCATTCAGAGCGTTTCTGGAATATCGTGAAGGTGCAAATGCCTAATTACTTGGGAGGCGAAGGAGTGGTTGAGGGAGTTTGGGGAGAGGTGTGTTTTAGAAACACATAGTATAATGGCGAATAAAGTAGGTAGAAATGAAAAATGTCCATGTGAGAGTGGGAAAAAGTATAAACATTGTTGTCTCCAAAAAGGAGTAAAATATACAAAAAACGCTCAAGAGAAATCTCAAAGTGAAACTTCTTTTCTCAGAGCGTATTTTCAAGACTTTCACAATATTGATTTGGTTGCAACTTTAGCAGCACTTTCAATTTACCCGCCTAATCATGGAAAAAATTTGAGGTTAGAATATCTAATTTTAGAAGCCCTTTCGGTAAAGAGTGATAGTAAAGAGCAGGTAAATCCGAGAAAAACTCAGGTCTTTTTTCAATAAACACTTCGGGTATCATCACCTTGAAGACCCACCTGGAAACCTTTTTACAGAAAACATCATCTACACTTTAGGGAATAATACTGTGTATGGTGGCAATTTTGAACAAGGTGCTTTTACACTAAATATGATAATAAGTGCCATCCAATTTAATAGAAACACCTTCCCGAAAGAGTTGCTTCAAACAACTCAATAATGCTTTTCTTCTCTTGCTAACAATGTCGGATTTAGTCGCCTCCAGAGTCGGGCATAAAAGGAATATGTATGGAGAACATGAGAGTAGCAGTAGCGAAATCGAATTCCCATCAAACATCCTTGACTTTAGGGATGCTCTTTTCTTCTCCAATGATTGGATTGAAGAATTTTGTGAGCAATCTTAAAATAGACAAGAGGAATAATCTCTCATTTTAGCATTAGATGCATGAAGATAGAAACAACCCTGAAAATGAGAGTAGCGGATACCTAATAATCCGTTAATTACAAAGCCACTCGCACAATTAACAAATGGTGTGCTACTTGTTTCTCCCACAAGTATTGTTAGCTCGTTAATTCATTTTGCTTGGGTTCAGGCTGAAAAATTTGGATATAGGAAGGAATTGCTTCAACAGTTTCATAAAACCGTTTGGAAAGAACTGTTCTTTTTTACAAGCAAGGTAAAATTTAAAATAGAGAAATTCGATTTTGAAAAGGACGATAGCCTACCAATTAAAAATGCTTTATTTAGATTTGATTCCGACAAACTGGCATACCTTAGTTTTATTTATGATGAGGGAGAAAAATACAACTTCAAAACTCCATGCCATAGAGACCCAATGGCAAAAATAAGGGATGTACAACGATTACAAGACAGGAATTATGACTTGCTACAAAAAGAATTTAAAGGACATAAGTTTATTGATTTGACACTTTATTCTACAATTGGAAGGGAGTACATGCTTATGTACCCTAAAAGGGGCGATAACACCAATAATTTTGTTTCAAGTGTGCATAAATTTCTTTGTTGGATAAAAAGCGAGTCGCATGATAATATGTCTCTCTGGTACTTTCTTGAGTCCTTGAAAAAGTTCCGTAGCTCTCTCCAATTTATGTTGCCAAATTTTGATTTGTTAGACTATTATAACTTATACAGAAAGAACAATTCATTTTATTTGGGAGATGATAAGAAGCCCGATGGGTTTTATCTTGTTGATGGCGGAATGAACGTAATTAAAGACGCTACTGAAAATGAAGACAAAATAATTGTCTATCATAAAGTCAATGACATCAAACATCCTGTTCTTGTCCCTGTGGTGAAGTTTGGCGATTATATTCCCCGCTATTTTAACACCGACAGTATAGGGCAGCAATTAGAATACTACATACCAGAGTATCCAATTGATATTTGGCTAAGAGCCAAAAATAATTCAGGAGAGATACCAAAGAAAGATTTTCATTTATACTGGGAATTTTCAGAAGCTATTTGCTATTGGCTTTGGCAAGTAAGAGAACAATTATATCCACATTTGAAACCCTTGAAAAAGTTCTCATTGCTAATTTCTTTTGAGCTAATGAATATTGAGTTATTTGAACGCCATGAAAGTTTTGGAAACAAGGATATTACATCGGCTGATAAATTTACTTTCAGCATTGAATCCGACAAAATTGAAATAAAAATTCCAGGTGAAATTAGTGGTCACATAAGTTCCTCAGATAATGAGGGGAGAGAATTATACTTCAACAAATACTATATTGTTTAGGTCAGTTATTGGAGAGCCACAATTTGGAAAATACACTTTTTCAAAGGTAATAGAAAGTATCGTAAACGAAAGGCTTCCATTGGGACTAAAGAAAATGTTGCTCTTTATCAACACTAAGTATTCAATTGCTCTCGACCCAAGAAATGTGAACTCCGCAAGACTTATCCAAGAATCAAGGAAGCAATGGTATATGGATGAGGTGATACCTTTGCTTGGTGAAAGTTGTCCACCAGAAGGAGAAATAGGGGAGAAAGATGAAAAGCAAAAATTAACCAAGAACGTTGTTTTCACACTACTAAAGGAGCTAAGGAAGAATTCTAAGCAACTATAATTCAAAAAATTGCTTTTTGAATTAATGAAGAATTACGAGGCTATATTACATGAAAACGCACTTTCAAGGCTAAGGACACCAACCAGACTTCATTGTTTTGCGGAACAAGAGGACATAGTTGCTGAGATTCAAAAAAAGACAGAGGTTACTGATGAAACAAGTTTAGTGCTTAGATGCCTTATTGAACATCTTTCGGCTGAACCTTCATTTGGTAATTCTCAGATTAATCAACAGATACTTGATGATGTCGTCGTATTAATGTCTTTGATTGTCTGGTGGGGAGGTGTGGGAGATAAAATCAGGTATGACTTATTTGATGTTGAATTGGCAGTACTTCCTTCTCGCAGAATAGGTACAAATTCAAGGCAGATTTCTGAACAGTTTTTTCATCAATTTTCTGAGATAAGGGTAAAAGAATATATTGAAGATACAGTTGAAAGTTTTTCGTCCCATTTTATTGAAAAAGAAGGCAAGAAAGACCCTGCCCCAGAAGGTTTCAATAATGCCTTTACCAATGAAGTGGGAATCAGTTTTGCCAAGTTAGGTGGAATGGTAAACCTCTTAGTTGATATTGGTTTTGAGCAAAATTCAAGTATCGCAAAACTGACCATTCCTGAAATTATTTTTGAGGTAAAAAAATCCTTTGATGAACCGTTTACTGATGATGAGATACAAAAGGGAATAAAATTTCTGAGTTTGTGGAATAGAGGCGATGTTATCAAAATACCCGATGGATTCAAAAACATTGATATTTCGCCCTGGAGATATAATAGAAAATTGAGCTACTTACAGCGTCCTTTAATTTCTATTGATTATGGCGAAGAAAAAGACAACCCAATGATTTATTGGACTCCCAGGCATCTCAACCATTCCTGGATGTATTTGAATTATCTATTCATGTCAGGTAGATACAGGGCAGAAGAAAAGAGTGATTTGGAAAGGCAAATTTCAATCATTACAAAAAAGAGGGGAGTAGTCGTACAAAAAGAAGTAATTAGTTGGTTTAGTGAGAATACTAAATGTTTTATTGATGAGGAAGTGGAAATTTCTCCAAGCGGCAAATTAAAATCGTTGACTAATTTAGGAGATAGTGATGTTTTCACCATTGACCACGAAAAAAAAGTTATCTACTCTATCGAATGCAAAAGAACCGAACAAGCTAAAAACAGTAAGCAAATGGTTGAGCAGGTAGAGCAGTATTTCGGAGCTGGTTCAAAAAAAGGATACTTTGACAAACATTTAAGAAGGCACTCTTGGCTTGAATCGAACCTTGCTCAAATTGGAGAAGTTTATGATTTTGATTCATGTAGATATACAGTTGTTTCATTCTTTGTAACTTATGAAATTCTGGCTATCCAATTTATGGAAAATAGACCCTTGCCAATTCCAATGTTTTCGCTATTTGAGTTAAAGAATATGGACTACAATAAATTTTGTAGCATGTTGGAAAAATTCTTGTCGTTTAAGACCATTATAAAAAGATGAGTAAAAACCATTCAGAGGATTTAATTTCTTCAATCAATGAAAATGTATTCTACAAAGAATTCACTTTTGACAAAAATGAATTCTACCCAAGTGACGGGAAAAAAGAATTAGCTGACAATGTTTTATGGCTTGATGAGATACTTTTCGTTATCCAAATAAAAGAAAGAGACTCATTAAAATCTGTGAGTTCAGCAGATGCTTGGTTCAAAAATAAAGTTCTTAAAAAAGCAAAGGAACAGATTAAGGACACACTCAAATATCTGCAACAACACGACTCGATTCCAATAGCCAATAGGAGAGGCCAATTTGTTGATATTTCAAAAGTTGACAAGCAAGGGATTAATAAGGTTATAGTTTACAAAATAGATGTTACTTTAAGTGAGGAAAACAGAAATGCCAAATTCTATAAAAGCCAAGATGTAGGATATATTCATCTTTTTCACGCTGAAGATTATTATTGGATTTGTAAGTATTTGATTACTCCAACAGAGTTAGATGAGTATTTAAAATTTAGGGAAAGAATATATTCAAAGCACAAGGAAATAATCAGAGTTTTCCCTGAACAGTATATCCTCGGTCATTTCTTGAATACTGATGATGAAACATTTATTAAGCCAGAGTACATTGAGGTGCTTACAAAAATGAAAGATGACATAGAGGAATTTGATATGTCTGGAATCATTGAAAGCTTTAAGGACAGGATTAGGATTGAATCACAGAAAAACTCCACAGAGTACCATTTAATTATTAAAGAGATAGCAAAACTTAAAAGGTACGAGTTATTAGAATTTAAGAAAAGATTTCAGCTAATAGTAGAGGATGTCAAAAAAAATAGATTTTCCCCTCCAAGAAGGTTCACATCTACGAGAACTGGATGTGGTTTTGTTTTTATTTCTTTATTAGATGAGAATATTAATAATTGGGAGAATGGGCTAAAAAACTTTACTTTGATTTATAAATATAAACGAAAGTTAAAAAAATGTTTAGGAGTTATTGTGTTCAAAAAAGGAGAGTATTTAGATTTTAACTGGGCATTTATTGAAGAAGATTGGATATATGATGTGGCATTAGAAAAAGCTGTAAAACAGGAGGAAGAGTTTTATAATCCAAGCCAAAAAATAGTAATTGACAGATACAGGTTTGAATAATATACACTAAATTACTTTTGTGATTTATGGCTTTCACCATGAGGGATTCTTTGATGAACTCATTAAGCACAAAGAAGCAATTGAAAACAGCTTTGGCCATTCTCTAAAATGGAAAAGGTTTGTTGATAAAAAGATGAGCAGGGTATCCTACAAACTTGAAGGTGTAAATGTTTTAGAGATAGAAGATTGGCCTCAGATGTTGGAATTTATTTCAACAAATATGATAACTTTTGAAGAATCAATGAGGGACGTATTTTTAAAGGTGAAAAAGAAATTGAGAGCCTTTGCGTATCGTAGTAACTATCATTATTTTATATCATGTCGTATCCTTCGCTATGTTTTTAGCTATTAACAAATTATTTTTACCTTTAACATGAAATTCGGAACTACTACCTATTGTCACTATGACCGATTTGGAACACATAGCCAGTTTGAAAGAACAAATCGTGGAGACACACACAGAGGCAGTGCTTTTAGCACTGCGTAAAGTGGATTGGGGTATTGAAGGAGAGGTGTTGATGTTGCAGACCCGTTGGAACAAACTCAAAAAGCAGGAGCTGTCAGGCATTCTTTCAAATACTGAAGTAGATATTCAACAAAACAAAATCAACTTGGACGTGATAAACGTATTATCAAGGCTTGAAGTAAAGCTCAGGCAATCCGAAAAGCATTTACAAGATATTGAAGCGTCTCTGTCGCAACAGCTTGAGGTAAGTAAAGAAAAACAGAGGGAGAGCGACGTTGATGGTCTTACTTTAGAGGAACGGCTTTTCAATAGGTCAAATTACAAAGCGGCTGCAATTTGGTTGGGCAACAACAAAGAACGGTATTCGATTAACGCCACTAAATTTGTTTTTCGTGACACCCCAAATGATTTTGCGGAATTCTTTCAAGCAGAGATTGGGAGACTATTGGAATTAGTGAAAACAACTTTGATTTTGGGTTGGGAAAACCTTCACGCAGAGCCTGTTGTGAATGATACTTTTAAAAGAAGTGACTACATTAAAGCATTAAACTTTATCCAAGAGAGGGTAGTGGCACAGCAGTCGGATACATCTTTTCAGAAACTGGATGAACTGCTTACTCAACTAAAAGAGCGCTTAGTTTGAAAGCCGCTACAAGGAGTTGAAAAAGTTGCTGATAGGGTTGCCTCCTTTGAGTTCTGCCAACCTTTTCTTCACTCTTTTTAAGCTCTATTTTGATTCTGGTTAATTCTGCTTCTAAGCGGTCTTGTTCAGCTTTCAACGCAGAAAACTCTTGCTCATCCCTGAATGCCGAATAATCCTGTTCGTTGTTTTTCATAGTATGAATAATTTGATGAGTAGGTAATTTAAAACATCAAAAATTATTCCATACAAAAATAGTTTAATTTGTTGTAAGCAACTGGAAATCAGTTGTATAATACACATCAATACTCTTTCTCACCACTCACTTTTCTCGACTCATCATTCCATTTTAACGCTTATCTTTGACATAGTTAGTAGCGTACCCTTCGGTACGTGTTTTTCGTTTTACTTTTTTACCAAACAACATGATGCCTTTGACAATGAAATGTTTAATAGTCAGTGCGATGATTGAGTTTCAAAAGTTACTTGCTGACTGAGATTGCGAAACGGACGATGATGAAGTGAGGGATATTATCAATGAGATTGCGAATTATCGAACACCGTTCAAGGTTCACGAACTCTTAGAAATAGCCTCTTTCAATCCATCGCTTGCTTACGACAATTATCAACTAAGTAACTACTTTACTGAAGTTTGAGCCATCGAACTTATTCAAGCTAATATCATTTTTTGAATTAGACAGGAATTACTTGATTGGTACTACAAAAACAAAACTTAGTAAACAAAAGCTGAATGGGTACGCTGACTAACATTTCCTTCCTTGTTACTGGTGATTATCAATATGAAAAACAGTTAGGGTAGTTCCTTCAATTTTACACCAAGCCCTGAACTGTCTATTGACTCTGAAGTAATAAATTCCTTCGCTTTTGGGCTGTCTAAGTTTTAGGTTGACGGATTGGAAATATCACTGTAAGAGCGGGGTAGTGGCCTTTTGAAACTGTTTTGTAAGTCCTCTGTCTTTTATGTAGGAGAGCCATTTTTTGGGAATGGCAATCTTATCTATCTTCATTATTTGGAGCGGTGAAGTAAACGAAGTCGCTATCATCCATCTGTTCAATTTCTTGATAGGATGCTTTTGCTGCATCAGGAAGGTCGTCAAAGGTCGTCGGTGTAAGGACGACATTTTCAATTTGAAAAGAAAGCCTCTGATTATGCGCTACATCGCTCAGAAACATATTTACAGCAGCCGAAAGGCTGATGCCTATTTCATCGAAAAACTGTTGTGCCTGTTTCTTTATTTGCTTTTTTGTCCTTACGGTGAGGGTTGTAGTATCGGCCATTGATAAAAAGGGGATAAAAGTCACTAACTTATTTTATTCACTTGTACTAAAAAAGCAATACGTTTGTAACACAATTTATAACTTTACAACCCTTACTTTGATTAAGTAAAATTTGATTGTCACATCAGTTTCCTAACTCAACTACATGGCATTATGAACAAAGGAGTACTTAAAAAGCTGGCGCTTATCAGCTTCCTTTTTTTTGCATTACCACTCTTGCCGAAAATAGAAGCGCAAAACAATTTTTTTACAAAGACAATTGAGGCTAATAGAGCTGGTCAAAGAAGCTTCTGGTTTGGTGCTGGCTACTCAAAGACTACTTTTCTAAACAATGTATTTTACGACAATATAGATAGGGATAATAATCAAACCTCAATTAGGGTTCAATTTGAATATTAGTTACCGCTACTTTCCTTTAATCTATGAATTTAGTTTTTATGCCTCATATTTTAAAATTGACCCAAGCTATGTTTTCATTCCTGATGATTCAGACCTGAAAAACGTTGGAGGAGAGACATCAGTGTCATTAGCAATTCTCCCAAATTCCAGATACATTATACCAACTCTGGGGTTAGGTTATCAAAGTTCTTCGCTAAATGCAGGGTCAAGTGAATCGAATACCAGCTTTGAGTCAATCAGTGTGAACACCTCTGGATTTGTTTGGAAATACGGCTTAATTATCAACCTTTCCAAAGCAGTCGGAATAAACATTAATTATTCTCACAGTTTACCTGAGTCAATAAAGTTTAATGATAAATCAATCTCCGTATCAAACAAAGAAAAGGCATTACAACACCTATCAATAAACTTAATTTTTGCTCCGTCAATCAGCAATGTAAATTATTAAAAAAACAACTATGAATACAGGTTTACAAAGAGCGATGTTGATATATTCAATATTAATAGTAGTCATTGGGTCAGGATGTATTGGCAAAAGAGCAATAGGTTTGGTCGAACCGATTCCGAATGATGTAAATGAAAGAAGGGCAGTCAAAAGTGCTTTGTTTGAAAGAAAAATAAATGCGGTAGGTATGGGAGGGATAGCACTATCAACGGCAGCAACTGCGTATATTGGCTATAACTCGAATTTAGTTTCATCATATAAAGACGGTGAAGTTTCCACAAACAAACCTTTAAATGCTATGGTTGGTGGTGGAGTAGGGTTTGGCATTTCTTACGTAATCAATTACTCTGCAAAAGGAAAAGAAAAGGATTTGCATTCAAGGCTGAAAAACAAGGGTGAAACAATTACTTGGGTTAATAAAAAATTAGGTAACGACTTTCAAGTCATCATTGGAAATGATGAGCTTGGTTTCGACAATTTTAAAGTTGTACCAAAAGAAAAAGAAGAGGATTTTGTGTTTTTCAATCGTGGTGATTTTTATGATTTTGATAATGCCTTTTCCAACAGCCCAATGTATGTTGTTAACTTTGAAAAAAACCTGATAAATAGCTTTGCATCATTGAGCAAAGACGATTTGGTTTGGGTTTATCAAAGTAAAATGAATGGTTTGACACCCCTGACAAAAGAGAAAGTTGAAAACAGTATTTTTGACAAAAGCCGCTCAATTAAAAGTTTAGCGGAAACAGCAAGAATTATCCCAAGGCTTAGAGAAGAAGCTGGCAAGAAGGCTTACAGCATGGCCAGTAAAATATCCGACTATGGCGAGATACGTATCGGATTTCCAGAACTTGGGGAGCGAGCAAAGAATGATGCTTTTTTATTAGTTAAAGATTTCCGCACTGTTATAGAGTTTAAGGAGAACTTCCCAAAACATCACAAAGAGCTACTAATTAAGGCAGAGCAATTGCTTAGTGGCAATGAACTATACATGCTTGGTGACGCTTTTGAGGTTAGGTGCGTTTCGATAATGCCTTACGAGAGTAGAATATTTCACAGTTACTTACCACCATATTCCTATTCGGTCGCAACCATAAAAGAGGTGGAGTCCAGCAAATTTTCTTTTACTGGAAATCGCATAACATCGACTTCTATTTATGAAGAGAATGTTACTCCTATAGATGCCGATTTTTTAAAGTACTCATTGCAGGTTATTCAATCTGACTTTAATGGAAAGATTCTTAGTTTCGAAATTGAAAACCATGATGCGAACAACAGTTTAAAGTTTTTGTCTTCACAACGTACTTGATAATATAGATGAGCGAATTGAAAGTGCTGCTTTAGATGAAGCTGTTGACAAGGGTTTTGAAGAAATACGAAAAAATGTTCCTGATGATTGGAGCTTTGCAAAGTTGTTCGTAGATGGGGTTAATGTTGTTTACAAAGGGTTTAAAAATTGCGAATAACCCAAAAGGAGCAATTTTAAATGCAGCAGCAGATGCACTGATAGAAAAAGACCCAAGCCTTTTAGAAGAAGTTAGCAAAAAAGTGTTTGATTGGTTACCTCACAGATTTTGCAAAGTATATACCTTAACCTTCATTAATATGAGATATTTTCCTTCAATAAAATTAGTACTTTTATTATCTACAATCTTTACATTTTCTTGTGGTAAAGATGAGTCACCAGAAGAGATATACCCTTATTTTTTTGACTCGAATTGTAATATTGAAGAACCATCGTCTTATGATGGGTTATCAACTGAATGTCTTTTTTCTATTTTCACTGACGATTTTAACAACAATGACAAGAATTGGAATCTTGCAAATGATTCAGGATATGAACAAAAAATCGAAGGGGGCTTTTTAAAATTAAAAACCGAGGAATCTGAGAACTTTTCTTGGGGTGTCAGTAACGACGTTCCTAACCTTTCTGAACTTGATGGTTTCCAAATTGAAGTTGAGCTTTAAAGTGAATGATTATGTCAGTGGAAGTGAAAGCTTTACAAATCCATTTACATGGGGTGTTTCTTCAAATTCACTCAAAGACCATCATTCTTTTGAGTTTTCACCTTCTTCATATTACGCTTTTTTTTGACCGTAGTGAGAATAGCTCTTTGGATTATTTATTCATAGAAGGTAATCAATCCAACAATTTTGAAACAAGCACTTTAATAACAGTGAGGAAAGTTAATAGCACATATTACTTTTTTATAGACAAAGAGTTAAAGTATGAAGGTGAGTATCGGGAATTGTATGGTGATAAGATTTTTATGGCAGCTGCACCTGGGCAAGAGGTGTGGATTAGCGCCCTTAATGTATATGCACTATTTTAAAAGGACAGTATCTGATTAAACTTTCTCCATTAGTTCCATTTCAATTAACTCTGTACCAATAAGAGCGATAGCATCTTTTACGTGTGCATTCTCCCACTCTGTATTTTTATAAGATTGGGTATAGTTCAATCAACTGTTGCTATCTTCTAAACTTTTGAATACACCGTTGTTCTGAATCGGTTAACTCAGTACGAGAACCATCCTCTTCTACCCTTTCAATTTTAAGGTCATAAAAGTTTTTTTTATCTTCAAGCGTTTTACCTAATAACTCTAATTGTTTATGAAAAAAAATACTTCTCTGTGCAGGGTGTTTACTAAATGAGTATTGCACTACTTCTCCACTTCCTTTACGATATTCTCTAAATATCTTTTCTCATGCTTTAGGATTTGCATGTAAAGAGGAGCTAACATAATCCTGAACTTTAGCTATTTCATTATGATATGGATGTGGTGCGCCAACTTTATACCGCCTTTCCCCTGTTTGTTGGTATTTCCAGTTATGCCGCATCTCATCAATTGTATTTGTTTCAAGAGAGTGCCTACGGATTAAGGAGAAATAATACTTCTCGCAATTTTCATCAAATTTTTTTGAATCAATAAAGCTGTCTTTCTTTAAAAAGGTTATAAAGTCATTTATTTTTTTTCTTTCAACTTCGTCAATTTCAGTATTTTCAGACAACCTGTCCTCTAAGTTTTCAGCAATAGCAATTTGAAAACTTCTTAATAGTTTTTTAAATTCTTTTTTAAAGTGTTGAATAGTTTCTTTTTTATTTCGATTCTCATTTGTGATAACAGGGAAAGAAGATGCAGAATGAAAGTTTTTTCTTAAACTGGCATTCTCTTGTACTATTGCATTGATGAAATCTACGCCAAATCATTTATACATATCGTACAATAATCATACTACCCCATCACCTTTAGTTTCTTCAGTAATACCTCAATACTTTAATTCAATAACCCCCCAGGGTAGTCCTGATGAGAAAATATCTTCTATTGCCTCTGCAATTTGGAATGGTTTGTCAATGTAAACTGGTAATTGAAGTTCACTAAAATTGAAATATTCTTCCATCCCTTCTGTGTGACTGCTAATATAGGAATTGATAATATTTGCAGGTGATAATCTTTGGTGTTCAGCATGAGCTATTTCTTCACTTTCGGGAATACTGACTTCTTTTTGTTCAACAGGTAAAGTTGTTAGAGGTGGCTCTTTTTTCTTTACTGTTTGGGTATTGGTGGTTTCACCACTTTCAATATTTTGCTGAGGAGGTAATGATGGTCAATTCTCATTAGTTGGGGCTTTCTTTATAGGGATTTCCTGCCTTATATGAGGAGTAACGGGTGTATTATTTACAGGAGCATTTCAGTCTTTCTGAGTGGTTAGTTCTCGTTCTTCAAACTTTAGGTTTATTTCTTTAAACATTTTATCCACCCATTTTTTGGATGTTGGGTTTTTACTTCTTTTGAGATAAGAAATATGTTCTTCTTCAAACTTTTTTCTTAATACAGGGTCAGATAATATTTTTTTCATATCAAAACTAAGTTCTTTTGCTTTTGACTCTTTTTGGAGCGTACTTATTTCTCTGTTTGACAATGAACTTGGTGACTCAAAATCACTCATTAATACATTGGGATTAAAATGGTGAGTTTACATTATAAGAGGTTGGCCTTGGTTAGTCAAATTTATAGGTAACAGTTTCATTTTATATCCACCCACCCATGCGCCCAATCCTCCTTCACCTCTTCCTGTAAACAAAAAAACAAGTATTTTTCAACTCCTTCAAATCTGTGAAACTGAGGGTCTTTTACAATTCTTTGTAACGTACTCTGCAAAAGTTCGGGGCGTTCAAAGGCGATAAGAACGGTAGCAGTTTGAGAAATACCGTACTTCTCTCCGACCAGTCAAGTATAACTTGCATAGAGGTTTTTCTTGATTTGTTCTGCCACTCTTTTGGAGTCCAGGCCATTGGCAACCTCCAAAGTGAACAGCTTTATCCCCGTATCATCTTGATAGGCAAAAATACCATCTGGGTCAATAAAGTTCTCAGGGTCTAAATCTATTCTTGTTTTACGTTTTAACGACCCTCTAATCTTTCCTCTTTGGCTTCCTACCGTGTCAAAATAAACGTCAAAGAACAACTTTGTATGTCATGCGGTACTTACTACCCACTGGTCAAATGAAATCATCAAATCGAGCGTTGCTATCCTGTGGACAAAATCATTTTTAACGAGGGTGTTTGTTGATTTTGGGAACTTCACTGCATCGAGGTCTATCCTTTCCGACTCTGCAACCACTTTTGCCCCTTTGCGTGTGAGGTAGTGAAGTTTTTGCATTGTTCCTGTTCTTGATACGCCACCATAAACAATACTTCACAGCAATTTTTTGTCCCTGAGCAATCTGATGTCCTCATAGATAACTTGGAGGCTTTTGTTCCCAACCAAACGCCGCATTTGTTTAGCAGTAAGGAACTTATACGTTCATAGAAAATGGAGAATTTTTTGCTCGATGGGCGCAATCGTCAGCATGATTAGTATTTTGGTATAAAGACCTGGTCAGAAAGGGATAGACTTCTAAATCCATGATGAATATGTGTATCCTGCAAACGCTTTCATCATCTTGGAACATAGTACAGCGCTTTTTGTGATTCCAAAGTTTTTTTGCCATTTCTGTTCGTCAATACAAGTAGAGTAGTCAAGGTGTCAATCAGGGACTTCCAGGACAAAACTTTGGCCGTTGAATATTTTGCAGAAAAACCTTCCAACAGAAAGCTGGTGGAGTTTTTCTATTTCGGTATTTGTCTCTCTACTCATCACGTTCAAGCTTTGATAGCCGTTCACCCCGACGAATTTAATGTCAGTGTTTCCTAAGACAATCTTGGTCATTTCCGTCGTCATTTTTTGACCAACTATCTGGGAAGCGACGGTAAGGCCAACATTGTACTTTCTTCCCTGCACAAATATCTCTTCGGCACTTTTATTCACGAAGTCCTGAAACTCATCAATATAGATTCTGATAGGTGTTCTTAAATCTGCACTGATATTTGCTCTATGGAAAATAAGGTTTTGGATAATGGCCACTACCATCATGCCTATATAACTACTCGAATAATCACCTAATTTGCCTTTACTAAGATTGAACACAATAACCTTTTTTTCATCAATGGCCTGTCTGATGTCAATGGTAGAGTTGCCACAAAAAAAATCTGAAAAGACGCTGAAATTCAAAAGGTTTTGCAGCTTTTGGTAAATACCTTGCCTCGATACGGTCAAGTTGCTTTCATCAAACTTGTACGTGAAAAACTCGCCGTGCTTTTTACTCTGTCTTCAAACTTCTTTTAAATCTTCGTTCAGCCCATCCACCATAAACCTCTGTAAATCAACCAATGTTCCTTTTTGTTTGGCCACAATCTCTAAACACGGCTGCAAAATACTTTGCATCTGCAAGGAGATAGGTTGTCCCTCTCTCGCAAAAATCTGACTGAGAGCGTTTCTAATAACCTGGCTTTGTTTCTCAATATCCAGCTCATTGTCAAGGTTTATCAGTTCGAAGGGGTTGATACGTGGGGTATTTGAGGAAAGACTACAATCAACATACACCAATCTGTCTTTGTCCAATCACTGCTGTCTTGCCACTTGTTCAGACAAATCTCCGTTCGGTTCAATCAAAATCACGCATTTGTCGTTTTTCTGAATGTCTTGTACCAAGAGGTGTTTTAGGAGTTCTGACTTTCCACTACCCGTACCACCCACCACGTACCAATGTTTTCCTTTTTTGTCTGGCAACCTGACAGGGTAGGGATGGTTAAAAAAGCGCCACAGTTTGCGGTTTTTTCGTTTCATCAATTTGAAGTATCATTCGAGGGTATTTGGGTAGGTATTGATAAATCTGTTCCATGCGTTCACATTTGTAATGCCCAAGAGCCTATATATCGGATAATATCTTCTAAGCTCTCTAAAATTCCTGTTCGTTGCCCTGTCCTTATATATTTCTGAAAACTCGCTGAAACTGACGAACCTAACTTTTTTGAACAGCAATTCAATAAATCCTCTCATCCAAAAAAACCGTCTTGTCCATTTACTAAATCACACAAACCACAGCCTGTAAAACTCATCTATTCAGTTTGGTACATCTTTGAGTTTAGCGGTTCAAAGGTAAATACTGTTGCCTTCATGTAATGGTGGTGTCCCAATCGGATAGATGAGTTTTTTCAGCTTGCGATAGAAGGCTTTTCCATCCATCAACAACACATTAGATAAAACTGTAATCAAAACCGAATCGCCATTTCCCGAATTACCTTTTGTTTAAGGAATACCAACACCTTTTTCAATTCAATTGTCTTATGTTTGGATACTTCAATTTTATTGCTTCCGTATAAGCTATTGACCTGAACTGAAAAAAGGCAGGAATATTTTCCCGCCCTCTTGAATCAGGATTGAGCTTTTCTTTTTTTACAAAACCTTATCTGCTTCATCCAAAACGTTGTCCTCGAAACGAGAAAGATAATGCTTGGTAACGCTTGGATCTGCATGCCCCAAACCATCACTAATCAAATCTGTATTGAATCCTGCTCTTTTCAAGGTCATTGCATAGGAGTGCCTTGCCGTGTACGTTGTAACCTTGTCAGGGTCAATGCCCAACCTCACTGCAATTTCCTTTAATTCTCGGTTGGTCTTTCTCAACCCCTTCTTAATCCTGTTTTTCTGCTGGGTAGGAGACTTGTGAAAACTGGTGAGAATTGGGAAGATGTAAGGCTTATGGTCAAAATGAGAAATGATTCTCAGCAAATGGGATGAGAGCTTCACACTGAAGGTCTTTCCTGTTTTCTGTCTTTTGTAATAGACCCTACCAGCTTTAATATCAGAGTGCTTGAGCTTACAAAGGTCTGTCCAGTTGATACCCCTGCAATAGTACATGAACATGAAGTAGTGGTAAGAATTGGCAAACTCTGGATACTTTTCGATGTCAAAGTTTTTGAACTTTTCAATCTCGTCTGGTGACAAAGCACGGGGATTTGTTCCAAGTTTCAAATGAGCAAGTGAGTATCCTTTCGGGTTGAACTGGTTACGGAACGGGTACAACTCCCCATTTATCAATTCCCTGGAAATGGCCTTATTGAATACTGCACGGATGGTGCGGATGTAGGTATGAATGGTCACAGAAGAACAGCCTGGTCTATCATGCTTTGCTTTTGCCAACCAAGCCTCATACTTACAAAGAAAACTCACATTGATGTCAGAGAATCTAAGTGAACCACCTACATAAGTTTGCAGCGAGTTCTTCACGTTGTTATACACCAAAAGATTTCCAATCTTGCCTGCCATTTTCATCTCTTCAACAAGTTCTTCAACAAATTGGACAAAATCCAAGTCGGTTGATTGTTTACCCGAAAACTTGCGTTTGAATTCTTCGAGCGAAAATGGTTTCCCTGAAAGGATGGCCTCATCGACAATTTTTTGGGCAAGCAGTTCGAGCCTCCTAATCGCCATATTCTTTGTTGTGGCGTTTTCTACTGTCCTTTTGTACTGGCCTTTGTTCTCGTTCCATTCCTTTGAAGTAGCATAGAATCCAGTCGAAATAACTTTCTTCTTGCTTTTGTGGATGACTTGCATAACCACAGGGTGAGTCCCATTGGTTAGTGTCTTGTGCTTGTAAAGCAAAATCTTGGTTGAAATCATAGTATTGACAACACGGATAAAAATGAAAAAATGAATTTATACCGCCTTGGTTATCAATAACTATTTTCAACTAAAATGCAAAGGTTTGTCGTTTGGGAGCAGGGGGCCGCAGGTTCGAATCCTGCCACCCCGACACACTGATTATCAAGGAGTTACGATGTATTTCGTGACTCCTTTTTTATTTTCGGTGTAAGCTATGGTGTAAGTGAATCATGTATAACGTCTACAATTTTTTTAATAATACACTTGCCTAAGAAGCTGGCAAATGCCTAAAAACTAGCCTTTTAATTCATCTTAGAGTATGGGGTAAGTTCTTTTTCCAGCCCGCCTCTCCAGAATTTCATAAGCCTATTAAATTCTGTTATCATCTTATTTGGTTCTGTGTTTATGACATTCCATACAGAAGAAGGTAAATTAAATAGTTTAAGTGCATCAGATATATTTTGAGTAGCCTTTTTCCAAGTATCCTTAAATGCAGGAGAAATTTCAGGGAAATGATTGTCTACAAAACTTATACTCTGGATGTAGACATGAAAAAATCTTATTGCTGGGTGTGGGTGATTTCTTAATTGATAATCCTCAACCTGACTTTCAGATTGGTCAATGATTAGAAAAAGAAGACCTGCTGCTGTCAGAAAAAGCTCTAAAGGTTCAGAAGGGCTTTTGAAGTGGGTTGTTCTAATCATTTCAGGAGAGTTAAAAAATGTCAGAAAATCAGTAAGAATGAATAATACAGCAAAAGCATCTGCGTGTAATTCTAATAAATGTCTTGTCTCAGGTTGAATCATGTTATTTTTTCCAACTTCATTGAGCATTTTTTCTCCTTTCGATGCAATGAAGTCTAAATGACCATTCTGAATATGTCCGATTTCATGGAAGAATAAAAAATCAGTTGCAAAAATAGAGAGATCACGATTCCTAATTTTGCGAGATGAAACTTCCTTATTGATGAACCTCAATGGAATATGTGGGCAATTAGCAATAATATCTAAGTATAACTCACGAATAGTGCCCCCCCAATTCACTTTCGATAAATCCGGCTTCCAATAAGGTGGTAAAGGTTCATTTCCGGTATTTGTCATAAAGTCTGGATGCGACATTAATACATAAAAGTAAAGGTTGATTATTTGGATTGATCCTTTGTAAATACCTATAAAATCATATTTATCTTCCTTTCCTACTGTAGCGTTCAATTTTTCATTATCAACATAGTCGAAATATGTATTCTCAATACCATTTTTATAAGGAGAATCATTGTTATACAGTTGTTTGATGTAAAACCAATATCTCTTTTTGAACCATTCAAGGTTTTCATCACCAAGTTTAGGAAAATTGGGATCATTCAATATATCTTGATAATTTGGCGTTTCAAGGCTATGCAATCTTCCTCCAGCGAATCTGAAAAAATTATTAAATTCCTTTGCTGCTTTTTCATTATTCATCATAATCGAAAATTATTGGTGGAGAATTAGGTAAATGTAGCTTATTCTGAACAACAATTTATATTATCTATGGAATCATCAAAATTCAAAAAAATAGCCGTCAGCTATAATCGTAATCTTCCAGAAGATATTTTCTTTGAATTTAAAGATAATTTGGACGTTCATACTGACGATTTAAAATATAGTAGTACAATCCCTAGACAAGGGCTAAATTTTTCACCAGAAATACATGACATATTTGTATATGTTTCTAAGCACCAAACTGAATTGATTGTTACCACAGTGATTGCTCCTTTTGTTTACGATATACTTAAATCAAGTCTGCTATTTCTTTGGAATCGAATTTGGAGGCTAATTAAAGAGAGGGTTAATCAAAAAAAATCAGATGTTGAGAAAATTAATTTTACCCTAGTTTTTCAAATAGCTGAAGGAAAGGAAGTTGAATTCTTGTTAACAGAAATACCTGAAACGGAACTTGCAAAAAAGAGTGTTGATGAAGCTATTAGGATAATTCAATCTAGCGAGGCAGAGCAATTTTTTCTGAATGAAGATTTCATTTCAAAAAATGCAACATCCTCAATAATTCGATTAGAGTTTGATAAAGAGAGTAAAAATTGGAAACCTATCAATTTCGCTAATAAACGAAAGGAGATAGAGGCAATGCGGAAAAATTTTTTGAACAACTAATAATAGGTTGATCGAAAGGAATGCATCATAAAATCTATCAACAACCCAAGTTTTAAATAGTTAATTTAGTAAGGGATTCATTATGAGTTCCTGTCTTTAAATATTTCAGCTCTTTAGATTTCAAAATATTAAAAGCATATCACGATTAAAAATTGGTAGAGTTTCTTTTCCGCTCCCTATAAGCCATTTTCCGGCAATTTCCACAACAATAACGAGCGTCCTTACGCCTGACCCATCCTTTTCCTTTACAATAGTCACAGACAATCTTATATTCGATATGTGACCTTTTGACTGTTTTCGAAACGGGAACTTCTTTTTCTATATACTCAGGTTCATCATAATAAAAGCCCTCTCGCATGGCTTCAACCATTTCCTGTTGGTTATATAGTGGGTTTTTTACCATTCTGTATTCATAGTCTTGACGACGTTCGGAAGTGAAAATCCTTCGTTTTTCTAATATGTTGCTCATAATCAATTAGTTATGTTTTGAGTTTGTGACGGCTACAAGTTGGATATATCGTAGTTTTGGACATGCCACTGAGTTCAAAACTGTTTAAACTGTATTTCGGACTGTAAGAAGGCTTAGAAGAATGTCCGAAACAGGTTTTATCCGTCTCAAATTGGAAAAAGAAACGTTTGCAATTTGCAACCCCCTATATAGGCGCTGCAAACGTGCAAACGTTTTATTCAGACTTTTTGACGAAGGGGGTTAATCGGTAAATCCTTTTTTTTCCCTTCATATCACTTTTCAGAACAAATTGATTGTCTTCTCCGTCAGTTATTAATTCTTTATCATCCAAGAGGACTTTTATTCTCTTTGCAATTGTCCTCTCGCTGCAATCCAAACTTTTGGTAAGGGTTGACATAATGCGGTCTTTTGGAACAGGTTCTTTCAATAGTTCTTCCAGTAGAATTCGTTTTACTTCTTCTATTGGTGCTGTTTTTTGCTTTGAATTTTGGGCATCTTTAATTTGGCTCTGGTTAGCCAGTACCAATCTTTTATGTTCCTCTGAATAGGTCACAAAAAAATGGAGCCCAGATTTGATGCTTCGTCCTTTTAGGAGCGTTACTTTAAGAACATTTGAATTTTCCCCTTCAAACTTGATTTGAAGGGTCGCACTGCTTTTATTGTTAAGTTCAGTCCCTAAATGCCCCCTTGCTTTGTCACCGCCTTGTGGATTCTCATGGATTACACAGAAATAAGTCAGGTTATGCCCGTTAATCATCCTGACCATCATATCAATCAGCTCCATTGATTTCCTGGCATTATTGAAATCCTCCACGCAATCGGTAACAACATCCAAAATGACAACCAGATGCATGTCGAGATTTTGACGAAGCTTATTCAGAAAAGCATCTAGGACAGAAAAACGTTTTTCCCTCGATATGTCGATCAATGAAACAAAGTCCAAGAATTCTACTTCATCTCCTATGTCGAATCCGGCCAGCTTTTTTATTTGCTGAATAGCGTAAGGAAATTGTTCATTTAGGTTTCTTTCTGTATCGACGTAAAGAATATAAAATTCTCTATTTCCATTTGCCTTGAGTCCTAAGTGGGAAGTCTTGCCTGCTGATAAAAGAACCGAAGCTATTGTTTCCATTAGACGACTTTTATGTGTCCCACTTTTACCTTGAACCAAGTTTATTGTATTAGGGTAAATGAGAGGGCTTCCGTCTTTATACAGAATAGGATCGGAAAATGTGATTTCCTTCTTGGCATTGTTACGTACTTTCTCCCTTCCGGCTTCCAATATTTTAAGAAGTTGTCCTATCGAGCCACCATCATGATTCAGTGACGTTGATCCAAATGAATTTAAAACCCTGTTTTCTATATCCATGACTCCACATTTTTAAGACATTCAAAGACTATCCCTTTGGATTCTGATTCCTCTAAGCACTTTAGAACTAGTGCTGATAGTTTCTTCTCATTTTGACTAGAATGTTGGTAGGCTTCAAAAACGGAACGAAAATCATTTTTCAGCTTGGTAATTCTCTCCATATTTCTCTGTTCCCTTTTTTCAAAATATTCTGAAAGCCAAACAGATGTTTCCAAGTAAGCAATTTTTAGGTTTTCAGTAAACTCCTTAAAACCCACCATATCGGACAGCTCTTGTTCCAGAAAATTTATTAGTCTGTGTTTTTTCTTAGCCTCTATGTCCGATAGACCGAAGAGGTCAGTTTCTTTTAACTCCTTTAACCGCCTGGCTTTCTTCTCGACTAAAGACCAATACCTGTTTAGCTCCAGTTCATAGGCATATTCCCACAGGGCAAGGTTAAAGGTTGGAGTGGTTTTTCTTTCCCCATTTCTGATGGTTCTGATTTTTGACAAATTCATTGGTCTTGGGATTTTTTCATAAGGTACTCGTCCATTTCCCGTTGTTCCTCTGCAACCGTTTTCTGTTTTCCCTGCTCTATCCATTGTAGTAGCTCGGAACGTTTGAAATAAAGCTTTTTCCCTTTCTTGAAGTGTGGAATCTTTGCCTTGCTGGTAAGGGTGTAAATGGTAGGCTTGGCAAGGTTGAGCAGTTTGGATGCCTGCTCTATGGTGAGTATTTCAGGAAGCTGGGAAGGTGGTTTCTCACTGACTTTTTTAAAGTTGATGAACTCTTCCTGAATGCACCCCCTAATAAGGCTTTCTAAATCTGATTTGGTGGTAACTACTAATTCGTTGGACATAGCCATTAATTTTATTGATGTTGATTAATGGCTGCAATATCTTGGTAAAGGAATGCTATGAGTGACCTAATGAGTCACTCAATTTTTATCACTTAATTGTTTTATCCTATCAATGATTTTATCAATTAGCTTCAAAACTTGTTGATTTTCAACCTCTTCGAATTTTTTTCGAACCACATAATAATCTTTGAGATTTTGATTCTTAGAGCCATGTAAGCGACCGTGATCCTTAAAACGGGTAACAAAGTTCCAAATGTTCCGGTGTGATTTTCCAGTCAGGAATTCAATAAAGTCAACAAGGCGCTTATCGTCCTGGTGCTTTTTAAATCCATAAATCTCTTGTAGGAGCAGAATTGCTATAACTTGTTGAGCAGTCGAATAGTTGTCTTTCTCTAAGTCATCTAATTGATCTTCATGAGAATCCATTTCGCTGGTTACATCTTGAACCAAAGGAGGGAGCTTCTTTTCAAAAAAATGATGGTATCCACACCATTTTGCTATCATGTCCAGCATTTCATTTATGGATGCTTTAAACATGAATTTGGTATCAGCTTTATAATTATCGGTAAACCCTTTTTCATAGGTGTCAATATGAAGTTGCTTTAGCCTGGGAATATCGAATTTAACAAATCCGTCAATTCCATCTTCTGGAAAATTTATAGGAATGCTCATGAAACTTTCGATTAAATCTTCTTTAAAATCATTTTTATAATAATTTGTTGCAATATCTCCTCGTATAGGCTCTTTGTGTTCTGTTTCGTGAATAATATTATCTTTTTCAAATCTTGCAATAGCAATAAATTCTCTTCTTAAAAAGCCCTTATTACCTTTTCTGTCAGTGACTTCATTCTGATAACGGTCT
Source organism: Saprospiraceae bacterium (assembly GCA_965222975.1). Classification (GTDB taxonomy): domain Bacteria; phylum Bacteroidota; class Bacteroidia; order Chitinophagales; family Saprospiraceae; genus UBA6168. Next base: position 62,206 of record CBDCVJ010000046.1, on the reverse strand, counting down.
ATTAAGTCGTTGACATAAAAATTAAATTTGTCGTTATAGTATTTTTTGTAGTTTTTCATGGCCTAAAATAATTGATTCATCTATGTTTATTGGTTTCATTTTTAAAATGTTTCACCATGTAAAAAAAGAAACCAAATAAACAAGCTCACCATTACATTCCAAATCATTGTTTAAGTATTAGATTGAATTTTATTGTGACAGTGTCTATTGTAACACTTAAAAAAACCATTCTAATTTCTCAATTCTCAAAAAAAACTATTCCTCTTCTTCATTAATTTGTTTTAATATTTTTAATAAAAAGGGATTTTCATAACTTTTATCTTGCTTCACATTTTTTTTAGGCTTATAATCATCGTCTATCAAAAGTTTTTTAGAAAAGCCGTTCCTCTCTTCCCAGACCAACCAAACTCTCATATGTCTAGTATAAAAATCCAATTCTTTTCTTTTGTCAAGGGTAACATCTCTGAAAATACTCACAAACCATACTTTTTTAAGTCCGCTCGTTATTAATTTTGAATTTAGACAATCTTCATTTATTAATAACATTTCTTGAACATCATAATAGGCCTTGCCTATATTATTCGAAAATGCAATTATTTCGTCATTTTTATCTAGGAATACCTTTCCATTACCATCTACAATCTCAACTAAGTTACGGGTGAATTTTGAAGGGATTTTATAGTGAACATCACTTTCCTCAATAGTATTATCAATTACTTTAGATACTCCATAAAAGACTTCAAATTGAAAATCATCATTTTGTGAAAACTCCACACTTGGTTCAACATCATCCAACCAATACATCCAACAAAGGTTAATTGGTGAGATATATGTCGAAGAATTAGGATAGCTGTGAATATCTGTTGGGAATTTCTTATGAAAAGGCCAATGGTCATTAACAATTGAAAGAAAATCTTGAAAATATTCTTCTTTTATAAAACAGGCAGAGGAAGAAATAGCTGTATCTACAATACTGTCAGGGTCTGAAAGTGAGGTGTAATTATATAGAACTGTCCAGTTGTTTTTACTTTCTGGATATACTTCAGAGGTTTGGGTATTGTCAAGTATTAACCAGTCAAAAATTTCAGGTAACTCTTCATTATGTACCCATTGCTCTATGTCTGAAACGATGTTGTTATCACTGAAATTTGTTTTTGGAGATAACTCATTTGGAATGATCCAAGTACTATTTATTTTATCGCTTGTAACGGGTTTGACGAGTTGAGCTGGATTAGGAATTTTAAGAAGACTACTATAGTCAGTGACATAATCGAATTGATTCCCAAAACTATTTATGGCATGTAGTAGATAATCTGAAAAATAGCCCATGATATGATGAACGGCGCACCAAGTATATTTTTCTTCGAATGTTGCTATCTTACTTTTACTACCATGAGTGGCCTGAGTCCATGTGTAGCCATTTTCTTTGTCATAGCCCATATTTTTTATATAGGCAATTGCGGCAGATAGTGCGAATCCGTAATTTGCTCTAACGTTAATTCCTGTTTTTTGCCTATGTTTTGAAAAAAAATCTTCAATGTGAGATGGAAGATTTTTCCAGTCAAGAGAAGATGGTAAAAATGGTTTGAAACTATCATGTATAACATACCAAGCTAAGTCATTTTCTATCGGATAATATCCATCCTGCCCTGAAGAATAGAGAGCATCTGTATCAAGACTTAAGGATTCAAAGGGTAATTGAAAAGGTGGGCGACATTTGTCAATTTCTTTTTGTTCAGCTATGTTGAATAAAAATGCTCTCTCAACTATTATTCTGCCTGCCTGACGTATCAGTGGACTTCTATATTTTAGTAATTCAGTTTCTTTAAAAATATTATCAATTGCCCATTTTTTTAAATTTTCAAGGTGATTGATATTTGATTTTTTCATTAGGCTTGCTACACCGGATGCGATACAAGCCAAATCTTCTTTCATTTGAGGGTCGTCTGTGGAGTAGGTGATTTCTAATAATTTTAAAAATTCAGTTGGATTAATGAAACCCCATCGGCATAATTCCTTTCGGCAATGTTCTCTGAAAACATTTTCAATAAAAGTCAAACTCCAAGCTAATATTAGAGGATAACCATCATGTTTTTCGTCACCTTTTAATACAAAGCTATCTGACATGATTTCCCAACCTTCTTTGTAATATGGCAAAATCAGACTTCCTAACCTGAAGGGTTTTTTGCTAGGGTGTGGAGGGCCAGACCAAATTATGTCTCGAGCATAAACAGTTTTTTGTTTAGTTAATAATTTATGTACAAATAGTGCTCCTATTGGAAAATTGGGAATTTTTGAACCTGGTATAATGATTTTATTCATTAAATGATACCGGAGTTCACTTGATTCAATAAATTTATCAACAATCCAGGAACTGTGCTTCTCTAATGTAGAGAACCCTGCACTAGCTAAAGCTATAACTTTTAAAAGATTTAATTTACTATCACTAAAGTCATTTATCCAAAGTTCATTTTCTCCTATCATCATATCATAATCTGCTAATAGAGAAATTGCAATTAATTCAACAATATTTTGATTGTGTATAAGGTTTTTAGGAATGCTTTTAAGGTCTTTTTCAATTATTTCCTTTATGGCTGAATTGGCAATTATTAATTCCAATATAGATTGATAAGGAATACGGTAGTTATAATTAGTTGGAACTAAGTCATTCGTAGTTGGTGAAGAAATTTTCAATAAAAAATCATATCTGCATAAATAGTCTAATACCTTTACTATTGAATTTCTATTAACCAGGTCTTTAACTGAGCTTTCTAAAATTTTGGTGATTACAGATTCTCGTGGTATAATTGGTGAATCGTGCATGTAAAACATATCAGAAAGAATGTTCAATATTTTACTTGGAACATGGTCATCTAGTACCCAGTTAATTCCATCTTCACTATCAATTTCTTTCTCAAGCTTTTCAATCTTACTCCTAACCAAATTAACAATGTTTGTTTTGGCTGAGGCTGAAACTTTTTTTCCTCCATACTCTTGACAAAACAATCTTAATTCAAGGGGTGATTTGATAGTATTTAATACCCAAGGAGCTTCTGAAATATCTACATCATATTCTGATAAGTAAATCTTAAATAATTTTTCTTTTGGAGCATCGGAACTGTCAGTAAGAATTACACTTCTATTTCCACTACCATTATCTACAGTTTCAATTTCAAGAGGGTTCATGGAAGTAATATAATATCGGCAGGATATTGCAAATCTTATATTTGGATATTTAGATAAGTATCCAGACAACTCATCAATTCGTATCTTCCAAGCTGAATAGTTGTCAACTTCATCTAGTCCATCAATACATATCAATATTTTATTATCAGGACTTGAATAAGCAAGATTATTTAATGATTTAAATATGTCAGTTTCACTCCAGCTTGAAGAAAGTCCAAAGCTACCTATGAATATTTCTTTCCAGTTTGAATGTCTTACACTAGATGCATCAATAATTATTGCAGGTAAACCATTCTCTATCCTCATCTCAACTGCATTTGTTAACCCATGCGTTTTACCACTTCCAGGAGGGCCAAAAAATATCTTGTTGTGAGGAAGATAACTTTGAGAAAGAGATGGAATGTACTCTTCTAAATTGAATTGGTGAATCTCTTTTAATAAGCTAGAAAGCTTTGGTGCTATATTTTTAAGTTTGTTGCTGTAATGATCTTTCTCAATTTCCAATACAACATCCCAAACATTTACTCCTTTAATCGTATCCCATATTAAAGTTTCATTTTTTAAAAGTAATTGCTTTTTTATATACTCTAGCTGACTTTGATAGCTTTGAAAATTCTCTTTTATTTTGAAGAGATTATTGTTTAATTGTTTTTTTTCAGAATACTCAATAAACTCAGTGATAAATTGTTTTCCTTTCTCTAAAAGTAATATATAGTTTATAATTCTTTTTAATTCTTCATTTTGAAACTTATCTGTATATAACAGGCTTTCTATTTCATTTTGGATTTGGCCTTTGCAATGTAATAAAGGAATATACCTTTCTTTAAGCCAGCTGAGTTTACTCAAGTTGAACTTAAAAACAAGAAGTTCAAAAGAGATGGTTTTTTCCTTCTTTTTCTGTTCAATTAATTTTCTTATTTTATCATTTAATTCATTTCTTGAGTTAGTTATGGTCTTAGAGATGTTGAATAATTCTTCTTCGAATTTATATTTGAGGAAATACTCCTTTAACCTATTGTTGTTATTTATTTTTGGTAATAAAATTTCAAAATATTTCTTTAACTGATTCTCAGTTGGAGGAATAATGCCTTTTTCTTTACTAAGATTTATGGAAATCTGTTTAAAATTAGAAATGTTAAAAAAATGTAATTTCAGCAGGGCTATTAATGTTTCCTTTGATTGATAGAAAGGAGTTCCAATCTTTATATTTTCATAAGGATAGTGTTTTTGTATTTCAAGTGATGTTTCTTCCAAAATGTTAGACAAAATTTTAACATTTTTCCACATTTTAAACCTAACCCTGATAGGTTTAAATAATCCTTTTAGCCCAGCGGCAAGTACTTGTCTTGCAACTAGCTGATAGAGCTTAATTCCGAAAATAGTATATATTATTGATGATAACATTTGTTAGTGCTGTTATTCTTGTCAATTGGTTGATTGTGAGGCTACAATAATTGAGCAAAGATAAAGGTTAGCCAAATACTGATTATGTCTAATGTGTGAGTTATTGGTTGAAAAGAATCATCCATATTTATTACAAAGACAATGGGTATAAAATATTTCAGAAATCTAATTGCAACTTTTTATGTCAAAAGGGAGCTAAAATACTTGAATAAATGTCTTTTTATTCTAACAAAGATATTTTATATAAATTTCTGCTAACCTTGGATGGTATTCTTTGTCTAAAGTAGCTTTAACCTTAGCCCTAATTTGTGGTACTTGACCAAACTGTTTAAAAAATATATCTTGATGGAAAATTAATATCCATTCGGACTTAAATTTGGAATAATCAAAACTCTCTAAGTTAATCAGCCAACGATGCCATTCACAAAGGTTTGAAAGTTGTTTAATCCTTTTATCGTTAGGATCAATATCTAAGGAGTAAATGACCAATGCAAAATTGATAAAATCATACCTTTTTAACTCTGGTTCTCCATTCCACATTTTGTAAGAACCATCATCATTTGATTTTCCAATGCTGTCTATATACTTATCAAAGTAGTCATTATAATTAATGTCAATTACTTTATAAAGAAGTAATTGTTGATAAAGAAATGGAGAAAAATGAGAATTCAATTTTTCAATAAGTTCTTTTTCTAATATTAATTTATTGGAATCGTTTGATATGAGCCAAAATGGTAATAAATGTATAAGGTTGTCCCTATTTTCTTTTTTATTCAAAATTACCTTTTGCAATAAAATTGTATCAGTCAACTTGTAGCCCTGATGAAAATCATTTAGGGTGAAACAAATTGATTTTATTAAATCATTATCATTTAATTTTTTCTTTCCAATTGTTAATTTCAGAATTTCAAATAGCTCTTTTGGAGTAAAACTATTTCCGTACCTTGAAATAAATTTAGTCAATGTTTTTAATCTTGCGTGATATAAAGTTTGGTCAACTTTAAGGAAATTTATTAGAGTTGGAATAAATTTCCTACAATCTTGTTCGTCTATATGAGTTTTACTTAGTAAAAAGAAAAGGTTGGAAAATATGTGTTCATAGATTTGCTCGAAATGAGGACTTGCTAAAGCTTGGGTTAAGTATTTATTTTCCATCGGTTCAAACAATATTTTCTCCTCATGATTTGATTGTAAAAAATTCTTAGTCTTTTCAATTAAGTCATTTTTTGCCTTTTCTGAAAGACTTATTTCTTCTATTTGGTATTCTTTAAATAGCTTTTCTACTATTTTTGGAAATAGGTTAAAAATAATCAGGTTAACATGATAACCTTCAAGCTTTTTAAGACGAGCATAATAACCTTCATGTATTGAGTGACTTAAAAGGTAGCCTCTTAAAACTTTTTCACAAATTATTTTATAATCTGTAAAAGCATCTCCTAATATGCAGTTGCTTGAGTAGTGTAATAAGAATGACGCTAACGGTTGGTTTAATTGAAATGTATAATTCGGAAAACTACCACCGCTCCCTCTTTTAAAAGAAGCTTTTACATTTTTTAAATCAGTTATTTTTTCTTCGATCTCCTTTTCGGCTTTAGTCTTGATTGTTCTATCTTTTAACTCTATCAATGCCCTTCTTTTATCAGGATCTATTATGTCTAATTCATGTAAAATGAGGTCTAAGTCAATAGATTTAATATGCTGCATTATATCACTTTTGTCTTCTAGGTCATATTCACTTCTAATCGGATTATGAAGTCTCAGAAGATTATATTTTGCTATAAAATAGAGAAATTCGTTTTTCCCTTTTTGCCGATTTGCTATATTTTTATAAATTAAATAACTAGTCTTGAAATTGTTCGTGCCGAAATTTTGATGAAAGTAGCCAGATTCGAGTGTATAATGTTCGTCGCTGCCTTCTCTGCTTTTCAACAATTTCAATACAGAAGTGAAATCAAGTCTTTGGTAACTACATTTCATGCAATTACATATTTTATCATGATCCCGAAAATCTATTGAAAACTTTCTTAACTGTCCAGCATAATTACTCATGCCATATTCTAAACTTCCACCAAAAACATTATCTCGATTGATATATTCCTTGACTTTATCGAGGTTTTCATAGCACTCTATATATAATACATAACACTCGTTCAATCTTTTAATAATAAATTTAATTTTATCATTGTATTCAACAACTCCATTTTTCTTTAATTCTTTTTCAAGTTTTTCACTTATCTCTATTTTTTGAGGCTTTACTTCAATTCCGTTAAAGAGGTCAAAAATTCCTTCTTCAGTTGATTGCAAACTAAAGTCGAAATAATGCCAAACGTACTCATTGGAATTATTAAACGGCTTTGCATTCGCAAGTATATTTGGATTCACATAAGTGAGTCCCTCAAATTTTTTTAAAAGGTAGTATATTTTATCAAGTATGTGAGATGACTTGTTGTAACTATTTTGAAGCTTTACTTCCTTATCTTTTTCAATTATTCTTTCTAATCTTGAATTTCCTTTCTTGCTAAGTAGATTTTCTTTTTGCAGTAGAAAGAAAAATTTTTTTAGTTCAACTTCATCTTGTAATTTCTCTAACTTAAACTGTTCAAATTTACTTGCGTCATTGGCTTGGTATAGTCTAATCTCAAGGAAGTTCGAAACTATTATCCATTTACATTTTCCTCCAAATTTGGGAGCATAAGAAAATGCTTGTTCAACTGGTGTACGCTTGTCATTAGGTCTCTTTTGTGCTTTATCTAAGTCTGTGTTTGCATCTTTCAGCTCAATTATTCCTTGTACGCCTTTATTTAATTCTTCGTTTAAATTAAAATATCCTATTGCACCATCAGGTTTTTTTCCGTCAACTACAGTTTTTAATTCCTTTTCTAGATTCCATTCATTTGGGTTGCGATAGTTATATCCCAAAATATCACCGAATATGTCATTTATAAAATCTGCTCCAATTGAAGTTTCATTTTCTCTCTCAAGTTTTCCCGATTTAAATCTTAGAAACCAGTCATTTAAGATTTCTTTTTTTGAATCGAAACCATCTATTTTTCTAAGAGAAAATAGATTCAAGTGAGCATCTAAAATATCCTTTTTAAAGATCGGCTTCATATTTATTCTTTTTTTCTTTTGATAGTAAACAAAATCTATAAAAGCTCATCTAACTCGTCCAATTCAGCATCCTCAAATCGTTTCAAGTAGACTTTTGTAACATTAACATCGGCATGGCCTAAAGCCTCACTGATTTTAGAAATAGCGGCATTGTGTTTCTTCAAAGTGGTAGCGAAAGTATGGCGAGCAACGTAAGACGTTATTCTTGCATCAATGCCTAAAATGTCACCAATTAAATTTAGGTCTTTGTTATACTTTTTGAGGCATTTTTTCACCCTGTTTTTTATCTGTTCTGGTGATTTATGGAGGTCATTAAGTAAAGGAAAGATGTATTCACTTTCCTCCTTTCTAAACTCGTCTAATATGGTCTGTATGTTTTCGGAAATTCCAATAGTGATATGTTTTCCCGTTTTCTCTCTGATGTACCTTATCCTTCCATTGTAGATGTTATCCTTTGTAAGCATAGCCATGTCCTTAAAATTCATGCCCCAAGTATAGTAACTGAACAAAAACAGTTTATGAGCTTGGTTCAATTCTGGGTGTTTGTGGGCAGGGAAGTTCTTAAATTTCTCCATATCCTCAATGGACAAAGCTCGTGGCGAGGCTTTGGATTTCAGGTGGGCGATGGAGTAGCCATTTTTATTAAACGTGGTGTTGAAAGGATACAGGTCTCTATTCATTAAGCCTTGTCTTATGGCCTCATTGATGGTAGCCCTTAGAGAACGCATATAGACGGAAATTCCTCCTCCAGAACAGCCCCTAGCGAAAAGGTGAGTTTCAAACCGTTTAAGAAATTTATAATCCACATCAGAAACCCTCAAAGTCGTATTTCCTTTGGCAAAGCGGCGAAGGGCGTTTTTTGCATCACGGTAAGTGTTAGCAGTACCTATCTTTCCTTTTACTTTGTGGTCGGCTATCATCTTGTCAAAAAACTCAAATAGGGTTATGGTCTGTTTATCGCCAATGAAAAGTGATTTGAAAAGGGTGGGAGAGAACGGTTTGTTTTGCAGTCGAATAGTATCTAATACTTTCTCTGCTAATTCCTCTTTTTCTTTCAGCACTTTGTTTTTGGTCTTGAAAGAATCCTTATTTCTTCTGGTAATTCTGTACCGTCCTCTGTGGTCATCCCATATATCGGGAGTAGCCCTATAACCTAATGAAATTTTATAAGCCTTGCTTTTATCAACGACTTGTAGCACGACGGGATGAGTGCCATCTTTGAGGAATTTTGACCGATAAAGGATTATTTTACAGGTAGCCATTTTTGACAGGGCATTTATTTTGGTGTAAGCTATGGTGTAAGCAAAGCTAACAAAATAACAATAATCAAAAATGGTGAAAAATAAATAATATCATTATAAGTAATTGATATACAATGTATTAGAAAGGTAAAAATAAAATTAGCAAAACATCAAAAACCTGTAAAATCTAATTTGGGAGCAGGGGGCCGCAGGTTCGAATCCTGCCACCCCGACTTGGTTATCAAGGAGTTACGAATAAGATTTCGTAGCTCCTTTTTTATTTTCAAACAATTTTCAAACAGATATTGGGCTTATTCGGCGCCTTTTGGACGTATCTGAATTTTTCCATTTTTTTTCAAACTTTCCTGACTTTAGGTTTGGATCGTTCAAATGGAGGCCAATCCCTATAGGGCTATTAAACACTTGGTGAAAAGAAGCCTACCCACTCAAGAAACTTCACTGCCTTGTAAAATATCAGTGGATCAATCGGACAAATACAATTGTCACCCTTTGACCTCCCCTACCCTTATCGTCAATATTATTGTTGAGCTTTCACATCGGTTCATTTGTCTATAATACAAAAGAACAAGGAGGTTGTCACATGGTAAACCATATAGATTACGGCCAGAATGTTGCTGCTATCACAGCAGTTTTCTGCCGGGACCCGGCTTCTTACCAAACCATCCAAGATGCCATTGACAACCAAAAGAATGGAAATGTTGGGCTTTGGGAAATACTTGCCCAAGCCGGGCTGATCTTCACTCAAGAGGAAGTAGCCCATACAACAACAGAGGAATTCTATTGGCACAATGCCATCGAGGATTTCGCAGACAAAGTCTGTAGGCATTTGCTCGAAGGAAAAGTTCCAAACGGCCAAACTATCCGCCATTTGGCTTGGGAAGCCATAGGGGACAACATGGGTGCAAAAAAGTCAAAAATTGCCATAGCATTTCCCCAAGCCGTACCTACATGAATCGGCTAAATTTCATAGGATATTGACCATACTAATAACAGACAAGGCAGGAATTATTTTCACTTATTTTTGCATCAACATTTAATGAATTTGTTCTTCCTAAATTTAAACAAAGGAGCCTAAAAATCACCGTTTTTAACCAGAGGTACAGGATTATTGCCCATGCAGGAAGAAACACACCAGCTTCCCAGTGGGAATTTGAAACCTTCCCCCCTAAGAGATTTCCCATCCACCTCTATTTGCTGTTCAGTAACCATGATCTGCACCTTGTAAAAAAGCTGAAAAATGTGTTCAATGCCCTACCAAGATCAAAGTTGAGGTACAGGAAAAAAGCAAACCCTTACAAGACAATGTATTCATTGAACTGCTATTTTGATTGTGTAGCCACAATGGAGCCAGTAGCCAAAAAGCTGGTAGATGAAAACCTTTGGAAGGTAGGGTTGGTACAGGGGGATCAAAAACTAACGCCTGAATGTCTGATTGAGAGTGCCCGATCATGTTTCCCTTAAATAATATATATACATACCAACTGCGATTACACCTCTAATTGAGGCGCTCGCCGCCCCCCAGGGTTATTACTTCCCCAAAGCCTGTTAACGAATCCTTGCAAACAAAACAAATAACAAATGAGACTCGTCATCTATCCAAAGTGTGTCCAAATCCTCATAGGTCACAAAACGAAAAGCTGCTGAGGCTGGGTTTTTCCTGTTTTTTCTCAGAATTCCAAATAGTTTTTCTCTTTCCAAAGCTAGGTTTCTAGTACGCATTATTGTGCCATCAGGAACTATGTTCCGAGTTACAACAACAAGGCGGACTTGGGTGAGTATGAATCTGTTTGCGATCAGCGCCTGTATTCAAGGAATATCTTGGACTAAGTCGTTTTCAATGGTTAATGCGGGCAAAAAAAACTGTCATTCAGCAACCTATACGCAAGATTCCCAGAGCAACTGTTCACTTATCGTATTAAAGTAACATCGCCCTTAAAAAGCTGTGTAACACCATCAATAAATTCAATCTCGGCAAACCAGGCATAAACTCCAATGTCCATAGGCTTGCCTTTGAGGTGACCATCCCAACCGTAATCCGGGTTATTTGGCATACATCCCACCGGGCATTCGAATACCATAGCTCCTTTTCGGTGAAACACCAGAAACTTGCTTATTCTTTTAACAATACCGGGTTTTGCATGAATATAGAATATATCGTTTATTCCATCTCCATTGGGGCTAAATATATTTGGCACGTAAATTTTATCCTTATAATTTTTAAAAACCCGGACAAACGACGAGTCAACTGCTTTACATCCAAACTCATCTACTACTGTTAAATAGTAATATCCCTCATTGATGGGCCATGCTTTTATTTCTGCTCTATTCGGATAGTCAACAGAACACCCCTCCCACTCGATTGATTCAATTGCTCTGTCAGGCGGGAATTTACTGAAACTTAATTCTATTGGTTCAGGAAGTTCTGTCGTAGGGCTATCAGGAATAATGGTAACAGATATTGAAGGCTTGACAAACACCAAAATTGAAGTATCCATGCTACATCCGTTACCGTCTATCGTAAAAACTGTGCATATATAATCTCCTGGCTCCAAATAAGGCACTGGAATTGGCTCAGAAGAAATTATTCCATTGCCGTAATCAATAATGTTATCTATTTCGGAATCAATGATGGCCAAGTCAAATTCTTCACCCACACATATTACATTTGGGGCAACTACTTCTAAATCAACTCCCGAATAATCATGTATTTCTATTGGCAATGAAAAGGTTGATGAACACCCATTCGTATCAGTCACTGTTAAGGTAACTTCGTAAATTCCCGCATGTTCAAATTCATAAATTGGGCTTACTAAATGGGAAAATTCATTGCCGTTTATATACCAATCAAAATCAAAGTTGTTGTCGAATGTTCCAAAAGGTTGGAATATGACGCTCTTGCATTTCTCTTCCAATGTAAAATAGTCAAATTCGACATTTGGAGATGCAAAAATTGCTATTTCATTAAACGCAGTGTCCCGTCCGCATAATTCTGAGATTACCATAATGGTGAAGGTGGTATCATTTACTACATTGTACTCGTGTTCAACCTCATCCAAATCACCAACATATTGTAGGGTAGAACCATCGCCCCAAATCACCCAAACGATAGAGCCAATAGTGCTACTATTTTTTAACTTTACAAAACTATAGCAGTCTGAATTATACGTTAATGAAAAAGCTGCATCTGTGTTTATAGGAGCAACTTCTAAAGTGTCTTTTGCTACAAGGGTTGGACATCCCCCCTTGAATCCTTCAATTACAAGTTCAACGAGGGCAATTGTATCCGATGGATTATTGATTGAAAAACTATCTGAGACTTCCAATTGTATGTTATCGTAAACGTAATATGTTTTTATGGAATCAAAATTCCCGGTAGTGATGGTTTGAAAATGAACCATTTCGTCGGAGCAGGCAGAGTCATTGTCATTTAATATATCCAATGCTACTTGATTGCGGGCAGGCAATTCAAATTCTTCTGTGTGTGTAATTATTTCGCAAGGTGTTGTTATTTCAAGATTTGCCATCATGGATGAAGGGACTAATGGCCTTTCAATTGATATGTTCCCATTGGGAGAATTAATTGGCGGGGCATTGTTAAAGGTCAAATCATACTGGTACTCTGTCACTGGCGGAGAAGCATTCCAATAAAGTATTACACTATCACAACCCGTTGTATCTAAATCAAAAGTTATCGTAGGTGTGTAGAGGGGTTGAATGAAAATGGGTTGAAATATAGTGTCTTGACAATCACCAATTCCTACAATTTGTTGGATTTCATACTCGCCTGCATCTGCGAAAGTGAATTCCACATTATTGGAGTTGCAAATTTGTTGTGTGGTTCCTAGCACTTCATAGCACAGAACATTAAAAATTGATGTATTGTCAATTTGTATCGGAGTATTTTGTAGATACACATTTGAATCAGGCGAACAGGAAGGTGTTTGAATTGTAAAACCCGCCATTGGTTCTTCGACCGATATTATGAACTGTCCACTCCCAGGGCAATCAGAATCGCCAACAAAATCAATTGTGAAATTGCCACCAATGGAAGAATAGAATTCGCCATTTTGAACATTGTTTCCTGTGTAAGTTCCGGAGCCTAACAAACCTATCAAATCAATGGTTTCGCCTACGCAAACTGTTATATCGCCTGGTGCCCCTCCTTCTTCTTGCACAAAAATTTCCATTATATGATGCCCACCGCAGCTATCGGTAAGGGTAATTTCATGGAGTCCACTATTCTGCCAAGGATTGAACATAGAATCCGGCATCCAGCTTACAATGTATTCAGGAATATTTACGTATTCCGACAAATCAATTTGAATATTGATATTTTCACATAGTGTTTCAACGGGTGTTATTATTACATCTTGCCCAGAATTCACGGTGACGGGAATGTCTTCGGAGAATAAATTCCCACAACGGTCAAACCCTGAAACAGTAAGCGTATAATTCCCACTCGTGTTAAAAATAACTGTTGGGCAAAGTCCATATGGGTTAATGATGGTTGAACTCGAACCATAAGCATTCCAGATAATAGAATCAGGAGTCGGCTCAATTTGAATAAAATCACATGGATAAAATTCAGACTGACTACAAGTTATTAATGAAGAATTGTAGGTTATGGATTGTACTGTGTCGGTAAAAATCTCAAAATCTTGCGAAACACTTCCACACTCCGAATTGCTTGCTTCCAGTGTAAAAGTATAAGCGCCGGGTTCATCGTTAATGATAATAATTGACGGATTCGGGGAGTTTGGGTTAGAAAAAATCACATTCGTGTTAGAGGATGACCAAAAGATGGTTTCCCAATATTGGGAATTATTAATGACATCAGAATAATCAATGACAATCGTATCCCGGCAAAGCTGGGTTGAGTCAATATTGAAACTTACATTAATTGTTGGTTTGGCTGTGATGGATATTTCTTCTTCATAAGAAAAAGGGCCACAATCTGTCAGCGCTTCTAATTTTATTGAATATGCGCCGGGGGCGGGAAAAGAATGAACAAATATTTTAAAAGTATCTGAATCATCCATCAAAGTGTCGTCAACATAAAAATTATACCAAGCAATCAAGTGGGTGTCACATACAACCGGCTCAAAACTTACGCTCAATGGATACGGAATACAATTGGTCTCAGAAAATGTGAAAGATTTAAGGGGGTTGGGGATTACTTTTAAAGGCAGAGTAATTATGGGGTATTGTCCATTGCCGTCAACGCAGTCAATTCGTTTTACCTCAATTTCGTATTCAAAATAATGATTGTTGTTAGTTGGTAGTTCCGGATTTCCCGGCATATTGTCACAATCAAGAAATGATATAGTATCAACAATTTCTCCAGTTCCAGAAATAACAATGGTATCAATAGAATCATCGGCAGATTTGACTTCAAATGTTCCCGTTTCATTATTTGGAACTATCAAATGATATGAAAAAATACTATCTTCTGAACATATAGTGCTAATATCAGAAGCGAAAATTGCAGGATTACTCAAGCAAGGAGACTGGCTGTGGAGGTAGGCTGAGGGAATTAGAAGTAGCCATATCTTGAAAAAAGAGCGGATGTAAGTGAGGCTTGAACAGTTCATAGTTATTTTTTTTGCAAATTTTCAGAAGACTATTGAGCCGTAAGAGGGGCTAATTTGCAAATTAGCTTCACAAGCCCAAAAATGCTCCGGGAAATGCATTTCCGATATACAATGAATACCAGGAATGCGAGAATGTCAACAAACACAGTGTTGTTTATTTCTCTCCCTATTATTTACTGAACCACAACTTTTCGGGTGACTATTTCTCCTGAGTCAGTTTGTATCTGAATGAGATACAAACCCGAAATAAAGGGACTTGGGAGGGAGAAAATATTTTCACCAGCAGTTAGGAACTCCTTTTGAGCGTAACAAAGTTTGCCAGTGGCATCGAGTATTTTTATTTGTAGGGAAGTGTGGTTTGAACCTTGGGTAAAAAGAAGAATATTTTGATTCCTCAAGACCGGATTAGGGAGAATTTTGACAGAAACAAGGGAGTATTTCTCACGAATTCCTGTAACATTATCTATGACAATAGTATCCTGTGAACTACAATCCAAAGAATCTTGTGCATGAACTACATATTCCCCCGAAGCAAGACTGTCTAAATCCTCTTGATTGGAGAAAAATGTTCCATTGAAAAACCATTTAATGAAAAATGTATCTCCTGTACCACCATTGACGGAAATATCGATACTCCCGTTTGTCCCATTATTTGTTTCGTGAATCACCTCATCAACAGAAATTGCAAGTAACTCAGGTTCAGAAATTGTAATACTTACTGTTTCTACACAGCTATGAGCATCAAGGATTGTTGCCATGTAATCACCTGCATTCAATGCTATGGCAACTGAATCGGATTGTTGATTTTGGTCATTCCATTGATAGGTATAAGGGGGCGTTCCACCAGTGGTCTCAATAGTTGCCCCTCCTGTATTTTGCCCCGCACAATTGACATTGGTTTGGCTTAATATGGAAGCGACTAATTCAGAAGGCTGCACTATCTCAACACTTTCGGTTGTCGAACATCCATCAGCACCCGTGATGGTCACAGTGTAAGTTCCAATTGGTAATTGACTAATGGCAGTTGTCTCATTCCCATTAGACCATTGATAGGTGACCGGAGGCGTTGCATTCGTGTTGACAACCTCTGCCATTCCATCACTATCGCCGAAGCAGCTTACAGGAATCGTTTCAATTTCAGTAACCGCCGTGTTACAAAATTGATGGACAGTTGCACATCCAATTGCTTCACATCCGTTTGCATCCGTGATGGTGACACAGTATTCTCCCGGAGTAAGGCTGGAAATAATAATACTTGAATCTCCAGTACTCCAGAGGTATGAATAACTTGGCGTCCCACCTGTTGGATTTATTGAAATAGAGCCGTCATTGGCGTTTGTGGCTGTTTCATCGGTAGTTGTGAAATATATGTTGAGTGAGTCCGGTTCGGTTATTGAAATCTGATGCACAGCCGTTTCTCCAACAAAATCAGTAGCCGTAATAGAGTAAGAACCAGGGACAAGATTTAATTGAGTGGGCCCTATACCGCCATTTGACCAAGTATATTCGTAGTTGGCAATACCTCCTTGTGCTCCAACAGTTGCTGCTCCGTCCTCACTTCCGACACAAAAAACATCTTGTTTTTGCAATAAAAACAATTCCAAGGGAGCAACTTCTCCCGGCTCTACTACTATCTGAACACTATCAGAAAAGCCTTGATGTGAAATAGTCAATGAAGTGGTATCAGAGGATAAGGCTTTGATTACTGTGGGTTCCACCAGAGTGGCAACTACAGGATTGTTTATCTCAATGGTAGTTTCCGGTAATGCTGTTATGTCTCGAATAACGCCATCAGAGTATAATGCCTTCAGAGTAATGTTGTCCTCGCTTCCAATGGGCATTTCAAACATTTGAGGTTCGACCCAAATACTGTCAATTTCTGCATCTGGCACAACATTAATCCAAACAGTATCATAGTCCACAAAGCTACTATCGCTAAATCCTAAAACGGTAAATTTCATTAAACCAACTGCTTCAAGCGGAATTTCATATTGGAAGGTTGGGCTTTGTTCTTCTTCTAAACCGTAACCGGGCGAGGTGCTTTCGCTGTTGGCAATGAACCAGTTTTTGGATACATCTCCTGTACCGGTTGTAGATAAATTTAAATTGATTCCAGGTTGAAATGTTGCATATGGGAAAGGAGAAACTATAACGACAGTACCATTTGTTGTTGGTTGAGAAAAAGGCGAAATGTATTTATATTCTAATTTTTCAGGACTAAAACCGCTATTTGAAAATTTTTCTCCTTCCGGTTCAGAGTTTAATAAGAATGCCAAAGTGGCAATAACTTCAGAATTAGATAAAGATGTGTGCCATTGATTATATATGTGAGACGTATGTTGACCTTGAAGTCCTCCAAGTTGGCTGGTTTTTGGAACAATTAAGTCATGTTCCCAATTATTAAGAACATCTATAGAAATGAAATCGAGCCTTTATAAAATTTAGTGTAAACTGATATATCGGAGTGTTAAAGATGGGGACATTATATTTGCCATCCAAACACCCACAAGATGAACAAGGACACTGACCAATTCGAATTTCCCGAAGGTTTTTTCAAAAAATTCAAGACCAAGGAGGAGTTCAACGACTTCTTCCAAAGGCTCCTCAAGCAAGGTGTGGAAGCCATGCTGAAAGCAGAGCTGGACGAACACCTGGGGTACGAGAAGCACTCGCCGAAAGGCTACAACAGCGGCAACTCCCGCAACGGTTTTTCCTCGAAGACCGTCAAGACGGCCTCCGTCGGCGACCTTGCCCTTTCCATCCCACGTGACCGCAAATCCACCTTTGAACCGGGGCTGGTCCCCAAGCACGGCCGCATGTCGGACAAGCTCGAAGATGCAATCATCGGCATGTACAGTCGGGGCATGACCACGCCGGACATCGAGGAACAGGTCAAAGAGATATACGGGGTGTCGGTCTCTTCCGGCACCGTCTCCAATATCACCAACAAGCTCCTTGGGAACATCAAGGAATGGCAGAACCGCCCCCTGGAAAAGGTCTATTTTGTGACCTGGCTGGACGGCATCCGTTTGAAGGTGCGCCACAAGGGCAGGATCGTGGACAAGACCGTCTACCTGGTCATCGGGCTCAACAATGAAGGGCGAAAGGAGGTGCTGGGCATGTGGGTACACGAGACCGAATCGGCCTCTTTCTGGCTCGGTGTGCTGAGCGACCTCAAGGCACGTGGGGTGGAGGACATCCTGATCACCTGCACGGACAACCTGGCGGGTTTTACGGAGGCCATCAAAGCAGCCTTTCCAAACGCTACCACCCAGCTTTGCATCGTCCACCAGATCCGCAACTCCTGCCGTTTCGTCCCGTGGAAGGAACGGAAGGAATTCGCTGCCGACCTCAAGGAGGTGTACAAAGCACCCAATATGGGGGCCGCTGCCGAAGCCCTCGACCGCTTTGAAGAAAAATGGGGGGGCAAGTATGGCTATGCCATCAAGAGCTGGCGGGCAAACTGGGCAGAACTGACGCCCTATTTCGAGTTCCCGCCGGAAATCCGCCGGATCATCTACACGACCAATGTCATCGAGAGCCTGAACAGCGGGGTCAGGAAATACACGAAAACGAAGACCATTTTCCCGCACGACGATGCCGCATTGAAAGTGGTCTATATGGCCGTGGCGAAAGTCGAAAGAAAATGGACCATGCCGATCCGAAACTGGGGAATGTTATTGCAACAATTTTTAATTATCTTTGGTGAACGTTGTCAGCTTTGATATTCCGAAAAATATGCGTTTACACAAAATTCTTTAAATACTCATGAAATCAAATGCTTCTTCCCCAACACAAGACTTAACCATTAGTAACATTATTTTGCCAACGATGTCTTCAATTGGGGGGTAATCAGTAGTTACTATTGCATGACTTGGAACAATGTTTTTGTTCAAGTTATGAGAGTCATTGAGCCCTGTTCCCTCACCCCACAAAGCTAAACTACAAACGTGTAAATCATCTACGGCTCCCTTGTCTATTGGTCTCTTAATTAAAGAGAATTTAAAACCTAAACATTGGTTACTTCTCAAAAAATTTGCATTTTGAGTTCCTGAATGAGGTGTATTAATTGTAATGAATCTACAAATGTCATTTGAAAATTTATCACTTTGAATAAACATTCGTGAAAGAAGCCCCCCCATACTATGAGCGATTAAATTTACACGACTCACAGAAAAATCTTTCAAATTGGCAAATGTTACCATTGTTCGAATTGATTCAAATACTTCATTACTGTTAGTGGCAAAATGGTCAGCATTAGTAGATTTATAATCTGCCTTAAATGTTAATTGATCTGTCCACATATTAAATACATCTGTCAGGTTTTGCTCTATATCCTTAAATGCACCGCTATCTGCCCAAAGTCCATGCACCATGACAACAGGTGCCCGATAAACCCTAATCGGCAATTCAAGTAGTAACTCATCACTTTCTTTATCCCTTATTTGTATGTGAATAATTTTATTTGGATAACTAATAGGGTCTCCCGAATCATCCAAGACATTATCGGGATGCTTATAATAAAAAGCATTGTCTTCTGATGGATGTTCCTGAATTGTTCCATAAATGTCTGGTTTATCTGCATCAGGGTCTTCTTTTATCAAAATTTTTATGTCTTCTTCTTCTGCACAATATAATTTAAGTAACGTGGTTTCTTCAGAGCCATCAGCGCAAATTTTTCCGTAAGGATTGTCCTCGTCTTTTTTTGCTGTAACCAACAATTTTGGTTCGTCAAGAAACCTGTTCTGAGTGTACATCTCCAATGTAACTCTTTTCTCTACATCGTTTTCTCCGTTTATGTCATAATAATTTGGGTCGTTCAAATAGTACCAAGGATAATCCATCGCAATAAGTACTCGCAGTGAATCATTTAGGGATTCAGAGTAGATTATACTGTAAGGTGTAGGGCTGTCCACAAAAACAGGGGGAGGAATAATAGGAAAGTAGAGATTTATAATTTTGTTCTCATAAATCGAATATTCCAATTCACCGACAAAAGGAGATGCCGTGTAAGAAAAAGAACCTTCATAATCGTCAAACAAAGTCGAAATTCCAGTAGCATCCCAGACTGTGTCAGTGGCAACATATTCGAATTGTATAGTGTTTGTTCCTGGAGCAATGATTGAATACTTTACGATGTCGTTCCCAGTTTGAACAGGATTGTAAGCCTGAAATTCAAAGTCCACCTCTAAACTAAAATCCATGTGTTGGACATAGTTGGCACCTTGACCGCTTTTTGAATTACTGCCACTGCCAGTCAATTTAAATGTGAAATTATCGTCAAGACAGCCGAATTGGGAATAGGTTGGCGACTTAATGATAAAGCCAAAGCCAATGATGAAAATGATATTTGTTAAATTGATTGTACGAAATTTTATCATGGCATCTCAATTTATGTGGCTTCGGAATAACTTTCGCTTTTGATATTTTCTTATAAGCAGATTGAGACTACAGTTGCCTAAAATTTTATTTAAGTTTAGCAATATTGAAAACACAATTGGCCTACGTGAGAAGCATTTGGATTTCTTCATGCTTAACCAAAAGCAATTAGCTGCAAAATATGACTATTCTATGGGGAAAGTTCAATTCACTTCCCACACTTATAAGATGTATCTGCCGACGAATTTTCGAAGTCAATTATTTATTTATACTGTTGCCAAAATATAATTGACTGGTTGAAGCCGGGTGAACAAAAGCTAGTGGATAATTTGAATGACTTTTGTTTTTTGTCTTTCCACATCCTTTATTTGAACAAAGTAAGTTCCTTCTGGATAGCTCATTAAATTCACGCTTATGGATGGATTTATCTTCGAGATAGGTTCACTGAACAGAATTTGTCCAATTGAATTGTAAAAATTCAATGTGCCGTTTTGTGAATCAAAATTCTTTAATTCAACATTTAAATGATCATTTCCAGGATTAGGAAAAATATGAAGAATAGACTCAATAGAGTCTAAATTAGTGGTTTTGGATACCAGTAGATAGTAATAAAATATTTGGACATAATTTATCCAGTCGTTCCCATTCCATCCTTGATTCGACCATAATGTCTGATTATTTTTCGAATCGTATTCAAATGTGTCCCGGAGTTCGCTTATCCATTCATTCCCATTCCAATTTTGGCGTAATCTCAAAGTTTGGTTTTTATTCAAATCATATTCGTAGAGTTCCTGTAGGTCGTTCACCCAACTAACATTAGTTGTCCAATCCCAATTTTGATGCAACCATAGGGTTCGGTAGTTATTCTGATTGTATTCGTAGGAATCCCGATGATCATTCAACCACTCTGTTACAGCCCAAAATTGCTTTATGGTTAATGTCCGATTATTATTCAAGTCATATTCATAAATATATCTGTCACCATAAATCCACTCACTCCCGCCCCAGTATTGCCCTGTCTGCATTGTTTGGTTGTTATTCGAATCATATTCGTAGAATTCCTGAAGGTCGTTCACCCACTCACTCTCTTCCCAATTCTGGCGTTTCCATAAGGTCTGATTGTTACTTGAGTCATACTCGTAGATGTCCTGAATAATGTTTATCCACTCATTCCCATTCCAATTTTGGCGTAATCTTAAAGTCTGGTTGTTATTCAAATCACGTTCGGATAATACCTGATAAACGTTCTGCCAATCAGTACCATTCCATTTTTGACCTAAAAGTACAGTCAAGTAATTATTCGAATTATATTCGTAGAGTTCCTGTAGGTCGTTCAACCACTCACTCCCGTCCCAATTCTGGCGTTTCCTTAGGTTCTGATTGTTACTTGAGTCATATTCATAGGTAACCCTGGAAGTAATTGTCCATTGCATTCCATTATATTCCTTCAGCAAACTTTCTATTATTAAATTTTCACTGTTAAAAGTATATTCGGTCGAGTCACTTTCTTCCAATACACCTGTATTAAAATTGTAAATATTTTCTCTCGTTGCTATTAATAAAGAGCTATCCGGAAATTGACTGAACAACTCAACAGAGAAAAATAATATAAAAAGGACAATGGTCGGATAATAAACTACATATTTCATGGTATCTGATTTTTATGAGAACTCATTATTGGGCAACGTTCGGACTGGTGGACATGCCTCCGTTAATTGGGCAAAACAAGCTGATGCCGAATTTCCAACATCAGCTCATTTAACTCCAAAAAACCAAGTTTTTAGCAACGGGGAGCTAGCCAACGGCTTTCACCCACTATCTGAGCCAATTATATCTCTTGCTTGTGGAGACGCTATTATACAAATATCCCCTACCCTCTGATCCTTTTTCTTTTAGGCAGCAAAACTGGCAGTTGCCGATTGACCTTTATTGGATCGATGGCAACACCCAGTCTGGGTGGACAGACTTGGGGGTAGCGTTTCATTTTAGCAGATAAGGAGTATAGAAACAATGTGGTGTAAAGTCTAATCTTATCTGGTAAATACCATCTTTTTGACTGCCATATAGCCATCCACCACCAGCCGATAGAAATACATTCCTTCATTTAATTTGACACCTGAACTATTTCTTCCATCCCAATTTGCGCTGTAATTCCCTCTACTTTGATTTGCATCAACTAATGTTCTGACTTTCGAGCCATAGACATCGTACACTTCTAATTTCACTTTGCCGGAATTGATTACAAAGTATTCGATTGAAGTAGTTGTGTTGAAAGGATTTGGGAAATTCTGTCCAAGTAATTCAACTGTTTCAGAATTATCGCCTTCTGGATAGATTACAGAAACTGAAGGGTCAATGAAAGTAGTGGCTTCAGCAATTTGTAGTTTTTCTTCTATATTTCCAGCGACATCTTCGGCGATGCTGATAAAGCTATACGTCTTGCCTGCTTCCCCTCTAAATATGGCGGTAGTATCATGTAATCGCAAAAAGTGTTCTGTGTATCCACTTCCATCAACGGAAACAAAAATGGTGTAATTATCAATTTCTCCAATCGAATCAACTCCTATCCATGAAATAGAAAAGGATGAGTCAGGAGTAACAGGAGGCAATGGATTCATTTGAGAAACAGGTCGCTGATTGTCAATAATGTTAATCACCTCATTTGTTGATATTGTGTCGATAACTTCAAATCGGATTTCTGCATTATTCCATATCTCAGTACCTGATGGTAATCCCGGAATAGGATTAATAGAAAACAAAACATTGTCTGTTTCCCCTGGTTGTAAGTTTATGTCTAATAAATCCCATTTGATGATTCTATCTAATGTGTCAACTGATACTCCTTCTAGTGTTAAGATTTCAAGAGTGGATAAATCAAGATTATTGCTAAGGGTATCAGTCACAAAAACATCTATCGCTTCTGCATTTCCAAGGTTTTCAAAGTGAATTGAATATACTAAGTTTTGGTCTGATTTAATGTATTTCTTTGAAGTAACTACTTTTTCATTCGGGTCTATGGCTCCCAATACTTCAGCGAGCCATTCGGAACAAGAACTTGAAAGATTATTTGGAAGGCTGTAAAGGCAATTTCGAAGATTGGTCTGGGTTGTTTCGGTACAAGCCGGAAAACAATCACGACATTCTTTTATCACTTTAACAAAATCAAGACATTCTAAAATGTTTCCTCCATTATTGCTTAAACAGTTTGCAAGGTCTGCTATATCCTTACATGGGTTGAAACATATTAAATCACAATCTTCTCCAAATGCAAGGTCTGCAAACACCCCTGCAATACAATCCGCCATTAAAAGCCAATCACGAAATGTACATGCTGGACCTCCCATTACGGTTGAGCCTATTTCAACTGATGTATTGAGTTCTGCACTATAAGAGAGGAGTACTTCATCGCCCGGAGGTAATTCAGGAAGTACCCATAAAGCAATTGAAGCTTCTGCAAGCGAATCAAAATCAGAAGCTGCGGGAGGGGATAAAGATTGAAGAGTAAAAGCACCTTCCAGCAATTCTGAAACTTCAATATCATTTGCTGTTGCATCTCCAATATTTTCTACCAAAATAAAAAAATCGATAGTTCTTCCCGGTACAGGTGTAGTCCCAGTTTTATTAATGCGAATCTCCGGAGGTGGAAGCGTCAAAAAATCCTGCGCCACAAAGTCATCAATATACCAACCACTACTTACTTCCTCAAAGCCGCCACCTGCATTAATGGATTTAAATCGAAAAGCGACCTGAACGTTTGAACCAATATGTGGTGTCAAATCATAAAAAGGTCTTCGCCATCTATTATCACTATTTCCAGTATATGGTCCTAAAATCGTTTGCCAATCTCCGGTATCAACTTTAATTTCCACAAATCCTGTATCTCCTGCTGCAAAGTTGTACCAATGCCAAAATCTTATCCGGGGGTTTGCACTTGTATCCGGTACTGGAAATGGAACAGTCACTAAACGGCTATTTACATTTTCGTGATAATTGCCATTCAAAACAGTCGCTGGACAATTCTCTCCTGAATATGTGCTATCAGGTCCTACTGTTGGAATACCCACTTCCCAAGTCCCATTTTCAACAAACCAATCACCGATACCATTTTCAAAGTCTTCAGGACTATTGAATACCAAATCTCCGGTCACAATAGCTATGCTGTCAATTGACCAACCCCAGTTCGTTTCCTCAAAGCCGCCGCCTGCATTCTCCGAATGAAAGAAAAATCCGATTTGCACTGTTTGACCTGCATAGGAGTTCAAGTCAAGGGAAGGAGTTGACCAGACACTGCTACTCGTATTCGTGTAATTGGTAGAAAGAGTTTCCCAAGTACCGCCTTCAGGTCTTACTTGTACTTGCCCATAATCGCCTCCGGCAAAGTTATACCAATGCCAAAAACGAAGACGGGGTGTCTCGCCTGCTTGGGGAATCTCAACGGGAGGACTGACCAAGCGGCTGTTGACATTCTCATGGTAGTTGCCCCCCATATATGTAGAAGCTGCATTCTGACCCTCGTAAGCAAATACATCTCCTACTTCCCATGTGCCGGCATCTACATACCAATCCCCAATGCCATCCTCGAATGTCTCTGGATTATTGAATACCAGGTCTCCGGTCACAATAGCTATGCTGTCAATTGACCAGCCCCAGTTCGTCTCCTCGAATCCGCCGCCTGCGTTCTCTGAATGAAAGAAAAAAGCAATTTGAACAGTTTGACCTGCATAAACTGCCAAGTCAAGCGAAGGGGTTGTCCAGGCACTACTGCTTGTATTGGTATAATTAGAAGAAATAGCCTCCCATGTGCCACCTTCTGGTTTTACCTGTACTTGCCCATAATCGCCTCCGGCAAAGTTATACCAATGCCAAAAACGAAGACGGGGTGTCTCACCTGCTTGGGGAATTTCGACCGGCGGACTGACCAAGCGGCTGTTTACGTTCTCGTGGTAATTACCCCCCAGATGGGTGGAAGCTGCAATTTGACCCTCGTAAGCAAATACATCGCCTACTTCCCATGTGCCGGCATCTACATACCAATCCCCAATGCCATCCTCAAATGTCTCTGGATTATCAAAAACCAAATCTCCGGTCACAATCGCTATACTGTCAATTGACCAGCCCCAGTTTGTCTCCTCAAAGCCACCGCCTGCGTTCTCCGAATGGAAGAAAAATCCGATTTGCACCATTTGTCCAGCGTATGCCGACAGGTCAAGAGAAGGAATTGTCCAGGCATTGCTGCTCGTATTGATGTAGTTAGAAGAAATTGCTTCCCATGTGCCTCCTTCGGGCTTTACCTGTACCTGTCCATAATCTCCTCCGGCAAAGTTATACCAATGCCAAAAACGGAGTCGGGGTGTCTCGCCTGCTTGAGGAATTTCAACGGGTGGACTAACCAAACGACTGTTGACGTTCTCGTGATAATTGCCCCCCAAGTAGGTTGAGGCTGCATTCTGACCCTCATAAGCAAATTCATCGCCCACTTCCCAAGTACCAGCATCTACATACCAATCCCCAATGCCGTCCTCGAATGTCTCCGGATTATCAAAAACCAAATCTCCGGTCACAATCGCTATGCTGTCAATTGACCAGCCCCAGTTCGTCTCCTCAAAACCACCACCTGCATTCTCGGAATGGAAGAAAAAGCCGAGTTGTACCGTTTGTCCAGCGTATGCCGACAGGTCAAGCGAAGGGGTTGTCCAGGCACTACTACTTGTATTGGTATAATTAGAAGAAATAGCCTCCCATGCACCACCTTCAGGTTTTACCTGTACCTGTCCATAATCTCCTCCGGCAAAGTTGTACCAATGCCAAAAACGAAGACGAGGGGTCTCACCTGCTTGGGGAATTTCAACGGGTGGACTGACCAAACGGCTGTTGACATTCTCATGGTAGTTGCCCCCCAGGTAGGTTGAAGCTGCATTCAGCCCTTGATAAGCAAACTCATCGCCGATTTCCCAAGTACCAGCATCTACGTGCCAATCCCCAATTCCATTTTCAAATGTCTCCGGGTTATTGAAAACTAAATCGCCTGTTACAATTTCTACATCGTCAACATACCAGCCAGAACTTACTTCTTCAAAGCCCCCACCTGCATTCTCAGAATGGAAAAAAAAGCCAATTTGTACAGTTTGCCCTGCATAACCACTGAGGTCAAGCAAAGGGAAACTCCAAGCATTGCTACTTGTATTTGTATATTCAGAAGAAAGTATTTCCCAATTTCCGCCTTCTGGTCTCACTTGCACTTGTCCATAGTCGCCTCCGGCAAAACTATACCAGTGCCAAAAACGAAGGCGGGGTGTCTCACTTGCTTGGGGAATTTCGACCGGTGGACTGACCAAACGACTGTTGACATTTTCATGGTAGTTGCCATCTAAATTGGTTGCGGCAGCATTTGGGCTTTCGTAGCCAAAGCTCCCTCCCACTCCCCAAGTACCTGCATCAGAATACCAATCCCCAATACCATTCTCAAAAGTCTCTGGGTTGTTAAAAACCAAATCGCCGGTTACAATAGCAATGCTGTCAATTGACCAACCCCAATTCGTTTCCTCAAAACCGCCACCAGCGTTCTCTGAATGAAAGAAGAATCCGATTTGCACTGTCTGTCCGGCGTATGCTTTCAAGTCGAGCAATGGGGGTGTCCATGCACTGCTGCTCGTATTAGTATAATTAGAGGAAATAGCTTCCCATATGCCTCCTTCGGGTTTCACTTGTATTTGTCCATAGTCGCCTCCGGCAAAATTGTACCAGTGCCAAAAACGAAGGCGGGGATTATCAGTAGCTTGTGGAATTTCAACAGGAGGACTGACCAGACGGCTGTTGACGTTCTCGTGATAGTTACCTCCCAAATAAGTGGAAGCCGCATACTGACCCTCATAAGAAAACTCATCGCCTACTTCCCAGGTGCCGGCATCTACATACCAGTCCCCAATCCCGTCCTCGAAAGTTTCCGGGTTATTGAATGTTAAATCCCCTGTTACAATTGCTATACTATCAATTGACCAACCCCAGTTCGTCTCCTCGAATCCTCCGCCTGCATTCTCTGAATGGAAGAAAAAACCGATTTGCACAGTTTGCCCAGCATAGGCTTCTAAATCAAGGGAGGGGGTAGTCCAAGCACTACTGCTCGTGTTAGTGAAATCAAAGGAAATTGCTTCCCATGTGCCTCCTTCAGGTTTTACCTGCACTTGTCCGTAATCTCCACCGGCAAAGTTGTACCAATGCCAAAAGCGGAGACGAGGACTTTCACCAGCTTGTGGAATATCAACGGGTGGACTGACCAAGCGGCTGTTGACGTTCTCATGGTAGTTGCCTCCCATGTATGTAGAAGTTGCATTTTGTCCCTCGTAAGCAAATACATCGCCCACTTCCCAGGTGCCGGCATCTACATACCAGTCCCCAATCCCATTCTCAAAAGTCTCAGGGTTATTAAAAACTAAATCGCCTGTTACAATTTCTACATCGTCAATATACCAGCCAGAACTTACTTCCTCAAATCCTCCACCTGCATTCTCAGAATGAAAGAAGAACCCGATTTGTATCATTTGACCTGCATAATCTTTAAGGTCAAGGGAAGGAGTAGTCCAGGCACTACTGCTTGTATTGATATAATTGGAAGAAAGTGCTTCCCAATTACCGCCTTCAGGCTTTATCTGTACTTGCCCAAAATCGCCTGCGGCAAAACTATACCAATGCCAAAAACGAAGACGAGGACTTTCCGAAATGTCTGGAACTTGAAACAGTGGGCTTTCAAACAAACTCTCTGTATTTTCTACATAGTTTCCAGCCAAAGCAGTTGCAAGGCATTTTGTTCCTTGATAAGAAGAATTAGGACCACTTGTCGGTGTTCCGACTTCCCAAATTCCATTGGAGATTATCCAATTCCCTATCCAGGTATTGTCTTCCCAGTTTTGGTCAATTTGGGCAGTACATAAAATGGAAGAAATTAAAATCAGGAATAAAGTGAGTAAGTTTTTCATTAAAATTGTTTTTTAAGTCAATAAATTTATACTCCCAGTTTGAGTGAAATATCCTATGTCACTTTCTGGAATGCATTCCTTTCAATGTAGGAAAAGGGTTTTGTGTTATTGTTTAGGAAAAGAAATATAAAAAAGGTAATCAAATATTCGGTCAACAAGGATGCAGGACGACTGACTGTCAAAACAAATTTACGTTTTTAGTCATTTGAATTCTAAAAAACGTCCTGAAAGACGTTAAATAGTAATTTAAGCATAAGAATCAAAACATCCTTTAATAAGGGAATTTGGAGCGAAACCTCAACGAACAAGATTTTTGAAATCCAATGAAACATTATGTTGGGCAAGGTTGGAGACCTGTTGCCAGTAGTTGTAAATAAATCCCCTACCCTTCCTGTTCTTTTCTTTTAGTCAGCTAAACTCGCATGGACGAACCTGCGGGGAAGGTCCAATTTACCTGACTGACTTGTAGATAATGGTGTTTTTTGACCTCAATAAGAAAAGCCTTCCATTATTACCAATAGTCCTCATGTCTACGCCTTTGATATTCTTCTTCATCATATTCCTCTTGTTCTGAGCTTTTAAAACTTGAAGTATTGGTGTCGCTGTCATAGCTTGCAGGTTCATTACCCGAAGTTTTACCATTAGAAGATAAATTTAAAGAACAGGTATTTCGTACATAATTTCCCCTTTTTCTATGATATACAAATACTATTACAGCTATTATGATGCAAATTGTCAGTCCTATGAGTATAATAATTAAGTCATTCATTTTATAAAGGATTTTTACAAATAGCTATAAACAAAAAATGGATGTTTATAGTTACCCCCAAAATTAAACCAGGGACGTTGAATATTTAGTTGGTAAAAAATATGTTTTCGTTCCAAAATAATGTTCAGCAGGCGGTATCCGGTTCAGTCTCTCCGAATTATACCCGAAAATTATAGATACAATAATTTCAATGCTTCACAATTGAAACAGTCTTTGAAAATTCCTCTCCAATTAATCGTAAAAAATATATCCCAGAAGGTAAAAATTCAAGGTCTAAGCTTTGCTCAATTCCGCTGGCCGCTAAAACATTTTCTTCTATAACCACTTCTCCTATGTTATTGAAAACCTGAATGGACGTCGTTGTTATTCCGTAGGATTTGAAATAAATCTTATTTTTGGTTGGGTTGGGATTTATCAATATCTCAACGTTATCATGTTGGTCAATCGTTGAACTGATTATCTCAACAAAAATATCATCAGTAGCCGTACAACCGAAATTGTCAGTTACGGTAACTGAATATGTGCCCATTGAGTCCACGGTAATAATGGAAGATGTATCGCCTGTTGACCACTCATAAGTTAATTCATTTCCTGTAATTATTGGTTCAAGTGTTGTTTGTTGGCCTTGTTGCAACACAATATTATCACCCAAGTCAACTGTTGGCAAAAGACTTATTGCGACTAACGCCGTATCCGAAGATGCAGTACATCCAAGAGAGTCTGTGATTGTAACCAAATAATTACCCGCTTCCGTTATTGTAATTTTTTGAGTTGTTTCACCTGTATTCCATTCGTATGAATTTGCATCACTGGCTTCAAGTATGACAGAGCTTCCTTCACAAATTGTGATATCACTCGGATTAATTATCGGTTGGAGCGGCAAAGGATTAACATCGACTGAAACGATTGATGAATATGCGGAACATCCATTGGGAAACGTCACCGTAACAGAATAATTTCCAGTAGATGAGACTACTATTTCTTCAGTTGTTTCCCCCGTGCTCCATTGATATGTATGATATGTACTATCTACATTTGTTTTAAGTGTTACAGTTTCTCCTTCACAAATTGTTGTTGATCCACCAATCATTATCATTGGGTTTTCAATTTGACAAATTTTCGTAACAAACATATCCTGTTCACCAGCAGAAGTCATGTTATAAATTCCATTTGGGTCAAAATCAGCTGTATCCCGAAAAAAACCTGTAGCGTAAATACTGCCATTAGCATCAACTTTTATTTCTGAGCCTGAATCTATATTTGAGCCACCCATTTGCATTGCCCATAAGAAATTCCCATCAGAATCCAATTTAGAAAGAAAAACATCAGAATCGCCATTACTTGTCAAGGTGAAACTACCAAAATAGGCAGTAGATCGGAAGTCTCCGAATATATAAACATTTCCTTTCAGATCGACAACAATAGATTTACCAAAATCAATAAGCGTTGGTGTTCCTGCTACATTTAACCATTCGCAATTTCCATATACATCATGTTTTAAAATAAATATATAGAAATTACCACCTGTATTTTCATTACAACCTCCAAAGTCGGTCGAATACTGAAATTCACCTATTGTGTAAACATTACCGATGCTATCAACAGCAATTGAGCGGCTAATTTGATTGCCCGTCCCTCCAATTTGTTTTGCCCAAATACAGTTGCCAGAATTATTATCTAGTTGTAAAATATAGCTGTCATAACTCGCTATTGAGGTTAAGCTACATAATCCTGGGTAAACATTTATAGTATATAAAAAACTCCCCGTCGTATAAACATTTCCATTATCATGAACTTTTATCGAACGGCCACGGTCAAAACTTGTACCCCCAATTTGGGTTGCCCAACAGAATTGACCGGAAGAATCTAATTTCAATATGAAAGCATCTTCTTGACCTGCCGAAATCAAATTAAAAACCTTTGAAGGATCAGGATCAAAATCAACAATGTTCTTAAAATGGCCTGTGATAAAAACATTTCCATTAACATCTGAATCAATTGAAGCGCTAATGTCCTCACCTGAACCTCCTATTTGTTTTACCCAAATGAAATTCCCATCAGTATCATATTTTGAAACAAAAATATCTGTACTGCCATTAGAAGTTAAATTTATCGTATCAAAGCTGGCAGTGCCTGTAAAAATTCCTGTTATATACACATACCCATTTACATCAGTGCATATAGCTTTTCCCTCGTCTAATTTTACACCTCCAGATTGCCTTGCCCACATCAAACTTCCTTGTGCATCTAACTTTGAAATAAAAATATCCGATTCTCCCTTGGCTATCATATCGAAAGTGTCCATCCCTGGGTCAAAATCTACCGTATCCCTAAATGCCCCAGTGACATAGACATTCCCATCTATATCTAAATCAATTGAATTTCCAGTATCGGCATTGGTTCCTCCTGTCCTTTTGGCCCAAGCCAAATTGGGGTATTGAGATTGGGTCAAAATGTTGGTGGCAAAACTTAAATTGATGAGGATTGTGAAAGTGGTGATTATTTTCATGGTGTAAGTTTTTATTAGTGCTTTACAATGGATGATGATCAGAAGGAAATGAGCAACTTAATTAAACTCACTTCAGCAGAAACAAATTCGGTTTTACTATCTGGAGGTAAGAACAAAGGGATGAAGCTATAAGCCCCCTGCCCTTCAAAAGCATCGTTTTTCGCTTTTAATCCTGTTGCTGTCGAACTTTGGCTTTAAGTTGGCGAAATTTATTTATTATTCAATTTTGCTATTAAAATCAAATCTTCACCAACTTCTCGACAAAATGCCTTCTGCCCTCTGCATCAGAAAATATCAACAGGTAAACTCCTTGCGGAACGTCTTCAAAAGCCAGTTCAGTTAGGCCACTGGTGAAAAGGAGTACGATTTCTTTTACCAACTGTCCATCCATCCTGATTATCCGAACGGTCATTTGACCTAAGAAATCGCACTGAATTGTAATCGCTTCATGAGCCGGATTTGGAAAGGCTTTCCAATTCTTTGACAAAGGATTTTTTGTATCGACCACATCATCTATCAGTCCGTTACAATCGTTGTCCACGCCATCCACCACCTCCATAGCATCGGGGTTGATTGCTGGATTAGTATCGTCGCAATCACCACTTTGCAAAACATAATTTGAATTAGGAGGTTGGCAATCACTTATAGCAGTGCCTGCACCAAAGTCGTCTCCGTCAGCATCAAGGTAATATTCTTGAAGGGTTAAGTCCTCATCCACCTGCCCATCACAGTCGTTATCCAAGTCATCGCAAATCTCGATAGCGTTTGGATTGATAGCAGGGTTGGTGTCATCGCAGTCGCCGCTTTGCAAAACATAATTTGAATCAGGAGGCTGGCAATTGTTTACGGCAGTTCCTGCGCCAAATCCATCGCCGTCATTGTCAAGGTAGTAGTCCTGAAAAGTAAAATCTTCATCCACTTGTTCATCGCAATCGTCGTCTAATCCGTTACAGATTTCCATTGAACTAATACAAACATATTCATCGAAGCCCATATCGAAACCTGATCCCTGCGGGCGGGTGTCACCGTCAAAGTCTGTCATTGGAGCACCGTTTGAAGTAGCTGCATTTATTGCCGGTGAGCCATTTTGCAAGTGAAGGTCGCCATTCATTTGGTCAATGAAGAGCGGATTCCGGTTAAAAATCATACCATTGCTGCAAGTCGCCCCTAGAGGGCAGGCTGATTCCTCCATTAGGGTGAAGTTGATTTGCGGCGTAGCTGCGCTATTGAAGATACTCATTCCACTACCAATATTACCCCAGAAAATGCTATTGTTCAGCGTCGGGGAGTTGGGTCCATCTCCACCACTAGAATTATACATCCCCCCACCTTGGTTAGCCATATTGCCAGAAAACGAGCAATTTATCAGCATTGCAGAACTGCCACCGCCACCTAAATTATATATCCCACCTCCACCTAAGGTAGCTACATTGCCATAAAAAGAGCAATTTTCCATTGTCGGTGAGCTAGTGACGCCAAATCCATGAATGTATATCCCGCCACCACGGTAATTTGTGGTATTGTTTGAAAATGAGCAACTGGCCATTGTCGGTGAACTGGTACCGCCGAAACCAGAAATGTACATACCTCCGCCATAGTAACCAGTATTGTCTGAAAACAAGCAATTGAGCATTGACGGCGAGCTAATGCCCCCGTTGCTTAAATTGCACATGCCACCCCCATAGTTAGCCATATTGTCTGAGAACGAGCAGTTGGTCAGAGTCGGCGAACTTGTACCATTCCCAGAACCATAGTTTAACATTCCACCACCCCATCTAATACAAGTGTTGCCCGAAAACGAGCAGTTTGTAAGTAATGGTGAGCTGGTGCCATCTTTGCTATTATTCATCATACCGCCTCCGTCGTAAGCCGAATTACCCGAAAAGTAGCAATTGGTCAATATTGGCGAATTGATTCCACTGCCAGAGCCATTATTGTACATCCCGCCGCCCCAAGAAGCAGATTTATTGTTCAAGAACGAGCAATTGGTCAGTGTGGGTGAGCTGTTGCCAGTGCCAGAGCCATCATTATACAACCCACCGCCTCCCCAATTAGCGGAATTGTCCAAAAACGAGCAATTTGTCAGAGTTGGTGAGCTGCCGCCATTGCCAGAGCCATCATTGTATAGTCCGCCACCAGAATCTTTGAAGTTTCCACCATCTGC
Source organism: Saprospiraceae bacterium (assembly GCA_965222975.1). Lineage (GTDB taxonomy): Bacteria > Bacteroidota > Bacteroidia > Chitinophagales > Saprospiraceae > UBA6168. Next base: position 28,858 of record CBDCVJ010000046.1, on the reverse strand, counting down.
ATTCCCTTTTTCTATGGTAAAGCCATCTAGTACCATGGCACTAGAACAATGGTCAATCCATAATACATGGTAGGTATTGTCACTATTGTTCATCACACCAAGATTACCAGAGAGGACGGTAGGATTGGCGACCCAATTTCGTTGGGAGAGCATGGTCTCCGAGCCCCCAAAACCGCCGTATATTTTTACATCTAGGTGAATGTAAAATGTGTAATCACGGGGACTGTCTGTGGTGCCATCAAGTTCTTTGGTGGGCTTGTAAATACCGGTAGCAACCCAGATTTCATCATTTACTATTGCTACGTCTATAGCTTTCTGCAATGTCTGGTATGCCTGCTCCCAAGACGTTCCCTCGTTATTGTCCGAACCGTTGGGATTGACGTACCAGATAGCTGCGCTCATTGTGGTTGAAATGGAGGATAGGAATAGCAACAAAAAAATGGTAGGGAGTATAAAACGAGACATGAGACCAGCGATTAAGCCTTTTTGCAATAAAAGAGATGAAAGCAAAAGAAGCGGGTTAGGGTATAAAGTATATCGGAAACGAAAATATACACATTCGATGTAATTTACTTTTTTTATAAATAAATATAATAAAATATACCTAAAATAATAAAAATAATACCTTTGCGATACTGTTATTTATTAATATACCTTTACGTTTTGATAAAAAATACCATCAACATGGATGAAAAAATAAAAAAAGGAATAGAAGCACTATCAAAAACCCTAACTAAAGAATTGTCCCAGGAATTAATCAACCTACTATTGGAACAGAACTTCACGGGCAAACAATTAGCCGAGGATTTAGCCAAAATTGCCAAAAGTAAGGGGAGGAAAATAACCCCAAACACCATATCCAATATAAAGCGGGGAACAAACAAGGTCGGGCCGGACTTGAGGAAAGCAATAATAATTGCAATTATCATACTCTGTGAACAGGAGGGGATATACTCAGACAGCTCAGTAAAAAAAGTGGTTGAACTGTACCTGAATAAGGGCAAGGCCTCTCCAATCGAAATAAAAAGCTGGAAACCAATAGACCAAATGCTTAACCAAAAGCATTGGTTTTATTTTTATGAATATAAGAATTCTACCCCAAAGCACACTATACTGATGCGGCAAGTCCTATCTATCCGAAAAACAGGCAGCGGTCAGTACGAAGCAACTATTGATAACAACCTTCCTTATCCTACCTATAAAGGAGAGGTTGAATATGTTACAGATACAATGGTAGGGATAACCTTAAAGGGAGGGGGTAAACGTCAAATAGTATATTTTGGAATCCCTGAGGAAAATTTAGATAAACAGCCAGATTTTTATGTTGGGGTTTATCTTAAACATAATAGGGATGGGGAAATATTTAGTGGAAATGTAATCATCCAGCCTATCACCTCAAATTCGATCCCACAAGTACCATTGGATATACAATATGGGGTTGAAGATGAGATTAAAGAAGTGGATGGGGCAGTCAGGGATTTTTTCAGGCAAGGGGATAAAAACCTTCTCAACCCACCTAGACACTTTAGAAAAGTCAGTTTTGAAAAAGCATTGAAAGAGCAGAATATAAAAATGGAATATGACCTTTTCGTTGCTTATCCTTATATGACCCTTGATAGGAAAGAAAAAAAAGGAAAAAATCTTAAAAGTTTGATTTTACAAAAGCTGAGGGAATTTAAATTGGAAAATGGGAAACCATTAAAAGACAGCCCCAATTACGATAAGTTAGAAGAAAACCTAAACAGTATTTTAGAAGAAAGCATATTAAAGGCACAGGGAATAAAGCCCCCACATGTTTTTAAGTCAAAAACCAATATTTTTAAAAGCAAGGTACAGGAATTGATAACAAAACTCAAAATGATTGATGGAATAGACAACATAAAATTAAGGGTTTTCGATTCTCGGGACGAAATAAACCCATTGAAGCAACACTATAAATCGCCTGCCCGAACTGTCAAAAGGGATTGGGAAATAATGAAGCGGTCCAAGGCTCTATTGCTGATTTGCCCATACGAAGAGATGTTTTCATCCTGTTGGGTCGAATTGGGATGGGCAATGGCTTGGCAAAAACCAATTTTTATTGTTTGTGTTAACAATAGGGAAAACCTGCCTTTCATTTTACATGATCGTTCTACTTTATTTAATATTTACTATTACTATAATTTATCATCCGTAGAAGATGTCCCCAATGTCTCCGACTGGATAAAAGACGAATACCGAAACAAATTATTTTGACAAGTGAATACAGTGCAGCCTTTCTAAATCTCAATAAAAAGTGGTGAAAAAGTATAAAGGAAAACTGGAGGTTACAGAACTTCCTAACACGTTGTACTATATCAAGGAAAACACCTGGTTATTCCTATATATTTTTAGTCCGTTGTAAAATCGAAATACAAGGCTTCCCTGCCATGAGGCTTGGAGTCAAGATTTAATCTTTTAGATGAAAACATAAACCTAAGTATTTGATAACCTGATACATTTTCAGTGCATGGTAATTGAGCGACAATTAGACCCTAAGCGTTCAGGTTTCCCCCCTCATAATTTCCTATTTTTACATCATGTCCGACTTCTCCAACCACCTCAATATCATCTGCCTTGAAACCCAAGCCTTTTACGCCTTGGTCGAAGAGGTTGTTGACCGCATGAGTGAAAAAGGAGGTATCAAGCATGATAAGTGGATCGGTGATGAGGAGGCCATGCGCTTGTTGCGGATTTCATCCCGCACGACCCTCCAAAAACTTCGGGACGAAGGGGCGATCCGCTTTTCCCAGCCAAGCCGTAAGCTGATATTGTATGACCGGGAATCCATCCTTGCCCATTTGGAAGCCCATGCCAAAGAAACGTTTTAATCATGGATGAACAAGAAAAGGCGCTGATCACACGGGGCTTCAATGCCGGGTATATGTTGGAAAAGTTGAACCCAAAGCTGTCCCAACAACTCCGTGATGGCATTCAAGGTGATGCCAAAGACCCTTTTATGGCTGGTTTTATGAAAGGTGCTGAAGAATACAATCAGGAGAGCTTTTTTACCCAGTCCCCCAACGCCCAGGAAAATGTTCATGATTTGGGCTTGGATAATTTTCTTGATAATGATTTGGGCAAAGAGATGGACGGTAAGGATAGGGGCATGGAGCCATAAGCCCCCTACCCCGTTTTTAGCTTATCCGAACAGCTTTTTAATAAGCCCCCTGCCCTTCAAAGTGTCGTTTTCCGCTCTCAAGGATTTGAGTTTTTTCGACATTGCTTTTAGGCGTTTTTCTGCGTTTTCCCGTTTCAGGGATTCTTCAATGGCTTTTCGCTCCACAACCGCCCTGCCCTCTTTGGTTTCCCTTTGATCGGTCAGCAGTTTGCCGATGGGGACACCAATTTCCAATGCTTTTTCCAATTGTTCCTGCATGTGTTTTTTGTCATCCAATAGCTGTTCCCTTTCGGACTTCAATTGCTCGATCAAGGCTTCTGCCCCTTTTAGTTTTTCCTCCAAAATCAATTTCTCGTAATGCACATTGTTTTGTGTGAAAGGCTGTGTTGGTTGCACAGCCTTTCCCGTGTCGCTGCTGGCATCTTCCAGCTTTTTTCGGTTTTGGAGGATTCTTTCTTTTCCGTACACCCGTTCCAGCTCGGACAGTTCAATTTTCTCCACCCCATCATCGTCCACGACAACGCTGATCTTCTTTTTGGGGATGTGGTTGTAAAATGTCCGTCTGGACACTCCTGCCAGTTCTGCGGCTTTTGACTTGTTGATGAGCATGTGAATTCCCCTTGTGAATGGCTGAGTTGGTTGCACACTTGTACACAGTATAGCTGATACCAAAGCGGTTGCCAATGCACACCTGTTTACACACCTCACACTGTGCAGTGTGCAGGTTGCACAGTTTTTACCTGTGAAGTTCACGGCAATTGCACGTGCATTGCACGTGTGTTGCACATGGTAAAAGGTGTGCATTTAATGAACCGGGTGTATCGGAATGCCCTTCCACCAAGCCCCCTGCCCTTCCCGACTAAGATGTGCAAAGTGTGCAAGCGGTGTGCATCCTTGTGGGCATTTTCACAATGTGTTATAGTGTGTACCTACTTGGCCGAATCGTGGCCAACTTTCTTGTCCATTCACCAACCAAAAGGAGGAGCATAAAGCTTTTCAAAACCCCAAATAGAAAAAACCGCAGTTGGCGCTGCGGTTCTTCAATTAAAAGGGCGGTGCCCGTTCAAATCCTATAATTGAATGATACCGCCCCATGATTCGGAATGCAAGCCCAAAGTGGTTCTTGCAACACTTTTTTGCAGCCTAAATCCGGGGACAATGAAAAGCTGCTGATTTGCCATGCAACATTTCATCCCAAAAATCAAAAAACCGGGAGGAGGGCGCTTCGTTACGTTCCACTCCCTTGCCTCTGCCCAAACCCTGATGAAGTACCGCCCGCATTTTGTTGAGGAATACGACCCTTCACAGCCAAGGCGCAAAAACATGGTTGCCCCTTTTGACAAGGGCACATTTGTCAAACCCGTCAAACAGTGTTTTGTCAAAAACCCACGCACCATGCCCATGACCCGTATCATGTTGGCCCTGTTGACCGGATGGGCCGGGCAGGGGGGCTGCATCGAAACGACCGTTGGCATCATTGGCAAACACCTGAGCCGTTGCCGTAGGCAGGTGTTCCGTTATTTGAAAGATGCCGTGGAGGAGGGGTATCTGAGCTATACCAAGACCAAGGACAGGATTGGGAGGTACACGGGCATCAAGATATGGCTCAACTTTGCCGCAATCCGATTCACAACGTACCGTAAACCCAAAAAGGCCGTGAAACCCGCAGAAACAGTAGGGGTGACATTAAAGGCCGAGACTAATGGTAAATATATATATAACAGGGTCGGGGATGCTGAAATGAGGGATGCACTGGAACGGTTGGGTGCCCTTATTGAAAACAAATCGGACAATACTTCCTGAACAACGCATCCTTGAGGTTGAAAACCGGGTCACTATGCGCTTCAATATTTGAAGCCGGGTTTGCCTATGCTTGCAATGCTGTTTATACTACCGGGTAGAATTCCAACTTGCTGGTGATAAGAAAAAGGAAAATGACGTGAATGCCAAACAGGCCAAAGAATTGGATTTCCGGGTACTGTTGGAAAGGATGGGTTATTATCCAGAGCAGGGGGGCATCAAAAAGGGCGGTAGGGAAATCTGGTACAAATCGCCTTTGAACCACAACGACAAAACTGCTTCGTTCCACATTTCTAAGGGCAGCCAGATCGCTTGGGTATTTAAATGTTTCAGTACGGGGAAGGGCGGGAACATCCTAAAGTTTGTCATCGCCCATGAAGGGTATGCCGAAGGTGACACCAAATCGGCCTTGGCCTTTTTGCGGGAAAAATTCCCTGGCTCCCTGTTTGAGTACCAACGCAGGGAACAAAAGCCAAAGGCCAACCCCCAAACATCTTTTTCTTTTCACCAGCAAGCGGGTTCATGCAGTGGGGCGGGAATTCAAACATTGGCGGCAGATAAGGAACTGGAATATCTGGAAGACCTGCCTTTGAGGAGCGGCACGTTGATTTCCTACCTCGAAAAAAGCAGGAACATTCCTGCCCGCATTGCCCAAAAATATTTGAGGCTGGTCCGCTACAAAAACCTTAGAAACCAAAAGTCCTATTATGCCATTGGCATGAAAAACCGGGCAGGGGGCTTTGAAATCCGTGCGGGTTCGGACAGCTACTCTTTCAAATCAGCCCTCATTGCCCGTGATCTTTCCGTTTTTAATCCAAATGGTGTTTCCAATATCGTTCTGGTGTTTGAGGGCATGCTGGACTTCCTCTCCTACTTGGTCATGTCGAACCTCAATGAACCGCCCTGTGATACCGTGGTGATGCACTCCGTGAACTCATTTGGAAGGGCCGTGGACTACATCAGGGAAACGGGTTATGAAACCATCTGCACCTTTCTTGACAACGATTTGACGGGTGAAAAGTACACGGCAAGGTTCAAAACTGAATTTGGGGGCATGGCGGTTTCCTTATCCTGCCAGTTCCATCCCCATAAGGATGTCAATGAAGCCTTGCAGCAAGGGGGCAAGTTGAAGTCTTTTGATCCGCCGTTCCAACAACCGGGCCTCTCCGTTTCCTGACACCCTGTTCCTGTACTTGTATGCAATTGTTTTAAATGCCCCTTTCCTTTGTTGTTCAAAACTGGATAATGAATCCCTACAACAATGCTTTTTTTCAAAGTCAATGACGCAGCCCCTAACGGGGTTGGCAGGATTGAATTTTTTTGGACAAAAAAATTGCTAATCCCTGCTATGACTTTTCAAAGCATTGCCGTTTACCGGGTTCATCGTTTTAACCAACCAAAAAAGGAGGCTTACAATGGCTTACAACAACACAGTAACACTGACAGGCAACACAGGTGGCGAAGTCCGCATCGTGGAGACAGGGGAAAAGCAGTTCGCAACTTTCTCCCTCGCCACCAAGGACAGTTACCAGGACAAGGAAGGGAACTGGCAGGATAAGGAAACCGTCTGGCACAATGTCATGGCTTTCAACCCGGCCCTTATCGAAGCCCTCAAATCGTTCAAGAAAGGGGTGCGCCTGAAAATCATCGGTGAACTTTCCTACCGACCCTTTGAGGTTCAACTGCCCGACGGCCAGACCGTGACCAAAAAAGAGGCGGCCATCATCTGCAAAAAGATCGAACAGGCGCCATTGGTTAAAAAGGTTGACAAGGATATACCGGATGTGGCCTAATCAAATACCCACCACCAAGGGAGCGGTCTCCGCTCCCTTTTTTTGTTTGCACCCTCCCACAGGTTGCTTGAAGGACAATGGGATTCGTTGCCCCTTGTTATGGAGGCTTCCTTGGGAAGCCACTTTTTTGATATTTATCGTCCCTGTCAAGGTCGGAAGCCTGCGTGGATTTGAAAATGACGGTTTCCACCTTCGGCGGAGCCTCCGTAATTTTAAAATCACTTTGCCCAGGCGCTTCCGAGGAAGCGTTCCTTCCTTGACATGTCCTCTTTTATTTTTTTGCTGCCATCAGTTTGTAAGCGCCCCCCTGCAAGGCGAGCTTGCAGGGGCATTACAAACTGGAAATCCATTTTAAAAGGTGGTTAAAAGAAATTGTACAAATGTTTTTCCGGTAAAGCCCATTTCAAATTTAAAGGAGAACCCAATGGAAGAAAACAACAAGCAATTGACGGTCATCTGGAGGGGGATCACCATTGACATTTTTTATGTCCCGGATTATTCAAAGGCATTTAGGGAAATCTATGGCCACCCTTTAGCACATCTGGAAGTAAGGGCAGAGGGGCAAAAAAGATTGCCGTTTACCGAAACGGGATACCGCTCGCACTTTTCGCCAGCCTCTTCCATTGAGGGACATGGAGGCCCTGAAAAGTTTGTCCTTGGTTGGCTGGATTTTGAGGCCCAATCGAAAAAGTGGAAGGACTACGTTGACAGCACCAGACAACTGACCTTATTTTGAAACGGGAGGAAAACCATGAACGATAAAGCGGAAAAAATAGCCAAACTGAATGACGAACTTCGGACTACTTTTGACCTAAACAAGGGCAGGGTCCTCTTGACGAGGGGAATAGCCGGGCTGTCCCAAGACGACCAATCCGGGATCATTGACCTTGTTAAGAATTTCGGTAAATTCACCAAGGACAACGACCCTTATGGGGAACATGATTTTGGAAAGGTGACACACAATGGCAACGATGTGTTCTGGAAAATTGATTATTACGACCCATCCCTACAATACCATACTGAAGACGCCACAGACCCCAATAAAACCATCCGGGTTCTGACTGTCATGTTGGCAAATGAATATTGACCATCGGTTATTTTGATTGCCCGAAATAACCGATCTCTTTTTCATATTCTTTGTCAACGGTCATGATACCCATACAGGTCTTGATGTAATAGTCCCTTTGTTCAGGGGAGAAACTGTACCCTGTACTTTCGGTGTAAAGTAGGTGGCGCACCATTATTTCCTGGGCAATGCCGTAGAATTTGGTGTTCGGCCTGTATTGTTCAATGTATGAATTGATTATCCCAAGGGCTTCTTCCGCAAATTCAGGGCGGTAGGTGCAGGGCTCTTTTTCGTTCGTCCAATGGTTTTGCTCTTTGGTCATTTTTTCCTGTTTCCTCCAAAAATCCGATTAACTTTGGTGACAGTTCCATTATAGCAAAATACCTTACAAAATTCAAAGATCATGAACGAGCAGGAAATCCAAATCAGGGTGCAACAGATCAGGGAAGAACTTGAAAGAATGCAGCCGGATATAGACCAAAAGGTTAACGAACAATTTGGGGAAGATTTTCAAACCCTCCAAAACGACCGGGCTGGTACTATGAGGAATATCCAAATGACAGAACAGGCCCAATTTATCCCGAACGTGCCAGAAGAAGAACAGCAGAGGATAATAGGGCGTTTCAATGAAAACCTGACAAACCTTCACAATGAAGCCGAGGCAGTCAGGGACCAATTAAAAGATGAGAGGGCCAGGTTTCTCATTGAAACATATGTGGAGGATGGCACAGCAGAGGACAAACAGGCCATTGCCAATATTTTACAGGTAAACCTAACGCCACCAGAGGAAGCGGGGCAGGGGGATTATTTCAACCCGGACGATTTTGCCTATGTTGATGAACTGGGCGATTGGGAGAATGGGGATTTGGGCAATGAGTTCAACAACGCCGCAGCCCCACCACACCCGCCATTGGATGAAGGCATCGAGCCATAACCTATCCGTAATTAAGGATTGGCCTGTTTGGGCAGGAACCTGATCGATTTTATGGTGGGTTCTCCCTTAACTACCATAAAAGCATCCGTTTCACTTTCAATGCCACTGCTCTTTACCCAAGCCAGCCTTTGCTCACCAATGTAGTCCATCAATGGGACAAGGTTTGTCCCGGAAATTTCCAACCGCAGGGAAGGGGTTTCGATGGCAATCATTTTTTTGATGGCATCGTAAGTAACAATTGATGACATCCGGCCATATGAAATGAGGGCCATGCCGCCATTGCTGAAAAACACCTTCAAACTCAGGATGCGTTTGTCCTTGCCCGTTACACCAAAACAGGTGTAATTGTCCACGTCCAAAATATTGGAAGGGGCATGGAATTCCTGGTCATTCAAATCAGAAATGACCAACTCCGGGATGGTCCGGTCTTCTTTTTTGTACTTCGCCATTTGTATGGATTTTATGATTAAAGTGTAGGTGGTTCAAGTGATGGTCTTGGCGAAGGCGGGGGAGGTGGGAGCGGGGTTTGTTCGTCCCCATCCCACGGTTCCGGCGATGCCTGTGACTGCTGCCAAAGCTTGTTCAGTTCGGAAGCGCTTTGGGCTTTTTTGCCTGCCTCCCGGTTGAAACGCTTTGCCAACACTTTTTCCGGTCCCGGTTCGCCGACCACTTCCATTGCGGTCATGCGCTTGGATGACATTTTGATATTGTGTAGGAGCAGTTCCTTGTCGTCCGTGTGGACGGAGATCGAAAAGCGCCCCCTTGAAGCGGACACATAGAACTGTTCCATGGAAGATGCCTTGCCCGAAACCGATCCCTGCATGATAATGACCTTGTTGACGGTCTTGCCCTGCGAGCGCTGCGAGGTCATGGTGTAACCGTAGGTGAGGTGGCCAAACTCCTTTCCCAAGGTGATGGTCTTGCGCCCCGTCCACGCCTTGATATTGCCTTTTTCATCAAACCCTTTGACCTTCACCATGTCCCCGTTTTCCAAACGGTGCTTTTCGTCGCTGAAACCGGACTTGGTTATCCTTATCCGTTCACCGACCGCCAAGGGCAGTTGCTGTTTTTCAAAAACGGAATACTTTTCGGCCTCATGCAGGGGCAGGGCTATTGAGGATTCCCCATTGGCCGTACCGACCAACACTTCGCCGTTGTCACCAGCCCCTTTTACCTCATAGCGTGATCCCCGCTGAAACCCTCCCTTGACGTTTTGGTGGAATTCGACCAATTGCCCGTCCTGATAAAACACCTTGTCCTTTTTCTGCGCATTGTCCAAGTTCAGGTTTCGGAAGGTGGTGAACTGTTTTTCCTCTTTTTGCAGTTTCCCCGCTGCTTTAAGTTTCCCCCTGATTTTCCCCGTTGCCAAATCGCCCTGCAAATGGGTCGTTGCGACAACGATGGCCTTCCCGCCTGAATTGACGGCTTCGACATATTCATCCGCTACTTTATCCGCCACAGTATCCAAGTCCTCAGATTCCTTGATGGCATCCATTTTTTCCAAGATGGTATAACCCGCTTCCGTGTGACCTTGGGACAAGGCTTCAACGGCTTCCCGGTACTGTTCGCTTTTCTGCCGGAAGTTTTTGGAAATGGTGGCGGGGCTGATCCCTGCAAATTTTTCCAAAATCCTAAGGGCATCTCCTCGCTCAACTGAATTGTGCTGCCTAGTATCTCCAGTCAGAAGTATCCTTGCATTCTGCCTCTTGGCAAGGTTGATGACCTTGTTCATAGTGGCATTCCCGACCATGCCCGCCTCATCAATCCAGATGACACCGCCCTTCACCTGTGCTTGCCTCTTTTCACTTACCAAGAGTTCGGCAATGGTGGTTGCCTCCTCAAAACCCTCATCCCGCTGCACCCGGCGGGAGGCTTCGGAGGAGGGGGCAAACGCACAAAAAGGCTTCCCGGCTTCTTCTGTGGCATATGCGATTTCTTTGACGCTTCTCGTTTTGCCCGTCCCGGCCCGACCCGCAATGATGGTGATGAAGTCACGGGAGTTGAGGGCATGTCGGACGGCTTTGGCCTGTTCCCGGCTCAGTTCTTTGTTCCCCGGTTTGTAGGTCGGGTTGATAGGGGCGTACCTTCCCCTGCCGCTCTTGGCTTCGGCCAACAGCTTTTTCTCCTCAACGTGCGCCTGCACATTGGTATAGATGCGTTCTGTTTCCGTTTCCCTCGAACGCAGGGCTTCGTGGCTGGCGATGGTGAATTCGATCTGTTCTTTGGTAGAGGAGACTTTTCCCCTTTTCAGGGCATGCCGTAGCAGTTCCCGGTGGCCGACCACCGATTTTCTGGCCAACCCGTGCTCGATGGCAAAATCCACAGCCTCCTTTGCAGCTGAAACTTCTTTTTTCTTTTCACTAGCACCCGCAACGTTTTTGGCGTTGCGGATGATTTCCAATTCCGCCCCATCCAATTGGGACAACCGGAATTGCCGCAGTTCTTCTTCGCTCAAACCCTTTCGTTTGTTCGTCCTTGTTTTTGCACCAAGTCCGGCCTTGATGGCCGGGTCGGTAATCCCTTTTTCCTTGGCCACCTCTTCTATGCGTGCGGTGCGGTTGGAGAATTTTTCGATGGTCTTCCTGCTGTACCCAGCTATCTCGAAATTTTGTTTTGTCCTTTCCAATTCAAAACCACATTCCTTTAATCGGTTGGCGAGTTTTGATCCAAAGACTTCCCGGTAGTAGGGAATGGAGCCAACCATGTTCCTGAACTGGACCGCTTTCCATTTTTCTTCCTGTTCATCGTAGGTGGCATTCATGATGACCACGTGCTGATGCAATTGCGGGTCGGGCAGGTGGGTTTTCTTTCCGTTGATTTCCCTTTCAACTGGCCTCGTATCATCATGGGTATAGACCGAATAGACCAAGTTGCCCGTACCCCTGTTTTCGTAAGCACCGTTCACCCTTACCCTTGCCTCCGCATCTTGTTCCACTTCTTTCATGGTGTCCAGAACCGCCCCCCGCATGGCCTCGATGATGTCCTCGTCTTTGGTAATGGCGTACTGGATGGATACGGATTTCGGAACGGAAAAAGTCCAGTCCTCGGCCACCGTTCGGTTCTTGACATTACGGCTGGTCAGCCGTCCGCCTGTATCCGGTTTTTGATTGTTGCACAGCTTTTCGAATTCGTCCCTTTGGACTGTTTGGCCGAGGTTCAAGAAGGTGGCGGCCTTGCCGTTCCAAGTCCCGGCTATTTGTCCCTGTTGGGTATGGTAGTCGGACTGGGCGAGGCTCTTGTCGAAGTACTGAACGGTGTCAGTGGCGCTGCGGTATTGTTTCCTGGTAATCAAAGTAATGTTGTTTTTAGGTCATGATATTTGGATAAAGTTTGTTTTTTTTGTGGCTCGGGTGATTGGGGTTTGTCGGCTATTTTGGGTTGAATGTTGCATGGTTCATTTAGGGGCTTTTGGGGGTTATTAGTTGGTTGGTTTTTCGGGTCTTTGGGTTGAGGTTTTTTGGGTCTTTGGGTTGAGGTTTTTTGGGTCTTGGGGTTGAGGTTTTTTGGGTCTTTGGGTTGAGGTTTTTTGGGTCTTGGGGTTGAGGTTTTTTGGGTCTTTGGGTTGAGGTTTTTTGGGTCTTGGGGTTGAGGTTTTTTGGGTCTTTGGGTTGAGGTTTTTTGGGTCTTGGGGTTGAGGTTTTTTGGGTCTTGGGGTTGAGGTTTTTTGGGTCTTTGGGTTGAGGTTTTTTGGGTCTTTGGGTTGAGGTTTTTTGGGTCTTTGGGTTGAGGTTTTTTGGGTCTTGGGGTTGAGGTTTTTTGGGTCTTGGGGTTGAGGTTTTTTGGGTCTTGGGGTTGAGGTTTTTTGGGTCTTGGGGTTGAGGTTTTTTGGGTCTTGGGGTTGAGGTTTTTTGGGTCTTGGGGTTGAGGTTTTTTGGGTCTTGGGGTTGAGGTTTTTTGGGTCTTGGGGTTGAGGTTTTTTGGGTCTTGGGGTTGAGGTTTTTTGGGTCTTGGGGTTGAGGTTTTTTGGGTCTTGGGGTTGAGGTTTTTTGGGTCTTGGGGTTGAGGTTTTTTGGTACAGACTGATTCCCTTAGCACTGCTAAGGAAGGCTAACGCAGGACACGCAACAATGGAATCATGGCACGGAAACGGGCCTTGACCGAATCCCACAAAAGCAGGAATCCCGATTCCATCCACGGATTTTTCATTTCAAATCTTGTTTGAATTTCACCTTAAGGAAGTTCTCACCCGTGCTCCATTCCTTTCCGGCAGTGGTCAGCACTGCCTCAACGATTCCTTCATTTTTACCATCGCCTCCAGTCTTTAAAAGGGTGAAGTGTTTGGGCAGGACCTGGTACTGGTATTCTTGTCCGATGGAGTTGCCAGTATCCCCAAAAGTGGGGCTTGGGCGATAGTCCTTGGCAATGGTTTCCGCCGCTGCTTCATTGGTCGCTGCATCGTGGTTATTGTGGAAGATTTTAGTGGCAATATTCCCTAGCAAGGAGTCCACCAATGCCTTTGAATTTGAACCCGGCATCAGTGCATAGTAATTGGAAATATTCTGTGTTATCAGGACCGTGATGGCCTTGGATTCCCTGGCCGTGGCTTGAAACCGTATGTCATCATCCGAGACGAAATAATGTGCTTCATCCGCAAACCAAAAACATGGTCGGCTTGCCTGGTTTGCCTTCCTCCTTTCCACGGCCTGCTGCCATGTAGTTTTGTAAATGGACTGGGCGAAAACCCCAAGTTGGAGGTACTGTTTTATGGGCCAATTCAGAAGGATTATCTTTCCATCAAATGTCCTTTCAGGGAGTAGTTCAGGGCTGGTCGAAGTAGCAAAATAATCAGCCAACAGACCTGAGCGGAATGGGGAAGCAAAAGCAAAGAAATATTCAAGAATGCCGCTCCTTGTTTTCTCCGCAAGATTGGGAAGTTCGTTCAGGAAATAGGAAGATATTGCTTCAAACGACCTTTGCTCACTTTCGAATTTCATGACGACTTTAACATCAGCTTTCGCTCCTTTGAGCAATTCTTCATCCCGTTTTTGTTTTAGGTGGTTGAGATAGTGCATTGCCCAACACAGACAGAAAATGGTATAGCTCCGGTCTGCCCATTCCTGTAGTGCGGTATGTTGTTCAAAGTTAGAAGGTGGGGAGATGTTGAAGAACTTACGGTAATGCCCATCACCCACAGGATAGTCCCGTAGGACTTTTGCAATGTTGGTGATGGTCAAGTCAAATACATTGGATGTATCTTCCCCGGTCAGTTCTATTCCAAGTTTTGCCAGTCTTTGGAGGCCGATGGCTGCCCTCAACATCCGTTCCATGGCATAAATCCAGAAGGGTTCACGTCCGCCGATCCCACCACCGCCACCGTTCAGGCGGTTGCCCATTTTTACATTTGACAAGAATAGGGAAACGATGTTTTCCACGTGACCACCACCCTCAGCTCTGTCCCTCTCAAGTTCGTACTTCAAAGGGTTGAAGGTGTAATCGCCGCCGGGTTTAAATATGACCATATCATCAAGGCGGTTGGTCAATCTCCCATATTCCAACCACCTGTCAAGTTCTCCTACCTTAGCGCAGTTCACTATTCCGCCATAACCCCGTTGCAGGAATTCGAGCGCAAGCTGCCTTGCGCTGCCAGACGTTTTGCCGCTTCCAATACCTCCGAAAATTTGAATACCTTTTACTATGTCCTCCAAGCTCAATACATCAATTGGATTGGTGATTTCGGAGTCGGCTTTCATCAATTTCAAGATGATGTGCCTAAGTTCATTTGAAGGCAGTGCTGGTTTTGGTTTTGATTTGTCCTTGAAAAATTTCATGATTTTAGGATTTGATTGTTATGAAATAGTTGTTCAAAAACCTTTGAACCAACGCATAGCCCCTTTGTGTTTTTCCGACCGTTGTTCAGATTGGGCATAGTTGGCCAGTTCCAGTCGGAAATACCTGATCACGGCAATCTGGTGGTTGAGTTCATCAATCAATAAGGCGAGGGAACTGCCCAAGAGATAGAGGGCAACGATTCTATAGATGCCGAAATACATCATTCCCGCACCAATGCCAATCAGGATGGAAGGGATAAGGATGGCATAGAGAAAAAGCTTGCTGGAAAAAAAGGACTTATCTTCCTTCACCAATTTATCAAGCAGTGGATATTTGCCCCTGTCAAGGACGTTGGGCGTTTCAGATTTTTTAGAATTAGGCCTTAGTCCACTCCTTGTGGCATGCCAAATTGACGCCATTACGAAAAGCCAACTCAATACATTGAGAATGGAAGCTTGGACACCAGTGAATGCAGTCAGGTTAAAGATGTTATCAAGCATGCCTTCCCCGGTTGCCGCAGTAACCCCCATCGAAGTGCAGAGCCTAATCCAGAGAAACCCGGCGACAGTCACCCAAATATTGAAAGTCTCCGAACCTACCTTTTTTCTTGACAGTGCCCTTAAGGTCAAAGCCATCCCCCTACCTACCGTTTCAATGAAAATTGTGTTTTTGTTGCGGAATTGGGTAAACCACCAACCATTGATACGGTTGATGATGTCTATTTTTCTTAATTCTGAATACGAATTCATATTGATTTATTTTGAATTTAGAGCAGGGGTGATATGAGTAGGATTTTCCAATTGCCAAGCATGGAAACCCCACTCAAATCGAAGCCAACTCAATTTGAAAAATGAATGAATGCCTTTTGTGGATTAGTTGGGCAGGTGAGGGGGACGCCCTCAAAAAACATTAGAAATTGGGCGTGAAAGTGACCTTAGCGTGATAGGATTCTAAATAATGTTTCCAAAATTGTTGGGCGATCAAGACCTTTTTCTGGTTCGCTTCTGTAGGAGTATAAAACCCGATCAATTCTATCCCGGTTAGGTCTTCCAATGGACAGGCTTCAGAAAAAGAGGAGATGATGCCTTCATACTTTCTTTCGACCAATTGCTTCAAATTACGTGAATGAAAAGACAGGTCGGCATTTTCCAAAAAATCGCTATTCACCAACATAATTTTCCTTGTGGCATTGGAATGGGCCAACCTATTCAGGCCCCGGCACAGGCATTGGTTGACCTGTGATTTTCCAAGGCCTTTACCATTGGTGAAAATGTCTTGTACAGCCTCTTCCACCCGGTCCAAAAAAATCTGAATGGAATCAACCCTATCATATTGGACACGGATTGCCTTTGCTTGACCCATTTTGAGTGACGCTACGTGTTTAAGCGGAGGCATTGCCAATTTGTTGATAGTTGTAGTATATACATCCACCCGCATTCTTGGGGCTTCATCTACATCAAGTCCCATTACATCGATGGCAATGAAATCACGAAGGCTTTCTGCATTGACCTCGTTCTGGTTTGCCGGGTCGATGGTTTCATCAGGGACGAGCCATATTTCAATATGTTCCTTTTTCCCTATAATGTTATCATTCAAGCTTGTGCAGCGTGTACCAAGACTAAAGATCATTGTCAAAATTATCGCAGCCATACCGTGCGATCCACCCAATTTAGGGCGACGGTTTCTCACCCCTTTATTAAAATTTTCATGAAATTCTCTTGCCCAATCTTCTTTAATACTTGATAACCTTGACAAGATTTGGGAATTCTTGATTTCCAACCTTTGTAATTCCCGTTCCAGTCCCAACTTTTTTGAGGTTAGATTCCTCGTTTCTTGATCAAGTTGGTTTGCCAATTTCGATTCAAAATTTTCGTGGATTGACCTTCCTTTCTGTTCATCTATGGATGACAATGAATTTCTCTGATCCTGCAATTCAGCCTTTTCTTCAATCCTTATCTCCCGGTTTTCAATAGCCTCAAAATAGGTCAGTCTTTCAAAGCGTTTGGATTCGATGAAGATGGCAGTTGCCCACAATAATATATTTACACTTAGCAGAAAATAATCCTGGGTATGATCCAATTCCAAGTTGTTCCTTTCCGCTATGGCAGTTGCCCCTTTAAACCGTACATATGTAATGGTCAAAATCGTAAAGACACCCAAAATCAGCCCATTCTTAATATCTGTTTTATGTTGATTACCTATACCCTCGCCAATTAAGGAAGCTGAATAGGTAACTACACCAGAGAGTACGATTGCAACCAAGAAACCAACATAAGTACTGAAACGGAGCGCATTGAAAGCGTAAGTAATTATGCTTAACTCTACTATTACAAAAACTAAAAACACCGCAAAAACAGCCAGTTTTTTATCCATGCTTCCTCTTATTGGAGGAATACCGCCTAACCTGTCGAGGGCTTTGAGTAATGCTGTATTGAAAAATGATATTTCCTGATCGAGTGTGATGATCCTTTCATCAATCTTCAATAGGTGGTTTTTGCCTTCCTCATACTTTTCCAAATCTTCGTTCAGTCCCGGCGTATATTTATTTCGGAGGTCAGCTAATCTTTCTTCTTTTGGCTTGCCCAATTCCTCATAAATAATCTGCAACTCGGATTTTATAATCAGAATACGCATTTCTATTTTTTCGAGCATGGGTTTAAATTTATTTTCCAGCTTGGAAAACCACACCTCTAATGCACTTTCAGGTGGTACTGGGTCATCTCCTGTACTTGTCAGGCCCAATCTCAAAGCCTGGGTTTTTAGAGATGAAAATTCCTCACCTACATCCGGGTAGTTTTGATTTAATGATCTGGAAAGTATAAATGGCTTGATTGCAATTTTGGGAAATTTTGCCATCTTAGTAAACTTTGAAAGTTTGGGGGGCTTAGGAAGTCTGGGAAGTTTAATTCGGCGGATGTTTTTTGTTTGCCGAAAAAGAAACAGGATGGATTTTCCAGCCAGTTTAAAAATTTTAAAGGTAATTACGATGGAATTTTTTAACGCTTTCATACATTAATGATTTAAAGTTTAAAACTGTGGTTTCTAAATGGCTCATATATTGAATTAATTTTTTCATCGCTGTTGGAATTTTTGTTTGATGAAAAAATTAAAGTTTAGACCCTTTGTTTTTCAGAGTGTTTTTTTTCAATTTCAGTAAAGCTTTGATATTCTGAATCTTTCCCATTAATTAGCTTTGGGTCAGCATCTGTTTTCTCGTTAGAGTGCAGATTTGAATTATTTGATTTGTCAAATGATAATTTCATTTTGAATTCTTATTTTTGATTTAGTATCAGATTTGAAAGATTTATTCGAAAAAACATTAATCCTATTTATTAAACCGTATGGATTTAATAGAATGTGTCCATGATTTTAAAGGTCTGGAATGACATAAAGGGAACACATCTTGAAGTGCATTACACTTCAGAAATCAAAATTTAGCCATGACCAACCAATAGGTACAAAATACCAATTGGGGAAGGACAATTAGATTAATAATTGGAAAACACTTTAATGTGCCTTATTTCAGGCTGGATGATTTTCAGGTTATTTCTTTTTCCAACCTAATGACTAAAAAACTTGAAAGTGTTACAGTTTTTTTTAATTTATTTTGAAATAAATAAGGTTAATTGATCAAATGTTGTCTAAATTCTAAGCTTTGCGCCCCCATAACGATTTAAATAGGGGGTAAATGATATGTTAAAAACAATCCTATAATACCAATGAGGAACAAAACCTATTATTGATCCTATTATTGAAAAGTGTTTGAAAAAGTGTAACATTTTTTGAATCCTACCAATAACTTTAATGGCATTATTTACAAAACCTGGCCCTAATTCTGGGTCAATCTCCAACACTTTTAGAAAGTCAGCTTTTGATTTTTCATATTCCTGTGACAGGAAGTACGTAAAGCCTCTATAGATGTAGGCGGGAACAAAATCTGGATTTAATTCAATTAATTTATCATAGTCTGCAATGGCTTCATCCATTCGTAAAAATATCCTATGGTAAGTTAATGCCCGGTTATAAATGGCTATATAGTTTTTTGGGTTAAGCTCAATGGCTTTCAAAAAATCTTTTGTAGCTTCTTTGGTTTGTTTCATTTTGTGCAGGGCCACGCCCCTGTGAGTATAATACATTGAGTTTTGAGGGGCGAAATTGATCGCTTTTTCAAAATCCGATACTGCTTCTTTGTAGCGCTCCATTCCTATCAAAACCAATCCCCTGATATTATAAGCCTCAGCATATTCAGGTGAAAGATCTATGGCTTTTGAAAGGTCGATCAATGCTATTTCATACTGACCAAGTTTTCTAAGCACCGAACCACGATTACTTAAAGCCTCATAATTCTGAGGAAAAATTTCAATGGCCTTTGATTGATCTGAGAGGGCTTTTTCATATTTGCCCAGAATTTCATAAACTTCACCTCTACCAGAATAACCTGAACTTACCACCTCATCTTCACGTGACAGTTCAAGTGCTTTGGAAAAGTCCTCAAGTGCTTTTTCATACTGATGTATCTCCTTAAAGCAGTTTCCACGATAATAATAGACATGGCTGTTTTCCATTCCAAGTTCAATGGCTTTCGAAAAATCTTTTACTGCCATTTTTTTGCGGTTTACACTCCAATAAAAATATCCCCGATGGTAATGGCTCCATGGTGAGGTCGGATCAAGTCTTATAGCTGTAGAAAAATCAATAATTGCTTCGTCATTCCGATTCAATTCAGCTAGGGACATTCCACGGTCACAATATGCCTTTGCATATTCTGAATTTATTTTAATTGCATTCGAGTGATTTTCGATTGCCTCCTCTATGCGCCCCATTCTAAACAGCGTAAAACCAAGATTGGAATAAGCAGCTGCATACATCGGGTCAATCTCCACTGCCTTGGAAAAGTCTGCCAGTGCTTTATCGAACATATTAGTTTCAAGAAATGCTATTCCTCGGTTACAATAGGCTAAAGCATTTTTCGGATTGATTTTTATAGCCCTTGTGTAGTCATCAATTGCTTCTTCATGACGTTGAAGCTTAACCAATACTTCACCCCGTTTAGAATATGCCTTGTCAAATTCTGAATTGATTTCAATCGCCTTTGTGAAATTTTTGAATGCCTCTTCATGGTTTTGAATTTGTTCTAATGCTATTCCACATGCGTAGTATGCTTCATAGAAATTTGGATTGATCCCAATTGCTTTTGTAAAATCTTTGAAAGCCTTGTCATGGAGTGCTAAATTTCCCAAAGCCAAACCACGGTTATAATAGGCAGAATCATATTCTGGATTCAAAGAGATTGCTTTGGAAAAATCTTCAATTGCTTTGCTGAACTCTTCCTTCACTAAAAACGCCTCGCCACGATAAAAATATGCTTCCGAACACAAAGGGTTGTTAGTAATTGCCACTGTCAACTTTTCAATGCCTTCCAGATATTTCTCGTTTTTGATGTCGTTTATTCCAAGTGTTAAATAAAATTCAGCTTTGTGTTCATTGTCTCCATACAACGCACCAATATAATGTTCCCTAAATTTCTCAAACTTCTCAACTTTTGACAATTGCTCAGAATCAGGATTATTTGCACGAAATTTTTCAATATACTCTTCTGTCCATTCTTCGGCCTTAATTTCAGCCCTGTATTCCATAAACAACTCTGTAAGAGAAATTTTTTCAAGGCCATCCCTCAAAACCCAATTTGAAGTGCGTTCATCAATTACTATTTCATTATTTACACTCATGGTCGTTTATTTTACTGTTGATATCAGTTGAGTCCTTATATTTGGATGCATGCGGTTGATTTTCTCTTTTAGCTTCGCTAGGCCCCTACTAAATTTGGTTCTTAATTGCCCTGCATTTACCTCGTCGCCATTTTTTGATAATTCTTCTGCTATTTGTTGATAGCTTTTTCCCTCAATTCGTCTTGACATTATTTGCCATACTTCTTCTGAAACATATTGTCTGATATTTTGCATAATCATATCTTGGTTTTTTTGCTCAATCCATTTTTCTTCGACATCGTCATTGAAGGGGATTTCTGGATTTTCAATCACAAACAAGTGATGGAATATCAACTCTTTTAATTGCTTCCCTTTTTTTCCTTTTTCACCTGTAATAAACCTGTTCCTAGCAACAACTCTTAAATATGCATCAAACTTTTCAATAAGCTCTAGTTTTCCTTTAGCATTTTCTTCAAGTAAATGGGCAATGCATTCAGAGAGAAGGTCTTTTGCATCTTCTCTATCGCCACAATACTTTATTAGATAGATGAGCATTTTATTGCGCCGTAAACCGTCACGATAAAAATCTTTGATTTCATTGAAAAGATTTGTGCTCATCAAGAGAGGATTTTTCGCTAAATTATACCAGCTTCTTTTTTATTTGAGTCTGATTTCAAATTGTGTTACAATGGGCCGCTAGATAAATTAGGATGTTAAGATAAGACTTTCAATGTAACTAGGTGATATTAATGTCTGAAAATGAAACTTTTGAACAATTTTCTGAAAGGGTTAAAAAGGAGGCTGAAGAGAATCTATTTGTTGTAGTTAAGCCTTTCGACGAAATGTCGAAATGTGCCTGTTTACTAAATAAAGATACTTCAAAAAGCTTTGATGCCGCACGTGAAGCATATTTCTCATCGCTACACCATAGAAAGGACACTCTGCTTAGAGCAAAAGCATTCCGGGCCTTTTCCAAGTGTTATTCAGACATGGGGCTTGACAGGCAAGCTGTTGATATGACCCGAAAATGGCAAGAATTGGCAAATAGGGCATTAAGACAGTAGAAGGTCTACAGGTTTTCAAAGAATCAAATTCAACCGACTACCGCCATGTCATTTATTAGAACAGGACGAGGGAACATTATGCTTCTTAACAGACTTTACACATATCTTCTTATTTTGGAAATAAATGAACTCACAACAATAGCATCGTAAGTAGTTGAAGTTGCAAGTGAAAATTTAGTTGCAGGGACACATTGATGTTTAAAAACCAGAAAAATATCAATAAAAAAACCGGAAAAATATCGATCAAGAAAAGAGAAATTTATCTGGAAAGTTTACACAAATACTTCTTACCTATTAAGCCAAATGTGATAATATATCTTAAGGAAAATCAACCATAAATTCCGAATTAAATCAATGCATTATCTAAAAGACGGTTTTGGATTTATGTCATCATTAAAATCTTTTATTATTTTTTTATACAATTTTTCTTTTACAAAATATGCAGCATTGCCAAACTGCTTTATACCTTTTTCATCATTGATAAGAAATATTTCGTTTTGGTATTGATCCATGAATAACTGACTTTCAGGCCATTCAACTATTAGGTATCTTTCTTTTTTGGACATGTAAATTTGGAAGAGGACAGATTTGACTTATTGTTGTTGGTTGTCTACCTTCTTTTCACCCTTATACTCAAGATTTATGGGAATTGAGCTTTTGTTATCTGGAAGATCAATCATTTCTTTTTCTCCAGTTGCAATATCGACGTTGAATTTTGCTCTTTGATTCGGGTCGGTTGCTCTTTTGCTTTTAGTCATGACTAATAAAATAGCAGAGATGAAAAGCGGTGTCTATGACTTTTTATCAAAAAAATTGGCCAATTTTCATATTTGCTCTAATAGTCTTCACTTGGCAGTTTTAAAAACGAACAATACCATGAAGAATATGGACATATCATTATAGGATTTGACTTACCTCAAACATGCTTTAATTTTACCCTATGAATGAAAACCAGCACATCGAATGGAAATCCGTTTGGAAGGACGAATACCTCAAGGTCATCTGCGGATTTGCCAATGCCAGTGGGGGCGTTTTGGAAATTGGCAAGGATGACAAAGGCAATGTGGTGGGTATTAGCAAGGCCAAGAAGTTGATGGAAGACCTGCCAAACAAAGTCAGGGACGTATTGGGTGTTATCATCGAGGTGAATCTACATTCGGAATCCGGCCAAGACTGGCTTTCCATAGAAGTTGATCCCTATCCTTCCCCGATCAATTACAAAGGCCATTATTATTTCCGTAGTGGCAGCACTAACCAAGAACTGAAAGGCGCAGTGCTCGACCGCTTCCTGCTTCATAAACAGGGCAGGAATTGGGATAGCATCCCTCTACCCCACGTCAAAATCGACCAATTGCAAAAATCGGCCATTGAATATTTCAAAAAATTGGCAGCAGACAGCAGACGTGTAAGTGAAGCAGATTTAAAGGTGGACATGGATGATTTACTCGAAAAGTTAACGCTTTTTGAAAACGGTTTTCTGAATCGTGCCGCTGTGTTGTTATTTCATTCTGAGCCGGAGCGTTTTGTTACGGGGGCAAGCGTCAAACTTGGATTTTTCAGAACAGACGAAGATTTAGGCTATCAGGATGAAATCCAGGGCAATTTATTCCAACAGGTTGAAAAGACGATGGAGCTATTGCTCACCAAATACCTGATTGCCAGCATCTCCTACCATGGGATTCACAGAGTGGAGGCTTTTCCTTATCCTGAGGCTGCATTGCGGGAAGCATTGGTCAATGCAATAGCGCATAAAGATTACAGTACAGGCAATCCCATTCAAATAAGCGTTTACAAGGACAAAATCATTTTTTGGAATGCTGGGGTATTACCTGAAAACTGGACAGTAGAGCGATTGAAAGAAAAACACCCTTCCGTCCCATTTAATCCAGCTATAGCCAAAACCTTCTTCCGAGCAGGGTTGATTGAGGCTTGGGGCAGAGGTACACTTAAAATAATCAAGGAATGCAAGGAGTATGGTATTCCTGAACCTGTTTTCAAATATGACCTTTCTGGATTTTGGATTGAGTTTAATGCAAGTTTGAAAGCACGTTCGGGAAAGAGTTCGGGAAAGAGTTCGGAAAAGAGTTCGGAAAAGATTCTTGAACTTATTAAACAGAACGATAGCATTACCATTGCTGAATTATCTGCCGTATTAAATATTTCTACCCGTGCAGTGGAAAAACATCTTTCCAATTTGCAGAAGGAAAAACGATTGAAAAGGGTTGGCGGTAGAAAAGAGGGTCACTGGCAGCTAATCCTACCAAATGTTGATGGCAATACCAGCCAATAAAATAAAACATAAAGCCATGGATATAACTATTTGACTTCCATCCCATTCAATCAGGGGGTCAATACTTCGAAATCAAAGAGTCAGACCTTTTCGAATTGATGGGGTCAGATGGGTACGAAAAATACAGGGAAGGACGACGGTGGGAATTACACATCTTTCTGTTCGATAAATGTCCTGTGTGCGGTGAAGGAAATATCATCTGAAAAACCCAAACGCTTTATCGATTAATAATCCCCTGTCTAATAACCCATTGAATTCTTCACATGAAGTTTCAGGTAAAAGTGCGCAAGAATAGCAAGCAGCCAAGTTCAATCCACTAATGCCCTGTCCTTCCGAATCGTAACAAACAGGGTCAGAGGCACAATCCTTTGCCCGTTCGAGCGCAGAGAAAAACAGCTTTTCAAACTTTTCTGAAGTCGCTTGTGAAATCAAACCTCCATAACTTCCTTCCGAGCCTGCTATGGTATAAATCAAGACCCCCTCCATTTGGCCGTCATTTAAATAGAGCCGTTCTTGAATTGAGGTGGCTGGATAGCCAGCTAAAAACTCCAATTCTTTGATAAGCAAATGAGAAAGGGTGTGCAGCACCAAAAACTTGGCAAGCCTTTTATTATTTTCAAAATGAGGAGAACGCCCATACCTTTCAAATCCGCTCAGGAGACTGTTGTTGTCCAGCATTTCAAGCCTTTTTCTGAAAGGCTCGTTTTGCTCGAAGTTAATCGAGTACCATTCATCCAGTTTCTCGTTGTCCAATTCTAAAAAGAAGCCTTCGCCAAAGCTTTCCACTGCGGGCAGTTCTTTAGTACCAGCATTCTGGGTCGAGGTGTACATGGCTTTTATCATGACCCCATTTTTGTCATGAAACCCCAGGCTATTTTGGGCAAACTCGTCCCTGCTCAAGGGCTCTTGGCGGGTGTATCCAGTTTGTACGGAGGTCATTTTGAGGCGGCCGATTTGGAGCAATCTTGCAATGCCTTTTTCTTTCAGGTTGTCTATTGGGATACTGACGTATGAAAGATTGTCGTCATGAAAAATGTCATTTTCACAGAGGAACTGGTACTCTCGCAAACGGTAGTCTTCTTCTGAAATAAATCCAACTTCGTCAGGTGTTAGGAATTCCCTTATATCCTCTTCAGATAATTTGTGATATTCTGCAATCTGCTCTAAACTTTTCCCTTTTGCATAATCCCTTGAAACATCTTTTTTTTCTTCTAATGAGAGCTTGTCTTTTTTGGGAAGAAAAATGCTGTTCCAGATTATTGGGTAATAAACACTGTTACTGGTTCTCAAAACTGGCTTGAACCAAAGGTTATCTTCAAGGCCACTTGAAGTTCTGATTTTTTGGGCAAAAACACGTAGTCTAAACAAACTTGCCAAATTCACACCCTCTTTTGGAGAACCACAATCTTGGTTGGCACATCTAATCCTAATACCTGAAAAGTCAGAAAACTGACTCGAAGTGATATACCTTAAATCTTGGTTTTCACAGCAAAGGGGTTGCCCCCATTGAAGGTCTATTCCGCTCGGTTCATTTTCATCTGATGTTGAAGCCTTTTGTGCTATTGTCCAACGTTCCCATGGCACATCTTTGATTTCGCCGTTCGGGGCGGTCATGACAAACCTTACCTGTTCAAGTTCGTGGTATTTCTTTCCTTTTTTCTTGGTGACAGCGTCCTGA
This sequence comes from Saprospiraceae bacterium, assembly GCA_965222975.1. Classification (GTDB taxonomy): domain Bacteria; phylum Bacteroidota; class Bacteroidia; order Chitinophagales; family Saprospiraceae; genus UBA6168. The sequence continues at coordinate 3,617 of CBDCVJ010000046.1, read as the reverse complement.
TAACAATGACAGCATTTTGGCGGGGTAAACGATTCCTGTTGCTGTTGGATATTGCCAGAGTAATTTCTTTTCCAACCTCGCCACCAATCTTCCAGTTTTTTGAAACGGCTACAGCGGGGACAGTACATCCATTCCGGGAAATATTTGGCAGCAGCAATGGCTTTTTCATCCTCTGGCTTGGTAGGGATGTAAAAATTGGGGGCATTGGGAGGCACGGCAACGAACCGTTTCAAATCTGGAAAATTGTGCTGCAATCTTCTCAATAACCGGATATCCTCTATTTCTTTGAAAAGGACAGTGCCTTTGTTCAATTCTTTGAAAAAGCGCCATTTATCAAAAGGTTTGACCAATAATGCCCCATGTATCGTTTCAATGATTGAGCCGACGCCACCATAGGCACTGATTAGTTTCCGGGTTTGGGTTTCTGTAAAAAGTTGCATTTTTTTTGGTTTTTAAATTATCAGGAATCTTCGTTTTGCCTCAAGGGTAAATCAATCCGCAAGTAGGAACTCGTGTCAATTTCCCGCATGGACTGCATCGTCAGCCAAACATCGTCAGCCTGCCGTTCGGCTTGGGCTGGTCTTTTCAAAATGCCGATAGTGGTGCCCCTTTTTTTATAGTTCTCTATTCCGTCCTGCTTCACTGCCAACACCCAGTTGTTGGCCAGTTCGTCAAGTTTTTCATTGAACAGCTTCAACAGATAATCCTTCCCGGCAAACCGCTCTGCAATACGTTTTCTAAATTCATCCAAATTTTCTTTTGAAAAATACTGCGCTGCATTCTGCGCTGCCATTCCCCGCTCCATAACCCGAACGTAAGCGACTGCAAGCGTGGTCAGCATCTTGTTCAAAGTACTTTCGGTAAAAGGCGTAAGGCTCAGGGGCTCTACCCCTTTGTAAAAGGCTTGATGGAATGGGATGAAATGCTCAAAAATGTGATTTGTCCCTCGCCCGGTTGGCATCCAGAAGACTGACGACCAGCCCCGGAAAACGCCGCCCGACACGGCTGGAGGCCTGAATATATTCGGCTATATTGCGTGGCTGTCCATTGACCAACATGACATTGAGCCGTTCAATGTCAATGCCCACCGAAATCATGTTGGTCGCCAGAACGAGGTCAATGATTTGCTTTAACATCAGATAGCCTTTCTCATGAATTGGCAGGCTCTCATTGGTGAAACGCCATTCCTCCAAACGCTTCAATGCCTTTTTGATATCAGGGCTTGAAATGCGGCTGGTCAATTCTTCTGTGCCTATTGGCAGATGCCGAAAGTTGAACTCATAGCCATTGCCCGGGCCAAGCATCCGGTTCTGGAGGGATGAAGTGAAATTGGTGATTTCATCGCCGACCTTGTTGTGCGTCCTGCCAACATCCCTGAGACTGTTGTAATAAGAAACGAGCGTCCAGTAGCGGTCAATGATTTCGTAATCGACTTTCTCCGGATCGAAGCCATTTGCAGCCAAGAATACTTCGAGCCGGGCAAAGGACAAATGGGCAAGCAGTTGCAGTTGGGTGTCAATGGCTGTTTTCCCGGTCGGCATGAAACCGATGTACCTCCGCTTGCTGGTGGGTGCTACCTTGGCGAAAAAACTGTCCTCGTAGGAGAGCCCAGACGGCGGGAAGACATTGACTTTCCTGCCGCCGTAAAGTTGCCGAACCTGTTCGTCCGTGTTGCGGGTAGTGGCAGTGGAAGCAATTATTTTAGGCTTTCGGTTACCGTCCGTGCAGCACCATTCAATCACACTTTCATACAAGCCAGTGATGCTCCCTAAAGGGCCGCTCAGCAAGTGCAGTTCGTCCTGGATAATTAAATCGGGCGGCAAGTCGTCGCATTGGGAATTGAAAAAGCGGTGGCCATTTTCCTCCCAGGCCAGCATGGCAAATTTGTCAACCGTTGCAAAAAGCAGGGTCGGAGGACTATTGTACAGTTCCTCGTCCACCACTTGGATGGGCAGTTTTTCATGGAAATGGCAATGGTCGTTGTTGCAACGGATTTTAAAGCGGCGGTTACGACTGTAAGTCTCAAAGCCGGACAGCCAATTTCCATGTTCGTTTTTAGTAATGAGTTTTGTCCCGCACCAAGGGCAGGCACTGATTTGAAATACATTTTTGCTTTCCGGATTCCCAGTATTGTTGCGTTTTGTGATTTCCTCATTGATTGCATTTACCTTGTCCACCGTTTCGGAAATGGAGTTAGGCGTAGAAGCCATACCTACCCACAGGCCAATATTGATGGGCTGTTCGCCCAATTTCCCAATTCCTTTTTTCCTCAAAAACTCCAATGCGACAATCAGCCTGCTTGCCCTCTCAAACTGCTGTGCCGTGAGCAACCGCAACGTGTATCGCATAATGACACTTGTTCCACTGCACCTATCTGGAAACTTCATCCTCCGCCAAATAATGATAAATGCCGCCACGGCCAAGTAGGCTTCCGTTTTTCCACCACCTGTGGGAAACCACAACATGTCCACTACCTCGTTTCTTGAGTCAGACTGCTCGTCCACGATGCTTTCAAGGTTTAAAAGCAGGAAAGCAAGTTGAAAGGGTCGGTACGAGGGTTTCCCAAAAGAAAGCCTGCCGTAGTCGTAATTTTTGAAAAAATCGAGGCTGTCAAAATCTGTATCTGCAAAATTGCCCAACGTTTCATCCAATTCTTTTTCATTCCCTCCGAATGCAGGGTCATTGGAAAGGATGATTTGCACGAGCATGGCAGTGTTAGCCAACTTAAATGCCGAGTACACATCTTCCCTCGCCAGCAATTTAAGGTTGTCAAACAGGCGCTCCAGATTGTAATTGATGCTGCCCAATATTTCCTGTTCCAGCTTCTTGTATTTGCCGCCAATGGACTTCTCTTTTTCCACATCGTACCAGTCCGCATAACTCATGATGAACTTCTGCAACCGCTCAATCACTTGGCTCTTGTCCAATTTGGAAAAGATGGAAAGGTCGTGGATGTCAAATACTTCCGGGTGTGCAAATTCTTCCTTTGAAAAAGAATTCAGGGTGTCCCTGACATCGTGTTCCGGCAGGAAGGTGGAGGACACCCATTCCGGGCTTTCATTTCCAGCATCCCATTTGAAAGCACAATTGTGCCCAATCCCAAAGCTGTTGACACTCCGATACAGGTAGTCCAAACGTTGCCCCTCTTCATCATAAGGGTTCAAATCCTGATAGGAACGGTAAGGCTTAAAAGCGTCGGAATAGACCTTGATAGTTGACTGGAAAAGGCACTTTTGGTTGAGCAGCGTGTTCTTATTGTTGAACTTGTTAGCCGGATGCTCTGATGAGGTGTTGACCAACTGGATTTTGACGTACCTGCGCCAGGGTTTTTATCCTCATTTTTATAGGATTTCACCCTGTACCCGACTGAAACATGATTGGTTTTTGAAACGGCATGTTGGAAAATATTGTCCCGCCCACCTTCCCGTAGAGGTATGGTTTCTTTAATCGAAACAGGTCTTCTCCGCCACATCCGACGGGAAAGGGATTCAAACTTGTAGAATACTTTGGCCAGTTCACTGTTCTTAAAGCCTTCCTGCTTTTTGAAATCATCCAATAACTCATATTCCTCGGTTCGGGGATAAGAAGCATTCCCCCTGAGTTTTCTGGATAAAATC
>CBDCVJ010000045.1:0-7256 GCA_965222975.1 Saprospiraceae bacterium | reverse complement strand
AAATATAACTGTGAGCAGCAAAGGGATACTTGCCCGGCACTAAACGACCTCCAACAAATAAATCCTGATCGCCATCATCGTCATAATCATAAGGTTTAACACAAGCACCGCTTGTTAGCATTTTGGGAAGCATGCGCTCATTTTTCATGAATTGTTTTTTCCCGTCGTTCAAGTAAATGCGGTCTTGCAAAAAAGGGCTGTCCGCTTCGAATTCATTCCCTCCACTGACAACATATAAGTCCAAATCCCCGTCATTGTCTGCATCAAAAAAAGCAGCAGCTATATCTTCGTATCCCTTTTCCTTTTTCCATATTGAAAAATTGGAAGGCGTAAATGACCCATTATTTTGTTGGAAATATAACTCAGCAGCATGCCCTTTTGCACCACCAATAAAAAAGTCCTCCAGCCCATCTCCATTGGCATCTCCGACGGCGAGGGCAGGTCCAAATTGCGACATTTTGTGGGGTAATAAACTTTCTTTTATAAAATCATCATATTCATTTTCGACATGGCGATGGTTTATTTCAACGCCATTTGTAATATTATCGAATAGACTGGCAGGAATTAATTTATTTTCAACAAATGAAGGACTCACAGCACTTTCATAGTTTATTTTTATTCGTTGGTTGGCATTAATATTTTTTAATTTTTGCTGCATTCCATCGGGCCAGGTTATGACTGCTTCATCAATAATTTTTGTTTTTCCTGTTCCAAAATGTACAATCGGTTCAACTGCAGATTGATAACCTCTTGTCGGATAATTATCCGTCACTTGCATGTTCTTGCCTGTTTTTATTTCAACGATGGTGCCGATGCCAAATGAATTCTTTTTGGGTCCGTTCAATTCAAATTGCAGATAATTTTGTTGGGCGTTATTTTCTAAAATAAATGCTTCTTCGTCAATGTTATTGACCACCAGGTCGAGGTCGCCGTCATTGTCTAAATCGGCATAAGCAGCGCCATTGGAAAGAGATGTATTTGAAACGCCCCATTCTTCTGATGTTTTTGAGAAAGTGAGGTCTCGGTTATTTTTAAAGAAATAATTTTTTGTTTTTCGCTGAGGTGTTTTGGTCACCAATTCTTCCATGACAGCAGCCATGTTTTCTCCTTTTTCCTTTGCCTCTGCGAGCCTTTTCAATTTATATTTTCGAAAATCATTGTTTCGGAAATCCCTCTTTAAACCATTCGTCACAAATAAATCTTTCCAGCCATCATTGTCAAAGTCTGCAAATAAAGGTGCCCAACTCCAGTCCGTATTTGAAACACCTGCGAGTTGGGCTATCTCACTAAAATTATGATTGCCATTATTGAGTTGCAGTGCATTGAACATGTACTGATGATGAAACCCATTTTCCACTGCATGGTTAAAGGCTGCGGGATTCATACCACTCATGCTGGTTTTTATTCCGTAATTATCTTCTGCCACCATGTCCAATGATATTATATCCGGCCAACCGTCATTATTAAAATCGGAGATGTCCGTGCCCATTGAAAAATTGGAAGTGTGTTTGGTAGCTGATTTTAATATTTCTGAAAAAGTACCATCGCCATTGTTTTGATATAAATAATCCTGTTCGATATAGTCGTTGCCAACATATATGTCGGGCCATCCATCCTTGTTTAAATCGCCGATAGAAATGCCTAGGCCAAACCCCATTGGGTTATTAATAATGCCCGCTTGTTTGGAAATATCTATAAATTTTCCATTTTCATTTTTATATAATTTATCGCCGACTAAATTGTCATATTTCCTTTTATATTTTTCTGGATTATTGGTATTAATTGGTGTGACATTGTGATTTAATAAAAAGATATCTAAATCTCCATCCCGATCATAATCGAAAAAAGCGGCTTGTGTGCTATAGCCATGAAAGTTCAATCCATATTGCGCAGCTGATTCGGTAAAAGTGCCGTTTTTATTATTGATAAATAATTCATTTTCCCGATTTTCCAATTTTCCTTTTCCCGATTTACACACATATATATCAAGCCAGCCATCGGCATTTACATCTGCCATTGTCACACCTGTTGACCAACCGAATGAACCACTAACGTTTGCTTTTTCGGTAGTATCTTCAAATTGGAAATTGCCTTTGTTTTTGTATAGTTTATTTTGTTTTAAATTAGAGACGAAATATATGTCAGGCAGCCCGTCGTTGTCAATATCGCCTATGGCTACTCCGCCACCATTATAAAAATATTCATATACCATGCTGTTCATGGCACTGCTTTCTGGGATTTCATTTTTGAAGGTTACATTGGTTTGCTTGGAAGGTAATTGAGTGAATAATGTTTTATTGTTTTCTGGTTCAGTTTGCTTTTGAATAATTGATGCCTCGTTTTCCTGACAGGACAAAAATAATGTTGTCAGAAAAATTGCAAGGAAAAGTGATTTGTTCAAATACCGATTCAAAATGATTTGTTTGTTAGACCATTTTATTTATACTCGACCACTTTAGATTTTATGCATTTGAAAAAATATAGTTGAGATGGTTGAGGAGGTTTAGACGGTTGAGAACTCAACCGTCTAAACCTCCTCAACCATCTCAACAAAAAAAATGATTTGCACAAAACCTATTGTGGTTCAGTATAAATCATGGTGATTTTTAAAATCACCATGGTTTTGCCCGGGGAAAATAAAAAAAAGCGCCAAGGCAACCACTGTTATTATTGGCGCTTAATCGATGCATGAAACTTAATAGTTTTTAATTACATAAAGCCATTTCATCCGGCTTAACTTAGGAGGTAAAATCGAAATTACCTCCTAAGTTTAAATTTAGAAATTACCAACCCGAATTCTGTTGCAGATTTCCATTGATATTTATTTCCTGAAGCGGTATCGGGAAAACAACATGCTTGTCCTGAAAATTAATAGCAAATGGTGTGTTGTGGTTGGTAAATGTTTCCTTAATGGATTCCGTGGCAGTGCTGCCTCTTTGCCAACGGTACAGATCGAACCAGCGGATACCAAATTCCATGGCCAATTCAACAGGCCGTTCGTGGTGGCGGATTTGGTTGCGCAAATCGCTTTGGCTCATGGTGGTAAGCGCCGCCGCTCCTCCACGATCACGTACTTTATTTATTTCAGTGATAGCCGGGTCTGTCTTGCCATTTTCATTCAACGCTTCTGCATACATCAATAAGACATCGGCATAACGGATCAATGCGATGTTGGTGCCTGAATAGAAGTTTTCATCTGCATTTAATGCATATTTTTTAAAATACTTTGGATGGTTCAGGTCAGCTGCCACATCGCTGTATGGGACGTCCGAACCGCCATCCAAGCTGTACATATCAGAGTTCGGGTCGTCGAAGAAAATACTTTCGTAAACCCGCTCACTGATGTCGCCATTTGCATCCACATCTTTTTTCATTTCCTCCACCAACCATTCCGATGGATAGAATAACTCCCATCCGCCAAATGCATAAGGTGCTACTTCGAAATTGAATGGATGACGCTCATCATTGCCGTTGGAACGGTCACCGGAAAACTGGATTTCAAAAATGCTCTCCAAACCGTTTTCGGCATTGCCATTAAAATTGTCGGCATAATTATCTAATAGTGCGTATTTGCCACTGGTAACTATTTCTCCCAATTTTGTTTCTGCTTCGCTCCATTTTTCCTGAAATAAGTAGGCTTTGCCCAACAGTGCTTGTGCAGCTCCTTTGGTGGCCCGGCCAGTCCATTGCGCTCCATATTCATCCAATAAAGCACCCTCTGCTTCTTTCAGGTCGGTTTCTATTTGTGCCCAAATTTGTGCAGGAGTGGATTGGGAGGGAAATAAATTGTCCGGGTTGGTTTCAAAAGTGGTTACGAGCGGAACGTTTTCAAAGCCTGTAACCAACCAGAAATAATAAAGTGCCCTCAAGAATTTTGCTTCTGCAACAATGACATTCCTCGTTTCCTGTGCCACCCCCTCCATGCTTGGCACCCGTTGGATAATCTGGTTGGCTCGACCGATGCCTGCATAGCTGGCCAGCCAGACATTGTACGGCCCGCTCTCCTCAGTAGTATTGGTAAAATTGGACAACGCACGTCCATAAATCTCGCTGGAGTTTCCAACCAGATCATCGCCACGATAACTCATGGCCACGTACATTTCTTCAAAAAATGCCCATTTGCTGCCACTGGCACTGTGCAAGGCTGCATAAGCAGCGGTGAGGGCTTGTAGTGCATGTTCCTCGGACAACCAGAAGCTTTCTTCCGTCAGGGTCTCTTTGTTTTCTACATTGATGAAATCATCGCTGCAAGAAGAAACCACTCCGAGAAACAGGAATAGAATTAATATATGATTGATTTTTTTCATTGTTCTATTTTATTATAGTCGCCAAATTTATTTGGCGGACTGTATTTTTAGGCCGCCAAATGAATTTGGTGACTACATGTTAAAACCCAAGATTAACACCCAAAACAAAAGATTTCGTCAAAGGATAAAACCCTCTATCAACTCCACGTGTAAACAAACCGCTGTTTGAAATGCCAGGATCAAAGCCAGAATAATCGGTAATAGTCAGCAGGTTATAAGCACTGACGTAAACTCTTGCTTTCGAAAGGGAAACTTTGCTTACCACGTCATTAGGCAGCGTGTAGCCAATTTGCAAGTTCCGCAAGCGCAGATAAGAACCATCTTCGAGGAAATAATCAGAAGGGCGGATATTGCTGTTCGGGTCGGTGGATACGTTTCGTGGAATATTGCTTCCAGTATTGTTTGGCGACCAAGCATTGACCAAATCGGCCGAAATATTTTCTATCCGGTCGGTACGGTAAAGCCACATCTTCATACCGTTGTACATGTTGTTTCCTTGTGTGCCCTGGAAGAACATCGTCAAGTCGAAGTTTTTATAGTAGGCATTGAATGTGAGGCCATATTCCAGCTTGGGCAAACCACTGTCGAAATATACTTTATCATCATCATCTAAAGCACCATCGCTGTTGGTGTCCACAAATTTCAAGTCGCCAGGGGCAGCGTTGGGTTGGATACCGTGCGCATCAATTTCTGCCTGATTCTGGAAAATACCATCTGTTTTAAACAAATAAAAACGACCGATTTCCCCTCCTACTTCAGTACGGGTGGTTGGAAAGTTGACAAACTCAATGTATCCTTCGGTAAATGATTCATCCGCAAAGCCCAACTTGGTGATTTCGTTTTTCGATGAGCTTAAATTGGCGGTGATGTCAAATTTAAAATCACCTTCTTTCTGACGATAGGTAGTGGACAATTCCCAGCCCTTGTTTTCCATTTCCCCGCCATTGGTCAAAGGGAAGGTAGTGATGCCGGAAGTGGCTGGTACGGGTACGCTCACCAACATATCAGTTGTCGTAGAGGTAAAATAGTCGAATGTTACCAACCAGCGGTCTTCCATGAATCCGAGGTCAATACCAAAGTTGGTCGTAGTAGTTTCTTCCCATTTGATATCAGGTGTTGGCAAAGAAGTGTTGATAGCACCAACGACTATCTCTTGGCGCATTTCCTGTCCAAAAGGATAATTCAGTTGTGCACCGCCAGATGCGATTCTCGCCAAAAAGAGATGGTCTCCGATGTTTTGATTTCCTAATGTACCGTAACTAAACCTTGGCTTGAATTCACTAATGGCATCCACATTAAAAAAGTCTTCATTGTGGAGTGCCCAGCCCAATGAAACGGAGTAGAAATTTCCATACTTATTGTCTTCCGCAAACCGGGAAGAGCCGTCACGGCGCAGGCTGGCCTGCACAAAGTATTTGTTGTTAAAATTGTAGCTCAACCTTCCGAAGTAAGACTGTATGGTATTGGTAGAATTGAAGCCAAAGGAGGCTTCATCGCCAATACCTGCGCTCAATGCTTCCAGCGCACTGGAAGGCAATTTACGGTTGACACCACCAACTGAACGGAACTCGCTTTTTTCTCTTGAAACGCCTACCATCAAGCCGAGGTCATGTCCTCCGAAATTGTTCTGATAGTTCAAAATGTTGTTCAATGTCCAGGCATTCAAACGAGCCCTTGTCTCTGAAATGAACGGGTCTTCAACTGTTGCCTGTGGTCCGAAGTTGTACGCTGGCAGATGGAAAAAATTATAAGTGTTCTCTGTATTTGACCCAAATTGGAACTGATAGGTAAGTCCTTCAAAGAGTATCAACTCAGTGTTGAGGTTGAATTGCAGGTAGTCATCCTCATTTTGGTCGGTTTCCAGCGACCGCTCACCGACTGGATTGCCAGAGCCTAATTCAGGGGCAGGTTCTGCGAAACCATTGGGTGATTTGGGATCAAAAATTTCTTTGTGTGGAAGAGCGGAAAAAGCAGAGAGGAAAGGAGAGAAGCTGGCATTTCCTCCACCTGTCGGCTCAAAGATATTGTTCGAATTGTCGCGGGTATAACCGATGCCAGGGGAAATGGTCAGGCGGTCGTCGAATAATTTAAAGTCGAGGTTGAGGCGGGCGTTATACCTTTCAAAATCGGTGTTGATGACCGTTCCGGTATTTTTAAAATAGCCTCCTGAAAAATGATAACTCATCTGGTCAGTTCCCCCTGAGATGCCCAGGTCATGTTTTTGTTCAAATGCGTCTTCGATATAAGCATCTGCCCAGTCGCTGTCAGCGTAGTTGCCACCAGAGGTAAAGTCCAGCGGGTCTTCACCACCATTGGCACGAGCCTCGTTCGAGATTTGGTTGTACTGATCTCTGGTGGCCATGTCCACATTATTGGTAATACTGTGGGTAGCAATGTAAGAGTTCAGCGTCACCCTTGGTGCGCCGCTCTTGCCCCGCTTAGTGGTCACAATAACAACTCCGTTGGAAGCCCTTGCCCCGTAAATGGTAGCAGCCGATGCATCCCGTAAGACATTGATGCTTTCTATATCTGCCGGGTTGATATAAGAAAGGTCACCGGGTATGCCATCAATAACATAAAGTGGATTATTGTTCCCGATCGTTCCCAAGCCCCGAATGCGAATGACCGGGGTGCCACCAGGTGCGCCAGTAGCAGCAGTGACATTCACACCAGCTGCTTGTCCTTGAAGGGCAGTACCTACGTCTGCTGTGGGCAGTTTTTGGAGTTCGGCAACGTTGACGGTGGAAACGGCTCCAGTTATATCGCTTTTCTTTTGCTTGCCATAACCCACTACGACTATTTCGTCCAAAAGGGTTATGTCCGTACTCAAAATGATATTAATGGTGGAGCGGCCATTGATTTCAATCGTCTGGCTCAAGTACCCGGTATAGGAAAAGACAAGGGTCGTTGTCCCATCAGATACTGCCAAACGGTAGGAACCATCCACTT
>CBDCVJ010000044.1:0-282935 GCA_965222975.1 Saprospiraceae bacterium | reverse complement strand
CCATTGACAGCCCTTGTCTCCGGTCATCTGCTACGGAGATAATAATGACCGGAATATTGGCGGTTTCTGGGTTAGACTTGAGTTGTTCTAATATTTGCCACCCCGATAGTTTGGGCAAGAATAAATCCAGAATGATAACATCCGGTTTTGTTTGCGCCGCTTTTGCTACTGTGCCTTCTCCTTGAGAGTGGATTGTAAGTGTTTTTACTCCAAAGCCGGTTAAGTAGTGGGTGAGTTGGTTGACTGATACGGCCGAATCCTCCACCAATAAGGCTTGCTCAAACATCTTTTTAGTTCGGGAGGCATTTGTATCTTCTGTCTGAACCAGAGGGGGCATTGATTGATTTTTTTCCGACCAGGGCAACGAGATGGTGAAACGGCTCCCTTGGTTCTCTTCACTCTCTACGCTTACCTTACCGCTGTGTAGTTTGGTTAAACGGGTTACTAGAGCTAATCCTAAGCCAGTTCCTTCTTGTTCCCGTGAGAGTTTGGCATCGATCTGGGTAAACGGCTTGAATAACTTTTCTATGTCTGTTTCCACAATGCCAATACCGGTATCCCACACCGCAAAGTGGAAGAGAGCTTGTTCAGGGTCTTGGGTTACTTTAAGCCCTATATCTCCTTCTGCGGGGGTAAATTTTACTGCGTTGGTTAAGAGATTGACCAAAATTTGTTTCAGTCGCCGCTCGTCGGCCCGCAATTGGGTGTTGCCTTGCGCTAAATCGGTGTGAATTTTGATTTGTTTCTTATGGGCAATTTGTTGAATAAAGCGTAAACTGGCCTGACAAATTGCCTTGACCTCTACTATCTCAAATTCCATTTCTAACCTGTTAGCCTCGATTTTGGAGAGGTCTAGGATGTCATTGATCAGATCAAGGAGGTGATGGCCCCCCTCTTCAATGAAGGTCAATGTATGCTGCTGATCGCTGTTAAGAGGGCCATAAATTTCATCTCGCAATACCTCAGACATGCCCAAAATAGCATTGAGGGGGGTGCGTAGCTCATGGCTCATGTTTGCCAAAAACTCACTCTTGGCCCGGTTGGCCTCTTCAGCCAGATTCTTGGCTCTTTGCAGTTCTTGGTTTGCTTGCTCCAGTTCGGCTGTGCGTTTCTGCACCCGCCGGTCTAACTCTGCGGCGTAGGCTTCCAGAGCCAGGTTTTTTTCTTGTAGCGTATGATATAAGGTTTCTATCCGTATCCCGGCTTCCAAAATATCCGCTTCGTACTTTTTGCGTTGGGTAATGTCTGATTGAATACCAACAAAGTTTATCAATTGATTTTCATCATCAAAGACCGGGGTGATGGTTAGGGCGTTCCAAAAGTGGGTTCCATCTTTTTTATAGTTAAGAACTTCTCCTTTAAAGGTTGTGTTTTGGCTAATGGCCCGCCGTATGGCGGCAATGGCTTTCGGGTCGGTGTCATCGCCTTGCAAAAAGCGGCAGTTTTTACCCAGCACCTCTTCTCGATTATAGCCGGTGATTTGCATGAAGTTAGGGTTAACATAAATTATAGGATTATCGGGTTGGTGGGGGTCAGTGATGATGATCCCTTCACCCGCAGACTCAATGGCGTTAGTACGGGTTAACAAAATTTTTTCAGTCTTGATGCGCTCGGCAATCTCTTGGGTTAAGCTGGTTGTTTTTGCTTGCAAGATACAATTGGCTTCTTGCAGGTCTGCCAGTAGGGCAGCCCGTTGGGCCTCAAGGCTTGTCGTTTCGATAGCGTTATCAATGATTGTCTTGAGTTGGTCGGCATCCCAAGGTTTGGAGAAGTAGTAGTAGATGTGGCCTTGATTAATGGCTTGTACCATAGTTTCAATATCACTGTAGCCGGTAACAATCATTCGGATTGTGTCAGGGTAGTCGATAAGGCTTTGGGCCAAAAATTCAACCCCGCTCGTTTCTGGCATTCGTTGGTCAGACAAAATGACCTGAACATGGTGTTTCTTTAAGAGGTCAAGTCCTTCCCGGGCGGATTCGGCCAGCAGAATTTCATAGTAAGACTGAAACAAGTATTTAAAGCTGGTTAGGTTGGCTTGATCATCATCAACGTAAAGGATACAGGGCTTTGGTGGCATTGCAGTTTGCTCGCAGTTTTCTTTAGCGGTTTTTTAATCGTTCGGCGATGGTTGCCAGTAAGTTAGCCCGGCTCACCGGTTTGCTCAAATAATCATCCGCGCCGGCGTCCAGACAACGCTCTTTATCGCCCGACATAGCCAGAGCGGTGAGGACAATGATTGGGATGCGGGCTAGATTTTTATTGGCCCGTATCTTTTTGATGGCGGTTAATCCATCCAATACCGGCATTTGGATATCCATTAAGATCAAGTCCGGTTCCTCTTCAAGTACCCGGTCGATGGCTTCCTGCCCATTTCTGGCAACAATGATGCGGTAGGGTTCGCGGGCTAAAAAGCTTGAAACCGTGGCAATATTGGCTTCGTTATCCTCAGCTAACAAAATAGTATAATGCGGTGGTGTAACAAATAAGGAATGGGGCCTTGGAGCTTGCTCACTGTTAGCCGTTCTAGGGTCTGCCAAATTTTCTGCCACATTCTTGTCCGGCTCTGCTTTATCTTGAGTACTGGGAAGGGAAATGGTAAAGCGGCTTCCGACACCTATTTGGCTTTCTACCGTTATGCTTCCCCCATGAAGCTCAACTAAACGGGCTACCAGGGCCAGCCCTAACCCTGTCCCTTCGTGCTTGCGTGAGAACTTGCCGTCTAGTTGAACAAAGGGCTTGAATAAGTGAGGCATATCCTCATCTGAAACACCAATTCCTGTATCCCAAACAATAAATTGCACCCCATTTTCATTCTCCCTAACATCCAGGCCAACTTGACCACCCTCCGGGGTGAATTTGACGGCGTTGGTCAGCAGATTTACTAGCACTTGTTTCAAACGGCGTTCATCAGCTCGAATGAGGGTGACGTGGGGGGCTATAGATACAGAGACCTTGATATTGTTCTTTTGGGCTATCTGGTTGATGAAGCGTAAACTGGCCTGACATAGGGTTTCGACCTCAATCAGATTAGATTGTAACTCCAGTTTACCCGCTTCAATTTTTGATAAGTCTAAAATATCATTGATTAATGACAGGAGATGAGAGCCACCTTCATCGATATATTTAACGACGTTTAGTTGTTCCTTACTAAGGATACCATATACGCCTTCTCGTAAGACTTCGGACATGCCCAAAATAGCATTGAGCGGGGTGCGTAGCTCATGGCTCATATTGGCCAGAAATTCATCTTTTAGTTTGGTGGCTCGCAATAGCTCGGCGTTTGCCTTGCTCAATTCGGCGGTTCTATGGGCCACTCGTTGAGCCAGCAAAGCCCGCTCTTCCTCAAGTGCAATTTTGGCTTGTTGTTGGGCCGAAACATCTAGCCCAATGGCAATATTGTAGTGAGTGCCATCTGAGATGATGGGTGAACCGGTAAAGGTATAGGGTATCTTGCGTCCCTCTTTGGTTACCAGATCAAGATCGTCCGAGGTTGGCTGTTCAATGGTAAAGGTTGCCTTAATACGCTTGGCAATATCCGCTCGTTCCTTTTCGTCAACAAAATCAAGTGGCCCCATGGCTGCCAAATCCTGGGCTGAATAACCGCTGACAGCTTCCAGGTTGCTGTTCCAGCGCAAAAATTGCAAGTCTTCATCATACAAATAAAAGATACCGGGTAGGCTATTGATTAAGGCATCAGAGAACTCTTTTTCCTTTCTCAAAGCGGCCTCAGCTTGCTTGCGTTCGGTAATGTCGCTAACCACGCCGTAAATAATCTTGCTGTCGTTTTGCCTTTCTACCCGACCGCTATCGCGCACCCATATCACCTTACCATCGGCTTTAACCAGGCGATATTCCGCATCGCTGTCTTCCCCCATTTGGAGCCGTTTAGCTTGAGCCGCCGCAAGCGCCCGGTCATCGGGGTGAATGACAACCATCGGCCAAAATTGCCAATCATTAATAAAGTTTCGGTGGGGGTAGCCGGTCAGTTGTTCAACATTAGGGGACAGATAACGGTTGATCAACTGATTTTCTTTAGTCACTTCTGTGACATAAATATGGGCACTGAGAGAGATAATAATTTGATGAATGTATTCCTTGCTTAGGGAAGGTGCTGTATCTTCACTATGCGCGGATTCTGCTTGTTCGCAGGATTGGTTAGACATCCCGATTCTCCTCCACATCAAAGATTACTTACTGATAATGCTACGCTAACATTCGGCTAGAATATATAGTGGAATCTTTGGATTGTTATTCTTCATGGGTGATTAACCGATAACCTACCCCGCGTACATTTTCAATAAGTCCGGTTTCGCCAACTGCGGCCCCCAGTTTACGGCGGAGAGCGTGCATAAGTGGTCCCAGCAGTGCTCCGGCTTCTATATGATCTGTCTCTAATTGGTGCGTCACCTTAATCAGGGCCTGCGCTGAGATAACTTTGCCGGCATTTTGGGTCAGATGAGCCAGCAGCAAAAACTCTCGGGCCGAGAGCTTGAGTTCTTTCTCATCCAGCCAGACTCGATGCTGGTCAATATTAATCTGAATTGGCCCGACGGTGAGCAGGGAGTCTTTGGCTGCCAGAGGGGGGGCAGGGTGTTGAACTGCCTGAGCCAATTGGTCTGCCCGGCGCAGTCTTCCGCGTACAGCGGCCAGTAAATCTTCAGGCTTGATCGGCTTAGTGAGATAATCGTCAACGCCCAGTTCTTTGCCATAGCGAATATCACTATCAAATGAACGGGCAGTTAAAAAGATAAAGGGGATGTTCACCCATTCTATGTTTTCTCGAATGCGCTCGTACAGTTGATAGCCATTCATACCGGGCATAGCGATGTCGGCTAGAATTAAATCTATTGACTGTGATTGAAGCAATTTTAAGGCTTCAAGACCATCGGTGGCGGTTACGGTCTGATGGCCGTCTGTTTCAAGGGCCAGGCTAAGATTCTCGAGCAACTCCCGCTGGTCATCAACTATCAAAATGCAGTAATTAGAGTCCAATTTATTGATCCTTGCAACTATAGGTTTGGGTAAAGAGACCGGGTTGATTGAGATGGCCTAAACTAAACCATAAGTGAGACAGTCTTACCCCTTTCCACAATGGCTTATTTTATTCTTGAAGGGGTAGATAAATGGTAAATGTACTCCCTTTTCCGGGAGTAGAGTCAACGGTGATATGTCCATTGTGTAGCTCAATCAATTCTCGGGCAATGGCTAACCCCAGGCCGGTGCCGGGGGTGCTGTTTTCTTGTTTAACCCGGTAAAACCGTTCAAACAGGTAGGGTAGGTCTTTTTGATTGATGCCCGGACCGGTATCCGTTATTTCTATGGCGGCCCATTGTCCATTGTTATTCTGAGTTTTGGTGGAGTGATAGCCCTGACAGGTGATTTGCCCGCCGTCCGGGGTGTATTTTATGGCATTGTTTAATATGTTCCGCAGAATCTGCCGCAATTGACCATCGTGACCGGAAACACATAAATTATCGATATTGGTTATGTCGAGTTGTTGATTTTTTTCATAGGCCAGCGGAGATAATTTTCTTACTTCTTCACGAACCAATTGGGCCAGGTCTAGCGGATGATGCTCTTTAGATCTACTGTCGGCATCTATGCGAGATATTTCTAAAATGTCACTAATGAGGTTGTCTAGTACTTCTATATGTCTACGGATGTCTTTAATCATTTTTCGACGTTTGTTGTCATCCAATTGATCATACAGGGCATCCAGGTTGCCACTGATAAGGGTGATGACTGAAATAGGCGTTCGTAATTCATGGGATACATTAGATACAAATTGGTCTTTTATCTGTTCTGCTTCTTTAAGTAGGGCTAACTCTTGGTTGCGACGGTTAATGGCGGCTTCGGCTTCTTCGCGGTGGGTGCGTTCTTGCATTAGTTTACGATAACGGTTGAGCCGGAGTATGGTTTGAACACGTGCCTGCAACTCGGTTTTGTGATAGGGTTTGGTGATAAAGTCATCTACGCCCACCTCCAGGCCACGCAAACGCGCATCGCGGTCATCTAGGGCCGTAATCATAATAATTGGCACCTCGGCCAGGTGAGGGTCGGTCCGTAAGCGTTCACAAACCTCAAACCCATCCATGCCCGGCATCATAACATCCAGTAAAATCAAATCTGGCTCAAGTTCTGTAGCCTTTTCCAGGGCTTCGTGCCCATTTGAAGATAGGATTAAGTTATACCCTTGATTGGATAGTAGATCTCTTAAAATAGCACGGGCACTGGGTTGATCATCAACAATCAGAATAGCGTGTTTATGTTCTTCAGCCATCTTTTAATCTCGGCAGTTTTATGGTAAAGGTACTTCCGTGTCCGGGGCTTGTTTCAACCTCAATTGTACCATAATGCGCTTCAACAATATAGTGAGTCAACACAAGGCCCAAGCCCAAGCCTTCCTGCGCCCGGAGTAAGGGATCATTACCTTGCTCAAACATTTCCCAGATTTTGTTTATCAGATCACCTTCAATTCCTTTGCCGGTATCAGAGACCGCTAAATAAACTGAGTTGTCATCGGCATAGGCACTAACCTTTACCGTACCCCCGGTCTTATTAAACTTGATTGCGTTATCGGCTAGTTGAGTTAAAGCCTCCTCCATTTGTTTGACATCTATCGATAGGGGAGGGAGGTTGGGCGAAATATCGGTTTCAATGGTGATTTCTTTGCTTCGCGCCTGAAATTCGACCACGGGCAATACGTTGTTTAACACGGGTTCAAGCACTCCCCATACCGGCCTGACGGGTCCTTGCTTCCCTAAAAAGGCCGCCACCCGGATGAGTCCTTCAACCATTTGACCTAACGTGTGTGATTGCCGCCGAATAGCGATGAGGGCATCAAGTTGCTCAGGCGTTAATTGGCCCAGGTACCCGTCCTCTAGCATATCTATGCCTTGGTAGACAAGGGACAAAGGGGTACGCATTTCATGGTTAACGGTGCTTATAAATGTGTGTCTCAGCCGGTCTAGCGCAGCCTGGTTGGCCTGATCCTGGTGTATAGCCCGAATGTGTTCGGCCTCTTTAAGGGCGGTAATATCACTCTGAACGCTGACCATCCCGCTGATTTGCCCCTGGTTACCAGCTTGAAACAGAGGAGCTACGGTTAACAGGGCTGCGTAGGGCGTACCGTCTTTGCGTTTGTTGTAAACCTCACCGGTCCATTTCTGGTTGAGACGGACGGTGGTTGAAATTTCCTGAAATAATTGTTCGGTTGAATTGTTTTTGCCATCCGGCGTTTTGCTGCTTTGCCATAGCTGCCAACTTTGCCCAATAGCTTCCTCTGCGGTATAGCCGGATAAGTCAATGGCCGCCTGGTTTAGATATTGGATGCTGCCCCCCTCATCGGTTACCACTACGGCTTCCCCCAAACTTTCTAAAATAGCCTGAATACGATTACGCTCTACTTGTAACTCCTTGGTGCGCCGGGTAACAGTCTCTTCCAATGTATCGGCGTGACGCTGTAAATTTTCATACAGGCTGATAGTTTCTATGGTTTGACCAATGGTCACCGCCACGCTTTGGGCTAAGGTTAAGTCTTGTTGGTCAAGGGTATATTCATCGGTGGCCTTAAGCTCAATAAAGCCGACGGTCTGATCACCCACCGGAATAGGGGCGATCAGCAAAGTGCCAAGATTATGTCTATGCATGAGTTGGTAAACTGAAGACAGCGCCGGGTCAGAGAGTTGACCGGCTGTTATAACCAAGGCGACTTTGGATTCCAGCAAATGCTCTGGTAGAAGCCCAACCAAAGGAATATCATCTTCCGGAATATGGGGCGGCGGTGTTACATGATCACCTGGTAAGGTTGGCGTTTTATAATCAACGATGGTGGTGAATTGGGTCCGAGTGTTATTTAATAACAGGGCGGTGACTTGAGACACATCAAATGCTTGAGCCAACGATTGACAGGCGACATACAGAGCGTCTTCCGTATTGAAGGTGGTAGCCGCCATGGTTATCACCCGATTAAGCAAGGTTAACTCCTGGTTGCGACGATGCACCTCTGATTCGGCTTGTTGGCGGTAGGTGCGTTCTAAGAGTAACCTGCGGTAGCGATTGAGCCGGGTGACAGAGCGTACCCGCGTTTTTAGTTCAACGCCGTTAAAGGGTTTAGAAATAAAATCGTCTGCCCCAGCCTCAATCCCTAACAACCGAGATTTTTGATCATCTAGGGCCGTAATTATGATAATGGGCACTTCGGCCAGAGCAATGTTGGCTCGTAAATGTTGGCACACCTCAAAGCCGTCCATATCGGGCATCATGACATCGAGTAAAATCAGGTCTGGCTCAATTGCTTCGGCGGTGTTCAACCCCTCTTGACCAGTAGCAGCAAAGGCTAAATCATAGCCCTCATTGGTTAGCAAGCCTCGTAATACTTCACGGGCGCTCGGTTGATCATCTACAACAAGAATTATTGGATTTTTCATAATGGTATTGTTCATACAATAGTCGTCTCTACATCGTTGAGATTAAACACGATGGTAAATATAGAGCCTTTGGGAGTATTGTTGGTTACAAAGATGTGTCCGCCATGGGCTTCGGACACAAGCTTACAAAAGGCTAACCCCAACCCAATTTGGGATACATTTTTATTTTTCAAATCAACAATACTAAATCGGTCAAAGATGGAGGCTTGATGTTCTGGAGGGACTCCAGGCCCTTCATCCAGCACTTGTAGCCAAAGTTGAGATGAGTGTTTTGAAGAGTCTATCTTAAGAGTAATGATACTCCCTTTCGGTGAGAATTTCAAGGCGTTTGAAATGAGATTGTCTAGCACCCTCTCCATCAGGTTGATATCTAGCGACACATGATGGTCTGTTGGCAGCAAGTCAGTGACCAGTTTTAGCCTTTTTGAGGTTGCAATAGGCTGGTAACGTTTTTGAATATTGAGCATAAATTGGTTGATGCTGGTAGTGGAACGGTTTAGAATGAGTTGCTCATGTTCCAGTTTGGTTAATAGTAGCATATCGTTTAGAAACGAATTTAGGCGATTGGCCTCGCTATGGATGGTATTAAGATAGTTTTGCTGTTTAGGAGAGAGATTATTATGCAAATAGAGCAACAATTCACTCATGCCCAAAATAGAAGTAAGCGGGCTTCTAAGATCATGAACAATCATGGCTGTCATATCTTCTCGCAAGTTCAGGGTAGCTTGCAGGGCATCAAATTGCATTTTTAGCCTTACCATTGAGCGCACTCTAGCCCGTAATTCAAGCCCGTTAACCGGTTTGTGCAAAAAATCATCGGCTCCGGCATCCAGGCCATTGGATACATCCTTTTTGTCATCGAGCGCTGTGATTAATATAATCGGAATATGCCGCCACCTTTCTTCTGCTTTGAGCCGTTGGCACACCTCAAAGCCATCGATGCCGGGCATCATCACATCAAGCAAGATCGTATCCGGCTGAATATCATCCATACGCGCCAGGGCTTCTTCTCCATTGGAAACAGAGATGAGATGATACCCTTCCTGCAATAGTAGGGCCTTTAATAATTCACGAACACTGCGCTGATCATCAACTATTAGAATTGTAGCTGGTTTTTTTTCTTTGTTCATAGCTTCTATTATCTGACAAAATATTCTAAAATTTGCGGCTCTCTTGGATTTGATGTGGTAACGTAGCCGTGATGCGTGAAACGTGCTATGTAAAGGTCTGCTAACGGCGATTTTCACGCATCACTCAGCACGTTTCACCTCGTAAACTCAGTCAACCATATGAGATCCCAAAGAGCCAAATTTGCTACCCTACAAACGATTTAGGAGAGGCAAAAACATTAGGGGTGATTTACCCGATTCATTGTATTATGTGCTACAGATTGGTGTAATTTTCCCCTTTACAAAATCCGTAATACGCACTATTCCTTAAGGCCGGGGCAGGCGATCATAATCGATGGAGATTGGCCCAATCTCAAGCTAAGGATTTAGAAATTAAGGCTCTCTTAGGATTGAGGAATTAATTAACATTCATATTGCAGTGACTATACCAGACTAAGGTTAGCCTATTATAGGGAAGTTATTAAGTCCTTAGCCCTAATTCTGTAACGGTCAATAAGATGTTAAACATCGCAGACGTGCAGAAACCGCAGAGCAAAAATAGCAGAAAACTCCGCGTTCTCTGCGTCTCTGCGATCAATTGACCCTTGTTATGTTAATATAATGCTGGCTAATTTGAAGTGGAAGCCCAACTTCGTACATTAGGCCCATTTCCCTATGCTAGTGTTTCGACAAGCATCTTTTGTCGGTTATATTATGGAAACAAACGTTTGCCTATCATTTTGTCGAAACCTAAATACTCCGGTCAATCAGTGTTTTCATTGCTAATAACATGGGTTACCGAATTTACCTGATCGACAAAACTAGTTTGACGGAGTACTAGAAGTCACCGGGTGGTCAGCCCGAAATAGGGAAGTGATATATTCTTAGTCCTAAATCTGATTCTATTCTCTTTTACTTCCATCACCCCAGGAACGGCCAAATAGATAGCCAGCGATTGCGGAGAGCAGGGAGATAGCTCCATCGGCTGGGATGCCACGGTCTATGGCTAAAATTAGCAGGGCGGAGACGATGAAGATCAGGAAGACGCCCTCCCGAACCAGCCCGATGCGTTCTGTCGACAGGTCTTGTTTGCTGGTTCCCACATAGACTACGGCGGCTACCGCCATCAGCGAGATGATGGCAACCAGAATTCCTGGAAGCCAGGGTTGGTTGGCAAAAGTGCTCTCATTTTCAATCTGGGCTGGGGTGGGCGTCAGCGTTGGCATTTCGGTGGGCGTTGTCGTTGGGGATGGGGTCTCGGTTGGCGTGGGGATCAGGGTAGGGGTTTCGGTGGGGGTGGGAGTGGGCAGAATATCTACGTTGAAAGTCTCATCACCATTGGCGAGCATAAGTCCATCCTGCATTACGGTGGCCTCATTGCTGACTTTAATTTTACCTGGCGGAAAGTCCAGATTCATGGTGGCATCATAGCGCACTATCATCATCTGTTCCGGCCCCAGAGCAAATTCCCAACTGACTACATTGCCCGTTGTCTGACCGTCTCGATCTATATTTTCTATCTTGCTGATCAGGTTTTGGTCGTAGGCATCTTCTAGTTTGAGGTTGCCGACCTCAGCCTGCCCTTCATTTAAAACGGTAATCTTGTACCGGACGGTGTCCCCCGGATCAATATTGCCATTCTTGTTTACGTCGATATAGAGTTCCCGCCCCCGGCTGAGTTTCAGTTTGGGCACCGGAGTCGCAGTCATAGTGGCGGTCGGGAGGGGGATTGATGTTGGGGTTTTGGTGGGGGTAAGAGTTGGTGTGGCTTCGATTGCCTCCGGCTCTGTCAGCACCAGGGTGGGGGTGAGAGTCAGAGTGGGCGTAAGAGTCAGGGCCGGCGTGAGGGTCATGGTGGCGGTCAGGGTATCGGGCTGGTGGTCGGCTACCTGCCGGAATGATGCCGTTTCCATCGAAGCCCCCGTGACCAACGAGACGTGCCCAGCGAAGACAAAACCGGCCCAGCCCAAAACCAGGATAAAGAGGATGCGTGCATAGGGTTTCCAGGTACTCATAGTTTTAGACCTCTCTGCGAATGGCGAACAAACGTTTCGTGTTTGCACGAATAGGCGAATCAACGAAAGTTTATCATAATTTTGCTTCCTGCTCCTTCTTTGGTTCCGGCTATGTCGGGTTCGGTTCTTCTGCAATTCGGTTATCGATGCCCCGAATTTTTCCGATTATACTGGGTAGCGTGAAAAAAAAGAAAATGGCTGCATGGCATGTGATATTATATCGCCCGCATCTCCGTGCCCCTCTGTGGTTCTCACCCCTCCAACCTCGCTATCCCAATTCAACGCCCCGCTTTGGCGTACGCAAAAAAAATACAAAAATCTTTTCCGATTGTTGCCGTGCCGGAAACAGCCCTCCCTTACCCTGTAGATAATACAAATTGACCAGGGAGGTGTCACCGATGGGACGCAAGGTTGATGAAGGAAAGGTGAAGGCGGTACTTCAGGTTATTGAGCAGCAAGATGGCAACGTGCGGATGAACGATGTTGCCAAAGCAGCCGGACTGTCGGCGGAAAGGGTCTCTAGCCTGTTAGCCAGAGTGGATGATGTCACCGGAATCTTGCTTCAAGAAGATGATCGCGGCTTTTTAGGCATCTTCAAACGCCGATAGGGTTCTCTTAAAATTTTCAACAGATTTGCTGAAGATTCATACTATCTGGCCCCATGATGTGTTACAATGAAGATGTAATCAGTTTTTAACAACCGAATGTTCATCACTACATCCGATGGAGGCTTTATGAGTCAAGTGATTGATATTGAAGAACTCAAACGTATTTATACGCAACCCAGTTGGGGATACTCCGATGCCGAATTAGGGGCGAGACTAGGGGTTGATCGCAGTGCCATCTTCAAGGCACGTAGGAAGTTGAGCGATAGTGGCATTGAATTTGTGCAGACAGACCGGGGGCGTTATCGCATTGACCGGGAAAAGTTTGTCTCCAATATTCCGGCCAATGCCCCGGAGTCAACCATGCTATATGTGGGGCTTCGGCGTTTGAGCCGCAACACCCGGCTGGCCCGCAAACACCTGCAAAATGCCCTGGAAAAGCTGGCGATTGCGCTCTACCAGCCCATGGCTGAACGCTTAGTAAAGGCAGCCGACAACCTACCAACACGCGCTGATGCCCAACAACGAGAGCAGATTTTTGAGGTGCTGGTTCGGGCCTGGACTGAGCAAAGTAAGGTCCGTATCTGGTATCGTGGGCTAAAGAGCGATGCCACCCTGACCCATGGCGTTAGCCCCTACCTGATTGAACCATCCCCTTGGAGTGATAGCGTCTACTTGATTGGGTATACCGATGTGATGGAGAAGATTGTTCCCTTCAAAATTGAGCGAATTGAAAAGGCGATCCTGACCTCAGAGCCGCCGAAGTTACAGCAGTTAGATGATACGATTCTCTTCCGATACGCCTGGGGCATCTGGCATACCGACCAGGAGCCAGAGCTAGTCCGGCTTCGATTTACCGGACGGGAGGCGATTCGCCGGGTGGGGGAGAGCATCTGGCACCCCGAGGAGACAGTTGATGAGCAAGATGACGGGAGTGTGATCTGGGAAGCCCAAATCGCCGAGTGGCAGGAGATGGTTCCCTGGATTCGGGGGTGGGGGGCGGCGTGTGAGGTGTTGGCGCCGGCGAGGTTAAGAGAAACTCTAATGGGTGAAGCAAAAGCAGTCGCCGAGATGTATGGCTGGTATGTATCGTCTACTAAGAATCATGATGAGAATACCACCTTAACGGACTTTTTTGGAGGGTAAACCGAATGAAGCTCTATCCTTATCAAGAGCAGGTAAAAGACGTGATTCAATCAGGGAAATCGGTCATTTTGCAAGCTCCAACCGGTGGCGGAAAAACAAGAGCTGGCCTGGCGCCATATATCCATGCTTTTTTTGATTTTGAAGCAGTTCGATTTCCAAAGAAGTGTATCTACTCAGTTCCAATGCGAACACTGGCCAACCAATTTGAAGCTGAGTATCGAGAATTGGCGGCTGTCTATCGTCGGAAACACCGTCGAGAAATCAATGTCACTATCCAAACGGGCGAGCGCGGAATGTGTCAAGAAGTTGAGACACGAAAGTTAGAAAATTACCGTCTAATGGTGGAAGAGACTGCCAAAGGCTCCTGGCCGGCAAAGATGGAAGCTGGGAGTGGGTCAGGGTCAAGGGTGGGGCTGATGGGCTGGTCGTCAGTATTATGGGTGGCAAAATCGTCCGGCTGGGGTTGATTGATCCAAACTTCATTCGGAAGTTCAGGTGGGCTAGGGATGCCGCGCACAAAGCGTTCGGGATGTTGGTCATAGGCGTGTTGCAAAATGAGTTGACGTTTGTCACGGACCGCTTGAGCTTGCCCGAAATGAACGGTGGCTGGGGTGAGCAGACCCAAGGCAGAGTGATAATGGTCGTGATTGTACCACCGAAAGAAGGAGCGACCCCAAGTGCGTGCCTCAATGAGTGAACCAAAATGGTCAGGAAAATCGGGTCGATATTTCATGGTCTTGAATTGGGCTTCCGAATAGGGATTATCGTTGGGGGTGTAAGGTCTGGCGTGCGATTGGGTGACCCCCAGGTCAGCCAGCAGGAGGGCTACAGTCTTGGAGCGCATCGCGCTACCGCGGTCGGCGTGCAAGGTCAACTGCTCTGGCAGCACCCCTTGTTTGCGGCAGGATTGGGCGATGAGGTCTTCGGCCAAGGTGGCACATTCGCGCTCTGCCATCAGCCAACCGACGACATAGCGGCTGTAGATGTCCAGGATGACGTACAGGTAGTAATAGCTCCATTTGGCCGATCCCGGTAGTTTGGTGATGTCCCACGACCAGACCATGTTGGGCGCATCAGCCACCAATTGCGGCTTACTCGACTGGGGATGACGGCTTTGGAGACGCCGTTCGCGCACCTCATCGTGTTCGTCCAGGATGCGGTACATCGTGCGCCAATGACACAGATAGGTCTCATCTTCATCGAGCAAGGTGGCATAGACCTGTCGGGGGGATTGGTCACAGAACCGCTCGCTGTTGAGGACCTGACGCACCTGCGCTTTTTCCTCAGCACTCAACGCTCTGGTCGGGCTTGGACGTGGCTTTGGCTCAGACGGGGTTTCTCGAGAGCGATAGACGCTGCTGCGGGGTACATTCAACATCTGGCACGCTTGTTTGAGACCGACCGTTTGGGCCAACTCTTCGGTTAAGTCAATCATTTGTCGCCGTCCCGCTTCGTCTCGTTGAGGGACATCCCAAAGAGGTCTGATACTTTTTTTTGCACCTCAATGATGGTTTCGGCCCGCTCTAGTTGCGCTTTCAAGCGCGCATTTTCAGCCTGTAGACGGGCCAACTCTTTGTCCTGCACACTGGCCCCTTTGCGGCCCCGTTTCTGCGGCGACAACCCTTGCCCTTGCTCTCGCTCCCGCCGCCAACTGGTCAAATACGATGAGTATATCCCTTCCCGTCTGAGTAGCGCTCCGATTTCGCCAGGTTGGCTACAAGCATCCGCTTCGGCCAATATCCGTTCCTTCTCCGAGGCGCTGAATTGTCGCCGTTTCGCCACCGGCACCACTTCTGGCCCTTCTTGATGGTGATGGCCTGGATGGTGTCCATTTACATCATTACTACTACTATTACTGCTGCTGTTGTTGTTGTTGTTGTTCTCTGATTTTATTTGAGACATTGGTTCCTCCTTGCCCTCATGATTCTACACTAATTTCTTGAGGTTTCGTGTCTCATCTAGCATTAGGAGTTTTTGCCGCTTGCCGAGAAGTGAGGTTGAAAAATAAGCCGCTTGAGCTAAACTCATCAGCGGATAAGAACCTTACGATAGGAGGCAGGTGATGGTACGTACCACAATAGACCGACTAGCGGTCAAAACCTTGGATCAACGATTTCGGTATGAATTAGAGACCGGATTTGAACTCGCCCCCCGAATTTCACAAGGTATCCTCGATGTGGCCAAGGAAGTCTTTAGTTTGGATACCGTCTCAGCCAATAAAGACGGTCGTCTCAGGCCAGGTCAGATTCGACAAGTTATTGCCGCCGCTGAGGCACCGCATGGCAAACCTTTACGTCAGACAGATATGGTCGAGGTGACCTGGACCCTTGATGCCGGTGAAGAAGATTTACAGGTGCTGCAAAAGAAGGGACGAGTAGCATTGCGACAAGTCCGTCTATTGCGTCTCATTGACGAGGCCCTAGACCAAGGTGGCGTCGCCACCCAAGAAGACTTAGCCCGTGTCCTGGGAGTGGGCGATCGGACCATCCGGGCCGATATTGCCCTCCTGAAAACGCAAGGGTACCACATCATCACTCGCGGTCAGCTACAGGGGGCAGGTCGGGGGCAGACCCACAAAGTACTGATTGTCGAATTATATCTCAAACGCCAAACTTACACTGAAATTATACGTCAAACTCGACATTCAGCGCCATCCATTAAACGCTATATCCAAACTTTCGCCCGGGTCGTGATGCTGACCCGCAAAGGCTTGAGTATGAGCGAGACCGCGCACGCAGTCGGTATTTCTGAACGACTGGCCCAAGAATATCTAGTCCTTTATCAGCGTTACAATCTGCCCATCTATCAGGCCCGCTTGAATGACATCGTACAAATGCTCAGTGGTTCTGCCGCTCCCTCGACCGACAGTCAAAAAAGGGGGGCCTAATGAGCGCGATCCATTATCAAGCCAGTACGCAAAGAACCTTTCGGCAAGCCGTCGTTCATCTCTTGGAAAATGAGTATAAACTGGTCGGTAGCCGGAAGGTCATTCAAATGATCGCCGACGATATTGCTGACCTTCAAGCTGACTATTACCGAGATGCGGCCATGGTTGCTCCCGGACATATCGTTTGGCGTGGCTCACTCGACCCAGGTCATAAACCGGCGGCTGGTCAACGAGCTGAAGAAGAACCGACGGTGACGGGTGTGTTACCTTTAATTACCCCGGAAGATTTGGCGGAGGCGGCTCAAGGCTGCCCGAAAGACCAAAATCCCACTCGCTGGGCTCACCAACGGGACATTCGGCGGCTCGTGCGCTTGGTCAAAGCCGGGTTGCATAATCCAGGTGGACGGCTCTTGTTTTCTCAAGCTGATCTGTCCCTCTTGCTCAACCGCGCCATTAGAACCGTCCGCCGCTGCATCCTTGATCACTTCGAGCAGACTGGTGAACTGTTGCCGATCAAAGGCTATGTCCTTGACCAGGGTAGTAAGCCGACTCACAAACGGATTATTCTGCGGCTGTATGAACAAGGTGTGGCTCCGCCAGACATTGCTCATCGAACCGACCATAGTCTTCAAGCCGTCGACCACTACATCAACGATTATGAACGAGTTAAGGTGCTTCTGAGTAAGGGGCTCGATGCATCTGAAATCAGCCAAGCTATTGGAAGAGGACTCCAAACCGTGCTAGAATACCTAAAGATCATTGCTACTTATCACCCCCATCTGGTTTCGGCTGACCAGATAGACGACTGATGGATATGTGGACAATTATAAAAGCATCAATTGCCCACATATCCACAGTCCCTACTATTGCTATTAATCCTCACTTCCGGCTACCGGCAATTTTGCCGAATTCTTCTTAGCACAGAGGGCGGCCAAGTGTTCCAGAGAAAACGATCCAGTCGAGGATACTGAAAGTTGATGACTTATTGGCTGACATTGAGTTAGCAACTAGTTCCAGAGAAAACGATCCAGTCGAGGATACTGAAAGTTATTGTAAAAATTCAGTACCGTATACCCTCTAGATTTGCCAAAAAGAAGGAGGTGAAGATAATCAAGGATTTTATGTCAACGGAATAGATGGAGGTTAAGGCTCATGAGTGATGCAGACCGTTTGGAAATCCAAGTGGCTCTTTCGCTGTTTCAGCTATTGCCCGGGATGCAACCCGACAACCGAACGACCTTGGTTTATCTGATTGTGGGATTAATTTTGGGCCGGAATGTGCAACTGGCAAAAATCGCTGAACAAGTAAACTATGGTCACAAAGAGAGTAGTCTGGAAGACCGTTTCCGGCGCTTTGTGAACAACGAAAACATAGAGGTCACCGTAGTCTTCAGCATTTTCATCAAGCTGATGCTGGCGGGCTTGGAAGAAGAACAAGCCTTGGTGTTGAGCATAGATACCAGTAAAACCGGCGGGAAATGCATCACCCTGATGCTCAGTGTCGGTTACAAAACGCGAGCGATGCCTCTATGTTGGGTCACCTTCAAAGGACGCAAGGGGCATTCGTCGGAGGATATTCAATTAGCCTTGTTCAAAACGGTCAGAACCCTGGTCCCCACCGAACGAGCCGTCATCGTGTTGGGCGATGGCGAATTCGATGGCAGTCAGGTCATTACTTGGCTTGAGAAACAACAGAACTGGCACTATGTCTGCCGCACTGCCAAAGACATCTTGGTCGAGGATGAGCAACAATGGGTTGCGCTGCAAGACATTCCACTCCAAGACCGACAAGAGGCTTTCTTCTCCCAAGTACGCTTTACCAAAACCCATCAAGTGGGGCCAGTCAATATAATGGCTGTCTGGGTCAGTAAAGACCAGACCCATTGGTTCTTTGTCACCAATATGCCCACCCTCAAAGAAGCCAAATACTGGTATCGTCAACGGTTCAAAATCGAGACCCTTTTCTCTGACATCAAAGGCCGTGGCTTCAAGACCGACAAGTGCCGCTTGAAAGACCCCGCTCGAGTTGACCGTTTGTTGATGGCGGTCGCTATCGCCTACATCTTTGTCGTCTTCTGGGGGGTTGATGCCATTATCTCTGGCGCTTTCAAGCAAATGCTCCGCACTGACCGCTTCGACCACAGTCTTTTTACCTTGGGGTTCAAATATATCCAGCGTTTGTTGAAAAAATGCTTGCCTATTCCTCCCTTAAACTCTCTTCCACCTCCTTCTTCCTTTGAACACTGCGTCCTTTAGACAACCCAACGGGGTATACGGTACTGAATATTTTTATTTAACCGCTACTCCCCAACAAGCAGATATTATTAGTAGAATCTTGGCTGTCCTTCCGTTTTTAGGTCTTGGCAGTTTAGTACCTGTATTTAAATTTAGGGGAAAGATAATAAAAATATTTGAGAAGCCATTCCACCGCTTTTACGGTTACAAATTGGATCGCTACACAGACACTTTCTAAAGACAGACTCAACAATAAACGATTGAGTTCATAGCTGGCTGGAAAGAGTAATTGATGGTAATGATCGGCGCGTCATGCGTTTTGCTTTTTGTGGGAAAAGTACCCCCAAACGCTCCACGCATCACACGCCGGAGAGAACCAAACGAAAAATAACGAGAAAGGCATCTTGTCGTAAAGTTGGGGGGATTCGTGTTGACAAAGTTTTGTCAAAGTAGGTTGACTTTGCAAGACACCACGGCACCAAGTCTCCCTTAGTTGGCATCGGTTTTCCATTCATACATGGTTTGCCAGCATAAGGTAAAATGTATGCCGGGGTTGGGCTTGCAACCGGTCTCGGTTCCAAGCCAGCCCTTGAATCCAACAGTGACTATCATATTTTTAACCGGGACAAAAATTTGAATACGATGCCAAAGATGAAATGTTATCATCTTGCCACAGGTCTTGATTTCAGTTGAGGTCGTCAGTAGGCGGCTGGACGGTAGCCGTTAGGGTGTCTTCCCGGACTGGCTAGGAGAATGCAAATGCCGATTCAGTACCGTATACCCCGTTGGGTTGTCTAAAGGACGCAGTGTTCAAAGGAAGAAGGAGGTGGAAGAGAGTTTAAGGGAGGAATAGGCAAGCATTTTTTCAACAAACGCTGGATATATTTGAACCCCAAGGTAAAAAGACTGTGGTCGAAGCGGTCAGTGCGGAGCATTTGCTTGAAAGCGCCAGAGATAATGGCATCAACCCCCCAGAAGACGACAAAGATGTAGGCGATAGCGACCGCCATCAACAAACGGTCAACTCGAGCGGGGTCTTTCAAGCGGCACTTGTCGGTCTTGAAGCCACGGCCTTTGATGTCAGAGAAAAGGGTCTCGATTTTGAACCGTTGACGATACCAGTATTTGGCTTCTTTGAGGGTGGGCATATTGGTGACAAAGAACCAATGGGTCTGGTCTTTACTGACCCAGACAGCCATTATATTGACTGGCCCCACTTGATGGGTTTTGGTAAAGCGTACTTGGGAGAAGAAAGCCTCTTGTCGGTCTTGGAGTGGAATGTCTTGCAGCGCAACCCATTGTTGCTCATCCTCGACCAAGATGTCTTTGGCAGTGCGGCAGACATAGTGCCAGTTCTGTTGTTTCTCAAGCCAAGTAATGACCTGACTGCCATCGAATTCGCCATCGCCCAACACGATGACGGCTCGTTCGGTGGGGACCAGGGTTCTGACCGTTTTGAACAAGGCTAATTGAATATCCTCCGACGAATGCCCCTTGCGTCCTTTGAAGGTGACCCAACATAGAGGCATCGCTCGCGTTTTGTAACCGACACTGAGCATCAGGGTGATGCATTTCCCGCCGGTTTTACTGGTATCTATGCTCAACACCAAGGCTTGTTCTTCTTCCAAGCCCGCCAGCATCAGCTTGATGAAAATGCTGAAGACTACGGTGACCTCTATGTTTTCGTTGTTCACAAAGCGCCGGAAACGGTCTTCCAGACTACTCTCTTTGTGACCATAGTTTACTTGTTCAGCGATTTTTGCCAGTTGCACATTCCGGCCCAAAATTAATCCCACAATCAGATAAACCAAGGTCGTTCGGTTGTCGGGTTGCATCCCGGGCAATAGCTGAAACAGCGAAAGAGCCACTTGGATTTCCAAACGGTCTGCATCACTCATGAGCCTTAACCTCCATCTATTCCGTTGACATAAAATCCTTGATTATCTTCACCTCCTTCTTTTTGGCAAATCTAGAGGGTATACGGTACTGAATTTTTACAATAACTTTCAGTATCCTCGACTGGATCGTTTTCTCTGGAACTAGTTGCTAACTCAATGTCAGCCAATAAGTCATCAACTTTCAGTATCCTCGACTGGATCGTTTTCTCTGGAACACTTGGCCGCCCTCTGTGCTAAGAAGAATTCGGCAAAATTGCCGGTAGCCGGAAGTGAGGATTAATAGCAATAGTAGGGACTGTGGATATGTGGGCAATTGATGCTTTTATAATTGTCCACATATCCATCAGTCGTCTATCTGGTCAGCCGAAACCAGATGGGGGTGATAAGTAGCAATGATCTTTAGGTATTCTAGCACGGTTTGGAGTCCTCTTCCAATAGCTTGGCTGATTTCAGATGCATCGAGCCCCTTACTCAGAAGCACCTTAACTCGTTCATAATCGTTGATGTAGTGGTCGACGGCTTGAAGACTATGGTCGGTTCGATGAGCAATGTCTGGCGGAGCCACACCTTGTTCATACAGCCGCAGAATAATCCGTTTGTGAGTCGGCTTACTACCCTGGTCAAGGACATAGCCTTTGATCGGCAACAGTTCACCAGTCTGCTCGAAGTGATCAAGGATGCAGCGGCGGACGGTTCTAATGGCGCGGTTGAGCAAGAGGGACAGATCAGCTTGAGAAAACAAGAGCCGTCCACCTGGATTATGCAACCCGGCTTTGACCAAGCGCACGAGCCGCCGAATGTCCCGTTGGTGAGCCCAGCGAGTGGGATTTTGGTCTTTCGGGCAGCCTTGAGCCGCCTCCGCCAAATCTTCCGGGGTAATTAAAGGTAACACACCCGTCACCGTCGGTTCTTCTTCAGCTCGTTGACCAGCCGCCGGTTTATGACCTGGGTCGAGTGAGCCACGCCAAACGATATGTCCGGGAGCAACCATGGCCGCATCTCGGTAATAGTCAGCTTGAAGGTCAGCAATATCGTCGGCGATCATTTGAATGACCTTCCGGCTACCGACCAGTTTATACTCATTTTCCAAGAGATGAACGACGGCTTGCCGAAAGGTTCTTTGCGTACTGGCTTGATAATGGATCGCGCTCATTAGGCCCCCCTTTTTTGACTGTCGGTCGAGGGAGCGGCAGAACCACTGAGCATTTGTACGATGTCATTCAAGCGGGCCTGATAGATGGGCAGATTGTAACGCTGATAAAGGACTAGATATTCTTGGGCCAGTCGTTCAGAAATACCGACTGCGTGCGCGGTCTCGCTCATACTCAAGCCTTTGCGGGTCAGCATCACGACCCGGGCGAAAGTTTGGATATAGCGTTTAATGGATGGCGCTGAATGTCGAGTTTGACGTATAATTTCAGTGTAAGTTTGGCGTTTGAGATATAATTCGACAATCAGTACTTTGTGGGTCTGCCCCCGACCTGCCCCCTGTAGCTGACCGCGAGTGATGATGTGGTACCCTTGCGTTTTCAGGAGGGCAATATCGGCCCGGATGGTCCGATCGCCCACTCCCAGGACACGGGCTAAGTCTTCTTGGGTGGCGACGCCACCTTGGTCTAGGGCCTCGTCAATGAGACGCAATAGACGGACTTGTCGCAATGCTACTCGTCCCTTCTTTTGCAGCACCTGTAAATCTTCTTCACCGGCATCAAGGGTCCAGGTCACCTCGACCATATCTGTCTGACGTAAAGGTTTGCCATGCGGTGCCTCAGCGGCGGCAATAACTTGTCGAATCTGACCTGGCCTGAGACGACCGTCTTTATTGGCTGAGACGGTATCCAAACTAAAGACTTCCTTGGCCACATCGAGGATACCTTGTGAAATTCGGGGGGCGAGTTCAAATCCGGTCTCTAATTCATACCGAAATCGTTGATCCAAGGTTTTGACCGCTAGTCGGTCTATTGTGGTACGTACCATCACCTGCCTCCTATCGTAAGGTTCTTATCCGCTGATGAGTTTAGCTCAAGCGGCTTATTTTTCAACCTCACTTCTCGGCAAGCGGCAAAAACTCCTAATGCTAGATGAGACACGAAACCTCAAGAAATTAGTGTAGAATCATGAGGGCAAGGAGGAACCAATGTCTCAAATAAAATCAGAGAACAACAACAACAACAACAGCAGCAGTAATAGTAGTAGTAATGATGTAAATGGACACCATCCAGGCCATCACCATCAAGAAGGGCCAGAAGTGGTGCCGGTGGCGAAACGGCGACAATTCAGCGCCTCGGAGAAGGAACGGATATTGGCCGAAGCGGATGCTTGTAGCCAACCTGGCGAAATCGGAGCGCTACTCAGACGGGAAGGGATATACTCATCGTATTTGACCAGTTGGCGGCGGGAGCGAGAGCAAGGGCAAGGGTTGTCGCCGCAGAAGCGGGGCCGCAAAGGGGCCAGTGTGCAGGACAAAGAGTTGGCCCGTCTACAGGCTGAAAATGCGCGCTTGAAAGCGCAACTAGAGCGGGCCGAAACCATCATTGAGGTGCAAAAAAAAGTATCAGACCTCTTTGGGATGTCCCTCAACGAGACGAAGCGGGACGGCGACAAATGATTGACTTAACCGAAGAGTTGGCCCAAACGGTCGGTCTCAAACAAGCGTGCCAGATGTTGAATGTACCCCGCAGCAGCGTCTATCGCTCTCGAGAAACCCCGTCTGAGCCAAAGCCACGTCCAAGCCCGACCAGAGCGTTGAGTGCTGAGGAAAAAGCGCAGGTGCGTCAGGTCCTCAACAGCGAGCGGTTCTGTGACCAATCCCCCCGACAGGTCTATGCCACCTTGCTCGATGAAGATGAGACCTATCTGTGTCATTGGCGCACGATGTACCGCATCCTGGACGAACACGATGAGGTGCGCGAACGGCGTCTCCAAAGCCGTCATCCCCAGTCGAGTAAGCCGCAATTGGTGGCTGATGCGCCCAACATGGTCTGGTCGTGGGACATCACCAAACTACCGGGATCGGCCAAATGGAGCTATTACTACCTGTACGTCATCCTGGACATCTACAGCCGCTATGTCGTCGGTTGGCTGATGGCAGAGCGCGAATGTGCCACCTTGGCCGAAGACCTCATCGCCCAATCCTGCCGCAAACAAGGGGTGCTGCCAGAGCAGTTGACCTTGCACGCCGACCGCGGTAGCGCGATGCGCTCCAAGACTGTAGCCCTCCTGCTGGCTGACCTGGGGGTCACCCAATCGCACGCCAGACCTTACACCCCCAACGATAATCCCTATTCGGAAGCCCAATTCAAGACCATGAAATATCGACCCGATTTTCCTGACCATTTTGGTTCACTCATTGAGGCACGCACTTGGGGTCGCTCCTTCTTTCGGTGGTACAATCACGACCATTATCACTCTGCCTTGGGTCTGCTCACCCCAGCCACCGTTCATTTCGGGCAAGCTCAAGCGGTCCGTGACAAACGTCAACTCATTTTGCAACACGCCTATGACCAACATCCCGAACGCTTTGTGCGCGGCATCCCTAGCCCACCTGAACTTCCGAATGAAGTTTGGATCAATCAACCCCAGCCGGACGATTTTGCCACCCATAATACTGACGACCAGCCCATCAGCCCCACCCTTGACCCTGACCCACTCCCAGCTTCCATCTTTGCCGGCCAGGAGCCTTTGGCAGTCTCTTCCACCATTAGACGGTAATTTTCTAACTTTCGTGTCTCAACTTCTTGACACATTCCGGTAGGGCTTTTTGTTCCAGAGAAAACGATCCAGTCGAGGATACTGAAAGTAAACTTTTGGCGACGCTCCAAGGTTTAGCGCGTGGGGTTCCAGAGAAAACGATCCAGTCGAGGATACTGAAAGTTAATATCGAACTCATGAGACTTAACGGCGTGTACGGTTCCAGAGAAAACGATCCAGTCGAGGATACTGAAAGAGTTGGAATCGATCTAGGTAACTCTACCGTGGCAATGTTCCAGAGAAAACGATCCAGTCGAGGATACTGAAAGAAGAGAATAAAGATCATGAATAAAATACAAGACTTTGAGGTTCCAGAGAAAACGATCCAGTCGAGGATACTGAAAGAAGGGAAGCTCAAACTCCTCAAACTCAGGGTCATTCGTTCCAGAGAAAACGATCCAGTCGAGGATACTGAAAGGTGCCTGTTTCTTGCCACGCCGTATTGCCTTTTCCGAGGTTCCAGAGAAAACGATCCAGTCGAGGATACTGAAAGGGCAACACATTCAGAGCATTCAGAGTAGCTAATGAGTTCCAGAGAAAACGATCCAGTCGAGGATACTGAAAGTCTAAATAAGCACTGATGACACTTACTATAAGTATCGTTCCAGAGAAAACGATCCAGTCGAGGATACTGAAAGAAAAGGATTGCCAAATGACGTGTCATTTATGACCAAGTTCCAGAGAAAACGATCCAGTCGAGGATACTGAAAGATTACGATTCGTTTTGGGGCAGCGGGGTGATGGAAGGGTTCCAGAGAAAACGATCCAGTCGAGGATACTGAAAGAGGTGTTACGTAACCTTTCAATATCACGCTCGCGCTGTTCCAGAGAAAACGATCCAGTCGAGGATACTGAAAGCTGAATGTCATCTTTTGTCGGTTGAACTGGCAACCGGGTTCCAGAGAAAACGATCCAGTCGAGGATACTGAAAGGTTTCCCATTCGTCACTTGGATCGAGAGGATCATTGAGTTCCAGAGAAAACGATCCAGTCGAGGATACTGAAAGAATCCCCTTGTAGTAGAAAACGAAAGACTAAAACGCCGTTCCAGAGAAAACGATCCAGTCGAGGATACTGAAAGCGAATTTGTGTCCACTGCTCATCTCGATTACCTCACCGTTCCAGAGAAAACGATCCAGTCGAGGATACTGAAAGGTTATTTGGCTGCTCGTTTCTTTCTGGTTCGCCGTGTTCCAGAGAAAACGATCCAGTCGAGGATACTGAAAGTTTACAAGCCAAGTTCTTTGATTCTGGCAATTTGTAGGTTCCAGAGAAAACGATCCAGTCGAGGATACTGAAAGTGGCATACTGCGGCTTCAGGGTCTTCGACCTCCACAAGTTCCAGAGAAAACGATCCAGTCGAGGATACTGAAAGATTGATTTTGGCGCGACCCAAGAGTTCACTATCGCGTTCCAGAGAAAACGATCCAGTCGAGGATACTGAAAGATCAATCTCCGCCACAACATAGCGGGGAATGACATGTTCCAGAGAAAACGATCCAGTCGAGGATACTGAAAGAAACCCCAATCCGCCGCCTGACAACGATAAGACCATGTTCCAGAGAAAACGATCCAGTCGAGGATACTGAAAGATCGCCGGTCCTCAGGTGATAGTGGCCTTCAGCGAGTGTTCCAGAGAAAACGATCCAGTCGAGGATACTGAAAGATCCCGGTGGAAGAGCCACCGTAGCCGGGGCCAGTAGTTCCAGAGAAAACGATCCAGTCGAGGATACTGAAACCTTATTTTTGTACAAATGCGCCCGGGTTCAACTACTTCCTTCAAACAGAAGGGGTTTCAAGTCGATGAAAAACGGTCATTGTAGTACTTTTCCAAGCAGGTCAACAGGTCTGGAGCAAATTGCTTTAGACTTAGCAACTCAAGGCGAATGAGCTGATGCTCATCAAAGATCAGCCGCCCTGGCATTTGTAGTAAATCACGCACGATGCGTTTAAGCCCATAATCGGCGAAAGGGGAATTTTGTAGGGCGTGATGCTTAAAATCAGCCAGTAAATTGTGAGCCAGGTCGGTCAATAAAATATAGCCCGTTTGGCCTGTAAATGACTGTTTGCGGCGGATACCTAAAGCTAAGCCACTCTTGTCTTGGCGAAATTGTTCAACCTCAGCCCCACCCCGCTGGTTGTAGAAATTAAGGAAATGTTTCTTTGAGGGCAAAGTCAAGGTGCTGACAAAATAAGCGTGCAAAAATTGGTCCTTTTTCTTTCGTCGTTGGACGAAAACACGAATGGGTCGTCCCAACTCAAAAGGAGGTGTGACTTCCCCTAACCAAATATCATCATAGGCATCCCAGCGCGGAACGCATTTAGCCAGGGCAGCGGCTCGACTACTGGACAACCCTTTGGCGTGTAAGTGATAGCCAGCCTGAACAACCAACCGGAAGTTGGCTTCACTGCCACCCCCGCCATACGGTGCGGCGACGTTGTTTGGGGGCTAACTCTAATGAACTTTGCACCCCAAGTAAGGCATCTGGCAAACAGTTGACGCTATGACGATTACCAGGATACACTTGTGACCAGACCGTTTCTTGATGCTCAATGGCACTCACCCGTGCCAATTGTCGGCCAGTGGTGTTTTTTTGTTCGAAAAATAGCCTTTGGTGCCCCCTTGAGCCTGTTTGCCACAAGGTAACCCGCTCAAATCGTAATCAAGCCACAGAAATCCCCGCCAATCGTGCCTGACGGTCTGACCATAGCTTTGACCGATTTGGGCGTTGACCGCTTGTAATTGCTCCAGGTTCATTAGAGTTAGCGCGTCTAACGTCATCGATAGCATTGACTGGTCTGCAAATCGTTCCCAACCACCGCTTTGGGCTAAGGGTTTATCCCCTTTGAGCTTCACATTTACTTCTGATAACGTTTCACAGCCCGCTAGGATGCTCGCCAATACCTGTTCCAGTTTATCTGTGCTGGAAAAATCAACCTTTTTCATCTTCATCCTCACTTTTTCCAGACCAGACAGTACCTGTTCCTGTCGATACAAGCTCAATAGTAATCCTAATGGCGCATATTGCGTGTTGCAGGTTTCATCGGTAAAACCAAATTCGAGCCTCATTTCAAATTCTCCTTGGATGCCTAACTCTAATGTTCTTTTCTTATCTTACCTCCTTGGCTTTGTTTCTGACCTATTTTATCGAGTTAAAACCTGCTCAGTTTGGATGAATAAGTTAAAACCTGTTCGGTTTGCGCATTACACTGAGTTGCAAATTTGGGTAGAATAAAGCAAACTCAAGAAGGGGAACTCAGATGAGAAGCGAGCTTAAAGCATTCAAGAAATATGTCGACAATCGGTATCCAGGGCGAAGCACGAGCAAACATTATATGAGTGAACTAGCCATTTTCAACGAATTTGTCGGTAACAAGAAGCTGGGCGAAATCCGTGTTCAAGAGATTGATGAGTTCGTTCAAGATCAAAGTGAGCAAGGGCTCAAAGCAGCGACGATCAATCGCCGCTTATCGGCGATCTCCAGCTTCTACGAATATGTGATCGGGTCAGGGGAGAATGAAAGATTGCAGAACCCGGTAGTCTGGAAACGACATAGTCTTCGGATGGGGCACCATCTGCCGCGAGATGTGAGCGATGAAGCGGTCGACAAATTACTCAGCCGTGTCGATGATGAACGGGATCGAGCAATGTTCGAGTTGATGATTGGTGCGGGTCTGCGGGTGGGTGAAGTGGCTGGTCTGAAATTGACTGGTCTCCATCCGGTTGGACAAAATGGTCTGGCCCGAATTCGGGTTCGAGGCAAGGGCGATAAAGATCGTATCACTTGGCTAACGGCCGAAAGTCTGAGCTACGTTGAACGTTGGTTGGCAAGACGACCCAAAACAGAGCAGCCCTATATGTTTCTCAATCATCACCAGCGGCAGTTGAGTGTGGCAGGCATTCAATATCGCTTGAAACACTATTGCCAACAAAGCGGGATTAAGTTTACCTGTCATCAGCTTCGTCATACTTACGCCCGTCGTCTGGTTGAGCAAGGGATGCCGATTGATGCCTTAGCCAAATTATTGGGCCATCGTGATTTGCAGACCACCCAACGCTATATTGATGGGGCTGACCCGACGATCCGGCATGATTTTCAAAAAGCGATGGCGGGTTTAGAGCAACACTATGCCCGTCAGGCCAGTCCTATGGTCGCTGAAGCAGACTTATTTGCTCCCTCTCAGCCAGATGAACGACCTGATCCCCAAATTCTGCTGGATAATCTGACCCATTTAGCGACTGAACTGCCCGTGTGGCTACAGCAATTACTGCTCAGTCATACCCTACGCCGCAGTATTCGTTGGCAACCCCATCGTCTCAAGAGCCAAATACACGGTCATTTTAGTACCCTGTGTCGGATCACAGCCTGGCTGGTCAAGGAGCGCAACTGGCAACAACTCAACCAACTGCAACGTCACGATTTAGTGGCCTACGTCAATGCCAGACAAGAAGCAGGCATCAAACCTGGCTCTATTGCCGCTCACCTGACCATCTTTCGTGCTTTCTGGCGGGACCTGCTTGAACAAGAATTGGTTACCAATGGGGCCATCCTCCAGGTCAAAGCCCCGCCCACTGGAGACCATTTACCCCGTTATCTCAAAGCCGATGAGTTCCAGCGTCTGGAGAAAATGATTCAAGAGCAAACCAAGGCTGATACACCCTCTGACCGTTTCAATCAAGCTTGGTTCTATCTCCTTGCTCATACAGGCTTGCGTAAGAGTGAAGTGCTTAATCTGCGACTGTCTGACCTTGATTTGAGCGGCAAACGCTTACGCATTCAAGCCGGTAAAGGAGACCGTGACCGCGTTATTCCCATGACCGAGCATTTGGTCACTGTTTTGCAAGCCTATTTAGCTGTCCGGGAACAGGCCACTTCCGACCATTTGCTCATTTATAAAGGCGTTGCTGTCAAAGACCATCTTATCCCTGATCGTCTCCAACGATTTGGGAAACTCGCCCAGATTGAACCCTTGACACCCCATCGTTTGCGCCACACTTTAGCCACTTTTTTAGTCAATCAAGGCATGCCCATTACCTCCTTGCAGAAATTCTTGGGCCATCAGGACATTAACAAGACCCTGATCTACGCCCGCGTTTATGATGAGACGGTTCGGACTCAGTTCGCTTCCGCTATGCGACATATTGAAGCTATTGCTGTTGCTGACTGGCCTACTCAGTCTTCCGATCCAATTCAAGCCATTTCTTCTACCCAAATTTGCAACTCAGTGTAATGGACAAAATTAAGGTGAAAGCTACAATACGCGACCGGGCCGGATCATTTGCTGCGGTTCCAGAGAAAACGATCCAGTCGAGGATACTGAAAGTGCTTAATCACAATCACCAGCTCCACCTGGTCACCTTGGTTCCAGAGAAAACGATCCAGTCGAGGATACTGAAAGAAGCTCGATATGGTAGAGGGGTGAGCGGGTCAGGCAGTTCCAGAGAAAACGATCCAGTCGAGGATACTGAAAGACCGACTCCGCCAGAATACGGACACAGGCAAAGACGTTCCAGAGAAAACGATCCAGTCGAGGATACTGAAAGACAGCAAGGGGCGCTGGGCCGGGTCCAAGTTCAAGGTTCCAGAGAAAACGATCCAGTCGAGGATACTGAAAGAAAAATACCGCGACATTCAGGCTACCGGCATGGCCAGTTCCAGAGAAAACGATCCAGTCGAGGATACTGAAAGTAATAACTCAACTTAAAGCAATAGCGACTCCTGAAGTTCCAGAGAAAACGATCCAGTCGAGGATACTGAAAGACTATGGATTATGTTATGATGTAATAAACCTACGACGTTCCAGAGAAAACGATCCAGTCGAGGATACTGAAAGAATCATAGATAAGCTCAGACATGGGACGCCGAGTCAGGTTCCAGAGAAAACGATCCAGTCGAGGATACTGAAAGTTTCGTTACTGTTGAGTGATCCAAAAATAAACAAGGTTCCAGAGAAAACGATCCAGTCGAGGATACTGAAAGTCGATTGTCCAGATAGAAACCTGCTGAATGTCCATCGTTCCAGAGAAAACGATCCAGTCGAGGATACTGAAAGATCATAGCAGATTTCACATGGCCTGAACTGCCATCGTGTTCCAGAGAAAACGATCCAGTCGAGGATACTGAAAGAATCTGTCCGGTAGTAACCGGTCTCTCCATCCACCGTTCCAGAGAAAACGATCCAGTCGAGGATACTGAAAGATGCCACACACTCAGTTTGGCAGTCTGGGTGGAAATGGTTCCAGAGAAAACGATCCAGTCGAGGATACTGAAAGAAAGAAAGCGGCCTCCACCAGGACTAAGGCTGCGCGGTTCCAGAGAAAACGATCCAGTCGAGGATACTGAAAGATCACAGAGCCTTCCGGGGTATTCGCGTGGGGGTCGGTTCCAGAGAAAACGATCCAGTCGAGGATACTGAAACGTTGCTTTTCAGAGGCTGTTTTTCGGCCCTTCGGTTCCATCGGACGGTCCTTAGATGCCGAAAAATGGGTCCCGGTTTCAAGACTCGCCCCGTTTTTTGACCCTTGTGCGTCATCCAACGGAACCTATACCTCGTATTTCGAAACCTATTTTTTCCCTCGTCTATCCCTCCATAGACTAACCTGAACCTATATAATTGCTTCAGCCAATATCTCGCCAGAATTACGATAGATCAGCAACGAAATTACGTATTGATCGTATCTAAAGAGGAGGAGGTGAGCGTTATGTCACAACAATTGAACCAGAATCATAACGGCTACATCATTGTTGCCGAACATCTCAACAAGGTCTACAACAACGGCAAGATTGAAGTGCAAGCCCTGCGGGCCGTCAATCTTGCCATAGAAAAAGGGGAGATGGTGGCGGTGATGGGGCCATCCGGCTGCGGCAAGACCACGCTGCTCAACTGTCTCTCTGGCCTCGATGACTTCGACTCCGGCGATGTCATCATTGAGGGTACATCATTGCGTAAAATGGCCGATACTGTTCGTACCACATACCGTGCCCAACGGATGGGATTTGTCTTTCAAACCTACAATCTGCTACCCGTCTTGACGGCTGTTGAAAATGTGGAGATGCCCTTGCTGGTCAGCGGTACCCCGCCAAAAGCTGCCCGCGAACGTGCCCTGGCCGTACTCAATCAAGTTGGGTTGGCCGACCGAGCCGACCATCGACCGGCGGAGCTTTCCGGCGGTCAGCGACAGCGGGTGACCATTGCTCGCGCCTTGGGTAACAACCCAGCCATCATTTGGGCTGATGAACCGACGGGTAACCTCGATAGCCAGACCGCAGAGGACATTCTGCACAGCCTGCGCCGGCTCAATGAGGCCGAGCAACAAACGTTCGTCATTGTCACCCACGACCCCGATGTGGGGGCGCAATGTGACCGGATCATTCGTATGAACGATGGGAGAATTGTTGATGCTGACTAATATTGCCATCGTTCTGGTTATTATCCTGACCCTGCTCCTGGGCATTCTAGGCTTCTTGTCAGTACGCCAGCCGATTATGGCCAAACTTGGGGTCCGCAACATTCCGCGCCGCCCGACCCAGTCACTCCTGATCATCATCGGTCTGACCCTGAGTACAGTCATCATTATTAGTTCTCTCAGTACGGGGGATACGCTCGATCATTCCGTGACCAGTCAGGCGGTTGAAGCTTATGGCGAAATCGATGAGATTCTATCCCCGCCGCTGCTGGCAACGTTGGCGCAGTTTGGTGTTGACACCAGCGACATCGACAACGAATCTGGAGCTACAAATGCCGAGTCGACCCCCGCCCTCTTTCAAGGCGGTCTGACCAGCATCTTTGCCCTTCTTGATGAAGGGCTGCCCGGTATCAGCGAAGCGCGTTACGCTGAATTACGCGCCAAGATTGCGGACGAACCCCTCATCGAAAGTGTTGCGCCCGCCATCATCTTTCCAACGATTGTCCGAGACGTCAATAGTGGGCAAGGTGAGCCATTTGGCTTCATCTTCGCCGTTGATGACGAATATCAGACCCAATTTGGCCTGCGTACCCTCAATGGCGAACCGGCTGATATGACTCGTTTACGACCCGGTGTGGGTAACATTTTTGAGCTGTCTGCGAACCTTTTTTCACTAACTAGCGGTTCGACGGATGCTTTGGCACCGCTGATCACTGAGTTCGATCTGAGCGATCAGGATATAGCCGACCTCCTGGCGGGGGTAGCCATGCTGAGGATGGCCTTCACTGGTCAGACCGGTGGAGGTAACTTGGAACAGTCTAACCTTGAAGATTTAGGGTTGGATGCTCTGCTAACGAACCCAGCCGATCTCAATATGCTCTCAGCGGAGGTGCTGAGTACCATTAACCTCAACACGCTGGGCATGGAGATTGACCAGCGCTTGGGACAGTTCGGGTTGGCCTTGCGCCAGGGCGATGTCTATCTGAATCGCATTGGGGCAGAGCGACTCAATGCCCGTGTTGGCGATACGGTCGAAATTCATATTGGGCCTCTGCCTGTGCCATACCGGGTGGCAGGCATCGTTGATGAGGCCGGCCCGATGGCGGCCCTGTCACCCGTCGTCGTTATGCCGCTCGATGAGGCCCAACAATTGCTCTTTATGGTGGATAAAGTCAACGCCGTACTCGTGTCCAACCAGGGTGATGCGGTTTCGGGCATCGAGCATACCGCCGCTGTCAATGAGCGGCTGCGAGTACTGGCCCTCAATGAGGATGGTGTTACACGGTTGTTCAGCTTACTACGAGAGCCGGCGGTCAAGATAGTCCTTGAAACACATATCGCGGCTGAAGCTGAAGCCGATCTGTTTGACGGTGATCCGCCGCCTGCTATCATCGCCAATTTGTTCGAGAGTGTAATCCCGTTTGATCGGTTTGTGAACGATCTGACGGTCTTACAGGCTGCGTTGAATGAACCGGATTTGAGTGATGATCTGCGCCTCTCACTGGCTAATCGTTTTGTACAAATTTGGCTGATCGAAGATGTTGACTGGCCTGAGACCCACGCCGATGAGATCAAAGATGCTGTCCGCCACCTGAGTGAACTCGAACTGCTGGAGCCACTCAGCAAGCAGACCGTTGTGACCGCCGCCAACGTCGGTGGCGTGGTCTCCAGTTCCATCTTCTCATTATTTGGCATCTTTTCGATTTTGGCTGCTGTATTGTTGATCTTCCTGATTTTTGTGATGTTGGCTGCCGAACGTCGTAGTGAGATGGGCATCGCCCGCGCCATTGGTGTACAGCGGCGTCATTTGGTGCAGATGTTTGTCACCGAGGGTATTGTCTATGATCTGGCGGCGGCGGCGTTGGGCGTGGCCTTGGGGCTGGCTATTTCCTACGCCATGATCGGCTTCATTGGCGGTCTATTCAATGACCTAGCCCGCAACCTGAGCGATCAGGTG
The DNA here is from genome assembly GCA_965222975.1 of Saprospiraceae bacterium. Classification (GTDB taxonomy): domain Bacteria; phylum Bacteroidota; class Bacteroidia; order Chitinophagales; family Saprospiraceae; genus UBA6168. The sequence continues at coordinate 249,497 of CBDCVJ010000044.1, read as the reverse complement.
CAGAGCAGCCTCTTCACCTTTCGCTTCAAGATTGTACCCACGTCCGTTATCATCGCTTATTGTCTAGGGGTGTTACTCACCTTTTTGGTAGTAACCTTTGCCTCGTGGCGGATGAGCCATCTCAACATTGTCGCTGCCATCCGCGACTTACCGGAAAGTAACTTTAGTAAACGCTTGCCGCGTTGGCGACGCCTTTGGCCTATCATCTTAGCCCCAATTTTGCTGTTCGCTGGGGTATACCTTGCCTTTGATTCCGGCACACTCGAAGTCACGCAAGTACAACTAGGTATATCGCTGGGGCTGACGGGCCTTGCTCTGTTACTAAGCTGGATTTTAGCCCGCACCGCATTTCGCCCAGACCAGCGAGACCGGGTGGTTTACTCGCTGCTGGGGCTGGGGCTACTGGCGATATGGGCTATACCGTGGAGTTCACTACTCGGCGGGCGAGGCTCAATCTTCCAACAAGATCCCAGTGCGGTGCTGGCCTCCTTCGCGCTGACCGGGCCGCTCATTATTCTGGGAGCCATTTTGACCGTTATGTTTAACGCCGATGGGTTGCTTTGGCTGGTCAATCGTCTATTTGGCGGTATCGGCCCGCTGACGCCTGTCCTTAAAATTGCCATTGCTTATCCACTGCACGCCCGTTTCCGCACCGGCATGGCGATGCTCCTATTTGCGATGATCATCACCACTGTAACCATTATGGCGATTGTCATCAGGGCGACGCAAGCCACCGTCACCCCTGCTGCCGAACGGAGTGCCGGGTTCGAGATAGAGGTCAGCTCGACCCTATTAAGCTTTTTCAACCCCATCACTGACCTGTCCGCCCAGATAGCTGGCCGGCCTGATTTCCCTGCCGCTGATGTTGCTGCGGTGGCACGCATCAGTCGCTTTAATACCGTTGCCCAACAGCCTGACTCTGGTGCAGATGATACCGGATACAGCGAACTTCTGCTAACGGGGCTGAACCAAGACTATCTTGAGCAAGCGCAGCAAATATACACCTTCCAAATGCGTGCCCCCGGTTTTGAGAGTGATGCCGCCGTGTGGCAAGCGCTTCGTGAACGTGACAATGTCGCCATTGTTAGCGCACAGATAACCACTGATGAAACTGATCTCTTCGAGCAAATTGAGGCTTCTGCTGAAGACCCAACCGGTGACGTAACCGAGGATACATCATCCAATGCGCCTGATGATGCACTTAACCTGCCTCGCTTAAATCTGACGGACCTCACCTTGCCCGACTCACCGACGAGCGTCGCATCGATGCCGGAAATCATGCTTGAATTGCAATCGTTGACGACTTTCCAAAATGCAGATACCAGCACACCGCAGACCGTACAAGTTATCGGCGTTCTGGCCCAGAATACCACCCTGGCCGGCGGTGTTTTCCAGGTCAATGAACGCCTCATTGAACGCCTGTCCGGCGCGCCTATTGCACCTGACAACTTCTATGTCAAGGTTCATGACGGGGTTGAGGTGAGAGCCGTCGCTCAAGCCATTGAACGTGCCTTTCTGAGCAGCGGTCTGGATGCGACAGTTATGGCTGAGGAATTTGCTGCTGGTCAAGCCCTCACCCGGGGGATTCTTCAACTGTTTCAAGGGTTTATGGCGTTGGGGTTGTTGGTCGGCATTGCCGCTTTGGGCGTGATCAGCAGTCGTACCGTCGTCGAACGGCGGCAACAGGTGGGTATGCTGCGGGCCATTGGCTATCAGCCACGGATGGTGGCCCTATTATTTGTGATGGAGTCTAGCTTCATCGCCGTATGTGGTCTGGGCATCGGCGCAATTACAGGGCTGATTCTTGGTCAGAACATTATTGCTGAATTTTATGCCTTTGTTACCGAAGGTCAGGGTTTTTCGATGCCCTGGCTACAAATCAGCCTCATTCTCTTGGGCGCGTATCTCTTTGCTATGCTAACCACAATTGTGCCTGCGGTTCGAGCATCGCGCATTTATCCGGCGGAAGCCTTGCGATACAGTTGATATGATTACACGCTTTTATTTCTGATCAGGATAGCCCATCCAACCAGGGTAGTAGTTTAGCCGCATAGTGATCGGGGGCTTCAAGGGGAAGCCAATGGCTGTACTCCTTAAAATGATGTACTTCTGCCTTACCAAATCGATCACCATAGTCCGGACTGATGAAGGGATCTTGATCACCCCACAGCACAATGGCCGGTTTCTGTTCCAGCAGGGTAATAAGCTGCTCCTCCCAACCGACAAAGTCCTTTGAATCGCGTGCCCGATACATGCGTAGCAGCGTTTTGCGTACGGATGGAGAACCAAATCCGGTTGCATGCGAGCTATCGATGTAACTATCTGGCAACTGCGGGGCATAGGTCTTTAGCGATTTGTACATCATCGCCTTGGAATTTCCCGCCAGGAATAGCAATAACTCTCCCAAAATTGGCACACGATATATTCTGGCGAAGGGATGCCACCGGTAATCGGAAAAGAAGTTTGTATTAGAGATAGCGATTCCCCGTAAGTGGTTGGGGTATTTTACAGCAAATGCCAGACCATAATGACCGCCAAAATCTGTTGTAACCAGCGCAACCGGCTCATTAATCTCTAACGCCTCGATCAAATCTCGAATGAAATCAGCCATGTTATCCAGCGATAGGTCAAAATCATCCGGCAATGTCGATTGCCCAAACCCTGGCAGATCGATGGCAATTGAACGATAGCGGCATCTCAAATGTGCCATGAGTGGTAGCCACATCTCATAGGTATCCGGCGCACCGTGCAGTAACAACACCGGCTTGCCAAATCCATCTTCATAGGCGGCGATGACGGCATCTTTGATGGTGAATGTGTGTTTGGTGAGGTTTTGAGCCACGTTTTCAAGTTGCATAAATTTCTTCTCCGGGTTAAAATACGAATACGAATTCATATTCGTAATTATATGATAAATGAGAAGAATGTCAATAGGGAAATTCATGACAAATGATCCATTACGGACCAAACCCAAACAGAAGCGAGGGCGAAGACGGGTTGACGCTATCTTAAATGCAGCGTCTGAGGTATTTGCGGAAGTCGGCTATGAGCAAGCCACCATCATCGAGATTGCCGCACGGGCGGAGACATCCGTCGGTTCTCTATATCAGTTTTTCAAGAATAAGGAATCGATCCTCAAAGCCCTGGTTGAGCGTTATGTTGAGCGGGCAAGCGAGGTCTTTGACGCAATGGATATCGAGGCATTTCCAACGATCACTCTTGAACAGAGCATCAAGATTATCCTTGACCCCTTGAAGGAATTTATCCGAGACAATCGTGACTTTCAGGTCATCTTTTCCAGCTCTACCGGATCAACATTTGTTACCGAAGTTATCCGCCCTATGGATGACGCTTTCCTAGCCCGTACTGATGTTGCCTTAGCCCAGAGATACCCACGCCTCAGCCGGCACCAAAGGCGCAAGTATAGCCTGGTCTGTATGGTGGTCATGAAAGCATTATTAGGGCTGGCTCACCACTCCGATGAACTCACATTGGATGAGGTGTTTGGGGAAATGGAGGCCGTTTATCTGCGCTATCTAACACCGGTTATGGAAGCCTAAAGATGATCACCAAAAAGCCGAAGCTTGGCAATCGCTTGAATATCGGGAAGAGCTAGCGAGCGAGGCAGCCTGCACCCCCCTGCGTACCTACTCGATGGGTGAGTGCCCGACGTGAGTTATGGTATTAGCCTGGCCGGGGTAAGGTAGTACCAAAAAAATAAGCCTCCCAAACCTCGTCACGTATTACGTATCACGAAGTTTGGGAGACTTTAAATGCTAGAATCCTCTAGGTTGATGTACCCACCAACCGGCTATCCATCGACCATCCGTGGGTTATTCTTGAGTAAATTCATTGTGTGTTTCCTTTCAAACTGAGAGATCGTGATAATTTAGCGATATGACAGAGCGGCTACTGAGCTAATTTCGCCGCGATACCGGCTACATGCTCGCCTTGGAAGCGGGCGGCAGCTAATTCATTCTCACTGGGCATGCGTTCACCCTGGCCCCCCGTGATTGTGGAAGCGCCATAAGGTGAGCCGCCCGTGATTTCATCGATGCGCATTTGGCCTTGAAAGGCATAGGGCAAGCCGACAATGACCATTCCGTGGTGTAACAGGGATATGTGGGTACTCAGGATGGTCGACTCTTGCCCCCCATGCTGGGTGGCTGAACTGGCGAAGACACTACCAACCTTGCCAATCAGGGTCCCTTGCTGCCAGAGCTGCCCCGTTGCATCCAAGAACTGGCGCATCTGACCACACATATTGCCAAACCGGGTTGGTACACCCAGAATAATCGCATCGGCATCGGCAAGGTCATCGACTGTGGCAATGGGCACGTGAGCAAAGGCTTTTTGCGCCTCAAGCGCCCCCATTTTTTCTAATACTTCTTGGGGCAATGTTTCCGGTACCCGGCGGACAACGACTTCTGCACCGGCTACTTCATTCGCCCCTTCCGCCACGGCTTCGGCCATTTGGTGAAGGTGACCGTACATTGAGTAATACAGTACTAAGACTTTCATTGTGTCTAGCTCCTTTTTTAATGAATGACAGCTATTGCTCACCGGCCAGGACTGGCAGGCCGTCTGATGCTGATACGTTTACCGCTGATCCTACAGCCAGGAGAATCCTGTTATTTGAGGGATCGTGGAGGGTGATACCTGCTTCTTCCTCAGTAAAGGGGACTCTGGCGCGGTACAGATGCTCTCGGAGGGCCTGGTACACCTCCTCATCAGGGAGCTGAACCATAAACTGGCGCAGACCGACGGTATCGGGCGGCGGTGGTGGGGAACCGGCGCTAGTCCAGGTATTCAAGCCAATGTGATGATGGTAGCCTCCGGCGGACATAAAGGATGCGCTCGGCCCATAGCGAGTCATCAGGTCAAACCCTAAGACATCGTGGTAGAACGCTTCGGCTTGCGGTATATCCGCCACCTGAAGGTGGATATGGCCGATTGTGGTCTGCGCCGGCAAGCCCTCCCAAGACCCGCTCTCTTGCCCGGTTATCTGCTCTTCCTCCTTGAGAAGGTCTTCCAGATTCAGCGAAACTGTTGCCATCTTAAGTTGACCATCTTCTTTGCACCAGGTATCCCGTGGGCGGTCGGCGTAAAGTTCAATCCCGTTACCGTCCAGGTCAGAGAGGTAGAGCGCCTCACTCACCAGATGGTCTGAGGCACCTTGCAAGGGGTAGTTCTTGGCTAACAGCCGGCGTAGCGCCCGTGACAACTCCAAGCGGCTTGGGGTGAGAATAGCAAAGTGATACAGCCCGGTTGTGCGGGCCGGTTTTGGTTGGGCAGCCCGATTTTCGGTCAGGACAAGAAGGGGGATGGCCTCGTCTGGCCCCAGCCAGACCGTATGCTCCGTGCGCCGGATTTGCTGAAAGCCGATCACGTTGCTGTAAAAATGTATTGACTGTGCCAAATCGGATACGGTTAGATAAACCGGGCCTATCAGTGTGCCGGGATGAATTGAATATGTACTCATGGTTTGCGTTCCTTTCATTCATCGTTTTCAAATTAGCCCTAATCGGAGGTGGCCTACTGCCCTCGGATAGGGTATACATCTAGGCTCCTCTTGGATCTGATGAGGTTACGGAGCCGTGTTGCGTGATGCGTGAACCGTGAAGGACTGCTAACCGGCGACTTTCACGCATCACGTTTCACGCCGCAAACGCAGTCACCCCCATGAAATCCTAAAGAACCTGCATTTATTATGGCAGAGGCCCGTCACACCTGATGTCCCATCGGTTTGGGGGGTGGTGTCCCACCTTTAGGGCGTACCGTCCTTATCTGGCCAGAGCCTATTCTTGACAACCTGCTTTTGGGATACTTGATTTCTCAAAATTGTTCTATAATAGTGCCTATGTTGACAACACGACTCTATTTTCTTGGTCCGGTACAGCTCTACCGGGATGATCAATTGGTTGACTTGAATATTGCCAAGGTGCAGGCCTTGCTGGCCTACCTGGCTATCACTGGTGTGCCTCAAACCCGCGAACACCTCCTGAGCCTGCTCTGGGCGGAAAGTCATCCGGATGCGGCTCGCAAGAATCTGCGCAACAGGCTCTGGCGGATGCGTCAAGTCCTGGGAGATGACGTGGTGGTGGCTGAAGGTGATGCGCTGACACTGTCTAGTTCTGATTGGACGGATGTGTCCGCCTTTGAGACTGGGTTATCGGCACACTTAGCGGCAGGCTCACCGGCAGACGACCAACTTCAGGCCGCCCTAAATCTTTGGCGTGGCCCGCTATTGGCGGGGCTGACGCTATCCGAATCACCTGACTTTGAACTGTGGTTGACCGGTGAACGGGAACGATTAGGACAGATGTACTTGCGGGGCCTAAACCATCTGCTGGCGGCGCATCGAGCCGCATCACAGTGGCAAGACGTGATCACCGTGGCCCATCGTGCCCTGGCCTATGACAATACTCAAGAACTCATCCACACCCAATTGATGGAAACCTACGCCAGATTGGGGCAACGCACCGACGCCTTACGCCAATATGACATCTTACGCACCATCTTGGCACGTGAACTGGCGGTTGAGCCACTCCCTGAAACTCAGACACTCCGGGCGAAAATTTTTGGGGGTGAACTGGCTTCCTCCATGACCGTCTCGGAGCCATTACCCGTTTCCCGGCAGTCGGGAAAATCGCACCGGTCTGCCAACCGACCCTTTGTGGGACGCCGGCGAGAGCGCGAAGTCCTTGATGAATCGCTGAAAATTGCTGCTGGTGGGGAACTGCAGATAGTTCTGATTTCCGGGGAGTTAGGCATCGGTAAATCGCACCTGTGGCAGCAGTGGTCGGCTATGATGCCTGCGGAGACGGTTGTGCTGGAGACTCGCTGTCTGGATACTATGCAGGCGCTCCCCTTTGCTCCGCTGACCGGTCTGTTGGGTACCCAGATTTGTATGGAGCAGATTTCCAGCCCACAATCACCTGTTTCACCGATATGGCTCACCGAACTGGCCCGCCTGCTCCCGGAGATCTGCAATCATCGGCCCGAATTACCCCCCGTGAGCGCGTTACCGCCTGAGGAGGAGCAGCGCCGCCTTTTTGAGGCGTTTGTCCAGACCTTGCGTGCCCTAAACGCTACCCCACTCGTCCTATTCATTGATGATCTCCATTGGGCCGATCAGGCTACCCTCGATTGGCTGGTGTACCTGACTGATCGGATGCGCCGGGAACCCCTGCTCTTGGTCGGCAGCTATCGAACGCATGAAGCGCCCCCCGCCCTGGCCCACCACATTGCCGGCTGGAAGCGTGAAAGCGTTGGGCAGCACCTGCCCCTGTCTCACCTCACCCTTCAAGAGGCGACCGAGTTGATCACAGCCTTGGGCGGCCAAATAAATGTAATCGATTACCTGCACACCCAGAGTAGTGGTAACCCGTACTATCTCATTGAACTCAACCACGTTTACCCTGATGGGGCACCGGCAGCCCTGGTCGATCTCATCAGTGCCCGACTACAGAGCCTGCCGAAAAATGCCCTACGCTTGTTACAGGTGGCGGCCATCCTGGAGCCAGCGATCAGCTTTGAGATGCTGCAACGGGTGGGCAACCAATCCGAAGATGAGACCTTGGACGCTCTGGATGCCTTGCTGGATACCGCCATTTTGGTCGAGCGAGGTGATAATTATGAGTTTGCCCATCCCTTACTGGCAGGAATTGTGTATGACGGACTCAGCACCCCCCGACGTAAGAGGCTCCATCAGCGGGTGGCGGAGCATCTGAGAACTATCTACCAAGATTCACTCGATGCGATTGACGGGCAACTTGCCCGGCATTATGCTGAGGCAGGGCAACTCACGGAAGCGGTGCGTTATGCAGAGATGGCGGCGGTTCGGGCCTTCCAGATGGGGGCTATGACTGAAGCAGTTAATTTCTCTCGGCAGGCATATGCACTGGAACCTACCACCGCTCGCCAACTGGATTTGGGATATGCCTTGATGCACGTCTCCGGTGGCATGCAGGAAGCCCGGACCGCCATTCGGCAGGCACTCGCCGAATCTGAATCAAATCAGGATCAGGCGGGTATCGTGCAGGCGAGCTTGCACCTGGCAAGTAGCTATCTTTCAACCGAAGAGGGGGAGAAGATACTCGATTGGGCCAAACGTATCTCGGCATACCTTGAAGAAAGCGACAACGTTGAACTGCGGGCAACCGTTCAGTATTTGATGGGACAAGGCAAGTTTCACACAACAAATGCCCTGACCGAAGCGGCAAGCCATTTCAAAGAGGCCACCCGTTTAGCAACGGCGCATCATCTGGTCTCTGATATTGCGCTGCAAAGTTGGTTTGGGTGGGGCAATTTATCAGTGCAGTGTGGAGATTTTGTAGAAGCCCAAGCGAAGTTTAAGCACACACTGACCCTTGCTCAAGCGACCCAAAACATCTATTTTGAGGCGTTGAGCTACAACAATCTGGCCTACGCAGCCCTCTTAGCTGGTGATCTGGCCGCCGCCCGTTCCACAATTGACACGGGCCTCGATTTTGTGAACCGGCATGAACTGATGCAACCCCGGCAATATCTTTATAGCACGCGGGGCGAGATTGCCCTGGCGGAAGGGGCATTAGAGGCTTCCGCATCCTGGTTCGCTCAGGCGCTTGCCGAGGCACAAAGCTATGAGAATACTACCCACGTTGCCAACGTCTGGGCGCATCTAGGGCGGGTTGCCCAGGCTCAGGGTGATTTTGAACGAGCTGAAACATTGCTCCAGGCTGCCCGCAGCACCATCTCTGATGCCGGCGCCCGGCATCTACAAATTCAGATCGCATTATGGCTGGCAGAACTCTATCTCACCGTCAATGACAAACCGGCGGCGCGAACGGCTCTGAACACGGCCCGAAAGCAACTGACGGGTAGCCGGCGGAAGGCGTTACAGGCCATCGCCGATCAATTGGCAGAGCAGGTGGGGGCGTAAAGCCTAACCTGTTCCACTATACGCCACCCCTGATCTCGGCGCGATAGGCCGCGGTAGCCGCTTCATTGACCACCGGGTCCCCTTGCTGTTCGGTTTCGAGGATCACGCCATAAAATTCCTTGGCCTGTTCAACCGTTAGAATTTCATATAGAACTTCCTGTTGCACCCGTTGAGGATCACGGTCAAGTGGGTTGCCATAGCCACCCCCGCCACCGGAGCGACAGCTAATAACCTCCCCTTTGGTAAACGGGCCAAAAAAGGAGGCCCGTTCGGTTAAAATCTCCTCTTTGTCCGTACCGGGCCGAACATAGAGTCGATTGATCCCCCCCTCCCGTCCACCGTGCAGCCCGTGCGGCTTGGAAATCGTTTGCTCATTGGCAATTTGAATTAAGATATCGTCTTCCAAGAAGCTGTAATCGCGGATACACCCCATGCCCCCCCGATATTTCCCAATGCCATACTCTGCCGTGTTCAGTTCATAGCGCTCCAAACGGATGGGCCAGCGATTCTCGCACACCTCTGCCGGCAGGTTGGGTACGTCCCCGTCCCCATGGAAGATCAAGCCGTCGGCTCCATCATCAAAGGGGAGCGCCCCCCCGCCGCCATCAACCGGGTCAATGGCGATAAAGGGTTTGCCGAGGCGCGGATCGACCCGGAACATGAAGGTGCCAAACAGCATATATTCACCCGCCGGGCAGCGATCCGGCACCGCATTTGAGAGCGCCTCGCTCACCAAATCGATGATGTACAGGGCAGCGTACCCATATGAGTCACAGGGCGCGGGCCACGAGGGATTGACGATTGAGTTTTCCGGCGCAATCACCTTAAGCGGGCGACTGTGGCCTTCGTTAGATGGTTCATGCGGGATGGTGGCTGACTTAAAGGCGATTTCCACGGCGGCTCTGGCTCCGGTCAAGGGAATGTTGACTGGGCCGGCGGCAGTGTCACTACTCCCGGTAAAATCGACCGTCAACTCATCTCCTTCAACCTTGACCGCCACTTTAATCAAACGGCGGGTCTCCTTTTCAACGCCATCGTGATCCATGTATGTTTCGGCGGACCACTCACCATCCGGGATTTCGCTGATGATGCGCCGGAGATGCGCTTCGGATTGATCAAAGACGATGTCCATGGCCTCTCGGACTGCCTTGGCCCCGTACTTATCGCACACAGCAACATACCGGTTAACCCCGGTTTTGCAGGCGGCAATTTGCGCCCCCAAATCCCCACGAACTACATCAGGAAAGCGATTGTTTGCCATAATGTAGTCAACCAGCGTTTCATTTTCTACCCCGGCGTCGTACAACTTAAGGTGCGGAAACAGCATCCCTTCTTGCAGCACATCAATCGAATCAGGACACCAGCCACCCGGAACTTTGCCGCCAATATCGGCCCAGTGCGCGGTGTTGGCGGAGAAGCCCTGAAGTTCGCCGTCATAAAAGATGGGGATATAAATTGAGGTATCGGAGATGTGGGTTCCGGTGCTGTAGGGATCGTTGGCGATGATGATATCGCCCAGCTGAAAGCCGTCCGCGCCAAATTTCTTAACCCCATTGCGAATGGTGTAGGACAGACAGGGCAGAAATAGGGGCAATGATACGCCTTGAGCCAGCATATCGCCATTGGCATTGAGCAAGGCCACCGCAAAATCCTGGATTTCGTAAATGAGTGGGTTGTAGGCCGTTTGCACCAGCGCAATGCGCATCTCTTCTGCGGCGGCTACCAGCGAACTGCGGATGACTTGGGTGGTAATCGGATCGACTGTAGGAGCGGTTGTCATGCTGAACCTCCGATATTAATGATTAAATTGCCGTATTTGTCCACCTCGAGGTGATGATCAGGTTGCATAATAATCGTTGAATTCCATTCTTCGATAATGGCCGGGCCGTCCAGGCTATCTCCGGCCCCCAATTTAGCCCGATCATAGATGGCGCACTCAACATAGCCGGTCTCTTCAAAATAGACTGGTCGAGTCTCTTTCTGAGCCGCGCTCCCATCCCCGGAACCGGCAGGCACCTCAACAAAAGTCGGCTTGCTGGCCTCCACGGTGGCTGTCACCCGAATGTTGACCAGTTGGGTCGGTGCGCCGGGTGAGGCGTGGGCGTAAGCCCGTTCGTGACACTCATCAAAGCGGTCTATCAGTATTTGCAGGCCTTTTTCTTGAAGGGCTTCATCGCTGGGTAATGGAACGGTGACGGTGTGTTCCTGACCATCGTACCGGATGTCGGCAAAGCGATCTAGCGTGGCCCCTTCAACGGGTAAGCCATTCTTGATCATTTTGTCTAAGCAGGTCTGTGATAACTCAGCAAAGCGAGCCAGCAGGCTCTCAACCGTCATATCGGCCATATCTTCGACTGAGGTCAGCACGGCGTCCTCCCGGTAATCGGAATTGAGGATGCCCCAGGCTGAAAAGACCGCCGGGTTGATCGGGATAATAGCCTGCTTGATTTGCAACTCATCGGCCAAGGGTGCGGCGAACAGCCCGCCACCCCCCCCGTAGCACAGTAGCGCAAAGTCTCGCGGATCGAGGCCCCGCTCAACGGTGACGTGGCGAATGGCATTGATCATGCTGACATCGGCCAGGCGGGTAATCCCTTGAGCCGCTTCTTCCAGCGTGAGGCCGAGCGGCTCCGCAATTTTTTCACGGATGGCGTTTTTAGCGCCCTCAACGTCCATGGCCATCCGGTGGCCCAGGAAGTTATCCGGGTTGATGCGCCCCAGAACCAGGTGGGCATCGGTGACGGTCGGTTCGGTGCCCCCTTTGCCGTAACAGACCGGGCCTGGGTCAGCCTCAGCACTCATCGGCCCCACCCGAAATGCCCCTGATTCGTCTATCCAGGCGATGCTGCCGCCCCCTGCGCCAACCGAGATAATGTCAATGGTTGGTTGGAGTACCGGTCGTTTGTTAACATAGGTTTGGGATTTTTCAGACGGTTTGCCGTCCAAAATGATGCCCACGTCAAAGCTGGTTCCCCCCACATCCGAGGCGATCAGGTTGGCCTGCCCGATCTTCTCGCCGAGGGCTACAGCGCCCATAATCCCCCCGGCAGGCCCCGACTCCAGCGTCCGAATGGGCAGCCGGCGGGCTTCTTCAGCGGCCACCATGCCGCCAGTCGATTGAATGATATTTAGCACCCCGGCAAAATCGGCCTCAGTCAGTCGATCTTCCAAGTCTCCCACATAGGCCGACATGCGCGGCATGACGTAAGCATTCATCGCCACGGTTGAGGTGCGCTCAAATTCGCGCCATTCGCCGGTAATGTCTGAGGAGATTGAGACATACGCTTCAGGATAAACCTGATTGATCAGATCGCGCACGCGCTGCTCGTGGATCGGGTTTGAATAAGCGTGCAAGAAGCAGACGGCAATGCCTTCAACCCCACGGGCCTGGAGCTTTTTGATCGCTTCAAGGGTGGCCGCCTCATCGAGCGGGGTGACGATATCCCCTTTGTGGCCCATCCGCTCCGGCACATCAAACCTCAGATGGCGCAGAACCAGCGGTTTTTGAGGCTTGTAAAGCAGGTTGTATACTTCAGGACGACTCCCTCGCCCCAACTGTAGAACATCTCGGAAGCCCTGGGTTGTAATCACCCCGATCTTAGCCCCACGTTCCTGGAGAATGGTGTTGATCACCACCGTCGAGCCGTGAATGATCATCTCCAAATCATCGACATTAACCCCAAGTCGCTCGACTCCCCGGAATATGTTGTCGGTTCCTGCCCCGATGACTGAGGGTTCTTTCTCGGTTGTAACGATCCCGGTCGCTTCATCGAGCAGAACCATGTCGATAAAAGTACCACCCACATCAATGGCTAGCCGTTTTCCTGACATGTAGTTATCTCCCTTGTAAATAGCGTTTTTGGAGTGTCAAAGCTGGTTTTAGTTTCCTAAAACGGGCTTTGACACTCCAGATTTTCATTCTTCGACGCTGAAATAGATTTCATCTTAACTCCTTTGTGAATAGCTTGTCAGCTAGTCAGCCGGTCAGCTAAAAGCCGTTAGCGAAGCGGCGTGAAGCGGCAGGTAGCGGCGTGAAGCGGCGCTGTTGGCTGAAATGCTAAAGTGCTGAAACGCTGACTGGCTTGATTTTCATTCTTCGGTGGTGAAACAGGTAATGTGATAGCCTTCTTTTTCTGAAACTGCCCTAACCTCCCTGTCGAGTTGACCATTTCTCTTTCAGGTAGGCGTAGGCGGCGTCGATGTAGCTGATTGCCTTTGCCCCCTGGTCACTTTCAACCCAGAAAGGGGGAATGTTGCCTTTGAAGGATTGGCTACAGGCGACGGTATGCTCGCTGTTGGCTTCAATCGGCTGCAAGTATTGCAGTTCGGTTCGACACTCTGATTGAACAAAGGGGCAGCGGGTATGAAAACGACAACCGGCGGGAGGCCGTAGCGGGGAGGGGATTTCACCACTTAGCTCAACCCGGCGATGATCATCGAGCAGGCTTTCGCCTGGAATGGCGGAGAGCAGAGACATCGTGTAGGGATGGCGCGGATTTTGGAACACATCACCGGTCGGCCCAAACTCAATGATTTCACCCAGATACATCACCGCTACCCGATCCGAGAGATGGCTGACCACGGCCAAATCATGCGAGATAAAAATAAATGATAACCCCAAATCGTCTTGTAATTTACGGAGCAGGTTTAGGAGCTGCGCCTGAACCGACACATCCAGGGCTGAGGTGGGTTCGTCCAGGACGACGAGTTTGGGGTTGGTAGCCAAAGCGCGGGCAATAGCTACCCGCTGTCGCTGCCCGCCCGAAAGTTGGTGTGGATAGCGATCAATATGTTCCTCGCCTAAATTCACCCGCTCAAAGAGTTCAATAATCCGCTCTCGGATGGTAGAGCGGCTGCCCAGCCCGTGAATCTGGAGCGGCTCGCCGACAATATCGCCGACTTTCATCCGTGGATTGAGCGAGTCAAGCGGGTCTTGGAAGACAACCTGAAACTGCTGCCGGAGCAATCGGGTTTCCGCGGCATTGGCATTGGTAAAATCTTTGCCCTCAAATAGAACCTCCCCCGCAGTCGGTTCAATGAGACGCAACAAGCATAAGCCAAGGGTTGTCTTGCCGCTTCCACTTTCGCCCACCAGACCGATTGTTTCACCATATTGCACGTCAAATGACACATCATCGACTGCTCGCAACGGGGTATGGGCAAAGATACCGGTGCGGATTGGGAAGTATTTTTTGAGGTTTTGCACTGTTAAGATGACGCTCATGCAGAGCCTCCCGGCATAACTGGTTCATCAAGTAGCCAACACTGGCTGATGTGAGCCTGCCTCACCTGAAACGGGGGTGGTTTTTGCTGATGACATTGATCAAAGGCAAACTCGCAGCGAGGATGGAAGGGGCAACCGGCGGGCTGTTGGGTGAAGTTGGCTACCGAGCCAGGTATGGTGACCATGCTTTTTCGATTGCCAAAGACCGGGCGAGAGCGCATCAGGCCAATTGTGTAGGGGTGACGGGGTCTGTGGAACAGTTCTTCGGTAGGTGCATACTCGACGACATCACCGGCATACATCACGGCAATCGCGTCGCACAACTCCGCAGCCAGCCCTAAATCATGGGTGACAATAATTTGGGTGGTACCGGTTTGATCCCGGAGTTCTTTGAGCAGTAAGATGATTTGGCGTTGAATGGTCACATCCAAACCGGTGGTTGGCTCATCGGCAATCAACAGATCGGGCCGGCAAGCCAGGGCCATCGCGATCATGATTCGCTGGCACATGCCGCCGGAAAGTTGATGGGCGTATGCTTGTAGCCGCTGTTCAGGCTCACTGATGTGAACCAGATTTAACAGCTCCAGCGCCGCCTGTTGCGCCTGTTTTGCCTCCATCCCGCGCCGATAACGTAAGATCTGCTCCAGCAGTTGTCCTATGGTGAGGAGTGGGTTGAGGGCAGCGCGGGGGTCCTGAAATATCATCGCAATTTCAGTGCCCCGTATATTGGCTATTGCATCTTCAGATAACGCCAGCAAATCGCGGCCATTGAGTTCGATTTCACCGCCGACAATACGACCCGGCCTACGCACCAGCCGCATAATCGAAAAGCCGGTGACCGATTTACCGGCGCCGGTCTCCCCCACCAGGCCAATAATTTGACCGCGCTTGATGGACAAATTGAGACCATCCAGAACTTTGACCACCCCGCGTCGGGTAAAAAAATGGGTTTGCAGGTCTGTTATTTCTAGTACATTTTCATTCATTTGATTAGGCACAACTTACCTTTATGTCAAGGAGTAGAAGGTAGGGAGCAGGGGGTAGGTTGACGTAGTTCCCGTACTGCTTACTGCGTACTCCGTATTAAGCCTTTTTCTATTTCCGGCGTGGGTCAAGAATGTCATCCAGCCCGTCGCCAAGGAGGTTGAACCCCAGCACGGTGATGCCAATAGCGATACCGGGGAAGGTATACCCCCACCAATCCCCGCGCAAGAAATCTTGTAGCCCGATATTAATCATCACCCCCCATTCAGCGGTGGGAACCGGTACGCCAAGGCCGATAAAACTTAGACCGGCGGCTTCCAAAATGGCCCAGCCGCAGTGTAAGGTTGCCATCACGAATAAGGGAGCCAGACTATTCGGTAATAAATGCCGAAATAAGACACGAGCCGGCGAATTACCTGAAGCCTTAGCGGCCATAGCAAACTGCCGTTCCTTAAGCGCGGCGACCATGGTACGCATCAGGCGGGCGTAACCTGGAATATTGAGAACGGAGGTCGCTATGATTACGGTTCCAATACCAGGCCCCAAGGCGAAAGCGATGCCCATAGCAAAAATAAAGCGTGGGAAGGCTTGCAGCACGTCCATACCACGCATTGTCGTTTCATCAAGCCACCCACCTACAAAGCCGGAGATGGCTCCCAATATCGAGCCAATCACAAAAGATATGGTTACCGCTGATATAGCGATGAGCAGATCAAGCCGCGCCCCATATAAAATACGCGAGAAAATATCGTGCCCAAACGGATCGGTGCCCAACCAAAACTCAGTACTGGGTGGCTCGGAGGTGTGCATCAAGCTTTTTTCTAGGGGGCCATATGGGGCAATGAGGGGGGCAAAAATACCGGCCAGGGCGATAATAAGAATGAGAGTCAATCCCACAATCGTAATTGGGTTTTGGCGTAAAGCGTAGAGTACATCACTGAGACGTTCAGCGCCGGCACTCGGTTGGTAGGTTGAGGCCGATTCACTGAGAGAAGGATCGGTTATAGCCATCAGATTATACTCCTAAAACTCCACGCGGGGATCCAAGACAGCCGTAATCACATCCACGGCCAGATAAATGAGGACATAGACTGTAGTCACCAGGATGATAAAGCCCTGAATGGCCGGAAAATCGCTGGCAAAGATGGCGTTTAGCACATATAGCCCCATCCCCGGCCAGGCGAAGACAAATTCAACCAGTACTACGCCGCCCAGCAAAAAGCCGTAAACGGCAGCCGTAATTGTTAAGATGGGGAGCAGCGCATTTTTAAAGGCGTGTTGATAGTTGATCACCCGCTTTGGCAGCCCCATGCAAACTGCTGTACGAATATACTCCGACTCCAACGCTTCGATCATGCTGGAGCGGGTCATACGAGCAATGGGGGCCATCGCGGTGAAGGCTAAAACAATGACCGGTAAGAAAAGTTGACCTACCGCTGAATTAAAGGCCTCCCAGTTGCCGGCTAGCAGCGCGTCAACGGTAAATAGCCCGGTGATATATTCCGGAGCTTGAACTAAGGTTCCAATACGACCCATTGGAGCGGGTGCCCAGCCCAATTTGAAGAAAAAAGTGAACAGCAGAAGCAGGGACAGCCAAAAGATCGGCATTGATACGCCCATTACGGAAACAACCCGGCCTAAATGATCAGGCCAACGATCTTTGTAAATGGCACTAAAAACCCCAATTGGAATAGCT
The DNA here is from genome assembly GCA_965222975.1 of Saprospiraceae bacterium. Lineage (GTDB taxonomy): Bacteria > Bacteroidota > Bacteroidia > Chitinophagales > Saprospiraceae > UBA6168. Next base: position 232,670 of record CBDCVJ010000044.1, on the reverse strand, counting down.
AAACCGATAGCCAAAATCAGCGCCACTGTCACCAACTCGAAGGTAGCGGGAAAACGTTCCCATAAATCAGTCGAGACCGGTTGAGCGGTGGTGTAGGATACCCCCATATCACCCTGCATCAGATCAATCAGATACAGATAAAACTGCTCGTAGAAGGGCAAATCTAATCTGGCCTCGGCCATCATCTCCGCCCGTTTTTCGTCACTGATGTAAGGGGGTAACACCCGTGCCAAAGGATTGCCGGGCAAAATACGAGTTAGGGCAAAGGCGATAAAGATGGCCACTAATAATACCGGAATAAGCAATAAAATCCGTCGAATGGCGTAGCGAATAAGCCTCATAAGATTTCTCTACAAGGGAGTGGATGGTCCCTGCGGGACAGCACCGAAGAATGAAAAAGTAACCAGTTACCAGTGATCAGTAATCAGTCGTCTGCCTAACTGAACACTGATTACTGGTCACTGAATACTCTATTTTCTAAGGGAGAGGCAAAAGCAAAAATCCTTACTATTTACTGCTTACTTCTTACTGCCTACTCCCATCGAACTACTCCTTGTCCATATAGTAATATCGGTTCAACTCATCATTGTAATATACATAGCCCGTGACATTTGAGCGCATCGCGACGTTCCAGTTGGGGGCCGCGAGATAGATAATCGGGGTATCATCAATGATCAACTCTTGGATCCGACGGCTGGCCTCATTGCGCTCCTCCTCATCGCCGGCCCAGAGGGTGTACTTCGTGATCAATTCGGTCACTTCCGGGTTGTCGTAGTTGGTATAAACCAACGGGCTGGTGCTGCTATAGATCCAGCTCAGATGATAGAACGGGTCGTTGACCCAGGAGATCCAATTGTCCATAAACATTTGGAGTTCCCGTTTTTGTTCCAATTCTTGGAAGGTGGCGTGGGCTAACTTCTCGATTTCAACATTCATCCCAATCTGGCTAAGAGAATCCTGAATGAAGACCGCCATCCGCTCTTGTTCTTCATTCCCAATTCTAACGCTCAACTTCATCTCCGGTAACCCTTCGCCGTTAGGGAATCCGGCTTCTGCTAACAGTTCTGCGGCCTTCTCTAAGTCCGTGTCGTAGGCCCAGGTGGAGAAGTCGGAGGTGGGGGTTCCGTCGGCGATAGGGCTTTTTAGACGTTGGGCGCGTCCCCTCCATACTTCCTCAATGATGGTATCATAGGGGACGGCATAAGCCACCGCTTTGCGCACCAACTTGTTGTCAAAGGGGGGCATAGCGTTGTTCAACTCTAGCATCTCATTATTGGTGCTAGGAATGGACAGCACTTTAATGTTCGGGTCTGCTTCCAAATCATCCAGGTCTTTGATGGGGATGATGGTAATCAGATCGACCTCACCTTGCTTCAGCAACAGTACCCGCTGCGCCGGATCAGCCACAATCTTGACAATCACTTTATCCAGCTTGGCTCGACCGTCGTAATAGTCATCCCGAGCTGATAACACCACCCGATCATCCGGCACATACTCGTCTAAGACGAAAGGCCCATTGCCGGTGGGTAGATTTTGTCTAAAGTACTCAGTAGCCCAGGGGTCATCATTGGTAGCGTGTTCCGCCACCTCAGCCGGGCTGACAGCACTGGTGTTGTGCATGACGTTGTTGAGGTTCACCAGATTGTTTGCGGTTTCCATCGTCATTGTGAGGGTTAAATCATCAACCACTTCAAAGGCGTTACCATCATTGACTGATCCCATGGTTAGCAAGAAGAAGGATAAGCCCCCAACCTCAAAGATGCGCTTGTAGCCGTCTACAATGGCCTGAGCGTTAACCGGGTCACCATTGGCAAAGGTCAATCCCTCACGAAGCTTGAAGGTGACCGTGTCGCCATCTTGTTCCCAGCTTTCAGCCAGCATACCCACGATATTACCGGTGTCTACGGTCGTGTAGGTCTCGCCGTTGGGTAACGTTTTCTCAATATGCGCGTACTGCGTCAATTGGTCAAACACATTTTGAACGGCTGTTTGTGAATTTTTGGTACCCACAGTACAGCACGGATCAAAGGTATCTATATTCTCCGGGCTGGCTACAATCAGGACCTTTTCACCGCCGAAATCGCCGGCTGCTTCTTCGGCAGGGGCTGCGTCAGTAGATGCTGATTCGGACGCAGCACAAGCGGACATGCTCAACGCAGCGACCAAGATCAGAGCAATCCACCAAGCTTTAGGGATTAAATTTTTCGACATTTTTCATCCTCCTGGATGTTTGATACAGGGTAAATTAATGAATCAGCCATTTAATGGATTTCCTTATTTCCTTCATTTCTTCGATAGTTCCTCCTCCTTAAGAAAACAAGCTGTTTGGAGTGTCAAAGCTGGCTTTAGTTTCCTAAAGCGGGCTTTGACACTCCGGATTTTCACTCTTCGACGCTGAAACTGAGTTCATTGCAACCCATCTCAATTAGGCTACCATATTAACAGCCGTCAAATGAATGACCAAATTGCCAAACGAATCCACCTCCAGGCTTTGGCCCGGATGCACTAAGGTGGTTGAGGCGGGTTCTTCGACGATCAGTGGGCCGTCCGCCGTAAAGCCGGCTGGTAACTGCTCACGCTGATAGATGGTTGTCTCGTGAATGCCATCGATATCAAAATCAACCCGGCGAGTCTGAACGTCCGGTGCTTTTGCCTGACCGTTGCCCGTCAAGTGCGCTATTTCAGGCCGGCGAACTTCTCGGAATCCGGCCACGTGAAAGTTAACCAACTCGATGGGCGTGTCCGACAATTGAAAGGTATACAGCTTTTCATGAGCCAGATGAAAATCCTGTTCAATCTGTGTAAGCTCAAGATTATTTCGGTCAATCGGGACTGAAACGGTATGCTCTTGGCCGTGATAACGTAGATCAGCCGAGCGTTGGAAGGTAATAGTCCCGGCCTCACCATCCGCAGCAAATCGATCCTGAACTGCTGTTTCTAAAGCCGTAAAATTTGCCACCAATATTTCCGGGGTGAGCGCTGTGGTACGGTACACGTGAGTCCGCACCAAATCGATCCGGGGTTGTGTGACCAGCATCCCCCAGGCTGAAAAGTGACCGGGATGGGGTGGGATGATCACCTTCTTCATCTGGAGTTCTTGGGCCAAGGCAGCCGCATGCATCGCGCCGCCACCGCCGTAAGCTACCAGGGCAAAATCTCGCGGATCGTACCCCCGTTGAACCGTAATTAATTTGAGGGCTTCGGTCATGCTGGCATTGACCATGCGAATTATGCCGTTGGCCGCTTGCTCAACCGTTGTGTTCAATTTAGCCGCGATAGGGGCTAAAGCCTGTCAGGCCAACGCCGGGTAGACGGTCAAACTGCCGCCCAGAAAATAGTCCGGGTTGATCACCCCCGCCACCAACTTGGCGTCGGTTACGGTCGGAGCTTCACCCCCCTGCCCGTAACAAGCCGGGCCAGGATCAGCCCCCGCACTTTTGGGGCCGACTCGCAACACATCCCCGCCATCAAACCAGGCGATTGATCCGCCGCCCGCCCCAATTTCAACGATATCGACGACGGGTGTTTTGACCGGGTAGCCACAGGTCAACGGCGTCCACTCCAGCCGATATTCGGTGGTGGTTTTGGGGTCTCCGCCCTCAATGAGGGAGCATTTGGCCGTTGTGCCGCCGACATCAAACGAGGCTATATTCGGCTCCCCAATCGCTCGACCGATGGCGGCTGCGCCCATAACACCCGCTACCGGTCCGGATTCGACGAGATAAATTGGGAGGCGCTTGGCCAGGCTAAATGAGGCCGTGCCGCCATTTGATTGCATCACGTGCAGGGGGCAGGACATGTTGCGGTCGCCGGTCGCCCTCTCTAGCCGATCCAGGTAGCCTTGAATAATGGGCATGACGTAGCCGTTCAGGACGGTGGTATTTGTCCGTTCATACTCGCGCCATTCCTGAGTGATGTCGCTGGAAATTGTCACGGCGACATCGGGCAAGGCCACGCTCAGTTTCGCCGCGACTTGCCGCTCGTGTTCGGGGTGGGCATAGGCGTGCAGAAAGCAGACCCCAATCGCTTCAACCCCTTCTGACCGGCAGTGAGCGATGATCGGGTCTAAATCTGTCAGTTGGAGCGGCGTCAGAATCGCACCGTGCCTATCAACGCGCTCCCGCACCTCAAAGCGCAATTGTCGGGGCACAAAGGGGACCGGCTTTTGAAAGCGCAGATTGTACATATCGGGCCTGTTGCCTCGGCCAATTTCCAACACATCCCGAAAACCGGCCGTAGTCACCAGCGCGGTTTTAACCCCTTTGCGCTCGGTGATGGCGTTGATGACCACCGTACAGCCGTGAACAAAATAGGCAGCCTCATTCAGCCTAATCTCGGAGACATCCACCGCATCCAAAATCCCCTTGGAGAAATCGTGCGGTGTTGACGAGGCTTTGCCCAAATGTATCTGACCGCTCTCTTCATCGAAGGCGACTAAATCCGTAAACGTGCCGCCGATATCGGTTGCCAATCGAGTCGCCATCTATAGTCCTCGTTTTGCCCGAAGCGTAAGCGTAGCCTCTTCGTCTACCTGTGAATTTTGATCGACAATAACCCCGTAATCGTCTTCCGCGGTCCGGCGGTTAATGTAACCGTTTCTGACATCTTCTGCCACTCGCTCCGCCGGGCGATGGTCAGGGAGACCGTAGCCGCCCCCTCGCCCGGTCAGAATCCGAACCACATCCCCTTCTTGCAGAGGGTAATAGGATACCCGCGAAAAGGGGGTGACTTCATCGCCACGGATAAGTTCTGCATAATTGTTGCTGCCTGCCAGTCCGCCCGCCATTCCCCACGGTCGAATTTTATTCCGTCCCATACTGGCGTGCAAAAATGCCGTGCTATTAATGAGACGATACTCGCGTACCAGGCCCAAACCGCCCCGCCACTCTCCCGCGCCGCCGGTGTCTTGCTCATTCAGGGCATAGCGGTCAACGAGCAGGGGGAATTTGCTTTCCAGAAGCTCCACCGGGTAGTTGTAGGTGTCGCCATCTGTGGTGGCAATCAAGCCATTTTGCCCATCGATGCCCGGTCCGGCCCCCCAACCGCCATTGTGTGGCTCAGGGTGAACCCACACCTCGCCGCTTTTATCATCGATGCCTCCCAAATAGGTGGCGCATAAGCTCAAGTAGCTGCCGACGGTCAACCGGTCTGCTAAAACCGGAGCCAAGGCTTTCCAGACCAATTCGCTGGCATAGGCCGAGGCTTCATAATACCAGCCGGTCGGAGCCGGTCGAACGGCGCTGAAAACGGTGCCGGCGGGGATGATGACTTCATAGGGGCGGAACCAGCCCTCATTGCTGGGCGCTTGCGGATCGGTGATGGCCTTGAAGATCGTTTTGCAGGCGGAGAGCAAGGCTCCATAGGCACAATTGATCGGCCCCGGTCGCTGGGGAGCGCAGCCGGTGAAATCGAGGGTCATGCTTTCATCTTCCACCGTAATCTTCACCTGAACGGGTATCTCCTCCTCGGTAATCCCATCCCCGTCGATGATATCCTGCGCCTGATAGACCCCATTGGGTATTTGGCGAATCGCTTGCCGGGCCAATCGCTCTCCGTGATCCAGGATCGCGCTGAAGGCGTAACGGACGCTCTGCATGCCGTATCGCTCGCCCGTTTCCACTAAACGCTGACCGGCAATCCGGCAGGCTGCAATACCGGCATTGAGATCGCCGATGGACATCAGTGGCAGGCGAACGTTGGCCCGAATAATCTCGACCACCTCTTCAATGAGCCGGCCTTCCCGCACAATATGGATGATGGGGAATTGCAGCCCCTCCTGATAGATTTCGGTTGCATCGGGGGAGACGCTGCCGGGTGTTTTGCCGCCAACTTCTGTCCAGTGGGTAATAGATACGCTGAAAGCCGCGATTTCATCATCGACAAAAATGGGCATCACCAGCGCAATATCACAGGTATGCGTGCCGCCATCGTAGGGGCCATTGGTCATAAAAATATCGCCCGGTTTTATCCGCTCAGGCCCAAATTTTCGGATGACCGATTGGACTTGGGCCATAAACGTGCCGGTGAAGAGGGTGAGGCCATTAGCCTGAGCAATAACCTGCCCTTCAGCGTCGGTGATACCGCAAGCAAAATCAAGCACCTCATAAATGATGGGACTCATGCTGGTACGGGCCAGCACCACGCTCATTTCCGAGGCAATCGCCAGAAGCTTGGCTTTGATGATTTCCAGGGTGAAGGGGTCAATCTGGGGTGTGTCCAGGTCTGTACTCATGAATCCGCCTCGGTAAATGGCCCCCAATAGGTGTGATCCTCAATATCCAACCTAGTTGAAACCCCGGCCCGCATAACCCGTGTTTGGGGAACCGGATGACCCACTTGCAAAATATATTCCGGCTCCAGGTGATCGGGGAGATTGAGGACGGTACTCACCCCACCGTGACTAAATGAGGTGGTTGGGCAGGTTCCCAAGCCAATTTCAAAGGCAGCCAGCATCATATTTTGCGAGGCCGTCCCAACATCGATCCAGGTTGTAGAATCGCGGTCGAGTTTGACTCCTTCTTCCGCCGCTTTGATTTTATCGGTACAGATGACAATCAATGCGGTAGGGTAGGCCAACATGCCCGGCGACATACTGCGAACGCGGCTGATGACCGCTTGGTCCTCAACAACCACAAACTTATGAATGCGTCGATTGCCCGCGCTGGAGGCCCAACGCGCCGCTTGCAGCAAATGCTTTAGGTCCTCACGCGAAACGGCATCTTCCTTAAAAGAGCGGCAGACTCGTCGCGCTTTGATAACGTCAAAAGCGGGAATGTTTTTACGCATGCGAACTCCTTTGAGGCTCGAAGCGAACCTTCAATAAACGGGTTTTGGTAGTCATCCCGGCACTTTCCAAGGTTCTCTTAGAGTTGATGTTATGATAATTGCAACCTGCTAGCGGTATCTGTCCATCCTCATAACACCGTTGCTTTAAGCGCAGAATAATAGTTCTGCCAATACCTTGCTGCCGAAACGGTTCATTCGTAAACATGCCAATGCTGCTATATCCCTTTAAGATGCGGCCCTTTTCTATCACCCCTGCGCCCAGTAATACATCAGCTTCCGTCAACACAAATAGCTCATTTCTGGCAATTCTGTCTTCTAGCTCATCAAAAAAATCGCCGCTGATTTGACGAATAGCGTCAGCATCGGCCAGATTGGCGGGTCGAAATTCGCCGCCCTGATACGTTTTATGATCCGAATCGATTGCTCGGTTATCTTGAAAGAAATAGGCTTGTTTTGAGATAGCCGTCTCTTGATCCAAGGCGCAACTCAAAAATAGTTCATCACAGGTCGGGATGAAAGCCGCCTCAGGCCCAAATTGGTGCAAAACTTGCGAGAAAAGCGGTTGGCTATCTTTGAGCACGTTGGGCTGAAGATAAAATTGGGTTAACAGCTTTTCCTCATAAAGCGCAAAATATCCGACATCATCACCGTGGCTGGACGAAATAACATACGCTTGAGAATTAAGAATATGACCTTCCATAAATGACTCAATCGGTGAAGATAGCGTATCCGCATAATCTTGCACGAATTCGGCAATTGCTTCTAATTTTGTCGGTTTGAATGTGTGGTTCATCGCTTGTATTTATGTAAGTTCCTTTGTCACTTTTGCGGGCATCTCGGCCAAGAACTTTCGAAAACCGGGTCGATCCCACATAAGCCATACGCGCTTCTGGTCGATTTCCTGTTTGGTAGCTTGCCAAAAATCTTTACGTTCGGCAGGGTTGTGTGCCAAGACGTAACCAGCTAATTGGCTGGCAGCATCAATCAAACGAAAGGGCGGGTATAATTCTGGTTCAAAGAGCGAGATATCGGCGCTGGCGGTCAGATAGGCCAGGAGCTTAAGGGCCTCATATTCGGTCAAAGCGCCCGGTTGATCGGTTTGGGCATCTATATCTGCTTCATCAACCAAAGCGAGTTCGGCGGCAACCTGACGGGGTATGCCTTGCAAAAAGGCTCGAAAGCCGGGCCGGTCCCACATCAACCAGACCTTCTTCTGATCAATTTCCTCTTTGACTGTCTGCCAAAATTGCCGCCGTTTTTTCGGTTGATGATCGACCACGTAACCGGCCAATTGGCCGGCGGCATCAATCAGCCGAAAAGGGCCATACAGTTCGGGTTCAACCAGTGAAATATCGGCACTGGCGGTCAGGTAGGCCAGTAAGGTTAAGGCCTGGGTTTCCGTTACAGCCACAGTATTTGGCATTATCTTACTCCTCATACAGCGATTCCACGGGTTGAAAATCTTGTTCAAAGCCAAAGGCTTGCGGTCCTAATACAGCTAAGGCTTCCGGCGTGCGCAACATCGGCGGGACACTGATGGCCATGACTTTTACTTGTTGACCGTAACGGATCATTTCGGTCGCAATCGGTTTTGCTGTCCGGCTATCCAACACGCAAATCAAGTCCGGCACAATCGCTTTAACATTTCCCTTGATCCGGGCCAGCAAATATTCATTTTGAAACACAATTTCCAGCAGGGAGCCGTTATCGGTTGCCGCTTCGATATGGGCTTTCCCTTTGGCAAAACCGGCTGTTGTTTGGCGGATGACATCAATGACCCTCCCTGCAAAAATCACCTGACCAAACTTGTACGGTGTCTCATCTAGCGCTTTAATGAGCGCCCGATATAGATCATCTTCCCGTGCCTCAGCGTAACGCACACAGCGGCCAATTTTCAGGCAGGTAGACAAGGTATGGGGAACCGAGGTTTGTTTTACCGTTAGCCCATCCATCGGAAATTCGGCGATATAGGCAACGCCCCCCATTCGGATGGCGGTTCCTCGCGCCAACCATTCCATCATCTCATTGCTGTGGGTGGTGATCAGCACCGAGTCACCATATTCATTTGAAAGGACCATCGGAGTGCCCGAAACACCGTGAATGTGAAATGTTTCCATGTGAAGTTCGGGTAAGGCGCGCCCCATGCCGTCAGCGTCGATAATGGGTAAACCTAAGCGGGCGCCAACCAGCAACGGAAGCATCGCGTTAACGCCTGCACACTCGGCGGGCATCGTGGCGAAGGCGGTTTGTCCCAAATGCTGTTCCAACCGGCGAAGTGATAACAACATCTCGTCGCCACGCGGTAGTTTTTCAATCAAAACCGTCGGTGCCCCAATCATGGCGGTGGGAAGCACCAGCGCGTCGTCCGGCAAATCCGCAAGGGTAATCAGCTCAATCCGGCACCCATCCCGTATGGCCTGCTCCACCAAAACGCGCCCATAATAGGGATCACCCCCGCCGCCGCTACCCAGAAATGCGGCCCCACAGGCTATATCAGCGACATCTTGACAGGTTAAATTCACTTAGACTATCCTAACCTGGCCGGAGCCGCTTCGCTTCCGGGGCCAGAACCAAAAAGGATAAATCCACGAATGGACACGAATTTTCACGAATTTTTTCATTGGTGTTCATTTGTGTGTATTCGTGGATCATAACTTTCTTGCCCAAAAAGCAAGAAGATTCTTGGGAAGTTACTAATTATTCTTTCCCGTAGCGTTCCTCTACCGGCACGTACTCAACATCATACCCAAAGTAGCGGGGTCCAACCAGGCGCAAGCCTTCCGGGGTGCGCCACTTGGGGGTGCAGGGCATCCCCAAAATGACGGTTCGGAAACCATAGCGTAACCCTTCGGTTGTAATGGGTTCACCCGTTTCATAATCGAGTACGGTGATCAAATCGGGCACAGAGACCACGATTTCACCATCCTGAATGGCTACCAAATGCTCATTCTGAAATTGCAGCGTGAGGTTACTCCCGGCAAATTCATCCAGCCCCTCGAAGGTGGCATCCCCTTGCGCAAACCCGGCGACCGTTCGGCGGGCGACATCGGTGATTTTCCCCTTGAATATCTCATACCCGTTGGTCAGGGCTAAAACCGCCTGAATGGGATCTTCGTGATTGGCCCGCGCTTCCCGAATGGCGCGACCAATGGTTTCGGCCAGGGTAATGGTACCAGGAACCATCGCCTCTTTGAGCTGTTTACCACTCATCGCATACAGCGCGATCATAGCTGACGCGCCCATATCGACCGTTACGGTTCGGGCAAAGGTTTCCGTCCAGTGATTGTTGACGGTGTTGAGCAGGGCAGAATTTCCCTTCTCATCGGCAATCGCCATCGGGGTGGCTGATACCCCACCCAGCGTGCAAGTGACCATCTGTATTTCCGGAAAGGCTCGCCCCATGCCATCAGCATCAACCAGAGGGATGCCCATTTGGGCAGCAACGCCAAAGGGTGTGGTTGAGTTAACCCCGCCTGCTTCAATGGATACCGTGGCGTCGATTCTGCGCCCCAAAAATGATTGCAGCGATTCAAAAGCGTGGATGATTTCTTGCCCGCTGGGAACTTTCTCCACCATCACGGTGGGTGCGCCCATCATGGCCGAAGGAACCACCAACGCATCATCATCAAGTTCAGCGAGGCTAATTAACTGAACGGGGCCATACTCTCGAATGGCCTGAATCGCCATCAGTTTGCCAATGTAAGGATCACCCCCGCCCCCCGTGCCTAAGACGGCGGCCCCAGTCGCCAAATCCTCGATATTTTTCGGGTGCATTAATCGCATAACGTTTCTCCTACAAGGCCAGATCGCCGACGGCTTTGACGCGAATTCGGGTGGCGCTGCTGGGCAGATAGGCCAGCGGCACCTCTTCAACATCCACAATTTGGATGGTGACCGGGTCTGCCCCGGCGGTGACAGCCTTTTGGGTCGCTTCTTCACGGGCTTCAGACAACGCATCCTCCCGGCTCATTTTATCCAGCGAAAAGACGCGGTCGGTCTCGCCGCCAACTTGAGCGATGGCGGCCCCAATGGCATTTGCCACCGCAAAGTGATCGGGCTTGATCATCTCCGAAGCCCCACTAACTGGCCTGGTGATCAGGATACTCCCCCCGCCGACCACTATGACCGGTATCGGTTCTGCGCTGGTTTTCATTCGATCCACGGCGACTTCAGTCATGTCCTGAATTTTGGCGATGGTTGCCCTAACCAGGTTACGATCCAACGACTGCACGGCTGCCGGATCGCCAATGCCCGACCTGCCATTAGCGATGATGATATCGGTGGTGGTCAAGGTATTACCCCCAAAAATAAGGGCTTCCGTTGTCAATTGGTAGCCGACACTGTCCGGCCCTATCGTTAGATCATCACCGTTTTGGTGGATGCGCGTGCCGCCCCCCAGACCAAAGGAGTAGACATCGGGCATCCGAAAGTTGGTTCTCACCCCACCGACATCGACAACGACCGAAGCTTCACGCGGAAACCCTTGAATTAGCATCCCCACATCGGAGGTCGTCCCGCCGATATCGACCACCATGGCCTCTTTGACGCCGGAAAGAAAGGCGGCCCCGCGCATACTGTTTGTGGGGCCGGACGCGAAAGTTAATACCGGATATTTTTCGGCAAACTCGGCATTCATGAGGGTGCCGTCATTTTGGCTGATGTAGAATGGGGCGGTGATATTGAGATCACGCAAGGCCCGCCCAAACGAGGCCACAATCTGAACAGCCAAATCACGGAGGCAAGCGTTCATGATGGCTGCATTTTCTCGCTCTAACAGGCCAATCCGACCAATTTCGTGGGAGAGGGTGATGGATACATCGGGGATTTCAGCCCGCAGAATGTCCGCCGCTTTTTGCTCAAGTTCAGGATTAACGGGTGAGAATACCGACGAAATAGCCACCGAGTGAATCCCGCGTTGGCGAATATCGGCTCCAATCTCCCGTAATTCGGCTTCGTCAAGGGCAGAAATCTCGCGCCCATCAAATTCGTGCCCCCCGTGGGCCAGATAACTCAGATTACCAATTGCCTCACGCAGGTCCTCCGGCCAATCGACCATCGGGGGTAAAGCCACGGTCGCCGGCAAGCCAAGCCGAAGCGCTGCCACCGGAGTCAGCCGCCGGCGCTCGACAACCGCATTGGTAAAATGGGTGGTGCCAATCATCACGTGGTTGATTGCGTCAGCGGAAACATCGGATTCAGACAAGATGGTGCTTAAGGCTGCGGTAATCCCTGACGTAACGTCAGGTGTGGTCGGCGTTTTATGAGAGGCCAAGACCTCAGAACCTTCCATTAATACGGCGTCGGTATTTGTCCCACCGACATCAATGCCAATTCGCATACGCTGCTTCCTCCTTGAAGCCTGTTCTGAGCTTTACAATTCAAAACAAGATACCGAAGTATACAGCTTCCCACACCCCCGGTCAACCGTTATTTACCACAAAAAAATAGGCCTGGTTTGTGGGAAATCGACAAGTGGCAATGTTGAGGTTGCCCCCCAATTTACCGATTTTCAAGGTTCATGTTATGCTTGCCGGGCGTTGAAGGTATACTTACTGCCTACTGCCTACTGCTTACTGCCTACTGCCTACTGCTTACTGCCTACTCCTCACTCCGTATTGTCAGACTCACGCTGAATTAGCGGAGGTTCGTTCTTGACTGTACCCCACAAAACCAATGGAATCGAAGATGTTCAGCAAAGCCTCATTAACTTGCTGCTTGATGATCAGCCGGTTGGTGAGCTGGTCCGTGTGCTGGGGCAGGCCATAGGACAGGTGGTTGTCGTGGCAAATATGGCGGGGGTGGTGCTGGCGGGCGATCCCGTGCCGCGCCTCAAAACACAGCTTGCTCAATTGATGAGCCAGGGAGCCTTAAGCAGCGAGTTCCAGGCCCAGCAGCCAATGCAGCGTCTAGCAACACAGGTTGGCCTTGATTTCACCCCGCTCATCATCCACCATGAAGTGATTGGCTTGTTGGTAACAAGGGCCTCCCCTGCCCCTGAAGTCAAAGAAATTCTGACGCAGAGTCGTCACGTGATCACCTTAGCTTTGCTTAAATTTCAAGCGGCTCAAGATCAGGTGGCCCAGCAACGTCAAGCATTGCTCGACGATTTGCTGACCGGTGACCAGCGATCAACGCGCCACCTGTTTGACCAGGCCCGTACCCTGGGCTGGGAGCTAGAGTCAAAACCTATCGCCATTCTGCTTAAATTTTGGCCGGCCCAGCACCACCCCTTAACGCAGGCCAAATCACGGCACGTTTTAGAACAATTTCATCACATCATCGAGCAAGTGCTAGAGAGCCATTGCCCCAATAGTATCCTCGCCTCTAGCAACAATGGGTTTGTCATTTTGCCTCATCTCACAGACTCTATCACAGAGGCGCATGCTCAGGTTAATGAATTGCTGGATCAGTTGGTAGCCGCGATTAAGGCGGCCAAGATAAAAGAGGGTTATGCTCTGGCCTGTGGCGACTTTCATCCAGGGCCGGATGGGCTTCGACGGAGCTATCAGGAAGCCGAACAAGCCCTTGATGTCGGAACCCGCCTAAAGATGCGCCGTCCTATCCGGTTTGAAGAAATTTACTTGTACCTCCTGTTGGAGCGATCCGGCCGGGATGAGGATGTGCGAGATTGGGTGCAGCGTACCCTTGGCCCCCTGGTTGAGTATGACCGTCGAAACAAGACAGACATGTTGCAAACGTTGGAGTCATATTTCGATAGCAACCAAACTCTGCAAGAAGCGGCCTATGCCCTTCATATTCACCCCAACACCCTGAAGTATCGCCTGGGGCGGATTGCACAGATTCTCGATCAGGACCCGTTTAAGGGAGAAAATCAGCTTCGATTTTATCTGGCGACAAAAATGGCCCGTCTCTTGCAGTCGGGTTGAATATTTCTCAAGGAGTAGGAAGTAGGGAGCAGGGGGGAGAGGGGGAGAGGGAGATAGGGTGAAGGGATGACAAGATGAAGATAAGTGATTCCAAGCAAATTGTTAGAAATAAATTTCTTTGAAATAGCGTTCTTGGAGTGCCAAAGCTGGTTTTAGTTTCCTAAAACGGGCTTTGGCACTCCTTTCTAAAGACTTAGTTGGTTTCACTTATGACAGGATGAAAAAATTCGTGAAAATTCGTGTCCATTCGTGGATTCTTCCTTTTTGGTTCCGGCTATGCCGGGTTAGGGAGTAAGTTATCGGTTGACATAGTTCCCTCACTTCCTACGAAGTAGAGGATGAACATTTGCGCTATCCGCGGAAAAGTTGCCCGTCATTCTTAATTCCTCATTCTTAATTCTTAATTTAGTTGTGGCTTTGCCACCCTACTGCTTAGAAAGGACCCCATCAAATTAGACATGAGCTATCAACTTGGCTTTGACATTGGCGGAACCTTCACCGATTTTGCCTTGCTCAATGCAGACAATGGCGAATTGCAGGTCTTTAAGGCGCTGACAACGCCCCAGAATCCGGCTCAGGGAGCCTTGGCCGGGATGCAGGATTTCTTTGACCAGATCGGTTTAACCCATCAGGATATTTATTACATCATCCACGCCACAACCCTAGTCGCCAACATCCTCATCGAACACAAAGGGGCGCGGGTGGGGTTGCTAACCACTCAGGGCTTTCGAGATATTCTAGCCATCCGAACCGAGCAACGGTACGACATCTTTGACCTCTTCTTGCGTTACCCGGAGGCCCTAAGCCCCCGCTACTTACGGCGCGGCGTACAGGAACGGGTAGACCGCGATGGTCGAATCCTTAAAGCCATCGACCCAGCCGAAATCAGATCCATTTTGCAGGATTTCAAAGCACAAAAAGTTGAGGCTATTGCGGTCTGTTTTTTGCACGCCTTTCGTAATCCCAGCAATGAACAGGCGGTGCTGGACATCATCAAGGCTGAGTGGCCGGAGGTGACGGTGTCGCTGTCCAGCGTTGTTGCCCCGGAGATACGGGAATATGAGCGCACTTCAACCACCGTAGCCAATGCCTATGTCCAGCCGTTGCTGGCTCATTACTTAACGCTGCTGCGTGATGAATTGCGTCAAAATGAATTTACCGGCGTTTTCTACCCGATGCTCTCCTCCGGCAGTACGACGCCGCTTGCTACAGCCTTGGAACAACCGATCCGCATGGTTGAGTCAGGCCCGGCTGCCGGGGCCATTTTTGCCGGTCATTTTGGTCAACTGGCCGGGTTTCAGGATTTATTAGCCTTTGATATGGGGGGAACCACCGCTAAACTTTGTTTGATCCACCAAGGGCGACCGGCCATTGCCCCTAACCTGGAAGTAGCTCGTCTGCACCGTTTCAAAAAAGGGAGCGGCTACCCCCTCCGATTTCCGACGGTGGATATGTTGGAAATTGGGGCCGGCGGGGGTAGCATTGCCCGGATCGACTCGCTGGGTCTGATGAAGATTGGGCCGGAGAGTGCCGGTGCGAATCCCGGCCCGGCCTGCTATGGCTTTGCCGGGCAGCAACCGACGGTGACCGACGCCGATCTTGTGTTGGGCTATCTCAATCCCGATTATTTCCTGGGCGGCGAGATGTCGCTCGATTTAGAAGCCGCCCGGCGTGCCCTGACACAAGTGGCAGATCCGTTAGCCCTCAGCATGATCGAGGCGGCGGATGGCATCCATCGGCTGGTCAATGAGAATATGGCCTCCGCCGCTAGAATCCATATTCTTGAGAAAGCCCGCGATCCTCGGAATTACACCTTGATGTGTTTTGGTGGGGCCGGGCCGGTGCATGCGGCGGGGGTCGCCAAAATTTTGGGCGCTGCCGGCGTCATCGCTCCGCCAAAGGCGGGGGTGGCCTCTGCCGTCGGGTTGTTGATTGCGCCCACCGCGTTTGATTTTGTCCGTTCCTATCCCATTCGTCTGGACGAAGCCAATTGGCCCGAAATCCAAACCCTGTTTACCGAGATGGAGGCGCGAGGGCTGGAGATGTTGCAAGAAGCCGGGATTGCGCCTGAGCAAGCACGCATCGAGCGCCAGGTTGACGGCCGGTTTGAAGGGCAACTGCACGAAATTGCCATTGCGCTACCCCTCGATTTGGAAACGATGAATGTGGCCGATTTTATCGAGCGGTTTAACCGGCAGTACAAACGCCTTTATCGCCACCTGCCCGGTCAGGTGCTGATTGAGTTGTTGACATGGCGCGTGACCGTATCGGGCATCAGAGAACCCCTGAAGACCGAGCGATTGGCGGCAGAATCGATCTCGGCGGACGCCGCCTTGAAAGGCCACCGTTCCGCCTACTTCTTTGAGGCAGAGGGCTTTGTTGAGACCCCGATCTATGATCGCTATCTGTTGCGCCCCGGCATGCAGATTACCGGGCCGGCCATTGTCGAAGAACGGGAATCGACCGCCATTATCCGGCCTGAAATGTCCGGGCGGATCGATGAAACCCTCAATCTACACATTCAAATAGGGAGTTCAGCATGACCCGGTTTGATCCCTTGACCCTCGAAATATTGTGGCAGCGGCTGATCACCGTCGTCGATGAGATGGCGACCATTTTGGTGCGCACCTCCTTTTCCACGGTGGTGGGCGCGGCAAACGACTTTGGCTGCGAAATTATGGATGCCAACGGGAACTCTCTGGCCCACGCCACCCGTAGCATGCCGGTCTTCAATCGAACTTTGCCCAACGTCACCCGAGCTGTGGTTGACAAATTTGGCCGAGACAGTATGCGCCCCGGCGATGTCTTCATTGCCAACGATCCCTGGCTCAACGCCGGTCATCACCCTGATGTGGCCATTATGACCCCCTTTTTCCGCGATGGGCGCTTGATCGGTTTTGCGGCCAACATTGCCCATCTAGCCGATTTGGGGGGTACGCTCGACTCCAACCAGGCCCGCGAGGCATATGAAGAAGGGCTGCTCATTCCGATGGCCCGCCTCTATGATCAAGGGCAACTCAATGAGGTCATTTTCGATTTTATCGCGGGGAATGTGCGCGTGCCGGAGATGGTCATCGGCGATATTCATGCCCAGGTGACCGCCAATCAGACCGGGGGAGAGAAGATCTTAGCCCTGATGGAAGAGTATCGGCTGGACGATCTACAGCCCCTGGCTGCCGAGATTCAAGCTCGCTCGGAGACCGCGATGCGGCGGGCGATCACCGCCGTGCCGGATGGTGAGTATCGATCACAGGTTTTGTTTGATGAGTTTGACGGCGTGTTAAATATCGATTGCCGAGTCATCATTGCCGGCGATACGCTAACGGTCGATTTTAGCGGCTCGGCCCCTCAGCAACCCCAAGGCGGCATCAATTGCACCTTTACCTACGCCAAAGCCCACGCCTCGTATGGGCTGAAGTGCATCCTTCTGCCGGATGTACCCAGCAACAGCGGCTGTTTTCGCCCAATCAGCATTGAAGCGCCGTCCGGCTCGATTCTCAATGCCCGTTATCCGGCCTCGGTGCGGATGCGTACCAAGACGGGCTGGTATGTTCACCATGCCCTCTTTGCCGCGTTGGTCGATATTTTACCGGATCAGGTGATGGGCGGGCCGGGCGTAATCGGTGGGCTAACCATTTTTGCCACCGATGAGGAAACGGGCAAAACGCAGCACTCCTGGTTTTTCAACGGCGGGGGCATGGGAGCCGGTTCAACCGTCGATGGCAACGCCACCACTATCTACCCCAGTAGCGCCTCCAACGTGCCGGTTGAGCTATTTGAAGTCGCCGTGCCGGTCTTGGTTGAAGCCAAAGAGTATTTGACCGACTCTGGGGGTCCTGGTCGCCAACGGGGAGGACTGGGCTTGCGGATGACTTTTCGAGCCTTGGACAACCAGACCATCACCCCCATTGCGTCTACATGGTTACACGGCCAGAATATTCCTCCGTTTGGCCTACAGGGCGGGGGGGACGCAAACGCCGCCCACGTCTATCTCAATGGGCGGCAACTCAGCCGGGAGGAAGTGATTCGAGAGACCGGGAATATGCCGCTAGAGTCAGCGGATATGCGGGTCAGTTTTGATACCACCGGCGGCGGCGGCTTTGGCCCCCCGGTAGATAGACCGCCGGAGAGGGTCTGGGCTGATGTGCGCGATGAGTTGGTTTCGATTGAGCAAGCGGCAGAAATTTACGGGGTGATCATCGACCCTGATACGCTTGAGGTTGATGAAGCAGCGACCCGCGCCCGTCGGGAGGTGTTGCGGGGTGGTTTAACATAGATTCGCCTAAATACATGATACGGGCAAAAATAGAACCTAGCTTATGTCAACAAGCATCCTCTGCTTAAATCTCAAAGCGAATACGCATCTCATGTCTTAACCTATTTGATTAACGCTCCCTTTTTACCTTTTTACCCCTCGACAAGATCGCTTTCCGCTTTGGCTCGAAGTCTACCAAGCTGACTACGGTGTTCTGCTTCGTGCTGCATCAGGTGATGGAGTACCCATTCCGGGGTCACATCATAATCTGGCAATGAGCGCACCCGACGAAATTCGGGGAGGTCCATCTGCTGGAATACCTCGATCAGCAAGCCGCGCACGGTTTCGAGCCGTTTCAGATGTTGCGCCAGACTCACACCTTGAATTTGGGCGAGCCGGCCTTGTTCATCGCGGATTGGGTATGGAAATAAGGTGACGACTTCTGACGGAAATGGCTGCACGAGTACCTCTTCGTAAAGCCAGTCAACCTCAATCGCGGCCAGGTGATACAACACAGTCCCGATGCTGCTCTCATTGTTTGGTGGTAGCCAGTCAATCATAGCTAGGGTCAACAACTCGATCTCTTCCATCGTGCGTTCACGGGCATCTTGCATAGCCCATAACCAACGCCCAATCTCTGGTTCTTTACTCGGATGGACAGCGATGATATTTTGCTTACGGGAATTCATTCACTTCTCCTTTGGTTATGGTTGGCATTACGGTTCAATCGATTGAGTTGATTACATATTCCTTGGGGAACTACCTAAGTGCTTGATTAAACCCAAAACGAGATCATCATCAACCCGATAGGATTGGCCTGGCTCGACATAAACATCATGATAAGCAATTCCCTGACCATCCGGGATATATCCGCGTAGGACATACATTCGCTGAGCGGCCCCATATGCCTGATATAGAGCAAAGCGAATCCCGATAACCGGCGTATGCTGACTAACGACACGCTCGGCTTCATCCATTAAACGGGTGGCAATCCCCTGTCGTTGATAGGCACCGCTGACGTTCAAGTCCTGAATTTCAGGGATGTTATTGGCCTTGAAGTAAGGATAATCTGGTCTCCAAATGATTTTACAATGTCCTAAATACGTACCCTCACTTTCAGCGACGAGCAAAACGAGGCGATTCTCATCTTGCAAGCGACAACATTCAGCAAAATAGCCGTCTCGTTTGTTCCCGCCCATGTTAGCAAAACTCGTTTGCAGCCAAGCGGCGTCGATATGATCTGCACGACGAATAACAGGCAAGATTTTGGTAGACATCAGCGATCCTTTGAAAATAGACGAATAGGAGAAAGATAGGGTCTAACCGGTGAAATTCTTGCATTTTGAGCAAGCTTTTTAGAAATCGTTAAATGCTTTTGGTTCTAGTTGCGTTCAGGTTAGGAGAAAGGAAGTTATCCAGGTCAAAGTTATTAGCAGATGTAATTTTCGGGACCTTAACAGGGATCTTTAATCTCCAGGATCGGAGTAAATATCGGCTTGGCCGGCGGCATAGGAGCCACCCAAAAATGCGGCTATGATACGCTCATCGTCTTGGCAAGCGGTGATAAAACGATCGGTGACAAGCTGGTGGTTTTGGGATAAATTTAATTTTGAATAATCCATAAGTTGTCCTTTCGAGCGTCGTAATAATGATGCTAACAATTTCAGGCAATATCAAGCCCTTCTTGGATAATAGCCAGGGCGATTTGAGTTCGTTTGACCCAATTTTTGGCTTCCTGATCATAACGGTCTGCTGCTTGTATTCGTTGATCGGAGCTTGCCGCCTGACCTTGGTAGTGGTCCGGCGTTTCCCACTCCAACCCATCGACCGCCACATAATCTACTTGAAAGCTTGGCACTAGAGCGTCTTCATAAAAACTTGAATGTTGAACCATTCCTTGAACCCATTGTCCGCATGCGCTTTGCGACTGAGTGGGTACTCCGCTGGAATAGTGTCGGAAAGCACCTGTGATATTGACTGATGCAGAATCCACTGTTCAACAGTGTTAAGTAATTGCCTGCCGTAACCCTGACCTCTGTATTCGGGCGCGACGTACCACCCTTCGATGTAGCCATACCCTTGACCTTTGCGCTGATACACGGCCCCCTCAATAAATCCTACCGTCGATTGTGCCTCATCCAAGAGCAGGTAAGCTGTGGCGAATTCAGAGTCCAAAATTTCTTGGATTTCAGCGACATGCATGTCACGACTATCATCCCACAGGCGCGTTCGTACCGCGATCCATTCCTCTAAACGTAAGCTATCAGCTTCTATGATTTTCATATCTTCAACCTTGTTAATCGGACGCTATCGAAGCATTTCCACTGTCGTAGTAAGGACGCAGATTTTCTCCGCTAAAGTTGCTCTGCTAAATGGTTTGGTACCACCAGCCTATTATAAATTGTGTGGATCACCTACACAATTAGAAGCCCCGCGCTTCAATCGCATATCTTCTTCTGTAGGAGCGATGCGTTTGTTTTCTTCAATCGTCATTATGCGTCATTATGAATTCTCATTCAGCGCTAAATTTGAACGGATGCCCCTTCTCAAGTTCGTGAAAAGGGGCAGGTTATGTGAATTGAACGAAATGTTTAGGGCTAAACCAGAAATAGCTACCCCAACTGAATTTCCGGCGCAACCTCCGAGTTCATCAGCGACGCGCCGCCATCGGGGTAAATCACCTGGCCCGTAATCCAAGCTGCCTCTTCCAAACACAGTAACGCCGCCACCTTGCCGATGTCGGCGGGCGTACCCAACCGACCCATCGGTGTCCAACCGCACTATGCTATTTTCGTTGTAACTCTTGTACAACCTCCGGCAGACTGTTCAGGACGCTATCTTCGGTCCAACCGGGGCTTATGGCGTTCACGGTAATACCCTGTTTAGCTAATGCTACAGCAAAGTAACGCACCAGCGACTCCATTGCTGCTTTGGCCGCCCCCATCGCCACCCAAGGCTGTAAACTGCCAGTTACCCCGCCCGTTGCATAGGTGATAGCTAATATTCGACCACCATCTGCCATCAAGTGAGTTGCTTCTTGTCCAGCGATCAGAAAGACTTTGGCTTGGGAATCGACGGCCATATCCCATTGTTCCTCAGTGATTTCCAACGTCGGATAGAAAAAGGTCGGGGCTTCAGGTCGAGCATTGACCACAAAGATGTCTAGCTTGCCAAATTTTGAACTCAGTATAACGGCCAAGCACCCTAAGAACGCACTGATGTGCGCCCTAAGTTGCACTCTGGGCTATTTGTCGTAAGCATCGGAAAATTTACGGTATAATTGCCCTAAGTAAGCAAGTGGACCTGCTTCAGATGATAGGATCGTTGACGGATTTTCCAGAATAATTGCTGCTAAATCAAAAAGACACCTCCAAACTATAAGAGATGTCTCATACATATTTTGGTTAATGATTACATTTAACCTTCAGGAAGTTCATTTTCTACAATAATACTATCTGAGCTAAAATATTTGCTTCCATTTTCTATAAGTGTTTGATGTTCAGCGGAGTAGTAATAAGCTTCAGCTTGTTCCACGGTTGGAAATTCTAAAATAACAAACTTCCCTTCTGGAAGCGTTCCTTGTATTTGTTTTACCTTTTCAGATACAGCCAGTGCTTTACCGCCATACTTTCCAATAAGGGGGTGTGCAATAGAGAGATACTCACGGTTATAAGCTTCCAAGTCATGCACCCTAACAAAGGCAACCATTAATGCTGACATAGTTTTCTTCCTTTCTATCTTATATACAGATACGAAGCCTCATCGATTGGCTCAGATTTTGTCAAAAGGTCGCCCTACCTTACTGAACTTGCAAAGGCAGGGTGACCGTTCCCCTATCCATTAACGTCAATTTTTTCTCTGGCGGGGTGTCGAATAGACCATGCAGATTGTTCCCGGCAATATCCTCCAAGCGGGTGTTTACTGTAAGTTCATACAGACCGGCTTGCCAGGGTTCTGCTGGTGTAAATCGCCATACTGTCTCGTGATTATCCAGCTCGATTTGCCCTGGTACGATCTCGCCATTGGTGGCCTGTATGCGCACAAACTCGGCCAGCAACCCATGATCCAAGGGAGCAGGAAAGCGGATCTCTAGCGGTTCGATGCTCTCTACAGGCGGGCTAGTCATTTGCCAGTCGCTTACATTGGGTGGGGTCAGGTCTGCTTCGATTACAGTAAAAGCTTTTTCATAGGAGCGGGCTAGTGGGCTACCGTGCGCATCCAGCAGCGCCGCGCCGATGACCAATGTGTATGATTGGCCGGGGATTAGGGCGCGACCCAATTGCTCGTGGGCACGCAAGCCGGTCTTCACCCTTCCCGGATCAAAGAGCAGCGTCAGTCGCTGCATGGATGGATCCCAGAGTTCGAAGATCGCGTCGAAGAAGACCCCCTCTACCTCTTGGCCTTGCGCGTCGACAAGATGAACCTGTTCTAGGGCGAACCCGTCGCGCATAGGAGCTGAAAAATAGACATAGAAGCGCAGCAGATTCTCCGGCAACTGATCCGCAGTGGGATAGACGGCAATCACTTCTGTGGCTGGCATCTCTGACCTTGGCAAACCGAACTCACCGACAACAGTTTTGTGGTGTAGATCGGCCGGGATGTCGTCCGCCAGCGTGGGTATTAGCGCAAGTATGGTATCGAACGACAACTCCGCCCTGTACGCTTGCCCAGGAATTAGGGGGAAACGGGGCACAAAACGGACGGTTCCCGCTTCAATGCTATATACACCTAACATTGGTAGCTGCGACGCTTTCAGCTTCTCGTCGATTAGGGTAACAGAATATATCTGCTGCCAATCAGCGGTTGAAAGTACTTGCGCGTTTAATCCTTGTAACAGTGTCGGTGAAAGACCGACCGCCTCAAAGCTGGCTGAGGCTGCGCTGTCGCGCTCACCATTCAACGTTACAGCAACCTCACCAAAGCTATCTTGTCCGAACATGACAAGCTTCTGTGTATTCAGATAGCTGTAGAGTACACCACCAAAGAGTAAGCTAGTCCCTGTGGCGATCACAATGAGTAGACGTACTACTATTTTTTTCATTTCGATAGCCTCGGCTGAAAGATATCGTGAAAATCTAGCCGGCTGCAAAGTGAACAAATCAGGTTGATGTTTCGCCACTTTGCAGCCCTGCAATGTTTTTACTTTGGTTTATCTACCCTAAACGTGAATAACGAATAGTCAGACTGCCAGAGAATTTCGTCCCTACTTGTACACATTTGGGAGATGAGCGTTTTGCTTACCCGGACTCTTTTTTACTGAACAACCCGCTCTGGATAGCCTTCGTCCAGGCGTAACATATTCTGAAAACCCTTTACAAAGTCCTGCGAACCATCAGCAGGATATTCATAGGTGGGGAAGTCATACTCGTTTATGAAGTCACTCAAGCGGAGATAGATCCCCTTCACCGTAGAGACCAAGTCTAGATTGCCGGTATCTTTATTGGTACGTAACATGAGTAGATGCATGGGATCCTGATCGCTCACTTGAGTCACGCCTGTCATGGGTGCGCGGAATGGCTCAACGCCAGCAGTGGCAAAACTGACAGGGGTGATCAACCCTTCTCTCGCATGGCCCGCCAGGAGCTGCTCTGCACTAAAGACCATAGCGCTATAGTCAGTATTGGTCAGGAGGACCATATCTTGTACGCTACCATCCTGCCCCTGTGTCTGAAAGCGGATGATGTCGATTGGTGTGTTGCCATAGCCAAGTTCTGCAATGGTTTTCGTGCGGATATGTGCACCATCTTCCAGCGCAGATAGGGGGGTGGTTACCAGAGGCGTACAGGTATAGGCCGCCAGCAGGATAGGTCCATTTTCAGCTTCTAAGATAGTCTGAGTACGGACCGGGGCACGGGTCTCATTCTGGTCATGAACGGTGTGATACATCTCAACACTAGCGCTGCTCACCGTGCCATCAAACGGATAGGGAATACGGCGCAAAGTCGATGCAAAGTCACTGTTGGAAAGACCGGCTACATAGAGTTCTCCATCATAGTAGTCAATGTCGGTGATGCTCAAACTACGTGCGGAAATTTTACCCCAGAAGACCAATTCCTCGTCGGGCAGATTCCCAAATGTCATCGAGGTATGATCTAGTGCGCCCAGATCCAGTGGCTCAATATTGCCATCATGGTCGATGATCAGAACGATGGGAATAGCCGCATCGCCATGACCGCGCATAACGGAAAGATAGGCCAAGTTGCTCACGGGGTGAACAGCCAAGTCGTTGATCGTGATCTGTTCTAGCGTTGCCCCTAGTGCGGCCGCGATCTGTAAATCGATATCATATAGATTGTAGCCACGCGGCTGCGCTTGTGGCTCGCCTGCTTCCACATTAAAAGCAAAAATTGTCCCGCTCTTCGAGTCAGCCACAAAAAGCTCATTGTTTGGTCCAAAGTGCAACACACCAGCCGACTTCATCTCGGGTATGGTACTCTCTATCAGGACCACGTTTGATGCTTCTATGACTGGTTGCATCACGCAGGCAGCCAGCAGCACAGTGGTCGCCAGCAAAAGGGCTATCGTATAGAACCATCTTTGTCGATTCATTGCAAAATCCATCGTAAAATCCTCCTGAAACGTGTTTTGAATTGATTCGTGTAACTTTATTTCAACGTGGCAAGTGCCGGTTCAAGTTGCGCCGAAATTTCGGCATTCCTGACACGACCTTGCTTCATAGCCAGGTTATCTTTTTGTATTCCCCTTTTAGCCGAAAATAGTTTTCGTATATTTTGCACTGAGCGTTGCAGAAAAATCCGAAAAAAAATGTCAGTCTAAAATAGAGAGCGTTAGATCTACCACATTCACCATCACCTCCTTGTCAGGGTTCATCTTTGCCATCACCCGAATACCAAAGACGGCATTTGTCAGATATTGGGCCAGAGCCTTAATATCATGCTCAGGGCTCAACTCGCTTGCCTGTTGGGCTTGATGTAATAGGCTATGGAACGTAAATTCAAGATTCTGAAAGTTTTCAATTGATCTTGTGGTCACTGCATCATCTTGCCCAGCCAGCTCAATCGCTGAATTGACAGCAAAACAACCTTTCCGGCTTTTATCTGCCACAGACACAGCAACGATCTCTTCAAATATTTCCTGAATGGCCGCTTTGGGGGAAACCAAGGGTTCATCAGATGTTGCGGCTGCCTCATAGGCCAGATCTCGATACCGATCTAAGGCAACAATAAACAGATCGTGCTTGCTCTTGAAGGTGTTATACAGACTGCGACGTCCAATACCGAGATGTGCCTCCAAATCTTGAATGGAGGTCGCCTCATATCCCTTTTGCCAAAAGAGGGTCATGGCTTTGTCTATTGCTTTATCTGGATCAAATTCTTTAGGTCGGGCCATTTTACCTGTCATCTTAGTCAATGCTAGTTTTGCAACGCTCAGTGCAATACTAGCATAGGTTTTGTTTTGTGTCAAATAAATTGTTAGGGTCCATCTGAACTAAGCACTATACAGTATAACTCAGTCATTCTTAAACCAAACGAATAAAATTCCAACATATTGGAAAAAAGATTACTCAGCCTCAACAGAATAATCATCCTCACAGCGACTGAGCGACAATAGGTCGAAATTTTTACATCACCGCTTAAAGTCGATGTAGAGGTAACTTTGGTCAATACAAGTCAATCCCCAGCACAGATTCAACGGTTGGTCCAGTTAAGCGTTGAAAAACTTCGTCCATACGCTCAGGGGGGTAGGGTCTATCGTGCTCAACCCACCACCAGAGCAAGGTTAGCAAGGAACTGATCAAGTGATTCGCCACGATGGTCAGTGGCACCTCTAATTCTTGCCTGTCTTCTAGCAACATTTCCAGTTGTTTCTGAAGGTGCTCGGTAAGAAACTCATGGAGCCTGTCTCTGACTAACTCACCGCCGCGTCCCTTAGTCCCGGCTTTATGCCGATCAAAATTGTTGTCCACCTGACGAAATAGAGCCAGACTGGGGATCAGTTGATGTTCCTCATGTGTTTTCCCATCCACAACGGCCGCTTCCATTTTTTGACCAATCTGGTCCAGAAAGTGCTGGAAATTATTCAACAACAAATCGTCCTTATCCTGATAATGGGCATCTCACGGCCGTTCAGTAATACACGAAGTGACACGGAATAAATAGCTAGACATAATTGTAAAAAGGAGGTCAACAAGGCAAACTAGCGATAAAAATCAACAGGATAGGAGCTAGGTAGGCCAAAATGGGCAGTGAATCTCTTGAAAACAGGGTCTATGAGTTACTAAACCCACATTTAAGCCATCGCCCATTTCACCTAGGACGATTAGGTTGTGTTGACATTTCAGCGTAACCAGATGAGAGCAGAAGTGAATGACAGGAAACCCAGATAGCGAGAGGCCAGCTTATCGAAGCGAGAAAACAAACGCCGAAAATGCTTGAGCTTGTTGATAAAACACTCGACTAAATGGCGCTCTTTGTACAAATGGTCATCGTAGTCATACTGTTCGGTGCGATTGGCCTTAGGGGGGATGACCGCCGTCGCGGTAGGTCAGTGATGGTCTGGCGAAACGGGTCGGCATCGTAGCTCTTGTCGGCGATGACATAGGCGCCCTCAAAGCCATCGATTAAGGCAGCGGCTTGACCGATGTCGTGTCGTTGACCAGCGGTCAACAGCAAGCGCAAGGGGTTGCCCAAGGCATCAACCGCGATATGAATTTTGGTGCTAAAGCCGCCCCGGCTGCGACCCAGGGCCTGCTCTTGTTGGCTCCCGGGCTTTTTCAAGGCCCCAGCGGCACAGGGATGGGCGCGAATAATGGTGCTGTCGATGAGCAGGTATTCTAAGTCAGCGTTGGTCGCAAAATGCTGGGGGAGTGAGCCCATATCCCTTTGTCGCACCAGCCGGCAAACCGTTTGTAGATGCTGTTCCATTTGCCATAGGCGGCTGGTAACAACCGCCATTGGGCCCCGCTCCGATTGACCCACAGCACCCCTTCGATAAATCGCCGACAAGCGGCTGGGTTGCCAACCTAAACTGAGGGATGCTTTTGTAGAAATGATAATATTCCTTGCCAGTCTTTATCTCGAATTGTTATTGTTCTCATTCAATTGACATTACCGACGCTACAATCATGCGTATATATGAATGCTGGGAGTCGGTCGAAGCCCTGAAAGCCCATTTTTACACATCGCACATGGCTGCTTTTCAAGCAGAATTAGGTGGCATTCAACCAAAATCAATGGCTATGAAGGTGTATCAGATCGAAAAAGAGTTAGATTTCGAAAACTTATAGAGAAGCCATACTATGCCAGACATTGGGTATTTTTGCATATCCCCCAAAAAAGTACATTCCAGGTTTAGCCAGGAGAACTATCTGGCCTATAGATAGCTAGATATCTGGCTCTTGTTTCTGTTTCAAGTACCGGTAAACGCTCGTTTTGGACAGGCCGTAATCTTGCATCAAGGTTCGGATGAGAACGCCTTGCTGGCGGCGTTCTTGCAATTCAGCCATCTGCTGTTGACTCAATAACTTCCGTTTACCAAACTTAATCCCTCGCTCTTGAGCCTTCCGAATGCCCTCTCGTTGCCGCTCAGCCCGAATTTCGGTTTCAAATTGAGCAATAGCCCCCAACATATTAAATAACAGACGGCCAGTCGCACTATGGGTATCAATGTTCTGGTCGAGTACCTGAAGATGGACTTCCTTGCGCTCTAGTTCCGCTGCAATTTGGCAAAGATGTAATGTTGAGCGAGCCAGTCTATCCAATTTTGTCACGACTAGAATATCTCCTTGCCGCACGTAGGCCAAACACGATTGTAATTGGGGTCGTTTATCGGTGACCCCGCTCACTTTCTCCTGAAAGATTTTGTCACAGTGTTTAAGTTTATCGAGTTGTACAGCCAGCGTCTGCCCCACAGAACTGACCCGCGCATATCCAACCAAAGCCATAGCCACCCCATTGATGCTCCATAAAGCCTAATACTATTTGGAAAACCAATTATGGAACATAGAATGGAACACGTCAAATCGAACGTACCAAGAAGTCTACTTTGTGAGACGGCCTTGAGTTGGCTGAGAGGCGCACAGACGGGGGGAAGCATGGCACCAGAAACGAACACCACCCCAAAACGGTTGAAGATTTTGGGCAACGACGAAATAGAAGCCCTTTATGGTCGGCCCCGTTTTACGCCCGAAGAGCGGGTTCACTACTTTTCCCTCTCAGAGCGAGAAACAGCTGCGTTGGCGCAGTTTCATACTACTAAGTCGCGGCTCTATTATATTTTACAATTGGGCTATTTTAAGGCTCGTCATCTGTTTTTTGTCTTTAGCTTGTCAGAAGTTGAAGCCGATGCCAGGTATATCCAGGCCCGTTACTTTCCTGATTTCCAATTTACTGACTTCGAGATGACTCAGGTGACCCGCTTAAGGCAGAGACGCTTAATCCTTGCTCTTCACAATTATCGGCTCTGTGACGTTGAGGAACGACAGAAATTGGCCACAAAAGCTCGACAAGCGGCCAGGATTTCCAGCAAACCGCTCTATGTCTTCCGAGAACTGATACATTACCTGGCCGAACACCACTTGGTGACGCCCAGCTATAGCTCGATGCAAGATTTGGTTGGCCAGGCGCTGACCAAAGAACAAGCTCGCCTGATTACTTTAGTTCGTAACCAGCTCAAACAGGTTGACCGAGAAGCCTTGAAGCGTCTTTTAGCCGATACACCAGGGCTGTATCAAATCACACAACTCAAACGGGAGCCAAAAGATTTTAGCCTCAGGGAAATCAAGCGTGAAATTGAGCGCGGCCAACAGATCAATCACCCGTATCGTCTGGCCAAAAAGCTATTACCGGCTCTGGATATCTCGAACGAAAGTATCAAATACTACGCCTCACTCGTAACGTATTATTCTGTCTTCAGGTTGAAGCAACTTGATGAGAACATGAGATATTTTTATCTGCTCTGTTTTATCTATCATCGCTATCAACGGCTGCATGACAATCTATTGGCCTGCCTGATCTATAAGGTCAGAGGCTATACGGAGCAAACCAAGACCGCAGCCAAAGAGCGGGTCTATCAGCAGCGCCTCGACACCAATCAAGCCCTGCAAAAGGCTGGCCACGTTCTGAAACTCTTTACGGACGACACCATCACCCACAATACCTCCTTCCAAGAAGTCCAGGTCAAAGCCTTTGCCATTCTAGAGCGCCAGAAGCTAGCCGCCATCGCTGACCAGATGACCACCAAAATTGGTTTCGATGAAACCGCCTTTCAATGGGACCATACGGATCATTTGGCCCATCAGATTAAGGTTAATTTACGCCCCATCCTGTCAGCTGTCGATCTCGCTGCCTCCCGAACAGATGCTCCCTTGATTGAAGCTGTTCATTTTCTAAAGACTGCGTTTGAGAAAGGAAAACCCCTCAACCAATATGCTCAGGGCGCCTTTCCGACTCGCTTCATCCCGGACAATATCAAACGCTATCTGTATACCCAAGATAAGGGGAAACAGAAACACTTGCTGCCTGACCGCTATGAGTTTCTGGTCTATCGTCTGCTGCGCAACGGCCTGGAAGCAGGCGATATCTTCTGTCGTGATAGCGTTCGCTTCCGCAGTTTCGAGGACGATCTGTTAGATGATCAGCGGTGGCAACAAAAAGAAACGTTGCTGACTAACACGGGCCTGACCATCCTTCAGCAGCCAGTCCAGAAACACCTGGCTGCTCTCGAACAGCAGCTTGAAGAGCGCTTAGCCGCTGTCAATCAACGTATCGTCTCTGGAGAGAATCAGTACTTTCAGTTCAAAAACCAGAATAAACAGGGTCGCTGGAGTCTCCAATATCCCCAGGCCAGTGAAGCCGTCAATCAGCCCTTTTTCGATCAACTCAGACAGGTCGACATCGGCAACGTGTTGCATTTCGTCAATCAACACTGCCAGTTTATGACCGCCTTCGATCACGTCTTGGGCCGTTATGCCAAACAGACAGTTGATGAGCGAGTCCTGACCGCTGCGCTGGTGGCCTGGGGCACCAATATGGGCTTGGGCAAGATGGGCGAAAACTCCGATATAGGCTATCAAACCCTAGTCGCCATTTTGGATAACTTCATCCGGCTGGAAACGCTGCGCGAGGCTAATGACCGGATCAGTAACGCCATCGCTGCCTTACCTCTTTTTCGTCAGTATGCTCTTGGGGAAACCATCCATTCTAGTAGCGACGGCCAGAAATTTGAAACCCGCATCCACACCCTCAACGCTCGTCATTCGCCCAAATACTTCGGCCTCAAAAAAGGGGTTGTCTCCTACACCTTAGTAGCTAACCATATACCCATCACCACTACCATCATTGGCGCCAACGAACATGAGAGCCACTACGTGTTCGATCTGCTGTATAACAATACTACTAATATCCAGCCAGTCATCCACTCGACTGACACCCATGGCACAAACGAGGTCAATTTCGCCATCCTCCACTGCTTCGGCTATCAGTTCGCGCCACGCTATCGTGATATTTATGCTAAAGTCAACCAATCCCTTTACGGATTCAAGCACCCCAGCCAGTACGAAGGTGGACCGCTCATCCCCATCCGCAAGCTCAACACTAACCTGATTAGCGAAGAATGGGACAATTTTCAGCGGATCAAGGTCTCCCTGGCTCTCAAAACGACCACCCAAAGTATTATTGTCGGCAAAGTCAGTGCTTACGCCCGCAAAAACAAAACCCGACGCGCCCTGTGGGAATATGACAATATCATCAAAAGTCTCTATCTACTGGACTACATTGACCAGCCCGACTTACGCCGCAACGTCCAGCACGCCTTGAACCGGGGCGAGAGTTACCACAAGCTACGCCGCGCCGTCTCCTTTGCTAACTTTGGCCAGCTACGCTTCAAGACCGAACACGAGCAACACCTCTGGAACGAGTGTAGCCGATTGATCACCAATTGCATTCTCTACTACAACATCTAGCTACCCTACAGATTAAGGTCAAAGGATAGGGTGGAAAAAAATATGGAAAGGGAGGTCATTAGCCAAACAGCGTTCAAGCATATTGAGACCGATCCGAAAAATAGAAAAGTCACGCCGGTCAGAACGGTCGACTAAATGGCGTTGCCCGCGTTTGATGACGCGGGAGCCAAAAGCGACCAGCCAGACATACAAGAGACAAACGGCCAGGGTCAAGCGAGACAAACGCAAGAAGTGGCGTAGATGGGTCGCTTCCAGGTCAAAGCCGTGGCCTTTGAAATCACCAAACATCTCTTCGATCCACATGCGCCGGCGATAGGCTCGCAAGGCAGCTTGAGGGGTGGTCAGATTGGTTGCTAAGAGCCAAGGTTGCTTCTCACCTGGTTTCCAATAAGCCAGGACATTGACGGTGTGGCGATATTTGTGGGTCAGTTGTGCTTGAGGTAACCAGAGTTGTTGTCCCACTTGGGACAACAAAGTATCAAGCCGTTGCCATTGGGCAGCAGGGGTGGCTTGCACCAGCCAGTTGGGTTGTTGACGCAAGACATAGCGCCAGTGCCATTGCTCGAGTTGTTTCAGGACAGCTTGAGCGCCAAATTCGCTGTCTCCGACTAGCAACACCGGATGACCCGCTGGAATGAGGCGGTGAACATACGCCAGTAAGGCCAGTTGTTTGACGGCTGAACTATGACCGCGTCCTCCTTTGACCCAAGTCCAAGCTAAGGGCAGGGCCCGACGGCGATAACAAATGGCGACTATCAGCAATTGATGACCAAAGCCCACTTTGCTGCCGTCGACCACCAAGCGCACTTCTTGCCCGGCATCGACCACTCTGGCTATCAGCAACTCAGCTATCGGACGATACCAATCTCGAACCCGCACTGCTTTGTTGGCCAGAAAGCGGCTCAACCGTTGGATATGGCTCCCCAACTTCGCTTGACCGGGCATCTTATTGCCAATCTTGCTCAAATGCACCGATTGGCTTGCATAAATCCCGGTGATTAACCAAGCCATATTTCTGAGCCGACTGACCCGTTCGTGTGGTCTCAACTCTTTGAGCCGGTCTAACCAACTCTGATATATCCGGTTGACTATCATCCTTGCCCTCCAGGTATTTTGTATTTCTCCTATCCTTTCTATACCCGGTCAGCCTTCATCAGTCAACTTTCTTCCCTCTTGCTCAAACTGTAGGGTAGCTAGCTACAACATCACCCTTTTATCCGAGTTGATGGCTCACCAAGAAAAAATAGGTCGGCTCCAGGAAACTGACCGGCTCAAAAAAGTCTCACCCGTCGCCTGGCAGCATATCAATCTCCATGGACACTATGAATTCAATAAGCGACCAGAAGTCATTGATCTACAGTCCATCATTCAGCAATTGAGCCAACTCTATTAGGGATGGTTCAATAATGGATGAAATAGGTTGACACTTTTTGTACCTTGAAAAATTAAATTGGCTTGACAGATAGACCAGGGCCGAACAACTTATCCAGCACTGCTGCCAAAGAAGGGGCATCATCTACCCCGGCCAGTTTCAGAGGACTGCTGCCAGCCCGCTTCCCTCGTTCAAAGGTGTGGTGGTTCCAGAAGAGTTGTAGCAAAGGGAACAACCAGGTGGGCATACCCCGGTGGATCTGCAAGTAGGGACGCAGCCAACTGTGCAAGGATTCAGCCAGACTGGAAGAGCGGTGGAACAGGCCCAAGGTATCCCAAGTGGTATGCATCACTAAGCGTAGGTCTGGGGAAATGTCAGTGTCAATGTTCAAGTTCAAGTCTTGACGATGCTGCCAAGCCCAGATGATAAACCTTTGCATCTTAGCCTCCAAGTTGTTGAGTTGTGGGGTCAGTTGTTGTGCCAACCACTCCAAGGGAGCGAGCAATTCGGGCATCTTCTCCTGAAGGTCGTCGGCGAAGACGGTGATGTCGGCACGGTTAAGTTCCTTGAGTAGTTCAAGAGCCGTTTCTATGGTCGCCTTTGTCTCAGTGAGAGAGACGATGTTGTAGGTTGGCGTGATGGGTTCCAGAGCCAGACGTACTTCGCTCAGAAGCCAGCACCCAATGTCGTAGAGTTCAATAGCTTGGACTTCTTCGCTCTCCGCTTGGGGCAATGGCACTTTGATTTTGAGACGACGGCCACGTCTACGGATGATACCACGGGCCTCTAAATCGGCGCGTCGGGCACGTTCGGCGTTTTCAATCGCCCGGTAGGCGGCTGATTCCAGGCGTCGGGTCAGATGATGAGCATCTTGCAGAATGTGAAACAAGTCTGGGCGCAGCGGGATGGCCAATTCTGCTTCACGGACACCTGCTCGAAGCCCTGTCCCGCCATCACAGGCCAAATCTTGGAACTGGATACCACGTTCTATCAGTTCCAGATAAGTCAGGCCCCAAGTCGTACCGTCGCGGGCCTCCGCTGGCGTCAGATTCACAACCAAGAACGACCGACCATCTACCACCGTCAAGCATGGCTTCCGTCCCTGAAATATTTCATCTGCTTCGCCCAAAATCGGCAGGGGCACTGTAACTCCCAGGTTGTACAGCATCGCTTGTTCACCGACCGCTGTCAGGGTCTCGCTCACGTAGCCCACCGAACGCTTGACCCCCAAAATCAATTCCAGACCCAGGCGAATGTCGCGCACACTGCCTTTGAGCATTGGCAGGATGGCAATGGTCCGATCTATGAACTCTTTATCGACGCTCAAGTTGGTGTTTTGGGCAGGACGACCAGATGGACGGGGCAGCAAGCCCTCGATTAGCACTGCCCACGCACTCGCTCGTAGCTCATATAGTAATGTGCGTGAGACACCGTACAGACCAGCCAATTCGGAGACCAGCCCCCACTTGCGCTCAGGAGCAAGCATTTGCAGCACTGCCTCGGTCCGCTGCTCCACAGTAAATTCGGGAAGACGATATTCTGCCATTACACACTCCTGTCAATGTTAGACCGGCAATGACTCCTATTATCTTCCCATCAGCTGGGTGGGCAAGTCTATGCCGTTGTTAATGTGTCAACCTATTCTGAACCGTCCCCTCTATTAGCAGTGTAATTTCTGGAATATACTTTTTTGGGGGATATGCAAAAATACGGACATTCTAAGAGTAAATTCTATCAGTGAATCTAGCTACCCTACAGTTTGAGATATAGGACACGGACGAGAACGGACGAACACTGATTTATTAATATTTCGTCCGTGTTAATCCGTGTCCAAAATGATCCTTTCGACCAAAGTGTAGGGTGGCTAGTCAGTGAATTACACGACATCATCGGCTATGACAAACCAAATCATCCCTTAATCACCTTTATTAACTTTTCAAAACTAACCGTCACACCTGCATCGAACGAAACGAGCGTAGTGATGGGGTTTTATACCATTTCCTTAAAGAACCAGGTTCCTGGTGCTTTAAAGTATGGGCGGGGAACCTATGACTTCCAGGAAGGGTCTTTGTCATTTGTTGCCCCAGAACAAGTCATTACGTTTAGACATGACCCCGACGCAGAGGAAATCGTAAGCATTTCTTTTATCAGCCTTTCTAAAGTTGGTTCGGTTGATGTTCAAGCAGATATATTTCCATCCGTGTTCAATATTGAGGACGGTTGGCAGCCAGAAGGTATCGCAATCGGTCGCAGAGCTGACTTTTTCGTTGGCTCGCTGCTGCATGGGGGAGTGTATGGAGGTGACCTACGCACCGGTGCCGGCGAAATTATCGTCCCCCCTCAAGGAGATGGTCGCGTCGCTATAGGAGTGGCCGTGGATAAGCGCACGAACGCTATATTCGTGGCCGGTGGCGGAGATTTTCTGGGGATTTCTGCCGCCTACGTCTATGATGCCGAGACGGGGAATCAACTGGCGAAGTATATGCTAAACGATGGACTTATCAACGATGTGGTTGTCACGCATGATGCGGCCTACTTCACCGACTCTTTCAACCCCGTTCTCTTTCGGATTCCTTTGGGACCAGGTGGTGAACTACCTGATCCGTCCGATCCAGAAGCCGTGCAGGAAATCCCACTTGGGGATGGATTTGATTTCGATCCAGATGCCTTCGTTAACGCGAATGGCATTGAGGCTACGCCCAACGGTAAATGGCTGATCATCGCGAACACCGAGTTCGGAAGTCTGTACAGAGTAGATCCCCTGACCGGAGAGGCAATCAGGATTGACCTGGGAGACGCTGAAGTGCCACTGCCGGGTGCAGATGGCTTGGTATTGGCTGGCAGAACGATGTACGTGGCGCAGGGCGGGGAAAACGAGATCGGCGTCGTAACGCTAGACCCATCGCTGACCTCTGGTGTAGTTAGCGATACCCCCTTGACCAGTCCTGACTTTCAAGTCCCGACCACTGCGGCCAAGTTTGGTAGCACGATTTACGCGGTCAACGCTCGATTTGGGGAGTTTGACTTCGGCGTGCCCTCGCCTAATCTCGAATTCACGGGTGGTGGGCTTACCCATTCCCTAGGATAGCAACGTTATCCTTGCGCCAATATCGTAGCAACACCATTTTTGGATGGCAGCTTGGGAGCGCCTGGCCCCATTCTCTACCTCAACTATTGGGTCGCAGTTCATATGTCATAGACGGTCCGTAACGGTGTAAGCCGCTCTAATCGGGGCGGCTTTTTTGTTGCTGGCTGGGGCTGGCAGCGTTGATGCGGTTTGGCAACTGTGATATATTACCTGCAAACTTAATAACCTGATACACATTCCAAAGGGGGATAGCATGGCACAGAAAAGAGACCGCATCAGAGAGTTGGCCGGGTTAATTGCGGTCGAAGTGTTATGAGAAGAGGGGCAAATCGATAGGTAAAGCAATTTGGCAATGATGCAAAGATGTGCCATACTCTACGGTTGAAACGGCTTTACTCATACGGAGGACAGACAAAATGACCGTTAGTATTCCTGAATCCCATCGAGATTTGCTCGAGGGGCCAGTAGTTGTTACGCTCGCAACCATTATGTCGGGCGACCAGCCGCACACGACCGCCATTTGGTGCGATTATGATGGGACGCAGGTCTCGTTTGTCACCAGCCGAGGTGTACAGAAAGAGAAGAACCTGCAGCGACAGCCGCAGGTCAGTTTGATGGCGCTTGATATGCAAAACCCCTATCGCTATGTTGAGATTCGGGGGGTGGTTGAGTCGATCACGGAGGAGGGTGCGATGGATAAGCTAAATGCCCTCACGCAACTGTATACCGGCAAACCCAGCTACTACGGCCATATCGTCCCGGCAGAAGATGAAGGCAAAAGCACCCACGTAATCTGCACGATTACGCCGACCAAGGTAGTGATCATGGGGTAGGGCTATGCTAGAAGGGGCCACATACAACAACACCATCTGGCCCTTGGCTTCGACCCCATCGCCGCCCCGATTGGCGCGACTTTTTTGTTGCAGGCCGGGGTAAATACCTAACCGAAGGGTGAACCCTGGCCGTGTTTGGTAATTATTTTCGGATTTAGATTACCAAACACGCCGAA
This sequence comes from Saprospiraceae bacterium, assembly GCA_965222975.1. Lineage (GTDB taxonomy): Bacteria > Bacteroidota > Bacteroidia > Chitinophagales > Saprospiraceae > UBA6168. The sequence continues at coordinate 196,351 of CBDCVJ010000044.1, read as the reverse complement.
TCGCGTCACCGCATGCTACAGACATACCCCACCGGCTCAGGCGCTACATAGTCCCCCAAGGGCTGGTAATCGACCGTATACCCAAAGGCCCGAGGGCCAATAACAGCCAGCGCCTCTGGGGTTCGCAGCAACGGCGAGCAGGGGATGCCCAAGACGGTTACCCGTAACCCATACCGAATCTCTTCCGTTGAGATAGGTCGCCCCGTTTCGGAATCGACGATGCAGATTAAATCGGGCACTGTGGCAACCGGTGCGTCATCAAGCGTGGCGATCAAGTTTTCATTTTGAAATTCAATGTGCAGGGTGCGATTGGCCTGGGCATCAAAGCCCGCCATCGTTAAGCGACCGCGGGCAAAGCCGCCGGTGGTCCACCGCTCAACATCAACAATCTTGCCGCGAAACAGGCATTGCCCCCCTTCTTGAGTCAAGATCGCGGCAATGGGGTCTTCCTTATTTTCCCTGGCCCGGGCCACGATTTCCCCCAGACGCCAGGCCTGACTGACCGTATATTTGATGCCCCAGTCATTGACTTGTTTGCCCGTCATCGGGGGGAGGGCAAAGACCGCCGTACAGCCCATAGCGACGGTGGCGGCGCGAGCTAACCGCTCCAGCCAAAGGGCAGATTTTGCCTCTCGAAAGACCACTGTATTCCCCTTCTCGTCACATAACGCGCCGGGGGCGGGGTTTAGGCCGTAGATAAAAAAGGTACACATCTGTAGCTCTGGAAATGCGCGTCCCATGCCATCAGCATCGACAATGGGTAGGTCAGCCAGGGCGGCGGCGATCATCGGTTCGATGGCGTTGGCGCCGCCGATTTCATCGCTCATCAGGGCGGTGGCCGGGCGTCCGACGGCTTGCTCAATGGCCTGAATAGCCCGGTAGCCATCCGCCTCGTTGCGAAACTTCTCAATGCTCACAGTGGGTGCGCCCATCCCGCCGACAGATACCACCAAATCATCATCACTGAGGGCGTCCGGCGAGATCACCCGGATCGAGCGACCGGCCCGCAGTTGTTGCCAGGCCCGCAGCTTGCCCAGGTAGGGATTCCCGCCGCCACCCGTACCGAGAATCCCGGCCCCAAGGGCGATATATTCCACATCACGTTCGGTTAATTCCCAGGACGCCATATTATGACTCACTGCGGGCCGCTAACCCGTAATCTCGATTGGCTTGCTCTTCCGTAATGTACCCGTTCTTGATATCTTCTTTAACCAGGGCGACATCGCGCTTAAGGGGATCGCCCCAACCGGCTCCAGTGGCGGTCATCACCTGGATCACATCGTCGGTGTTGAGGGTGAGACCGCTGACAACTGAGTGGCGTTCTTGCTCCCCGTTGGCGCGCCGGATGATGATGTGGTTCGGGGAGCCGGGCTGTCCCCCTTCGAGGGGCCACGGGGGTACTTCGGAGCGGGTGTAGGCGACGGTCAACCAGGCGTTGTCTGAGCGAATGCGGTAGTCAATACGCACCCCTTTGCCGCCCCGGTGCAACCCTGCCCCCCCGTCATCATCGTGGAAGCTGAGATAATCGACCGTGACGCCATATCGAGCCTCAGCCACCTCAGCCGGGCAGTTATACGTCTCGCCATGAAAGGCCGAAAATTGGCCGGGTGTGCCGTCGGCGGTGGGTGTCCCCCCCCAGCCCCCCAATTCCGGCTCGATGACGGCGTAAGCGCGACCGGTATCGGGGTGAATGCCGCCAAAGAGCGTGCCACAGATCGAGGCAAAGCCGCCCGCCGGTAAACGGTCCGACATTTCTGGGGAGAGGCAACGGAGAATCAGATCATGCAGTCGCACCCCAATCTCGTAATAAATACCCATCGCTGCCGGGTAGATGGGGTTGAAGACACTGCCATGCCGGAGCAAGACCTTCAAGGGCCGGAAGGTCCCCCCATTGGCGACCATATCAGGGGCAACGATATTCTTAAACGCCATCTGACAGGCCACAATCGTATCATCGGCGCTCATATTAAAGGGGCCTTTGTCCTGATCGGGGTTGTCGCGCAGATCGACGATAAATTCATCATCCGTAATGGTCACGGTGACGTTGTAGACCCCACCGCCATCTTGGGGTTCCTCCAGGTGAAAGGTCCCTTTAGGTAGCTGTTTGAGACCGTTCAGGCTGACCTGCTCCCCAAAATCCATGTACTGTTCCAGGGCATATAAAAAGACATCTTTGCCGTACTTGTTCACAATTTCCAGAATACGGCGTTCGCCCACGCGCACGGAGGCGATACCGGCCCATAGATCGCCGGTCAGGAAATCGGGCATGCGGCAGTTGGCGGTCAGAATATCGAAGACGGAGCGAATCGGCTCACCCCGGGAGATGAGCTTCACGCCGGGATAAATGATCCCTTCCTGAAAAATCTCGGTCGCATCGGTAGACATGCTGCCGGGAACCATGCCGCCTACATCATTCCAATGGGCGATGTTGGCCGTCCAGGCGACGATTTCATCTTCGGCATAGACGGGCATCACCAGCACCATATCATTCAGGTGCGTGACCCCGCCATTGTACGGGTCATTGACCATGAAGACATCGCCCGGTTCGATATCGCCCGATTGGTCAAACTTATCGAGGATGCGTTTGACCGTTTTATCCAGCACGCCCACAAAGGCCGGGATGCCCGCCCCGGAGCCGGCCATCTCGCCGAATCGATCCGTGATGCCGGTCCCCATGTCAAGCACTTCATAGATGATGGCGCTCATGGCCGTCCGTCGGAAGGCCGCAAACATCTCATCGGCGGCGGCCTGGAGCGAATTTTGAATGATCTCCAATGTGATGGGATCGTATTGGTTGCTCATTGATTTCTCCTAACCCGTTATAATCTGATAATTGCCATAGTCGTCTACCTCACAACGCATATCAGGTGGGATGACGACCGTTGCTTCGGCCTCTTCGATGATCGCCGGGCCGGAAAAGTGCATACCCGGTTGAAGGTGGGCGCCGTTGTAAATAGCGGCCTCGTGCGTGCCGGCCTCAAGGAAGTCTACCGTGCGCCGGCCTTTGACGGCATCGGCAACTGTTCCGCCGGCAGGGGCCAGTTTTTGGGGGACGAGCTTATCGACCTCGCCAAAGGCAATGAGGTGGTAGGTGACCAGTTCAACCGGAGCGTCCAGGCGATAGGTATATTCGCGTTCATAATTGGTGTGGAAATGCTCGATGATCTTTGTCAGCTGCTCGTTCGTGATGGGGCCGTCCGGCAGATCAATTTCGGTGGAATGTTCCTGGTTTTGATAGCGGAAGCGACCATAACGCATAAAACGCACCCGATCCCGCTCGATACCTTCCGCCTCATATTCCCGATAGGCTTGCTCCTCCAAGGCAGTATACGTATCGTGTAGCCATCGGGCGGCATCCTCTTGCGCCAACTCAACGATTTGGGTCTGCAAGTAGTCTCGTCGTAAATCGCTCAGGAGCATGCCCCAGGCAGAGAAGACGCCCGATTGATTGGGGATGACCACTTTTTTGATCCCCAACTCTTTTGCCAAGGCACAGGCGTGCATGCCGCCCCCGCCGCCAAAGGCAATGAGTGAAAAATCACGCGGATCGTAGCCCCGGTTGACTGAGATTAGCTTGATGGCGTTGACCATATTGTTGTTGGCCAGGCGGACAATACCTCGAGCCGCTTCTTGGACGGTAATATTGAGTGTGGTCGCTAATGCGCCTAACGTATCATTTACGGCAGCCATATCAGCGGTCAACGTACCGCCGCAGAAATAATCGGGGTTGATGCAGCCCAAAGCGAGGTTGGCATCGGTGGTGGTGGCGTCCGTTCCCCCAGCCCCGTAAGAGACTGGGCCGGGGTCAGCACCGGCACTTTGCGGTCCAACGTGGAGCCGGTTAAATTCATCCACCCAGGCGATGGAGCCGCCCCCTTGCCCAATCTCAACCAGATCAACCACCGGCACAACCACCGGATAGCCGGCGTTAACCGTCGTTTGCTCGACCATATAATTGGTGTTGAGTTTAATCTCGCCCCCGGTGATCAGGGAGCATTTAGCGGTGGTGCCGCCGATGTCGAGGGCAATGACTTCCGGCTCCCCAATCAAGCGACCGAGGGCTGCCGCCCCCAAAATTCCGCTGGCCGGCCCCGATTCAATCATCGTAATTGGAATTTGGCGGGTATTGCTTACGGTGTCGACTCCACAGTTTGATTGCATGATGAGGGGCGTACACGTCATACCGGCCGCCCTCAGTTGGCCGGTGAGATCATCAAGATAGCGATGGGCAATCGGTTGGACATAGGCCGACATCACCGCTGTATTAGTGCGCTCGTACTCCCGCCATTCGCGGGTAATCTGATGTGAGGCCACCACAGAAACTTCGGGCCACAGCTCGTTGATTTTATTGAGGACCGTCTGTTCATGGGCATCGTTGGCATAAGAATTTAGCAAACAGATGGCAATGGCTTCAACCCCTTCAGCCCGGAAATCTTCAAGAATAGCAGGGAGTCCCGTTAAATCGAGCGGGGCAGATTCGCCCCCTTTGTAATTGATCCGACCCGGCACTTCGCGGCGCAAATAGCGGGCCACCAGCGGCTTTGGCTTCTTATAGACCAGATTAAAATAATCCGGCCGATTACCGCGCCCAATTTCCAGTACGTCACGGAACCCGGCGCTGGTAATCAGGGCGGTTTTTACCCCTTTTTTCTCTGTAATGGCATTGATTACAATGGTAGTGCCATGCACAAGGGTAGTAAATGTTTCCGGTGAAATGTGGCTGCTCTGGATGACGTCCATGACTCCTTTTTCAAATTGACTCGGTGTCGTATGGCTTTTCGCGGTTCCTACCGTGCCATCGGGTGCGATATACACCAAATCGGTGAACGTACCACCGATGTCTGTTGCAACTCTGGTCATAAGTTTTCCTCCACAAACAGAAGTTATTTGGGTAGTTCCTAGATTTTTTCAAGCGTAGTCTTGAAAAATTGTCGATGTTCGTTTGGAAGACGCTAATCCATCATCGACCCACTTATACCGAGCGACCCTCATCGGCAAAATGCTCTAGCAATAGACGATGCCAAAAAGCGTAGCCACCCCCCACCTTACGCAGTAAAGCACAGTTGGCGGCATAATCGAGCAAAGGGATGTGATTGAAGGGTATCCGCTGTTCTACCCATAGCAAAAGCCGGATGATAGCGTGTTTGACCACATCATTGAGGCCGTGCATGACACCGGCTAATAAGCCAAAGAGTGCCCCGTTGAGCAGGCCGGAGAGCGGATTGACTGTAATCCCGGCCAGCAGGGCCGTTGCCACAGCGAGCAAAGTGGCCGCTTTCAGCCCGTTCTTCCCCGCAATCCGAATGCCTTGATTGGGCCGGTTACTTGTCTCCATCTGTTTGCCTGTTATGCCCCCCAGCAAAAAGAGGGTGAACCCGGTGTTCAACAGGTTGATCTGCCAACGCGGGCTAACCGGGTCTTGTAACCATGCCATGCCAGACCAGAGCAACGCCGAAGATACGCCCACCAGCCCCAACAGCAGGGCCTTGGGCCAACTCCAGGCCAGAGCATCTCTGGAGCGGATTTCGGTGCGAAGGCTTTGTCCATAGCTGAGATAGTTAAAGGATAGCCCAAAGCAGAGTGCCGCCATGCCACCCAGCGAAAGGGCCATCAGCCAGGTATCGGTCCGGCTGATGAGAAAGGTTGCCGTGGCGCAGACCGCGCCGACCACAGCAGCCAATTGCAGCCGACCCAACCGTCGACTGAGCTGTACCTCATCATCCCGCCCCTGCCGCCAGGCGAAAAAGAGACCGTCAACCAGGGCCGCAACCAGACCGGTGATCAGCACCAGAACAAACACCGAAAGCAGTCCATTCCACGGAAAGATGGTTAGCCCGACCAACGCGGCCCATCGGTTCAGAAAATGAATCTCAATTTGCGGTGGATTGATCCGCAGCAGTTGGATAAAACTCCACCCGATGGGCGTCCCTAACAGAGCAGCCATTACCGAGCGCGTTAGTAGCAGGTAGAGCCATTGCAAGGGACGACTACTAAGCCAACTTGGTTGCAACTGCTCAATCAGGAAGATCGATTGATTGTGTCGTTCCATTTGCCGAGCCAGCCAAATCAGGTGGGTACGCACCGGGCCGGATGGGTAGGTGTCGCCCCCTTTTTCCTCCTGTCGACCAAGCATGAAGTGAACGTATCGGGCGAAGAGATGACGGTGAGTCACGGGGGGATACGCCTCGGCTTGTGGTTGTTCTGCCTCGTTGAGGGCTAACCGCAGCATGCGCAAGGTGAGGGGGGATTGGGCCATTTCCAACAACGCTTCATCCTCGAAGATGGTCTTGGCCAGAGCAGGCGAAACGTAGTGGTTGATTTGGCCGGTGGTCAGCGGTTGAATGACAACGGCGCCATTCAGTTGTAAGCGCGTTTCGGTTGTGGCAATAGCCTGTGCGTAGGCACTTTGACGGCAGCAGACCACCAGATCCGCCAGGCCAAAGCTTTGCCGGAACACATTTATCGCCTGAATGCAATCACGCTGGAAGACCGGCGACATCTCATCCAGGCCATCCAGCAATAACAACAATCGATCCTCTTTGAGCCAGGTCTGCCCCATACGGCGTGGAATCTGGTATTGGGCCACCATTTCCTCTACCGCCCATTCGGCGATACTCATCTCGCGGCCGGCCCAAGTACTCAGGTTGAGAATAACCGGAATCGGCTGCTCTTCACGGCGGGCGGCCTTTTCGAGCAGGGTTTCAGCTAACGCAACCAGGCTGATAGTCTTACCCGCGCCCGCTGTACCCAAAATGAGTAAGGCATGGTCCGCCCGCTCAAAGGCTTGTTGGATATTGGTAACAGGCTGATTTTGGGGTTTATCGATTATGTCAAACCAGGCATAGTCGATGACCTCGATGGTGAAACGTAACTTCAGTTGAATAAGTTCTCCTGGTTCGCGTAGTGAAATTAATAAACTGTTTACCCAGAAGCGACGCATCTTTTCCATTAAGACCTGCCGGCTGCGTTGGTCGCGGCTGAGGTCTGTCAGTGGGGTAGGGGGGGACTGGGCGGTATCCCGTTTTTGGCATAGTTGCCGATAGAGCGCCTCAGTTTTAGGTTGGGGTGGGGCGCCCATCTCTTTGTCGAGCAGATCGACGAGTGATTGGTATTGATTTTGCACTGCCGTCCATTGCCCGGTAGCGGCATAAATTTGCATCAACTGGCAATGAGCCGTTTCGTAAAAGGGATCCAGATTCAACCAGCGATGCCCGTAATCGAGGGCTGCATCCCAATTTTGCTGTTCAGCATGGTAGGCTGTCACCTGTTTGAGGGCTGTCGCCAACAGACGTTGCAGCGCCTCCCCTTGTTGAATGGCCCACTCATTGAAATTTTCACTATCACGCAAGGTGAAGCCGGTCAGGAAATCACCCTCATACAACGCAATCCCTCGTTCAATTTCCCCAATACCCTCGGTACTCAAGGTATGGCCTGGTGTCAATACCGGCGTTAATAGACGCTTCACGGCAGAGGCATCGCTTGACCAACTGGCCGTCCGGTTCAAGCCAACTTGATGATGAGTGATGGTCAGAAAATCATCCCCCAAAGCTTGTTTGAGTAGGGTGAGGGTATAGCGCAAAGTCCCTCGCGCCCGTTTGCTATCTGAATCCGGCCATAATAAGAGCGCGAGTTCGGCTCGATCATGCACCTGTCCCGACATGGACAAAAAGGCCAGTAAGGCCACTGCCTTGGCCGAACGAAAGGTCAACTGTTGGCTGTTCAACAGAATGCGGGGCGATCCCATCAATAAAATGGAGAGGTTATCGGTAGGGGTGGCAGACATAGCGCATATAGTAGACGTGAAAAATCCGTGGGTAAATTGAACACCAGCCGGTGTTATTATAGCTATTTGTGGAAATTTAAGATAGAAATCGGGTCTGCTAACGCTTTGCTAACGGTTAGAATGTAGACTGGGAGCTATTACCGAATATTTCTCAAAACTCAATGGAGGTTCCAAAATGACGATCTTTCGATATTTTCGAGAAGATTACCCAGACCATTCTAAGACCAATGCTTACTTGCTCTCGCTGCTCTCTTATTACATTTATGATCACAGTGATCAGAGCGTAGTTCGCAACAATCACGTGGTGAATTTCAGGTTTCGTTGTGAGAACTTGAGCAACGTCTCTCCCGCCGAGAAGTTCACCGTCCGCTTTTATGGCGGTGGCCCGATCATTGGCACATACCCCTATGACACAGAGGCGGCTCTGCTCAATAATGAGCGGGTGGCTATCATTGTCTTCCGGGGGACAGAGGGCCTGCCGATACCGCTGGTCAACTCACATCTATGGAGCAGCATCCGCGATTGGTTGAACAACGCCCAGGCTTTTCTTATGCGCCCCACCCGAAGTTGGGATGGTCGAGTGCATCGCGGGTTTTATCAGGCGTTGAATCAGGTCTATGAGCGGATTCGAGCAGACTTAAACGGCATCGTCGCCAATAATCCAAACATTCATATCTTTCTGACCGGGCATAGTTTGGGCGGGGCGTTGGCGACGCTCTGTGCTTACCGGCTCCAAAAATTTGATAACGATATCAACATTTCCGGGGTATACACCTTTGGCGCACCTCGGGTTGGCAATCATCGCTGGGCTGCCCATGCCTACAACGGATTACAGTCTCGCCATAACGCCTTAGGAGACTGCACACACTGCTGGGTTAACGATATGGATTTCGGGGCGAGGGTTCCGTCTGGGGGTCAAGGGCTAGAGGTCTGGTCTCACGTGGGGCGACTGAACTATATCTACGGCAATGGAAGCGTTGAGCGGAATCGACGGCCGAGGAACGAATTGCCGATCGGCGCACCCTCAATTAGCGATCACGATATGACTATCTATTGCCGTACCATGTTCCGCGAGTTGAGTTCAGATGATCCCCCTAACCGCACCTGGCTGATTCCTAAAGATGTTGAGCGAGTGGTCGGTGTTGGGTAATCCGGGTGTGATTTGGTTGGAGCCATCGAATGAATTCGGCGTCTAAAATTCATTCGCTTATGTCAATAGTATAGTATCTTGCAGAATCAGGACTTCGCAAGCGTTTCTCTGGTTACAGTTTTAGGGAAGGTCTGCTCTCCCGTTGACCAGGGAAACGCTTACATTATATAAGAATAACGGAGTCGATTGAGATGTTTCGCAACCAATTACTTGCTATAGTTACTATCATTGCCTTAATCCTATTTAATCGCTGGCTATTTGCCGCCTTGTTTGGGACGGATTATGTACTGTGGTATATCGAAAATGGTACCTTCATCAGTTTTGGTATCACCTTCATTTCCTTTGTTTCAAAAAACTTCAATAAAGATGTGAATACAGTTTCCGCTAACCCGCTGACCTACTTGACGACCTATTTACTCTATCTGGCTATTCCGATCGGTCTACTTGGTACGTTGATGCGAGCCAATGCGGGGGTGTCAGAAATGGCTGAAGATAGCGGTTCAAGTATCGCTGAGTCAGGTGAGGCTGATAATGAGCAAGCTATGCCTGCTTCTAATGCGGGATCGTCGTTGGACAGTCTATTATTTCTACTGTGGGCACCCATCATATTGCTTGCCCCGTTTTTGTGGATTGTGGTTGTAATTCCGCTCCAGTATTTTGTCTTCTTAATCTGTGGGGCACCAGCGAGGTACATTCATCCAAAAGATTATCGCGCTATTGTTGGCGTAGAGAATGGAAAGGTGGCCTTGAACTATATCAAGAGTTCGGCAGAGATCATAGAAGGCTCGCAAGATGTAAGCCTGGGGATAGAGCCTTTTCCCCTGACCAACCTATTGAGTATTTTGTTTTTTGAAACCGTGAAAATTTTCTTGGGTTCTTAGCTGCTTGCTTTTTGGACAAGAAAATCTCACGCCAAGCCGCAAAGAGCGCCAAGAGAAGCTTTTAAATCTTTGCGGCTTGGCGTGAGGCCATTTACCTTTTTGGTTCTGGCTGCGTTCAGGATAGGATGTTGTTTTGTAAACCGCTAGTTTTTGATAATCAAGGGTAAGTATACCAATTGCGGTGCGCCGCTGACAGAATGAGATATGGCCTGATTTTGGATATAGTGTCCTTGGGCTGTATCTACTGAGAGAAGGTGGGTCAATTTATCACCTGTGGTGATCTCTTGCGTTACACTCACCATAAAGGAGCGGGTAATCGAGGTGTTGGGATTGATGCTGGTTGGCGTCCAGACAAGGATTTTGCTCCCTGAAGTTGTCTCGCTGCCCCCATGACTCGCCGAGTTGAGGATATAGTTTGTACTTGTTGGAATCGTATGAGTGATCATCACAATGATCAAAAAACTGCCTGAGCCGTTGTTGGTCACAGTCCCCCCATCGCTGGCCCAACTAAAGCGGGTATTAACCGGCACTATGCCGTTCCGAAAAAATAATCGTCCCAAAAATCGGCTTAGTCTCGCCGGCAATTGCTTGTTTTTGGGGTGATTTAAATTTCGTCACTACCTGGGCCGACTCAGCTGACACGGCTGACGCCCGCCATTCCTGTTCCACCCCCCCTTACATCCCCCACACGGTTACAGTCAATTCATTGAAGATCTCACTACAACGGAATATCTTCTCGGCCTAAGGAATCGCTTCATCTCGGTTGAAGATGACCAGATGGGCCGCCTCTTCCTGACTGCGACCAAAATAGCCCCAGGTTTGCTCTATCCATAGCCCCTGTCGGTGAAATCTCCGGCAAGGATTGTAACATTGGGCAGATGATAAACCAAATGGCTATTTATCCTATCTATTTCATAGGGGACGTTGGCGGTGTTACATTAATTTTTTAGATAAATTTCAATAAAGGTGTAGTCAAATTCGCAATTTGGTGTATAAGTAAATAGTAGCACACCTCATCTGGGCCTGGATAGGAGTGAAAATATTGCAGCGTGTTAAAGTGAAAGAAGCAAGGCTAGAAAGCGATGGTTCGGCCCCTGACCCTATACTCAGCGGGCTGGCCGAGCGATTTCAAACCTATTACACCCGCATCTATGGGTATTTGCGTTATCGGGTGGATGCGCAAGAAGATGCTGAGGATCTGGTCAGTATGGTTTTTGAGCGGGCTTTTACCCGCTATGAACAGTATGATGAAAGCAAAGGCGCTTTCTCTACCTGGCTGTTTCGGATTGCCCGCAACCTCCTGGCAAATCACTATCGTAACCATGAGCGTCGCGCCGCATGGCAAATGAGGGAAGAACCCCCGCCCGATTTACAGTCGCCGGATTCATCACCCGAAGAATACCTCATTGTGCAAGAAGAGATCACCCACTTGCTTCAAGGGTTGGCTGGTCTCAGTGAGCGTGATCAGGAAATTATCAGCCTTAAGTTTGCCGGAAAACTGAGTAATAGAGAGATTGGCGAGATTATGGAGATGAAAGAGAAGACGGTCAGCGTCGCTTTGCTGCGTGCAATGCGTCGCCTCCGAAAACAACTGGACAAGGAGGCAGCATCATTATGAATGAACAAGAACTTGCTGATCTCTTTTCTGAACAGATTGACCGTATGCTTCAAGGTGAAGAGTCGGACTCAGTTTCTGCTGTTGATGATTTACCCGATCTTCTCACCCTAGGCCGGAAAATTTTGCAGGCTGAGTTTCAGCCAAGCACCGCTGCACAAGCCGCGTTTCAGAGTCAGTTGGAACGCTGGACCGGACCTATGAATGGAGGATCACCGATGGCAATTTTTAGCTTATCAAAAATCTGGTTTATCATTATTATCACGATTATTATTGTTGGTGTTGGAATAGGTAGCTTTCTGATCGGCACGGTGACGAATGTGACCGTCTTTGGTTCCACAGGTCAAGTAATCGTCGGGATAACGCCCACCTCGACCCCTACCGCAACATCCACCGCAACCAATACCCCGGCGCCGGCTGTCACCGCTACCGCTACCAACACACCCACTGAGACATCGACCCCTACCCCAACCGCCACCGCGACCACTACCGCGACCGCGACAGAAACCGTTACCACCTCACCGACCGCCACCCCCACCGAGACATCGACCCTAACGGCGACACCCTCACCCACCGTGGCCGCTACCGCTACCGAAAGCCCCACCGCAACACTCACCCCTACCGTCACCGTACCGGCTACAGCCACACCAACGAACACACCGACAAACACACCAGCGCCTACAGCCACCCCAACTGACGATGACGACGTCGATGAGGAGACTACTCAACCGCCTACCCTCATCTTCATCAACAATTTAGTTGTCCCTCATTTATGTGCCGGAGTTTACAGCACGCAAAGTGTCCTGGTAAACTATGGCCCAACCCCCATCTCTAATGCAGCCCTGGTATGGAATGTCATTGAAGGGGCGGAATATGTCAATCAGGTGACACTTAGCTCCAGCAGCTTTGTCCAGACCGTTGTGAATAGTGAAACGACAACAACCAGCACCTCAACAACGACCCACGTCAACACCAACGTCAACGTCTCCTCCGGCTCTACCAGCAGCAATACATCGGTTGCGCTCACGAATACCGTTGCTATCAGCCAAAGTAATTATGGTAATCTCACCCAGATTGGGGTGAATCAGGCGGTTAACCTGGACGTGGCAGTGGCCGTCAACGATAGCTGGTGGACCCAACCCGACGGGACAGTCATCAAAGTGGCTCTCTCGGTGAACAACCAGATCACGGTTTCTAACGATGACAATGACGATGATGACCAGGGCCGTAAGCCCAGGCACATTCACCCCAGTCATCGCAAAATCATTACCTTTGTCAAGCAGGGCGCAAAGTGGGTTAAAATAACCGGGGCCGCGCATTATTACGGTAACCAGACCTTGCTGGTAAATGGAAATATCATTGCGCTTACAAGCTGTACGGGTCTCCCCGTAACCTTGCCCCCTGGCTCTGGTGTAGAGGTGACCGGCATCCTACAACCCAATGGCACATTTATTGCCATCAACGTGACGATTATCAACGTTAACATTATCAATATCAATTTTGATAGTGGTGTACCTGACGATGATGGTGATGACAGCAAAGACAGCAAGAAGAGCAAAAAGAGCAAAAAGAGCAAGAAAAGTAAGAAAAGTAAGGGCAGTAAGGGCAGTAAGGGCAGCAAAGGGAGTTAGAACCTGATCTTCTTATTTGATGTAGGACTTATGCAGTTGGGTGCATCTACCAGAGACCCTAAAGGTTTTCAAAACCTTTAGGGTCTGGATGAAGTGCGTAAGTCCTATGATGACCCAATCAATTGGAGGGCCTATGTGTAATACTAATCCACCCACGTCAGATGATCCCGGTAAGCCGGTCGGCTTACCCGGCCCCAACCATCACCGGCAACGAAGGCTTATGAAGAAATTAGGGTCGATACTGATTATGGCAGGTTGTATATCGTTGCTCTGGGCCGGTTTGCTCGCCAGCTTGATGCACAATCAGGTCTCTGCCCAAACGCCTGTAACCGGCCCACCCGAAATGAGCGCCATCTCCTTTGCCTTAGAGTCATCGGAAACGGGCGAACCGAATGACCCCGCCTTCTCATTCACCGAAGGTATAACCCAGGTGCATGCCACCTTCACCTACAAAAACCTGACCCCCCATCATGTTTGGACGCAGACCTGGTATCATAACGGCAGCGAGATTGCCAGCACCAGCCAGCCATGGCTTGAAGAGGAAGCCGGAGCGTATGATTACCTGATCGAAGCGGGCGGACAACCTTTGCCGGTGGGTCAGTGGGCCTTGGAATTTTCAATTAATGACACTTTGATCACCGCCGGCAGCTTCATGATTGAGCCGAAGCCTCTGATCTCAGATACCACAGAAATCACCGGGACGGCCGAAATCACCGAGACAGCCGAAATCACCGAGACGGTTAAAATTCTCAACGTGTACCGCTTTGCCTACCCAAAATGGAATGGCGAAAAACATGATCTTTATCTGGGTGATACCAGTGGTTACAATGAGCAATTTCTCATGAGCCGTGCCGCCGGCCCATCCTGGTCCCCTGATGGCCGCTACCTTTTCTTTTATGGAGAAGAAGGGGTTGATCATCAGCCGGGCTATAGTGGTCGCGTTTATCCCTACCCCGGTATCACCAATGGGGTGGCCCGCCTCACCGTTTTCCCGGTTCCGGCCAATGTGGCCCAACTACGTTTGCATCAAGGGCATGGCTGGAATGATGGAACTGCCCGCACGGCCAATGTCTCCCCGGACGGAAGCATGATAGCGTATGATGGAGATCGGGGCGGGGGCCGGCGCATTTATTTTCTGGGAACCCGCGCCAATCAGCAGTTCCGAATCGAAATCATAGGTGAGCAGGCCGATTGGTCGCCCGATAGTCAGCGCATTGTCTTTCGCTCCGGTCGTAACAACCAAACCGGCATTTGGATCGCCAATCGAAATGGCTCAGGGGCGTACCGGCTTACCTATGACGGCAGCGATTCGTTTCCGGACTGGTCAGCGGACGGACAGACCATCGCCTTTAGCCGGGATGTAGGCGGCAATATAGAAATTTATTCGGTCAACATCGATGGCTCGAACTTGACTCGCTTAACCGGTGTTCGCGGCCATGATACGCTCCCGGTCTTCTTGCCCAACGGCGATCTGGTCTTCCGAAGCGCCCGGGGTGGTCGGTGGGGAATTTGGAAGATGAAAGCTGACGGCTCGGAACAGACGCTTATTATTCCCAATGCCCCGGTAGGGCCTGATTGGTCACTTAGCCGAATGAGTGTACTCCGTTAAGCAAGCCGGGGTTTGCCACTATGCAACGAGAACGTCTAATCATAATTCCCCTGCTTGCCCTACTCTACTTGCCGGTTGCCGGCTGGCTCACCGAAGGCCGGCAGCCGGTTTTAACGATGGCCCGCGAGCCTCACAGTGCGCCTGTGATTAATGAGTTTGTGGCCGCCAACCACCAGAGTCTGATCGATGAAGATGGCGACTCCCCTGATTGGATTGAAATCTACAACCCGGGGTCAGAAGCGATTCACCTGGCCGGCTGGGCACTAACCGACGACCCTCACCAACCGCAAAAATGGTCATTTCCAGACATCTCTCTGGCCGGTCGAACCTATCTGATTGTTTTCGCTTCCGGCAAAGACCGCAAATCATCCGAGCCGGGATCAGCGCTGCATACGAATTTCAAACTTGATCATAACGGTGAATATCTGGGACTCTACCATGCCGCCGCCAACCGATTTAGCGACATAGCGTCAGCATCGAACAGATACCCGGTGCAGATAAACCAATATGTTCCCTTTCCCAAACAGTGGACTGATATTGCCTATGGCCGTTACACCCATCTCTCAGACCGCGCCGCAGATACTCACGCTTACGGCTACCTGACCCAGCCGACCCCGGGCGAGCCAAATGACGAAACCTCTATCCACAGAGGGTTTGTTGACGAGGTTAACTTTAGTGCCGAACGAGGCTACTACAACGCTCCGTTCACCCTGCATCTTTCCAGCGTAACCCCTGGGGTAACCATTCGCTACACAACCGATGGCAGCCAGCCGTCCGATACCCAGGGGGTCGTTTACACAGCCCCGATCACCATCAGCACCACAACCATTGTCCGAGCGGGGGCCTTTAAGCCTGATTTCTTATCGGCTGCCCCAGAGACACATACCTACATTTTTATGGATGATGTCCTCACCCAATCTAATACGCCGTCCGGTTTTCCCAAAACGTGGGGAGGATACCAAGGCGTTCCGGTGCAGGCAGATTATGAGATAGACCCGGAAATTGTCTCCGATCCCCGTTACAAAGATGTGATTCGTGACGCGCTCACCGCTATTCCAACCCTGGCCATTGCCACCGAACCCCACAACTTCTACGAGCTTTACGCCAACCCAATGCGCCGGGGTAGAGCCTGGGAACGACCGGCTTCCGTTGAATTGTTTGACCCCAATGACCAACAGGCGGGCTTTCAACTGAACGCCGGTTTGCGGATTCAAGGGAAACTTGGTCGCCTGGAGACGATGCCAAAACATAGCTTTCGCCTCTTTTTTCGGCGCCAGTACGGGGCGGCAAAATTGACATATCCCCTTTTCCCCGACTCTCCGGTCACTGAATTTGAAACCCTCATCCTGCGGGGCGGGGTGAATAAAAGCTACGCCGGCTGGGTTGAAAGTGACTACGCTTGGGCAACATACACCCGCGATGAGTGGCTCCGGGCATCCCAAATAGCGATGTCCGGCTCCGGGGCACACGGCACGTTTGTCCATTTATACCTGAATGGTTTCTACTGGGGCCTGTACAATATCGTCGAACGCCCTGACGCCGATTTTATGGCCGCCTATTTTGGGGGTGATGCGGCAGATTGGGACTCGATTAACCATTCCGAAACGGTCAGCACATCCAGCGAACGCTATCATGCCCTTCACGAAATGGCCCGTGCCGGTCAGCTTGATGACCCTGAAAAGTACGCGGCCATTCAATCTTATCTTGATATACCACACTTTATCGACTATATGATTTTGAACTGGTACTCAGGCAATATCGATTGGGGGGTGAATAATTGGTATGCCGGGGTGCAGAATCCGGGCGGACAGATTCGGTATTATGTCTGGGATGGGGAGCGTACCTGGTTTGAGGGAGCGGAAATCCTGATGGAAGAGGGGGATGAGTATGAGGGCCAACCTGACTGGGTGACTCCCTTGTTCAACCGGTTATTCGAGAATCCTGATTTTAGAGTCATGGTAGCTGATCGAGTCTACAAGCATCTTTTCAATGATGGCCCCCTGACACCAACCAATGCCCAAGCGCGATGGCTCAATCTGGCCGCTGGGGTGGAGCAGGCCGTTATTGCTGAATCAGCCCGCTGGGGGGACACTCGTGAGGAGTCTCCTCTCACTCAGGAGGACTGGTTTGAGGCTCGAGACGATGTGTTCAATCAAATGACAGACAATGCTACCCAGTTCATTCGTCTGGCCCGCGAACAAGATTACTATCCTCTCCTCGATCCCCCCATCTTTAAGCAACCCGACAATCAACCTGACGGTCAACTCGCTGCCGGTATAACCCTGACTATGACGCACCCTATCACGCAGCAAGGCATTATTTATTACACCACGGACGGTTCTGACCCTCGATTAGCCGTCTCCGGGCAGGTCGCTCCAACTGCTAAGGTATATACCCACCCCTTGACGCTCACCAGCCCGACCCGGATCAGGGCACGTACCTTCAGTGACGGTGAGCCAGCCACAGTTTGGAGCGCCCTGAATGAAGTCGTCATCAGCCCAACAGATTAATTGGTAGGTCATCTATCGGTCTTCTGCCCTCAACTGCGCAATATGCTAATTTGGTTGAGCTTGGCTTATAAGTAGCGTTAACGTTAGGGCCGTCACACAGGCGGGCAAAAAGCCCAAAACCACTACCCCCATTAGGCCAATAGACCCACCGGTCACCAGGCTCAACAAGCCCCAGCCCACCCCATTGGCTCCAATCCACCAACTCGCCCGAGGTAAACGTCGCCGGAGCAGGAGCCATTGTCCCACCCCAACTGACAACCCCAACATGATAAACGCCCCATTTATATCAAAGGATTCGGACATCCGAGCTGTCAGCCAATCGAATATCATGAGCAGGAGCCAGCTTCCGGCTGTGGCTAACACCCACCAGCCCATGCGGGGTAGGTAACGACGCAACAAGCCATATTGCAGACCCCCCATGAAAAGACCCGCCAGCGGGACCAAGATATACCTCCCCAAATAATCTTCGGTAATGTGGCGTACCCCATCCACATAGATGTAATCACCCACAATATCTGTAATGATGCCCAGGATAACCAGGCCCAGAGCGAATGCCAGGGGGATACTGAGGGTCGTCAAAATGATCCAGGCCGGATAAAAAAACCATTCGGGCTTTTTTAGGATTGTCATAGGAAACTCCTGGCGACATGCTGTTGCGATTGGTTTCATTCACCGCTACATCCCTACCTATCGCTACCCCATATCACTTGTCGCTTGCTACGGAATGAGAATTAATTAACCTATCCATTTGTTCGTGAAACGTGATGAGTGAAACGTGATAATTTTCTGCCGGGAATCCTTACGTTTCACGCATCACGCATCACGCAGTCATCTCTGATAGGGTAATTTATTTAAGCACCATTCCTACGGCGGTGATTTTGTGCAACGTAGCCAACCATCACTATGGTTGAGCAACTGGGGCCTGAGCGATAGGTGATATTATAGCGCCATAGGACGCTTTCGTCATTGTTACACCGCCTGTGGATGTCGATTGTAAGGCTTGGGCGTAAGCCCTTCCGCAGGTTTTAGCGGAACGCTTACGACAAAAGGCCTTGTTGTTTCTGGAATTCCTTTCATCTCACCTTAGGCAGCTTCGTGTAGTATTTTTCACCAATCATCTCACCCAAATATACTAAAAAGTGGGTAATATCGGATCTGGTGCAACTCAATTCGGTTCCTCTGCCGGGAGACTCCCGGTCAATTTACGCTATTGTCACGTAACCTTTCTCCTATCTTTACGGACTTCTAACGATTTTCAGATTATTTTAACTTACACTAATTACAGCCTGCATAAATTGTTCCGGGTTTAGCAGGATCGCGGGTGGTCAGTGTAGTAGTGCTTCACGTAACACGTTTCACGCATCACGGCTACACTACCACATCAAATCTAAGAGAGCCATTATTTTTTCGGAACGACCTAAAGTGTCCGCAGGAAGCTGAAGAAGCCGCATATAGCCAGTCAATAACGGCTATCACATCGATACCACTAATATCAGGTCTGAAAGGGGGGAACCTGTGACCAAAGCCCAACAACCACTCTTAGCAGCACCTCATGCTGCCCTAGATTCATTGGTTTATCTCTTCTCGCAAAAAACAAGCAAGTTGAAAATTCTGCAGCAAGTCTTGCCCAATGCGCTGAGCATCAGTCAGGGTGAAGTCGGTACCCTGTTGGTCGCAGAAAGGGTTGAACCGGTCCCAGAACCGGACGCCGATGAGACCTCACCAGACCATCAGTTGGTGCCAATAGCCCAGCAAGGTATGTCGAAAGAGATGATTGAGGTTCTGGTCAGTGGAGACCTTGGACAGCATTTGTACCAAGGAAAACAGTTTTCGATGGGCCTCAAAGCCCGCCAACTGGATGCCATGCAAAGCCTCCTCCGGCGTCATAAGCTTCAAAAACTGGTCGGTATCCCGCTCCAGTTTGATAAGGTAGTCCTGGGGGCCATTCTACTGGGGACCCGCTCAGCCGACGATCACTTTTTCGACCTCCAACAAAGGCAACTGTTGGTAGTTCTGGCAAATATGACAGCCTTGCTCTTAGACCATATCCGGTTACACACCGAAAAATCTACACCCCCTGCGGCTCAGAGTAGTTTGTCTCACTCCTTTGATGAAGCCAGTCCCCCAGCAGCCGTTGAAGAGTCTGAGGAATTGGAAAGCCTGCTGGCAGCCATGATGAACGTTGAAGATGAGATTGTCAGCCAAAACCAGGATTTAGGCATGCTCAACGCCCTCTCCAGCCAGGTCAACAGCACCTTGCAACTGGAGCAAGTCCTGGATAATGTGCTGGACCAAACGATTGATGTGCTGGACGCAGAATCTGGCTGGTGTTACCTGTATGATAGCGATATGCTCCATCTCTCCTGGCACAAAGGTCTCTCACCCCGCTATGTTGACAGTCTAAAGTTCCTCAAACCAGGCGATGGGGTCGAGGGGATGACCTTCCTGCGCAATGAACCGATTATTCGTGATGCCGCCCTGTTTCACGATAATCAGGCGCGGATGGTCGTTTTGGCGGAGGGTCTCAAGACGGTGGCGGCGGTTCCCCTGATACAAGAGACCAAGCCCTTTGGTATCTTAGCGGTTGGAGCGCGTGAAGCCCGTGACTGGTCAGGCCGTGATGAACGGATGCTTGCCTCCATCAGCGAGCAAGCCTCAAACGCCGTCTACAACGCCCGGCAATACACGGCAGTCGAACATAAGATTGAACTCCTGAAGACAGAAAATATAACCTTAGCCGAAGACAAAGGCCAATTGAGCCTTGAGTTTGAGCGTCTAAAACATCAGACGCGAGAGATACTCCGGTTACAGGAACGGGCTTGGGCGGCTCAAGCGGCTAGCCCACAGCTAGACCGGGTGGTCTCAGGCAGCAAGCAGATACCAAACAGCCAAATGCTGGGTTCGATTCGGCGGGCTTTGGAAGCCTTGAGTTCTGCCCGGTATAGCTAACTTGCTCTCAAGCTGGTAGCCACGCAATTCAAACCCTCTGCCAGAAGCTTTCCACTCAATTTACGCTAACTTGACGTAACCTTTCTTCTATCTTTACGGACTTCAAACTATTTTCCGATTATTCTGAGTTATCTTAATACTTAATGAAAGGAGTTAAATCTATGTTTCGCAAGTTGTATCGAGTTTTCAAGAACAGATTTCTTAGGGTGAGATTGTCCAGGTATCTGGTGGTGAGTATGGTACTCCTCATTCTGGGAGGGGTAACGGCCTGCAAGTCATCTTCCGCTACACCCGAGCCCAGCCAGGTGAGTGAAATCCAGCCAGATTATGCTGGGAAGAAGATTCTGTTTGTCAATTCCTATCACGCAGGGTATGAATGGTCTGATGGCATTGAAGCTGGCTTGCAGGATGTCTTGAAGGACACTGAGGTTGAGCTCAAGGTTGTCCGCATGGATACCAAGCGAAACCAAGGCGAAGAATTTGGTCATCAAGCGGCCCTTCAAGCGAAAGCTGAGATTGAAGCCTTTGAGCCCGATGTGTTGATTGCAGCCGATGACAACGCCCAAAAATATTTAATTGTGCCTTACTTCAAAGATACGACCCTGCCGGTAGTCTTCAATGGGGTCAACTGGGATGCCTCAAGCTACGACTATCCAGCGTCTAATGTGACGGGCATGGTCGAAGTTGAGTTACCGACACAGCTAGCGGGACATCTCAAAAGCTATGCCCAAGGGGAGCGGATCGGCTATTTAACAGTTGACTCCCATACCGAAAGAAAGGTGGCCGATATCTACAATGACCGGTTCTTTGAGAGTAAGATGGAAATATACTGGGTGGAGACCTTTGACCAGTTCAAGGTCGAGTTCGTCAAAGCCCAACAAGAAATGGATGTCTTGTTTATTGGCAATAATGCCGGCATCGACCGATGGGACCCGGATGAAGCAGCCGCTTTTATGGTCGAAAACACGCGGATCCCGACCGGTACGATCAATCCTTGGCTGGCCCCTTATACCTTGATCACCTTGGCCAAAAGACCCGAGGAACAGGGGGAATGGTCTGCTCAGACAGCTTTGCACATCCTGGACGGCACACCTGTCTCAGAGATCCCTTTTGGTGAGAATAAGGAAGGGAAGTTGGTCCTGAATTTGGATATTGCGGCCCAATTAGATGTGGTATTTACCCCCTTGATGCTGAGAAATGCTGAGATCTATGGTGGCGAGATAGTAGAGCGATGAAAAGAATAGCTGATTTTTTCGTGACTTCCATCCAAAGAAAGATGCTGGCCAGTTTCACCATTGTCATCATCTTAGTGGTCATCATAGGGCTGACCGGATATCTGGAACTGAAACAAGTGAGAGATTCGTCCCAGCAAATCAGCCCCAATAGCGCACAAATGGGACACTTACAGGATTTTGCACTCTCCATTTCATCTTTGGATGCCAATCTAGAACGGTTTTTTGTCATCGGGGGGGTGGAATTTCGGGAGAACATTCTCCAAGACCTGACACAGGTAGCTACCACAGGGACTGTGATGCAAGAAAGTGCTGAACCAGAAACAAGACCTGCTGTGACAGAATTGCAGCAGGTCACCGCGGAGTTAGAAACCAACATTCAGGCTTTATTGGCCGTGGATGGGAGCGCTTTGAGTTCAAGAGAAGTCAATGAAAAAATCGTGTTAGTTTTTTCAGATATTGACCAGGCCAGACAACTACATCAGGCACTGTTTACAGACACCCAGAATCAGCTACAGGCTCGGGTACGGCGCCAACAAAGCGCAATTTCTACTGTCATTATTCAATTTGCCGTGTTGGGCACCTTAGTGGCTCTTGTGGTCGGACTGACTTGGTTTTTTGTCACCCGCACTATCGTCAGCCCCCTCGCTGGCTTGGCCAAAATGGCCAAACAGATTGCCGCCGGGGACCTGGAAGCTCGTACACCGATTAGGACCCAGGATGAAGTGGGTCAGTTGGCAAACGCCTTCAACCAGATGACGGACAAACTGCGCCAGATGATTGAGACCGAACAGCAAGCTAAAGAGACCCTCCAGCATACCGCCACCGAGTATGTCACCTTTGCTGACAAGGTGAGGGTCGGAGAGCTAAACGACCGGTTAGCCTTAACAGGCACGGATGACAATCCCCTCGTCCGGCTGGGCCACAACATCAACGCGATGGTTGACACCTTAAGTCAACGGGTTCAAGGCGAACAAGCGAGCCGCCAGTACTTGGAACAGACCGTTGATACCTATCTCACTTTTGTCGAGCAAGTGGCTGAGGGTGACTTGAGCAGCCGGCTGGCGGTCAACGGCAAAGGGGACGCTCTGAGCCAACTGGGTCACAAACTCAATGGTATGGTAGACCGCCAAAATGAGACGTTAGCTGAGATCCAAACGGTCACCAACCAAATCGCCAGTGCCTCCACCGAAATCCTGGCCGCCGTCAGCCAACAAGCTTCAGGGGCCAATGAACAATCCGCCGCCATCTCTCAAACCACCACCACCATCGAAGAAGTCAAAGCCGTGGTCGAACAAAACGCCCACAAAGCCCAAGGAGTGGCAACCCAAGCGCAACAGACCCAGACCATCTCTCAAGCAGGTCAGCAAGCTATCACTGAGACCCTCACCGGGATGAACCACATCAAAGCCAAAGTAAACGATATTGCCCACAACATCCTGAGCCTGAGTGAACGAACCCAGCAAATCACCGAGATAACTGGCTCTATCAGCGAGATAGCGGCCCAGAGCAATCTGTTAGCCCTCAATGCCTCGGTCGAAGCGGCTCGCGCCGGAGAGAGTGGGAAGGGCTTCTCGGTGGTGGCGGTGGAGATGCGCAATCTGGCTGAACAATCCAAGCAAGCGGCCGGACAAATCAAGACCATCTTGGAGGAGATCCAAAACGCGACCAATACGGTGGTGATGGCGACCGAAGCCGGGACGACCCAAGTGGAAAGTGGGGCCCAGTTGACCGAACAGACCAGCACAGCCATCCAAACCTTGGCAACCAGTATCGTGGAGAGTGCGGATGCTGCCCAGCAGATTGTGGTCAGTGCCCAACAGCAGGCTACCGGAGTAGAGCAGGTGGCTACCGCGATGCAGAGCATCAACCAGGCCACGCTGCAAAGTCTGAGTGCCACCCAGCAGACCGAGAAGAGCGCCGAAGGCTTATCGCTGGTCGCTCAGCGGTTGACCACTCTGGTAGACCGCTATCGGTTGCGCTGACTACCGCAGTTCTTACAGCCAGCCCACTGATAGGGTGTCTGCGATAGGTCTGGGTCAATTCAACATCTCAAGTGAATCGGTTAACCGCGTCTCATCCGGTCAAGGTGTCTGCGTCTGCCAAAAAATCAAATCGTGAAAAGAGGAAGAATGTCTCAAGCCAATGCAGCCGACTGGCTATTAGGTCAGCGAGTACAACCCCAGGTGTTGATTGTGGAAGACGATGATTTTGTATCAAGACTTATTGAAGCGGTCTTGATACAAGCAGGCTATGAAGTCACCACCTGTCCTGAAGGCAATCAGGCCATCGCTTACCTGCAAGCTAACACCCCAAACCTCATCTTGCTGGATAACAAGTTGCCCGGTATGTCGGGGGAAAATATTCTGGCGTGGATAGAGCAGCAACCCCGCTTGCAGGACACCAAAGTGGTGATGATGTCTGGGGGACTGCTTGAGACAGACCAGAGCGAGCGGGTGGTGACGCTCCTGCCCAAACCGTTTGACCTGGATGAACTGCAAGAGATAGCCGAGAGGTGTAAACCGGTCTCAGCGTGAGCCTCGCCTCTGTATCAGGCCCGGCCTGGGGATGCGGGCCTGGTGCTTTGTGGGCCTTGGGGCGACGCTGACCCCGGTTTGTTTACACTATCTTGACGTAACCTTCCTATTAATTTTACGGAATTTAACCCCTTGTTAATGTTATACTTGGAAATCACAGGCTAACTTAGCAACCTTTATGCCTTGAGGCAAAAGGCCAGATAGTTTTTCCATCCACCAGTATTGAAAGGGACAAAAATATGCCACCTAAACATCTATCGATTTTGACTATCATTATCATCCTGGTTACGCTCGTAGGCTGTAGCGCAGAAGCGGCTCCACCCCCGGAACCATCAGAAGTATCCTCATCCGAACCAGCGAACCGTTCTATAACCACCGATAACTCCTCAATGACCGCCCCGGAGATTGTATTGCAGATATCGGGTTCTGGCAGCACGACCCCGATATTGAGTGCGATTCAGCCAGCCTTTGAAGCTGCAACGCCAGGTTATCGCCTGAAAGTGCTCCCTGGTTCAGGCACAGGGGGGGGCGTGAAAGGTGTCCTGCAAGAGGTCCTGGATGTGGCTGCAATGGCCAGACCACCCAAGGATAAAGAGGCAGCCCAGCAAGTGCAGTATGTAGAATTCGGTCAGGCAGGAAAGGCCGTGATTACCCATCCAGATGTGGGGGTCACTAACTTGACGGTCACCCAAATCCAAGGAATTTTCGCCAGCGAAATTACCAATTGGTCTGAGGTTGGCGGACCCGACCAGCGGATTGTATTGTATGTTCGGGATGAAGGAGACTCAACGACCAAAGAACTCCGCGAAAATATCATTGGTGACACCCCATTTGACGATACGGTGGCCCAGGTGTTAACGAGCCAGAGCGACATGCTGGCGGCGGTTGAAAGGACGATGGGGAGTGTGGGCATCGCCACCTGGCCGACAACCTTGGCCAAAGGAACCAATGTTTCGGTGGTCCGTATCGATGGGATTGCGCCTGGCGACCCCAACTATGCCATGGTTGGCCCCTTGGGGATTGGTTTTCTGGCCAACCGTCAAGCAGATGTCCAACCGTTGGCTGACTGGTTGACTTCTGAACAAGGCCAGACTGCCTTACGGGAATTTGAAATCATCACCGGGCAGTAACCACAAGGAAGCTGTCCCCCTAAGTTTGTATTTCACCTTAACATTGAACTAGGATATTCTCAATGTATCATTCGTTGAAGCGTCGTAACATTCTTGGCCTGGGTCTGAAGTTGAACCTGCTCTTGGTCCTTGTGTTAGCACTTTTTCTGGGGTCGATTGTCTTCGTCTTGAATCGTAGTACCGGTCGTCTGATGACCCAAACGGGTCGCCAGCGGGCTGAAATGGAGGTAACGATAATTCAGGGTCGTTTTGCTGAAGCGGAGCAAGCGGTCTTAGCGGCTGGCAAGTTATTGGCCAGTAGACCAGAGTTAATTCAAGCTGTTGCCGAGATAAATGAAAAGACCCTTGAGATTGTTACCATAACTAATGCAGCCGCTCTGGAACTTGACCATATCGAGATTGTAGATACCGCAGGGGTTCGTCTGGCGACCATCAATGAGCCACATAATACCATTGATGCTGAAGCTGCCCACAACATTCTCTCCCTCGGTCTGTTGGGGGTCGAGGCCGTAGAGGTAGTCCCCCAAATGGCAGAAACCGCAACCGGGCTTCTGCTGGCTACAGCCGTTCCTTTGCGGGACCAATCGGGGAGCATTATCGGGGCGTTATTGGCTGGTCGCACAATTGACGACCAGTTCCTCACAGAGATTAATTTAGCCCGAACAGAGGTTTTCCTCGCTCTCATTTACGAGGAACAGCTTGCCGCCAATTCGCTCATTCATCTGTCAGAGGAAGACGTACATCATCATCCGTCAGAAGAAGAGAACCATCATGAAAACCCAATAATCGACGAATTGGCCGGGGATAATAATCTGCTCAATCGACTTGCCTTTGGCCAGGCGCTGAGTGGGGAAACCGTCATCGATGATGTTAGGTATAATTCAAGTGGTCATCCTCATAGCCTGGCCTACCTCCCACTTGAGGTGCCGGGGATTGGGCACGCCGTTATTATCATTGAGGAAGAATTGAATGAGCTATTTGGCTCTCAACGTCAGTTGACCACTAACACAATTATCGTATTTGCAATACTCACCTTGTTAGCTAGTTTTATCTTGGCCCTATTTATTCGCAAAACCGTTGTTGCGCCGCTTGGCAAGCTCAAGGTCGTCGCGGAGCGAGCGGGACGCGGAGACCTTTCACAGCAGGTAGCTGTTTGGTCACATGACGAATTAGGGGTCCTGGCCAGGGCTTTCAACCAGATGACGAACAACTTGCATCAGATGATTGAGACCGAACAGCAAGCCAAAGAGGCTCTCCAGCATACTGTCACAGAGTACGTCACGTTTGCTGATAGGGTGAGTGAGGGCGACTTAGATGGTCAGCTTACGCTAGCCGGAAACGCCAACGACCCTCTGAACAGACTAGGCCACAACATCAATGGCATGGTCGATAGCCTACGCCAACGGGTTCAGAGCGAACAAGAGAACCGTCAGTATTTGGAGGATACGGTTGATACCTATCTCTCCTTTGTGGGACAAGTAGCTGAGGGTGACTTGAGCAGCCGGCTGGCGGTCAACGGCAAAGGGGACGCTCTGAGCCAACTAGGACGCACGCTCAATGGTATGGTAGACCGCCAGAATGAAATGCTGGGCGAAATCCAAACCGCCACCAACCAAATCGCTAGCGCCTCCACCGAAATCCTGGCCGCTGTCAGCCAACAAGCTTCAGGGGCCAATGAACAATCCGCCGCCATCTCTCAAACCACCACTACCATCGAAGAAGTCAAAGCCGTGGTCGAACAAAACGCCCACAAAGCCCAAGGAGTGGCTCAACAAGCCCAACAGACCCAGACCATCTCTCAAGAAGGCCAACAAGCCCTCACTGAGACCCTCACCGGGATGAACCATATCAAAGCCAAAGTAAATGATATTGCCCACAACATCTTGAGCCTGAGTGAACGAACCCAGCAAATCACCGAGATAACTGGCTCTATCAGCGAGATAGCGGCCCAGAGCAATCTGTTGGCCCTCAATGCTTCGGTCGAAGCGGCTCGCGCTGGAGAGCGTGGGAAGGGCTTCTCGGTGGTGGCGGTGGAGATGCGCAATCTGGCTGAACAATCCAAGCAAGCGGCCGGACAAATCAAGACCATCTTGGAGGAGATCCAAAATGCAACCAATACGGTGGTGATGGCGACCGAAGCCGGGACGACCCAAGTGGAAAGTGGGGCCCAGTTGACCGAACAGACCAGCACAGCCATCCAAACCTTGGCAACCAGTATCGTGGAGAGTGCCGATGCCGCCCAGCAGATTGTGGTCAGTGCCCAACAGCAGGCTACCGGAGTAGAGCAGGTAGCTACCGCGATACAGGGCATCAACCAGGCCACGCTGCAAAGTCTGAGTGCCACCCAGCAGACCGAGAAGAGTGCCGAAGGCTTATCGCTGGTCGCTCAGCGGTTGACCACTCTGGTAGACCGCTATCGGTTGAGCTAACCGCCGTCGCCCTCACGTCAACTTTACTGACAAGCAGCCCACGATGCGCGGCATCATTTACTATTGTTCTGTCCCGTCTAGCAGATCAGTGCGCCGTTGGGTTAGTTGCCTGTGTAACGCTTCTCGGTCAGAGGGATAGAGGCGAAACAGGGGCAACCAGGCCAGAAGACCGACAAAAACCGGGATCGGGAAGATGAGTAAGAGCATTTTGGCAATTCCCCCCATCTGATCAACTAACAGACCCGACAGGACCAGCATGATAGAATTAACGAGGCCACTGACCATCAAGCTAAATGCCTGACCGCTCCCTCTCAACTCTGGAGGTAAGACTGCATGTGCAATCGGCCATCGAACCCCGTCAGCCGAGGCACTGTTACCGAGAATGAAAAAAGTGGTCGGCACTAGGAGCCATACTATGCTCTCACCGCTGGCGCTAAAGGCCAGAATTGCGCCCGGTAGTTGGATAATCAAGCCGGCAAACACCAGCATCAGCCGCCCTCTGTTGGGAAACCGTTGTTCCAAAGAATCCCCCAACCAGCCCGTTACAATTTGTCCAATGACCAGACCCGCAAAGATGTATATGATGACGGGAATAGCCGCTCGCCCCAATCCCAGTTCATCGAGCCAGGGGAACGCCCAGCGATAGAAGACTAGCAGACTCATTGCGTCCAGAATATCTTTGATGATCAGCCACCACCAACTTCGAATCTTGATGAGTGCCGATAGATCACGCCATTTGAAGGCATAGCGCTGCGCGATTTCAGGGGTTATCAGGCCCTGCAATTCAGGTTCCGCCGACCCTCGCCAAGGTTCCTGAAGCAGTAGCATGAACAGCGCACTGATAAAGCTCGCCCCTCCTAAGAGCATAAAGCCCCAACGCCATGCCTCCGGATCATCTTCTGCCAATATAGGCAAAGCCCCAAAGGCAATCATAATACCGACCATACCGCAGGCTTGCATCAGACCGATTGCACGTCCCCGACTCTTATTGTCGAATAGGTCTCCCACCAGAGAGAAAGCCGTCGGGAGAAAAACACCAAGCCCTAATCCTGACAGGGCACGCACCACCATCAGTTGGGGCACAGTATTAATCAGCCCGATGGCCGCCGTCCATAAACCCCAAACGCCGGTGAAGAAGACTAACAACCATTTGCGCGAGAAGCGATCCGCAGCATACCCCCAGATTGGCATTGTCAGGGTGGCAACCAGTTCGCTGATCCCTGAGACGGGTCCTAACTGCCCCACGGATACGCCCAAGGAACGGTACATCTGCGGCCAAAGCACGGACAGTGAGACGTTTTCACTCTGGTCGACCACAAAGGCAACGGATAACGCGCTGACAGAAAGCCAGCGCCGGTTGATTTTCTGTTTGAATGACGAGTTTGTTGTTTTCTGTTGTGCTGGCACACTAACGTCCCAATTGGCGGGCTATGGCTTTCCCACTTCTTTAACTAGAAACCTGATCTAGCGACTGCCCCGCTCTCAAACGGGGCAACATCGCATTATAGACTCCTGCGGCTAGCCCAACCATGAAGAGGGGTATAGAGGTGGCGTATCCGACCAAACCGGTAAACGCCCCGCCGATGATGATGACCCCAGGCACGACCGTGGTCATTAGGTTGACAGACATATTCTTCTCGAAGGCTTCCGCCGTGTCAAAGAGGGTTTCCAAGTGATTCAAGGTCTGATCCATCAGAATAATCTGAGCAGTGTCCGTGGCGATGGTCGATGCGCCCCGTAGCGAAATAGAGACCTGGGCCATCTTCAAAGCAATGGAGTCGTTGATGCCATCACCCACAAAACAAACCTTGTTGCCATCCGCTTGTAACCGGGCAATCAGGTCCGCCTTATTCTCAGGCAAGGTTTCCGCGAAATACTGCTCGATGCCCAAGCTCTTGGCCAAAGCATGCGTTGGTCCTTCATGGTCGCCTGAAATGATGGCAAGATGCAGCCCCCGTTGTTTCAAGCCCTCAATGATATGCTTGGCTTCGGGGCGGACGGTCGGCTGTAACTCAATGACGCCGGCGAGTTGGTCATTCACGGCCACGTAGACCAGTGAGTATCCTTGCTGATGGGCCTGTTGGGCGATATTGTCCAGTGATTCTGGAATGACAATCTCTTCCATGGCCATAAAACGCCTACTCCCGACCCGAATGAACTGTTGCTCCAAATGCACTTTGATGCCGTAGCCGACCTCGTAGGCGGTCTCATCGATAGGCGGCCCAGTCAGGCTGCGTTCCGTGGCCGCCTGCAAAATGGCTTTGGCAATGGGATGCGTTTGACGATATTCGGCAGCGGCCGCATACGTCAGTAAGATCGTCTCATCATACCCATCACACGGGTACAGGTTGCCGACATGAGGTTGATCTAGAGTCAGAGTGCCCGTTTTGTCAAAGACTACGGTATCGATTTGATGGATCTGCTCCAATGCTCGACCATCCTTGATCAGAATGCCCTGATAACCAACAGATTTTAAAAAGTTTAGGACGCTGAGAGGACCGATAATGCGCATATTGTACCCAATACCTGACACGAGAATGGCTAGTGCCTGACTCGGACCGAGTAAGGGGAGTGACCCGGCCCCTAGAACGAGCGTAGGAAGGGCAGCCTTATCCGAGATTTCCTGGCCGCGTAATTCGACGGATGAGGTAAAATCTGCCGTTTCAACGAGCATCTGCCCAACTTGGGCAACCGTTGTCTCCACACCCGTCTTTTGCACCCGAAGTACGATCCGGCCGGCCATGACCATGGTCGCTGCAAATACGATTTCCCCGCCTCCTTTTTCTATCGGCTGAGCTTCACCGGTCAACATATGTTGATCGATGGTGGCTGTACCCTCTTCGATAACCCCATCAACCGGAATCATCTCCCCGGCATTGAGTACGAGCAGATCATCAATCTCGACGGTCTCAAAGGGGACTTCTACCTCAACCCCGTCTCGCAGAATCCAAACCGACTGTGGTTCCTCACCCATGAGGTGGGTCAGTTGTCTGCGCGTACTATCCTTAACATTGGCAATGATCTTATTAGCCAAGCTATAAGACCAAAAAGCTGTCGCGCCAAAAGCGAGAATGGGTAGATTGAAAGGCGCGTAGATCATCGTTCCAATCTCTAAAGCAGTATCCACAGTGAGGGTGGTTACTTGTCGTCTCTCAACCAAATCCAAATAGGTTTTTTTGTATTTGGGGATTCCGGCGAAAAAGTAGGCCGGAATGTGAGCCAAAATCAATGGGGGATAGAAAATCAACGAGGCTGTTGTGGTGACAAGCAAGATAGAAGAAAAGACAAATTGCTGATTAGCCTTCTGCTGCTCTTCGCTTAAAACCACCGCGTCTAACGATATCTCTTTAAGATGTTGGGTGCGTAAATCCTCAAAGAGGGGATCTACCCGTTGCGCTTTAAATCGCTGGATTGCATTGCCGGTGGATCGCTTGCCGGCTTTCGGACGACCAGAGCGCGATCTCCTATCAGATGCTACTTCGGCGGACACATGCCGCCCGTTGAGATTTGACGACTGACTCAATATGTCCCCAAACGAACGACGCTGGGCGTTATGGTGCTGAATTTCATCAATAAGTACTTTGGCTCCAGCGGCGACCAGCGTTCCCCCTGCAACCAGGATCAAAATTGATGGCATACTGTATATCCGGTGTACCCTCTATTGCTTCGCAACTATTCGCAACGATATGAGGACATCTTGATATCAAACTATACTCTAGCGAATATAGATTGCATGAGAAATCACTTACTACCAACGATTTTAGTTCAAGCATTATACCACAACTGTGCGACCCTATCATCCAGGTCGCCGTTACTATCTTTGTTGACCTATCTTAGAAGGAGATTCAGTCACCCCATTTACG
Source organism: Saprospiraceae bacterium (assembly GCA_965222975.1). Classification (GTDB taxonomy): domain Bacteria; phylum Bacteroidota; class Bacteroidia; order Chitinophagales; family Saprospiraceae; genus UBA6168. The sequence goes on along the minus strand of CBDCVJ010000044.1, from coordinate 165,032 downwards.
CGGAGGTTAGTGACGACGCAAGAATCTTCTTGAACAATGGGCCAGAAAATTTTCACCATGAAGCGGTTGAAGAAAAAATCTCAAAATCCTTCATGGCCCTTCATGGTTTATTTTCTTTTTGGTTCTGGTTAAGATAGGTTAGGATATTCCAACAACGAGCAGATTACGGTTTATGGTATGGTGTCAGCGGTAAGAATGGGGTGGTCTGCGGGCTTGGGTCGGGATACCGGGTGGTTGGCATCGGTCGATGGGGGGTGGAGTTTGGGATTGGTTTGGGGGTTGAGGCATATCCTGGTGAGGGGTTGGGTGCAGGTCGGGAGCAAAGTTGGGTCACCTGACACGTATGTTGTCTAATGTATCTTAGACAATCTATAACCCTTCCGTCTAAGATTCGCATAGTATCACGGAACCACCCCCCCGGATAGCCCAAAATCGGCCTTGCGAACGGCGGCGATTCCGGTACAATACCTCACGCATAGGCAGCGTCTCCTAGAGGCCACGTTTTCATCAAATCCCAGGTGTTCCGCTGGTCCTAACCTAAAGATGATGATATTGAGACCCTTTATATCATCACTTCTTTTCTATACCATAAAGGCTCTTTGATGTCGCTGGCGATAAAGTCAGCGGACTGGTAAAGACGGACTGCTGGCGTGTTTACATTGACGGTAATCAGCATCACGGTATCCGTTCCCCAGGTTCGCATCTGTTGTAGACTGGCCAGCAGGATTGCTCTTCCTAGACCTTGTTGTCGTTGCTCTGGAGTTGTGCCAATGTAATCAATCCAGCCGATATGCTGTCCACTTTTTGCCCACTCGCTACGACAGATGGAGAATTCACAGTAGGACATAAGTTTCCCTTCTGGATTAACCACAACTAAATGGCTGTATTCGTTACTAGCAAGTAAGGTGTGTTCAAATTCCTCATTAACCGGAGAAAATGAAAACAGGGCCTGATATTCTTTCAGTTCGTCTAATCCTTGCATTGGGCGAATAGTATAGTCTTCTGGCAGTATGGGTGACGGAATCGTATCTCGGAGCGAGCGAACAAAATAGATATTGTGCTGCTCAAAATCTGAGGGCAGTGGAGCGAAACCAAAACGCTCAAGATGCTGATCAATCGTCGGCTCAATTGCGTTGATACTGATTGTTATTGCTTGTGCTTGTTGGGTTGCCAGACGTTGGGTTCGCTGAATGGCCCAGGTAAGGATTTCGTCGAAGATCGCCCCATTTTTATGAGCAGGGTGGACGAATTCATCAAGAACCACGTAGTCATTGCTACGATGGTGTTGCCAGAGCATTGCAAATCCGACAATCTGACCCTCTGTATTTTCCCACACCCGAATATCTTGTTCAGGTTCCCACACCCGTGAAGTCAACAGCAGCCGGAAGCGCCAAAGCGTTGGATAAATATCGACTCGGGTAGCAATGCGAAAGGCCAAGACAAGCGCCTCAACGCGCCCCTGATCAACTTGTTTCACATAGGGTCGATTGGTAATCTCATCCATAGGTTGCTCTTTACCTTAAATATCTTAGTATATCGAGCCAGCTTGCTTGATGACCTTTATTATACGTCACCTGTATACACTTAATCCTCTCTAAAAGCCACCAAAGCAGCTCATCTGCTGTTTGTCTCATATCGATTCATCACCCAAGTCAAAAACCATCCTCTGGGATTCTATCTGGATTTCGTTCTTATCTTGGGGATGAGATTGAAGGAACTCCTCTTCGGAAAGTACATCATCCGGTACTAGATGCACGATACAGTTTTTGGGCAGATTACTCAAATGTGAAAATACATTAGTAATATGACCATCCTTGATATGTACGTGAACACAACCCTTTATTTCCATTTTTTTCTCCTAAACTCAATGGGCAGATATAGTTGCCTTGTCTGCGGCTCACCCCTACCGCTCGCGTGGGGCACACCTCTACAACAAGATAAACAACAAAACATCCGGTTAAATCCTGTTTATCCTGTCAAAAAAATCTCACAACTTCGTCTTGAAAATCACTTATACTTTAGTCGTCAAGAACATCTGGTGTTAAATGTCAATCTCCAGGGCGTCCATAATTGGCAATCCCTCATTTTGGGCCGGATAGGGGATGTTCAGTAGTTCGCACAGGGTGGCGGTTACATTGACAATGGCGGTCGGCGTGCGGCGTTTGACTCCGCTGCGTACCCCTGGCCCGGCTAAACAAAGCAGGCTGCGGGTCAGTTTTTCTGACGGCATCTGCGACGGGTGTTCGCTGGTCATGTCGCGCATCAAGACCGTCTGCCTGAACAGTTCTCCATCTTCAGTGATCCCCGCCGCCAGCGGGTTATCACTCATCGGCTCGTCATCGCCGGCATCATAGCCATAACCGGGGCCTTGACCCATCCGCTCGGCATTGCCAGAGTCGTAACCGGGGCGGGTGAAAAAGATGACATCGCCCACGCCATCGCCGTACAGACCGAAGAAGTCGGCCTCTTCACGGGTTATTGCCAATTTAACCGGTCGTTTGCCGGTCTCCGCATGCTTCACATCATACAATAGATCGATAAGCTGCTCTTGGAGGGCGGCGTACTCTGCCGGAGGCACTATCCCCTGTGGATCACGCCCCGCCAGGTTGATGGCGATGTGAACCGGTCCGTACCCATAGGCTCTGGTCTTGCTCCAGTCGACCACCAGTCGCCCCAAGCCTTCATCCCATTTCACCGTTAACAACCCATGCTGTTGCAGCAAATTATTGACATAGAATGTCCAGCGATAGGGCTGATGCCCATGGTCGCCGACCACCACCATCACCGCTTCCTCTCCGGCTGCTGCCATGACAGCGCCGACATACCGGTCAGCCAGTTCGTATACGGCCTCCAGATCAGCCCAGTGTTTAGCGGCCTCCGCCGCTACGTAGTCCGGGTGCAAGGGATCATAGCCGCCCCAGAAGATATGTTGGGCATAGTCGATGGCGTGCAATTGGGTATAGAACAAATCCCATTCGTGGTCTTGGAGCAGATAGGTGGTCGCTCGCTCTAGCCAGGCGACATGCTGCTCGTATATCTCCATCTGGGTTGGCAGATCGATCCAATTCCAGAAGAGATGCTTGTAGGCGGTGTACTCGGTGGGCGGTCCCGCAGCCTCCCACAGCGCCGCATCTAAGGTGGGCGGGCGGCAATAGCCTGTCTTGGGCAGGTTCTGGCTCATGTAGAGCCGCAGCCATTTCTGCTCCGGATCCAATTCGATGAGTTTGAGGCGAAAGGCCCCTTCCAACGCCCCGTCATCCAATTGAAAGGTGTCGTGCAAGGTGTCGCTCCACTCACCTTGGTGCAACGTGGTCAATTGCCGGGTAACCTCTTTATCTGTGGCGATGAGAACGGCAGCCCGACCGGCGACATCACGATAGACCAGCAGCCAATAAGAACGAGGCGGCGCAGGTCGGTTAAAGACAATCGGTAATTCCGCTTCCAACAGCGGGGTGGCACCGTTAGGAATTCCTGACCAGCCGGCTGCTGGTTGCAAGTCAACCAGCCAACCATGCTCTATATTGGGATCGGTGGTGTAGCAGACAGCATGATTGATATCGAGGTCATTGTGCAGCCCACCATACCCGCCCCCGCCGCCGACTTGGATAACCTCTTCCTTGTCATAAGTGCGCGGCGGCCAGGTTCCCGGATACTTGAGCAAGATGGTCTTCTTGTCATGGCGTAACCCGGTCTCCCAGACAAACTCAGCCCGACAGCGCCGGCTATCAAAGCCGGGGTGTTCCACATCATAGTCTTCACCCGGCAAGTGGATGAAGAACCCCTCGATGCCGTGGGTGCTGGCATTGGCTCCAGTAGCTACCGTGGCCCAGCCGGTGGGCGTCCACGCCGGCACGGTCGGGATCAACTCGCTCCAGAAACCGGCCTCCCGCAGTGCCCGCAGATTGGGTAACTTGCCCGCAGCGATCATGCGCTCTGCATACGCCGGGATGATGGCATCCAGGCCGATAACTGCCACTTTGGTCTTATGAGCAGAGGTATGAGCAGAGGTCATTGATGGTCCTTTCATTTATAAATTCGAGCGTGTTTTAGCCCTTAAGCGCACCCTGCGTCAACCCCTCGACGATATAGCGACGCACCAGGAGGGCAAAGATTAGCAGGGGTAAGATTAACAAGGATGCACCGGCCATGATGGCCCCCCAATCGACGAGATAGCTGCCCAAAAATGTGGTCAGCGCCAGAGGGACCGTAGCGGCGTTTCGGCGGGTCAGCACCAGGGGATAGAAGAAGTTATTCCAGGCATTTAGAAAACAGAAAATCGCCGTAGTAGCTAGACCTGGGGCGGTTAAGGGTAAGACAACTCGCAAAAAAGCGCCACTTACAGAACACCCATCGATGATGGCAGCTTCATCCAGTTCTTTGGGTATCTGATCAAAGAAGGCGGACATAATCCAGACGACCAGCGAGATATTAAAGGTAAGAAAGACGATGATCAGCCCGATGTGGGTATCGATCAGGCCCAAGCGAATGAAGGCCAGGTAAAACGGAATCACGGTGCCGACCGGCGGCAAAATCCGTGAGGAGAGGATCCAGAGCATCACCAGCCCCTGGCCGCGAAATCGGCGGCGGCTGAGCGAGTAGGCCGCCGGCACCCCCGCCAGCAACGAGAGGACTACGGTAGCCAGGCTGATTACGACGCTATTAATAAAGAAGCGTTCATAATCCTCTTCTACGAAAAGGGTGCGATAATTGTTGAGGGTCGGCTTGAAGATGAGATAGGGAATGGGAGACTCGGCCAAAATGGGTGGTTTGAGCGAGGTGAGTAAGGCATAGCCAATCGGAAATAGAAAAAAGATGAGCAAGCCTGCCAGGATGGTGTAAAAGAGCAGAGAGCGGATCACCCGGCGGAGTTGTCTAAATCGTTTTTTGGGGCGCTGCATGAACGTCACCTCGCTACTCAATATCTACCTGGGCGCGGCGTCCGAGGACGATGAAGATACCGGCAATAACAATAGACAGCATCAAGACGGTCATGGACAAGGTAGCCCCATACCCCATGCGCGACTGGCTGAAGGCAAGCTGAAAGGCCAGGAAGTTCAGAGCCTCGGTCGCCTCACCCGGTCCGCCGCCGGTCAGCACATAAATGGTCGGAAAGACTTTCAGCGCCTCCACAATCCGCAGGAGTAAAATGATGAGGATCGCCGGCATCAACAACGGTAAGGTAATATAGCGGAAACGATGGATGACGCCGGCCCCGTCTACCTGAGCGGCCTCATAGACATCACCCGGCAATTGCTGGAGACCGGCCAAAAGAAGCAAAATCACAAAGGGGGTAAACTGCCAGACATCCACCAGGATCAGCGTAGGCAGTGCCGTGGAACTGCTGGCTAGCCAGGCCCGGTCTAGGTTCACAAAGCGGAGAAGATAGTTGATCACGCCGATGTCTGACTGAAGCATAAAGCGCCATAAAAATGCCGCCACAATGGGAGCCAGCACCATAGGAAACAAAAAGAGCGAGCGGACCAGATTACGACCCCGCATCTCCTGGTTCAGGAAGAGGGCCACGGCAAAACCCAGCACAAATTCCACCGCCACAGCCCCAGCCACAAAGAGCAGTTCTACCTGTAGCGAGTGCCAAAAACGGGCCGAGTATACCATTTCGATCCAATTATCGAGGCCGGTATACTCGGGTACTTTTTGCCGGTAGAGGACCCATTTATGAAAACTCAGGTAAATGGTGTAGAGCAACGGGACTGCGTTGACAATGAGCAGTATCCCAATCGGGGCCACCAAGTACCAGGTATAGGTCGAAATTTTACGTGTAATAGCCCGCTTCCTCCATGATTTTGGCGACTACCTCGTTGGCTTCCGTCATCGCTTCGGCGGGACGTTCTCCGGCCAAGACTTGTTGCAGGAAGCGGCCCACCTCCTCGCCCACATCCGGGTATTCCGGAATCGGCGGCAGGTAGTGGGGTCGCTCGCCGGCAATGTTAAAGGCTTCTACCACCGCATCCAGGTAGGCATCCCAGCCGTATTTTTCCTGGAAGGCATCTTGCGCCCACACGCTCGCTCGCGGGGCCATGGCATAGGGGGTTTCAATGGTGCTGATGAACCATGATTCGGGGGCCGTCGCCCATTCGATCAGGAGCCAGGCTGCCTCCTTTTGCTGTGAACCGGCGGGGATGGCCCAGCCGTGGGCCGCCGATGGCGCTGAGTGCCCTCCCGGCCCGGCCGGGATCACAAAGCAGGCCAGCTTATCCTCACTCGCCACCGTCGATTGTTCCGGGTCCATAAACGGCCCGCCAAAGGGAGAGCCTTCCTGAATCATGGCAGTGTTACCTTGCATAAAGGCCCGACTGGCTTCTTGCCAACCCCAAGTGACCGTTCCTTCAGGGGCGTAATTTTGGATCAGGTTGGCATAATAATCCGCCGCCTCAACCGCTTCGGGCTGATCCAGAATCGGGACCATAAAATCAGGGGATTCCGAATCATAGCTCTTGAAAAATTCTCCGCCAAAGCCGTGCAGATAGGCCGTCCAGTTCCACATATTGAGTGATTGACCGCGGGCGCCCCGCAAGGCAATCGCCTTCAGCGGGTTTTCATCGACTGCCTCACACACGGTTACCAGATCATCAAATGTCTGGGGCAAGTCGGTCACACCGTTCTGCTCAAAAATATCTTTGCGATAGTAGAATATCTGGGTAGCCACAAATAGGGGGGCCGCCATCAGTTGGCCGTTGCCGGAAAGCTGTTTGACGGTAGAGGCAAAGAAATCATCAAACATATAGTGTTCGGCGCTGGTTAGTTGCGGGTCGGCTACATAGTCATCAAGCGGGGACAGCCACTCGGCTTTGACGTATTTGGGCATTGCCTGCGAGAAGACATGCAGCATGTCATACGCCCCGGCTCCGGACGTTAGCTCCAGGTCAAGCTTGGTTAAAACTTCGGCTTCGCCTCCCTTTTCCACATTGACGCGAATGCCGGTTGCCTCTTCAAAAGCGGGCACAATATGCTCAAAAGCAACCACTTGAGGCGAGTTAATGGCCAGGACATTGATCTCTGTGTCCTGAAAAGATTCGGCGACTTGGGCCAGAAAACCCAGCAGCGAGTCCGGATCAACGGTGGTCGATACCGGGGCCGGTGCTTCTGCTGCGCCGGGCGCAGGTACAGCCGGCGCACAGGCTGCAAGGGCGCTGAAAGCCATGGTTGAGGAGGTCAAACCCATCAGTTTGAGCATGGCCCGACGGCTCATGGAATATCGTTTGGGGGGGTGGGTATCGTTCTCAGTCATCAGTCTTCCTCCGTTTGAGAAATAGGGGAGAGCAGAATCCTGCTCTGGTGTCGTTGGAGATTCCACAGAAACAGCATTGGTTGCCGATCTCACCTCCTTCCCTATCATCCATCTTGGCCCGTCACCGCTCCTGGCCGATTCAACCAACCGGTTGAGGGGAACGCACAGTCAGTTCTGGGGCAATTAAAAACTCCTCGCCGGGGCCACTTCGCCGCTCCGCAATCCGGTCAATCAGCAGTTCGGCTGCCTTGGCCCCGATCTTGCGCGATGGTTGAGAAACCACCGTGAGCGGTGGGGCAAATAGAGACGGCCACTCCAGATCACGCCCCACAGACCCGACCAGAGCCATTTGATCCGGCCTTTGAATGTTGTGATCTCGCATAGCGTAAAGAACGCCCAATGTGAGGCGGGTGCTGGCGATTATGGTTCCGGTCGGCGGGTTTGCCATGCTGACCAACTGCTCCAGGGCAGTGTACCCAAACCGCTCCTTAGACATCCCCTCCAAAATCAACGCCTCTTCAACAGGGAGGTCATGCCGGCGCAGCGCCTCACAATAGCCCTGGATTCTGGCTGTGCTGACGGCGCTCCCGATTGGCCCAGAAATGATAGCCACTCTCTGATGTCCTTGTTTTATTAGATGCTCAGTCGCTATGCGAAATCCAAGAATGTCATCACTGCGCACAACATCTACTTCAAGTCCCGGAACCCGGCGATCCACGCAGACGACAATGATGCCTACTCGTTGTAACCACTCATAGACCTGACTGTCTTGGATGATGGGCGACATGAGCAAGCCAGCGACGCGCTGTCCGGCTGCCACGGTCAAGACATTCTGTTCCTGATCCGGGTCTTCATCACAGCTAAAAATGAGGGGGTGGTAGCCCTGTGTTTGGAAAACATCGCTCGCCCCCCGCACCATAAAGCTGGCCGAAGGGTTGGCAATATCACCGATAGTGAAGGCGACAATCCGGGTTTTGCGATGGCGAAGAGACCTGGCGACTGTATTGGGCACGTAGCCCAAGCTCTTTGCCGCCTGTAGCACCCGCTGGCGGGTTTTTGAGCGTACTGGTACATGCCCGTTGAAGACATTAGACACCGTACTAGGGGAAACATCTGCTAATTGCGCAACTTCTTTGACCGTGACCACTTCCCGCTTCCCTACCGACAGAGGCTGACATAGCCAGTAATCCACGTTAAGAATTGTAACGTTACAATTTTAACATGATTTTCAAGTAGAGTCAACCACACTATCATTGCAGTTTTTAAATTGTTGAAATTTGAAAAATAGCGTGGTAAATAGACTCTTTGGGATCTCATGGGGTTGACTGAGTTTACGACGTGGCACGCATGCCGTGAAACGTGTTGCGTGGCAGCGGTGATGACTCGGGTGCTACAACTCTTTAGCACCCGAGTCACCTTAGCTCAGATTAGGCTAAAGCAGTTGAATTATCTGAACCACCAGGCTTGTCGCTGACCATGTCTCTTTGAACAACTTGGCCCGAAATGGCTCAGGGTCATTCGTACATCCAGAATCACAGGATGATGTCTCTTTGTCAGCTTGTAGTCTGCAAGTAGCATTCCCCGAACCCATAGAATTCTCTGGCACACAGGTATCGACCTGAGTAGTTTGCCCGGAACCACCGGCTACAACAGCCTTGACAGCGCCATTGGTTATGGCTGCCCCCTGAACCAGCTTGACGAGTTGGTGAATCCACGCAGCAGTTTTCTGGCGTCCGGCGGAAACCCACTCAGTGATGCTAGCGAATAAAGTTGGGCCGACTTCGGTTCGGTCTCGCAGAATCTGCTTCCCCAACCAGTGACGGTTCACGACAAATTGGGTGATATATCCGGCCCCTAAGCTCAACACAAGGGTGGCAACAAGTCGCCAAACTGCCATCTCCCATCCAATCATTGCGACACTCAGAAAGAAGGTTTCCGGATCCATTGAGGGAGAGGCAATCCAGAACGACATCACTGGGGCAACGGGTACACCCCCAATTAACAGGGCTGCAACAACTGGGATGACGGTACAAGAACAGAATGGGCTAAAGGCACCAACGAGAGTTGCTAACAGAATTGCAATCATCGGTTTTGCACTTAAGGCTTGACGTATGTACGCCGAGGCACCTGATAGCTGTACCGCGACAGCAATGGGAATGGTGAGCAACAAATAAGGCCAGATGTTAATGAAGTTTTCGATTACAAAATCAGTGATGAATTTAAGTTCAGTGATCATTAAAACTCCTTTATCGTTATTTTACGATTAAACAATCGAAAAAATTTTAGGCTAAAATATCTCGCCGACCTTTTCCCTGAACCAGGCAATGTTAGCTTCGTCCAGACAGTAGCTGGTTGCCGGACCTTGAATTGTGCCTTGAATCCATCCGGCATCCCGTAGAATCTTCAAATGCTGGGAGACCGTTGCTTGGGCGATGGGTAAAAAGTCGACAATATCACCGGTAATACACGTTGGGTGTGTGACGAGAAACTTCAGAATTTCAAAGCGCACCGGATTGCCGATTGCTTTGAACATGCCAATGAGGCGTTCTTGTTCTGTCCCCGATATATTGAGTGTGCAACAAGGGTCTGGACTGGCTTTTGCTGTCTCATTCATTTCTGTTGATTCACCTCTGTCAATGTCTATATCGTAAAAATACGATACAGACACATCATAACTGAAACAAAAGTCGTTGTCAAGGGGCAATTTTTTGCGAACCCCGGTACAGCGCCGAAGCGTGAAAAAGTTATCAGTCACCAGAGACCAGTTATCAGTTGACTGCCTAACTGACCCCTGATCCCTGATCACGGATCACGCCTGATCACGGATCACGATCTAAGATGACATTCATCACTATAATCGAATGACATTTGCCACTATTGAATAATCCCTTTTGCTATTATGCTTATACCTATGGATAAAATAGGATTTCCCGCGATAGTTTGTTGAGGAAATCTTGGGCAATCTATCAGCTTCCGAACCTGTTTCCCTACGGGCGTTGTCGCCTATGGGAGCAGGACGCGACTTAAAATAGCCAGGCCGGGTGGTGTGGGAAACTGGGCCGCCTTCCGAAGTCCAGCCAACTAATGGACTGACTTGAAAAGGAAGCTATCTCCTTGGTTGAGAGATGGCTTCCTTTTTGTTTCCCACAAATAGCCCTGGGAAATTTTGAGCTATTCAGATTGTTTTAGGGTTGGGAATCATGTTCTCAACTCTGGCGAAAAACCTATCGATGAAAGGAGGTAGAACGCACGTGGTAACACAGAATGACAAACTTAGTTTAGCGAAAGAGACGTTGACTTTGCCCATTTCAAGACGCGCTTTCTTGAAGATTACCGGTGCTATTGGGGGGGCTACCGCACTGGCCGGTTCAGGGGCATTGCCTGATTTAACGGCTTTTGCCGAAACCGCGTCTGCCCTGCAACCGGGCAGCGGCGCATGGTTGCCGACAACATGTCAAGGCTGTACCTCTTGGTGTGCCAAAGAGGTGTATGTGGTGGATGGCAGAGCAACAAAGGTGCGTGGTAATCCAAACTCAAAGGTCAACGGGGCAGCCAGTTGCCCCCGCGCGCATATGGGGTTGCAGCAAGTTTATGACCCGGATCGCGTCAAAACGCCGATGAAACGCACTAATCCAAACAAGGGCCGCGATGAAGATCCGCAATTTGTGCCGATAACGTGGGATGAAGCCCTCGACACGATTGCCGGCAAAATTATGGAACTCCGGGATAACAACGAGACCCATAAATATATGCTGATGCGGGGGCGCTACTCATACATGCGAGACATCATCTACGACCGCATGACCAAAATCATCGGTTCGCCCAACAACATTTCCCACAGTGCCTTGTGCGCTGAGGCAGAGAAGTTCGGCCCGTATTACACTGAAGGAGAATGGACCTATAGACAATACGATGTGTTGAATACCAATTACATTATCCTGTGGGGGGCTGATCCCCTTTCAGCCAACAGACAAGTTTCGTACTATCTGAGTGCTTGGGGCGATGCCCTTGACCGGGCCAAAGCAGTGGTTGTCGATCCCAGGTTGTCGGCTACCGCAGCCAAGTCGGATGAGTGGCTGCCCGTCAAGCCCGGCCAGGATGGGGCGTTAGCGGTAGCCCTGGCCCACGTCATCTTAACCGAAGGGCTTTGGAATAAAGCGTTTGTGGGCGATTTCAAAGATGGGGTCAACCAATTCGTAGCCGGGCAGACGGCCAATGAAGACGACTTTGAAGAAGTCTACACCCACGGTTTGGTCCAGTGGTGGAATCTGGAACTGAAGGATAAGACCCCCGAGTGGGCTGCTGAGAAGACCGGTCTACCGGCAGAGCAGATCAGAAGGGTAGGCATCGGGTTTGGCCAGGCAGCGCCCCACGCCATATCGTGGGTAGGGGGCGGCCCGGTGATGCAAGTGAGGGGGGCTTATGTCTGTATGGCGGCGCATGCGCTCAATGGGCTTGTCGGGGCGGTGGATAATGTGGGTGGCACACTAAAGGCCAACAAAGAGTACACCCAATCTTTCCCAGCGCCGGATGACTATCTGGATGACATCGCCAAAGAGGGCAAGAGCCACAAGAAGATCGACCATCGGGGAAGGAAAGAATTCCCGGCCCTCAACGGCGGAAAATCGGGGGGGGGGGTGGTTACTAACAATGCCGCAGATGGGATTCTGACCGAAGATCCCAACGAAATCAAAGTGGCTATTGGCTATATGAACAATTTTGCCTTTTCCGCCCCGCAGACAGAGCGCTGGTTCAGGGCCTTGTCTAAAATTCCGTTCCTGGTTCACATCACCACCAATGCCTCCGAGTTCACCTGGTTCGCCGACATCGTGTTGCCTTCAACCCAGTCTATGTTTGAGAAATGGGGATATGTGAAGGTCCACGGTAACGGCTACCGCCACGTCACCTTGCTGCAACCCGTGATCGAGCCGGTCTGGGATGTCAAGACGGATGAAACCGAAATCCCCTTTTTAATCGCCGAGAAACTGGCCGAGCGCGGCTTCGACAACCTGCTACGCCATTATCAGGCGTATCAGGATCCGGAGACCGGGCTGGCGCCCATAAACGAGCAGGAGTTCGCTCTGTATGCGCTCAAGCTGGCTACCCATAAGCTGTGGGATCCGGCTGTCCATGAAGGGGGCGATCAATTCAGCGACTGGGAGGATTTCCGATCAACCGGTGTCTGGAATTCTGATCCCTATCCCTTCCGGAAACGGTGGGGGGCGATGAAAACAGAGACCGGTATGTTCGAGTTCTACAGCCAAACTCTGAAAACAGCCTTGGAGACACACGCTGAAAAACACGAAACCAGCGTGGATGACATCCTTGAAACCTGCAATTACCAGGCCCGGGGTGAGACAGCGTTTATACCCCACTATGAAGAACCCTACATGTGGGGGGAGGAAGCTGAATATCCCTTTGTATTCGTCGACTACAAGTCCCGCCTCAATCGAGAGGGCAGATCGGCTAACTCACCCTGGTATCAGGAACTGAGAGATGTTGATCCGGGGGATGAAGCTTGGGATGATGTCGCCAAGTTAAACCCCCTGGATGGCGAGAAACTCGGCATCAAGAGTGGTGACAAAATCAAGCTAATATCCCCCACCGGAGAACTGGCGTGTACCGCCAAACTGTGGGAAGGGGTCAGACCCGGTACGGTGGCTAAAGCCTATGGCCAGGGGCATTGGGCCTATGGTCGAGTGGCTGCCGAAGAATTTGGCATCACTCCCAGAGGAGGCAATAACAACGACATTATCCCCGCCGACTATGATCGCTTGAGTGGTAGCTCAGCTTACTATGGCACGGCTCGGGTCAAGGTAGAGAAAGTGTAGGAGGTGAACTGTGACAACCTATGGAATGGTGATAGACCTGCACCGGTGTACGGGATGCGCTGCCTGCATTATTGGCTGTAAGAACGAAAACAACCTATCAGAAGGGGTGGCGTGGTCGAACAAAATCACTCGCACCGTGGGCAAGTTTCCGAACGTCAGATACGATTATATCCCCACCTTATGTAACCACTGTGCCAACGCCCCCTGTGTAGCCGCCTGCCCTACCGGGGCCATGCACAAGATTGAGGGTGGGATCACGATGCATGACCCTGAAAAGTGTATCGGCTGTCGATACTGCATGGCTGCCTGTCCCTACGATGTGATTCACTTTAATGCCGAAGAACCTCATCCCTATTGGCAGGAAGAGACAGCCTTGATACCAGAGGCAACCTCGTCGGCGGTAGAGGTTACAGAAGCAGTGGACGGGACGGTGATCCCCTACTATAACCCTGACAGAGAAGAAACGCTGCCTGGCATTCGACCGCAGGGTGTGGTAGAAAAATGTACCTTCTGCGACCATAGACTGAAGCAGGGCGAGTTGCCGTACTGTGTGGAAGTATGCCCGGCGGATGCCCGGATATTTGGTGACCTGGATGATCCTGATAGTGAAGTCAATGAACTCATCGGGAAGTACCATACCTCACGCCTCAGAGAAGATATGGGGACTGAGCCAAAGGTTTACTACGTTCGCAGCTTCCAGCCAGGCGGCTATGAGAAAACGAAAGGAGGTCTGGAATGAATCGCGCACGAGGTATGCTCCTTATTGGCTGGTTGATTCTGGTCTCTCTGCTAGCTAGTTGTCAGTTGGAGTTGCCGGAAGTGATCGAGGTCGAAGTGACCCGTGTTGTGGAACAGGAAGTCGTTGAAGAAGTGGCAGTCACCCCGGTTCCACTGGGGGAAATGGCACCTGGTCCCGCTCTCTCTGCCCTAGCCAGGGGTATTCGGTCGGGTGAGATCGATATTGGTCAGGACTATGGCATGGCGGAAGAGCAGCGTTTTCACCAGATACATGCTGAATTGATTGATATGAAATGCCCTCAGTGTCATGTCGATGAAGCACCCCTTGAACTTTCACAACCGTTCAGCGATGAGGCAGACCCCGTAGACAGAAGAGTCTGCTTTGGGTGTCATTTGACCGGTCCGGCTGCCAAGTTGTACGAGCCTAAAGATTAAGGCTGCCCTAACAAAATAAGGCCCGCAAATGGGTGCGTCCCAAGATTTGGGTAAGCACCCCCCGTAAATTAGCTATGACCTATCAAGCTAACCTGACTATTTCACCATCGAAACGGATAGCTTTTAGTCTTATCAGGCTAAGAGCGTGAATTAACGCCAGGCACTGGTTTGCCGAACCGGTGTCTGGCGTCTACTTTTCAGCTGTTATGGCAATGTCTGAGAGGCTGACACTATGAACGCAGAAAATTTCTTGCACTTCTTGCGCGATGAAACGCAGCGGCGAGATGCTTACAAACTGTTATCAAGCTACTATTATCGGCCGACCGCGGACAAGCTAGAGACATTAGGCGCGTTAGAAACCACGCTAAAGAATATATGTCCGGAAGCAGTTGAATTCGTGATGACTATGCGGACAGAGACAGACATCACGCAATTAGAGGTTGATTACGCCAAGCTTTTTATGGGGCCTTACAAGCTTCTGGCTCCCCCTTATGGCTCGGTCTATCTGGAAGGCAAACGGGAAGTTATGGGTCATTCAACCATCGATGCGCTCAACCACTATCAGGCAGCTGGGTTAGCTATCTCGGGCCGCATCAAGGAAGCACCCGACCACATTGCCATCGAACTTGAGTTCCTGTATTACCTTATCTTCAAAGAGCTTGAGGCAATTGAGACGGGTACTCTCGATAAGGCTAAGGACTATCTCGAAAGACAAAAACTGTTCCTGGAACGTCACTTGGGAGCCTGGGTGACAGAATTTTCCCAAAATGTAGAGACAAATGCGCTAACAGATTTCTATAGGAACCTCGCTAAGGCAACCCGCATCTTTGTTGAAAGGGATTGCCTATACACTGCTGAGATGCAGCTTCCTCAGTTGGAGAGCGATCTTATCGATGGGCCGTATCAATGACCCCTTTGCCCCTCTCCACTTTGTCTGATAGAATGGTCAATCATAGTTTCAACCAACTGTAGAGGAGCATATCAATGTCTCAGTTACCGCAAGCATATCGCAATTTTCAGGAGAAATATGCCGATGTCTGGCAAGCCTATGATCAGCTTGGTGCCGCCGTCCACGCTGCCGGTCCGTTGGATGAAAAGACCCGAGCCTTAATAAAGCTGGCTCTGGCTATCGGGGCGCAAAAGGAAGGGGCTGTACACGCCCACGTTAGAAAATTGTTAGCCCTTGAAGTCTCGGCTGATGAGATACGCCACGTTGTTTTATTGGCCATACCCACCCTCGGTTTCCCGGCCACAATGGCAGCGTTGACCTGGGTTGAAGATATTTTGGACAAAGGATAATCATTGCCAGGTAGGCGCGTATGGTAAACAAGCTCGATGCCTTTCTGGCTTTGACCGAACACTTCCAGGAAGAGACCATAACCGTCCAGGCTGAGCAATGCCTCAACACTCGGTTCCGCCAGGTGGCCTGTACGCGCTGCCAGGATTTCTGTCCTGAAACCGGTGCGATTACGCTCATCCTTGACCAACCGGTGTTGAATCCTGAAACTTGCCTGCATTGTGGGCTGTGTTTGCATCATTGTCCCACCAGTGTCTTCGATGCACCTGATCATCTATCAGCCAAGCTCATAAAAACGGTTGTTGCTCTGCCGCCCGGCCTGATTGACCTGATTTGCCCGTTGCGCGCCAATCCAGAGGATGGACCTGCGCCCCAAGTGGTGCAAACCCAACGCTGTCTGGCAGCTCTGTCTCCGGCGACGCTTCTGGCAATGGCTGTTCAGGGCCGCGAGCTTTGGCTAGATGACACATTCTGTACTCAATGTCCCGCAGGCAAAATTCAGGTGACGTTAGGTGAAACCATGGCAGAAGCTAATGCCTGGGGTAGCCTGATTGATGATACGCCATCCATACTATTGCACAGTCAGCTTGCCGATTTACGACCAATAAAACGCCCTGTCCATCAAGCTGACCGGCCTGCACTTTCTCGAAGGGGTTTTTTTACTGCCCTCAAACAAGTGGGGCAAGAAAGTGCAAATGTAATCACTGCTGAAACTCTCCCCCAATCTGTCAAACCAGGCCAGTTCGTTCCTGTATCCAAGCGATTACCTCACTTCCCGCCTCGCGGGCGGATGCAAATTCTCGCTGTTTTGGATAATGTACAACTCTCAAGCGACGAGTTAGAAGTGCCGCCCTCGCAGGCCAACTGTCAATTGGCCCCTGATCTGCCTGTTGTGGAGCTTTCCATAGACTCAACCCGTTGTTCCGCTTGCGGGCTTTGTGCGCGTTTCTGTCCCAGCGGCGCCCTGGCTTTTGTCCAAAGTGAGGATCAGTTTGGCCTAGTCTTTCAACCCCGTCTCTGTTTGGGACAAGCTTGTGATATTTGTCGGCTTGCCTGTCCAGAAGAGGCCGTATCAACATTCCCCCCAACCACCGTTGATCTATTAAAGAAAAAGCCGCAGCCTCTACTTAAAGGCAGTCTGACACCCTGCCAGAAATGCGGCCAACCGGTCGCCGTTAGAGCGGAACATCCGACCCTCTGCTTCGTCTGTCGCCCCAAAGAGAACCTGCCAGACTCAGCCGGCTAGCCTGCACCTTCAAGATTCAGTTTGGCCGGTATATCCGCAAAAAATTCTGGGGTGTAACATAGTGCGAAGGGATAGCCTTCGTTGGCGAAAGTTAGCCGATTGGGCTGATGGGTAAGCAATACACCGCGCTCTTGCAGCCGGATACGTACCATATCTCACCCGCGATAATTATGTTGGCCGCCTTGATATTCGTTATTGGTTCAGCAGCCACAAAATACGATCATACGAGGCCACATAGTGAATGACAACGATAATGCCAAACCCCCAACTTAACCCTGTATAGCCGGAAGCATTCAGTGTCCATACCGCACTAATGAAGATTGCGGCTTCGATTGCTAGACGAATCATCCCAGAGACAGAAACTGGTGCAGCACCAGACCGGCTGGGATCATCTGGGACAGCAAATGTTCCCCACACAACAGCAGCGATGATGGGGATACTCAATGCCAAAACGAAGCGTAGCCAGCCGTCACTCAATCGCCAACCCCATATCCCCATCGCCAACAGGGCGCATAACTCAAGTAAAAATCGAACTGCCAGATTAATTGGATGTGATCCCATGATATTTCCCTCGCAAATTTGGCGTTGCCCATCACCTGTAGGACTTACGCACTTCATCCAGACCCTAAAGGTTTAGACCCTAAAAGTTTTGAAAACCTTTAGGGTCTCTGGTAGATGTACCCAACTGCGTAAGTCCTATTCCTAATCATCCTTGACGACTAGCGGCAAATAAATTGTCTCTGGCACAATCGGTGTGGTAGTCCCAATGCCGGAGATGGCGAAGGTGTAAGGGTTCTCGTTCGGATCACTGTTGGCAATACTCAGGGTGGCGACCCGCGTACCAGTCAGACTGGGGCTGAACCGGACTTGGAAAGTGGCCGTGTTGCCCGCTGCCACCGGGCTGCTGGGTTGGCTGGGGACGCTAAAGTCGGCTAGATTGGCTCCGCTGAGCGCCACCGGCGGAGTGCCGGTCAGGGTCAAACCGACCCCTCTGTTGTTGGCGATGGTGAACGTGCGGGTCATCACTCCCCCGCCGACGACGACACTGCCAAAGTCGGTATGGTTGGCAAGCGAGGGGCTGGCGGAGCCGTTAAGAATTACTTGGCCGTTGCCCAAGAGGGCCATCCCCTGGAATAGGGAGTTGCTCTGCCGTTCGTAGGCCCCCAAATCGACGATAGGGGCTGTCCCGTTGCCGGTATCAGCGACCCCGGTATCATCGTAGAAGCGGGGATTGCCGGCCAAGTCGGTGAGCAAACTGAGGGCGCTATTGTCCCCCGCATCAATAGCCGGGGAGAAGGGAGAGAGCCGCAAATCATCATCCAGGGTGCCGGTGCTGTTGTCTGGGCCAACAGCATTCACAAAGAGGGGGTCGCTGGTTAAGATGCAGGGGCCGTAGGTAACGGTATATGCTCCGGTACCAGCGACATGATTGGTTCCGCTCTGGATGAGGGTATAGCTGAGGACGGGCGTAGCATCACGGCTGTAAAGTTGATGGCCTTGATTGGTAGCCATATTGCTCCACAGAATGACGTTGCTCAAGCTGGGGCTGCTACTGCCTGAGGAACGACCATCGTTGTACATCGCTCCGCCGGATTGCGCGGCATTGCCAGAGAAGGTGACGTTGCTCAAGACGGGGCTGCTATTGCCGTTGGTGGGGCCATTGTTGTACATCGCTCCGCCGGATTGCGCGGCATTGCCAGAGAAGGTGACGTTGCTCAGGACGGGGCTGCTATTGCCGTTGCTTTCGCCATCGTTGTATATCGCCCCACCCCTAATTGAAGCGGCGTTGCCGGAGAAGGTGACGTTGCTTAAGATGGGGCTGCTGTTGCCGCTGGCGGGGCCATTGTTGAACATCGCTCCGCCGGACAAGCCGGCCGAGTTGCCAATGAAGGTGACGTGGTTCAGGACAGGGCTGCTGTTGCCGTTGCTGACACCATTATTGAACATCGCTCCGCCGGAAAGGCCAGCCGAGTTGCCAATGAAGGTGACATGGCTCAGACTGGGGTTACATTCGTTGCCGCTGCCGTTTCCAACGCAGTAGAAGCCGCCGCCGAGGTTGTCAGGGAAGCCGCCGTTGGCCTGTCCGGCGGTGATGGTGAAGCCGTCCAGCACTGTCGTCTCAGTGATGGGGGTGCCGGTGGTGCCATCGGCCAAGACGACGTGGGTGCTGTTGCTGCCCACGATATGGGTGGTGGTGGTCAGCACCCCATCCCCATCCGGGTCGATGTCATCCCCGCCGATGTCGCCGCTCAGAATGGTCAGGTTGGCAACCCAATCCCGCTCCGTCCGCACCGTCTCGGTGGCCGCAAAGCCGCCATAGAGGGCCACCCCCGGTTTTAAGCTGAAGGCATTGTTGACGGTGACCCCGGGCGTGTAGACCCCGGTAGCCACCCAGATTTCATCGCCGGCTGTGGCCAGGGTTAAGGCTTGGGTCAAAGTGGTGGCACTGGCCCAACTGTTCCCGGTTTGGGCGGGGTCACCAGTGGGGGTGACATGAATAATCGACCCTTGGGCTTGGGTCGCTTGAATAAGCCACAGACTCAAGCTCAAGGCCAAGGCTAGAAGCAGACCCAAACCCAACTGCCAGACGATGCGCTGGGCTTGTCCCAGCCTAGAGGGAGGGGCAGCATATGGGTTAGCGTTTGTTTGGCACATGGGTTTCTCCTTGTCTGGGGCATATCACCTCCCCTTGATGAGCATGCCTGTAATCTGTTCTCCAACAACAAAAAAGCCGAAGAACTCAAGGTTCTTCGCCAGTTATGGCGCATCTACTTAGTTTTCCACCGCTATCTTCACAGCAACTGTAGACCTTTTCCACCTTTGCCTACTATATACGATTCTGGTCAGAGACAATAGTGACATATGTTATCAAAACAGGGTGACATGTGTCATCGAATGAGACTATCCGCCCCACCTCATTCCAAACCGAACACTTGATAGCGCCCCTGGCAGGGCTGACCGTGGCAGAGGTGCATTTGTCGCTGAGCGGGCAGAAATATCAACGCGGCGATGGTGCTGGTGTCTGAAAGCGGGGATGGGTGGCGGCAGATGCCGGCTAGGGAATCGGTGTGGTTCGCCATGATCTGTTTGGCATAGGCGACATCAATCTGGCCATGGGCTGCCCTCAACGAGGCTTCGAGGTGTCGATAACGCCGGTAGGTGTTCCCCTGTAGCGGCTGGGGTTGTGTATCAACAAAATGGGGCCGTGTTGCCGCGCCGCGATAGTGGTTGGTGTTGACTAGAAAATCGGCCTCCGGGTGCAGCACGGTGCTGTGGCGATGCCCCATTTCAAAGAGCATGATGTCACCCTCGTCGTCGGCCAGCAGTAAGTTATTGCGTCCCAACCGAGGGGTCGAGTGCAGGTAGGCCAGGGCGGAATGCACAGTTGCATGCTGTTCCAGCAAGTGCATCGACAGGGCATAAGCCGGTAGTCCCGGCCCGACATCGCTGGTGGAAACATGCGTATCGACCACGGCCAACCCCGCTTCATTAAACCCGGCCACAAATACGCCGGGACTGCCCGCGCTGGTGAGATAAGTGTAGCGATAACCGCGCTCCGGCTCGGCTTGAACGACACATTGCAGGGGCAAATGCTCCAGATTGTAATCTCGATTTTTTGCCAGGATAGGGCCACCATCGCGGGTGGCAGATCGCGTAGCGACCCAGGTTGAACAGCCCTCGGTAGCCGCATGGGGGCCGGCGTTATCATGATTGGGGCGCGTTGTCAGCGCATCGCGCAGGAAGGCGACCAGATTGTACCTGAGCAAACGGTCAAACGAGATATCCAAGCCGGCGGCCAGACCGCGGATAAACTCAGTGGTAGCCGGGTCGGTGGTTTGTAAAATTTGTATAGTCTGTTTTACAAGGGCCTCAAAAGGGGCATCCGGCTGATCGTTCTCAATCTGGCTGAAGCGAGCTTCAATGGCCTTGCTGATCTCGACACGCAGCCCTTTCACCTGCTGCCCGTGCTGGAGACCCATCTGCTCGTGGTTGCCCTTGAGATAAAGGGTGTGGGCATAGCGGTTCGTCATCATCTTCCACTTAGGAATGGTGCTTAAGTAATCTTCAGAACTAACGTGTAACATTTTGGTGGTGCCAAATTTTGACAGGATTAACGGGATAAACAAGATAAACAACAAAAAATCCTGTAAAATCCTATTATCTTTTCGCCTCCTTGCTTTCCATATATGAGCCAAATAATTTACCCTATCAAGGATGACTGCGTGTTGCGTGAAAATCGCCGTTAGCAATCCTTCACGGTTCACGTTTCACGCATCATATCAGAACCACCGCACAAGATCATTCGTACAACCAGCAAGCCACGCGCCGCCCTTCAATCTCAGAATAAGGTGGGTATTCCTGCTCACAGATTGGCCCGACTTTGGCAAAACAGCGGGTGTGAAAGGGGCAGCCGGTCGGCGGGTCGATGGGGCTGGGGACGGTTCCTTCTAAGATGATGCGCTCTCGACGGGCCGCCTTGTCTACCACCGGAATAGCGGCCAGGAGGGCCTGCGTGTAAGGATGCAGCGGCTGATCAAAAAGAGCGCCTGTTTCGGCCTCTTCAACGATGTGCCCCAGATACATCACCGCCACGCGGTCGCTGAGGTAGTAAATCACGCTCAGATCGTGAGCGATGAAGAGGTAGGTCAGATTATATTCAGCCTGCAATTCCTGCAACAGGTTGATCACCTGAGCCTGAATCGAAACATCGAGCGCGGAGACCGGCTCATCGGCCACAATGAACTGAGGCCGCATGGCCAGCGAGCGGGCAATGCCAATACGCTGCCGCTGGCCGCCGGAAAACTGGTGAGGGTAGGCATCGATGTGGCGCTCGCTGAGACCAACGCGCTTGAGCAGTTGGAGGGTTTCGGCTTCCCGCGCCTGGGCAGCACTGATGCCACGTTGTTGCAGGGCCACGCCAATGATGTCGCGCACGGTTTTGCGTGGATTCAGCGAGGAATAGGGGTTCTGAAAGATGATTTGGGTTAAGCGGAAGAAGCTGAGATGTCGTGCCTCGGCTTCAGCCATTGGCTCAGTGGGATGGCTGACTTCAGCCGCCTCGTCGAAGATCATCTGTGCCGCCCGGTCGGTAGGGTCATCCTGCTCCTGAACATGAACGGAAACTTGATCACCGGTGACGGGTTGATTGCGAAAGAGCAATTGGCCCGCGGTCGGTTCATACAGACGGGCCAGCACCCGCCCCAAGGTTGTTTTACCACACCCGCTTTCGCCCACCAGCCCGACGGTTTCGCCGGGCCAGATTTTCAGGCTGACATCATCGACAGCTTTGACCAGTTGATCGGTTTGCCCTGCCAGCCATTTACCCAGGAGACTGGCCGGAATGGGGAAGTATTTTTTGATGTTTCGCGCTTCAATCAGGGGGGTAGCGTTTGGGGGGTGCGGCATCGCTAACGTTCCTCGGAGATGGCATGCTCGCCGGTTTCGTACAGAACGCAGCGAGCGAAGTGGTTAGGCGTCACGGCCCGCAAGCGGAAGTCTGTCTGCCAACAGGCGTCGCGGACCTGGGGGCAGCGTGGGGCGAAGGCGCAGCCGGTGGGCAAGTCGGCCAGATCAGGCACATTACCGGGGATGGGGGTAATCGTTTGCCGTTCCGTGGTGATGCGTGGCAGACAGTCCAGCAGCCCCTGGGTATAGGGATGCTTCGGGGTTTCAATCACCTGATCGACCGGGCCGCGTTCGACGATGCGGCCGGCGTACATCACGGCGATGCTGTGGCAAAACTCGGCGGCCAGCCCCAGATTATGGGTAACCAGGATGACGCTGGTGTTATGTTCCTGGTTGATGCGCCGCATCAGGTCAATGATTTGGGCCTGAATGGTCACGTCGAGGGCCGTTGTCGGCTCATCCGCCAGGAGGATGGCCGGTTCACAGACCAGCCCAATAGCGATGAGCGCACGCTGTTGCATGCCACCGGAGAATTGGTGCGGGTAAGCCCGGTAGCGTGCCTCGGGGGCCGGAATGCCGACTTCGGCCATCACCTCCAAGACGCCCTTTTTCTCGGCCCGGCGGCGCGGACCATCGAACGGCCACGGCAACGACGGGCCGCCGTTAATGAGGCCATGCAGTCGCATCGATTCCCGAATCTGCTCACCGACCGGGAAGACCGGGTTCAGGGCGCTGAGCGGGTCTTGAAAGATCATCGAAATGGCCTTCCCCCGGATTCCGCGCATGGCCCGCTGGGGCAGGCGGCGCAAATCTTGCCCACGAAACAAAATCTCTCCGGCGGCGATGCGGCCCGGCCGGGCGATCAAGCGCAAAATTGAGAGCAGTACTGTGCTTTTCCCGCAGCCTGATTCGCCGACAATGCCCAAAATCTCGCCGGGGGCCAGACTCAGATTAACATCGTTCACAGCCGTAACCGACCCACGTTTGGTGGGAAAGACGGTAGTCAGATTTCTCAATTCTAGGAGTGGTGTCGATTGCAAATCAGTCATCGTTTTTACCGGTCAGGGCGAGTCGGGGGCGAGACGTGCCTCGCCTCTACAATCTCTGATCTCCATTTCTCATTCTACTTTCAGCCTCGGATCGAGAACATCCCGTAACCCTTCGCCAAAAATGTTGAGCGAAAGGACGAGCAGGACAATGGCCAAACCGGGTAGGGTTGAGACCCACCAGGCCGTCAGCATGACGTCACGCCCTTCGGCCACCATCGATCCCCAGGCCGGCGTGGGCGGCTGGATGCCGAGGCCAAGAAAGCTGAGCGAAGCCTCGGTGACAATGAAGAAGCCCATACGAAGCGTGCCCAACACAAAGACCGATTGAATGATGTTGGGTAGAATTTCGGCCACAATAATGGCAACGTCACTGCGGCCCAAAGCACGAGCCGCTTCAACATATTCACGGGTTTTCTCGCTCATCATCTCGC
This sequence comes from Saprospiraceae bacterium, assembly GCA_965222975.1. Lineage (GTDB taxonomy): Bacteria > Bacteroidota > Bacteroidia > Chitinophagales > Saprospiraceae > UBA6168. The sequence continues at coordinate 141,350 of CBDCVJ010000044.1, read as the reverse complement.
CGCGCACCAGGCGAAAAAACTCAACCCAGCCTTTGAAGGTTAAAGCCAGGATCAGGTTGCCGAAACCAGGCCCGACAAAGGCCATCATGGCAATGGCGAAAATGAGGAAGGGGAAGGCCATCAGCAAATCAGCGAAACGGGAGAGCAGTGTATCGAGCCAGCCCCGGAAATATCCGGCCAGCGCACCCAGCCCGGCCCCTACCGTCACCGAGATGGCAACGGTCAACACCCCGACCAGCAGCGATATCCGCGCCCCAAAGATGATACGAGTCAGCAAATCGCGGCCCTGAGCATCGGTGCCGACAAGGAAATCGGTCTGGCCCTCTGCCTGCCAGGCAGGCGGTTGGAGCCTTTGGCGCAAACTGCCAATTTCGGGATCGTGCGTCGTCAACTGCGGGGCGAAGATCGCGGCCAGAATGAAAAGCATGACGATGATGCCGCCCGCCAAAGCAATGGGATGGTGGCTCAATTCTCTGAAAAATTCGCTCAAACCGCGCCGCCACAGCCCTAGCCGAATTTGCCAGGGGTGCCGCCAGGCCCGTGTTGGATCGATGGAGGGTGAGGTACTCATAAAGTAATTTTTGGATTCAGATAGGTGTACAAGACATCAACAATCAGATTGGCAATCACAAAAGTGAAGGCGTAGACCATCACCGAGCCTTGAATCAACGGGAAGTCGCGGTTGAAAATCGCCTCCACGACGATGCGCCCCAGGCCGGGCCAGCCGAAGACCGTCTCAACAATCATATTGCCGCCCAGCAACACCCCCACTTGCAGACCCACCACCGTGACAGTCGGGATGAGGGCGTTGCGGAGGGCGTGTTTGATGACCACCCGATTCTCCGGCGCACCCTTGGCTCTGGCGAGTTGGACGTAATCAGCCCGCAGAATTTCTAACATGCTAGAGCGCAACACGCGGGCCACAATCGCTGCCACCGCCGCCCCCAAGGTGATGGAAGGGAGCAACAGGTGCCGGATGCTGCTCCACAAGGCCGGGCCATTACCGGTGATGAGGCTATCGAGGACATAGAGGCCGGTGATCTGGCGCAATTCGACATCATGGGCCAGGCGACCTTGCACGGGCAGCCATTTCAGCCAAACGGCGAAGACCAGGATGAGGACGATGCCCAGCCAGAAGCCCGGCATCGAAATACCCAGAAAGGCACTACCCATGCTCAGGCGATCAAGCAGCGAGTTTTGCCGCACCGCAGAAATGATGCCGATGGGAAAGGCGATCAGCAAGGCAAAGATGAGCGCCCCGCCCGCCAGTTCAATAGTGGCCGGTAAGCGTTCGGCAATGAGGGTGGTCACGGGCTTCTTTTTGATGTAAGAGTAGCCCAGATCGCCACCTGCTGCATCACGCAGGAAATACCATAGCTGGGTGGCAATCGGCTCATCGAGATGAAATTCGCTGCGCAGATTTTCGATCTCACCTTCCGAAATTGCGCCACCCTGGCCCATCATAATGTCAACCGGATCGCCGGGGGTCAGGCGGATGAAGACGAAGACGATTATGGCCACCCCAAACATGATCGGCAGCGTATAGAGAATGCGTTCTAGAATTTTGACGGCTCTCAAGGGAAATCCTGTGAAACAATTGAAAATGGAGAATTGATAGTTGACAATGGCAGGAAGCGATGATCGTAGGGGCGAGGCGTGCCTCGCCCCTACGACGATGGGCCTACTTCAAGCTCACATCATGCAAATTGAGGCGGCTGTCTGAGGCGGGTTCCCAATTTTCAACGCGGTCGGAGCTGGCTTCGGCCACGCCGGGCAGAATCAGGAAGACGGCGGGGGCCTCATCATAAACAATTTGTTGGGCCTCGTCGTAAATGGCTTGACGTCGCGCCTGATCCGCTTCGGTTTCACCGGCTTTGATCAGCTCATCGACCCGCTCGTTGCTGTAGCACATAAAGTTGCCGCGTCCGTAAGGTTGACCCTCTACGAAGGTGTGCCATTTGGCCTCAAAATGACCTACAGGGTCGAAGGCGGAATCGCCCCAGTCGTCCATGTAGGCTTGCCGCTCACAACCGAGCAACTGTGGCTTGACCACGCTGTACTCCCAGAAGCGCACACCGGCATCAATGCCAATTTCGCGGTACATGCCGGCCACAGCTTCGGCCAGGGGACGCCAGCGTTCAATGGTGTCGATGGTGAAAGCAAGGGTCTGGCCCTCTTTGTCAAGCATGCCGTCGCCGTCGCTGTCGGCCCAGCCGGCTTCCGCCAGGAGCGCGAGCGCTTGCACCGGATCATAAGGGTACGGGCTGAGGTCGGTATTGACAAAGTTGTTGAACGGCGAAAGCGGGCCGGGGATGGACACGGCGCGACCGCCGTAGATCGCCTCCACAATCAGGTCCTTATCAATAGCCAGGTTAAGGGCCTGGCGCACATTGACCTCGGCGAAGAGAGGATCGTTGATATTGAGTTGCAGCCACATCGGCTCGGTGCCGGGGGCGGTCTTCACGGCGATGCCGGGGGTTTGCTCCAGCGTGTCGATCAATTCAGCCGGTACGGCCTGGATGATATCAACCTCGCCGGCCAGCAGGGCGGCCACGCGGGTTGAGGCTTCCGGAATGACGCGGAAGATGGCCTTCTCTACTTGCGCCGGGCCGACCGGTTCCAGGTCGGGCGCGCCGCCCCAGTAGTCGTCAAAGCGTTCCAGCACAATCTGGTCATCGAGTTGGCCCTCCACATATTTGAAGGGGCCGGTGCCGACGGGGTTGGCGATGAAGCCTTCGGTGCCGACTTCTTCCAGGTAGGCTTTGGATACAATCTGCTGGTGGACCAGCAACTGCATCGCCGGGGGCCAAACGCCGCTGAAGCTAAAGTTGACGGTGTATTCGTCAACCTTTTCTACCGCTTCCAGCGGCGCGATGAGGCCCTTGCGAGGGGAGGTGTGCGCTTCGGGGTATTCGATGGCATCGGCCTGGATAATGCGGTTGAAGGTGAAAACCACATCGTCGGCGGTCATTTCAGTGCCGTTGTGGAATTTGACGCCCTGGCGCAATTTCACTTCCAGGGTGGTCTCGTCCAGCCAGTTCAGTTCTTCGGCCAGTTCCAGGTGAACGCCGTTGCGGGTGTCACGGGTAACCAGGCCATCGAACATGTTGCGAATGACGGTTTCTGACTGGCGGCTACGATGGTCAGCCGGGTCCAGCGAAGTGGGCGCTCCGGCCAGGGCAACAATCAGAGTTTGCCGGGCCGGTTCCGGGGTCGCCGTCACTACAATTTCTGTTTGACCGACGGTCCCCGCCGGGGCACACGCGGCTATGAGCGTGAAGGTCAGGAGCAACAAGACCATGAGCAAGATTTTATATCTTAATAGTTTCTTGTACATTTCTTCCTCCAGATAGTTAGGTGTTGGCATAAGCGTGATTGATCAGCAGGATTATTGGGTGTGTGCCTGTTTTCGGTATCACCTCCCTTGTAAATAGCCAGTCAGCCGGTCAGCTAAAAGCTGTTAGCGAAGCGGCGTGTAGCGGCACTGATTGCTGAAATGCTGAAGTGCTGACTGGCTTGGTTTTCATTTCAGATAATGCTCATTCCACATAACCTTACGCCGGCACAGCGACGGGTACTGCTCCGGCGACATCCAACGGAACCAGTTCTCGACGCATCACCCGCAGCGCACGTTCCGGATCGATGCGGCCGTATAGCCCTCCCAAAATGGAGATCAGATACGAGGCATCAAGTAGCACCGAACCGCTGGGACGCAGGATGCTCGATTGCCTGGGGTCATAGCGGGCACCTTGAGCAATCAGGCTCAGGTCTTGCTGTAAATCCGGGTCATCGCTTTTCATTTTGTGATAGATGGTGCCGCCGATGAGCAATGTTGACACCGGCTGGTTAAAGAAATTGACCCCGTATTGCATGAAGTAGGTTTCGGTCTCTTCAACATAACCCAGGTTGCGTTTAGTGGCGATGGCCATGATCTCGCTGGCCAGGAAGGAGCGGGCGGCGTTCTCCAGCCGGGATTGGGGCATTTGCAGCGGGTTGGCCGAGACCCAACTCAGATAGCCGTCCAGATCGATATTGAGGCCCCAACTTGTTCGGTTGACAAACTGGCTGAACGAATCATTGGAGTCGGGCGCAAGGCCATCGAACTGTTCGGTTAGAAAGTGGTTCAGATCGCGGACCATCGTGCCGCGCAGGAAACGGGGCAACTCTTTCACGTTTTCGGCGTTGTAGCTGAGACCATATTTCCCCTCAACCCGGCGATAGGCCAGCGGTGTATTGGGCGTTTTGAGAATGGTCCGTTTCAGACGTTTGGCATTGTCATCGCCGGGATAGGCGTACAGAGGATTGTCAAGCACGTTTGAGTAGAAGTCAGTGGTTGCCCCGCCGATATCGAGTGCCATAATGTTGCCCAGGCCGGGTTGATCGCCGTATCCCTTGGCCAGCAAATTGATGCCCCGGAAGGCCGCACGGGGAGTGGGGATAAATTTTTCACTCATGTACTCTTCAACAATATCAAACCCCTTACCCCGAATGATGACCGTTTGGAATAGCTCCCGGATCGCCTCGTTGACTACCTCAATTTGGAACTTGTTAACTTCAGGCATCACGTTAGCCGTCAGGCGAATATCAACGCCATAGTCTTTGAAGATGCGCTCAATCTCGGCCCGGCAGTCTTGATTACCGGCATAAATGACGGGCACGCCGTAATCGGCGTAGGTGGCGTATTGGACGTTTTCGGCCAGCAGGTGGGCATTGTGCAGTTGGGTTTCCGTATCGCCGCCGTGATCAACGCCGCCGGTCAGGAGGATGATCTCCGGCCGATCTTGCTCATAAATAGCACGGGCAGACTCCGGGGTGAGCTTGTTGCCGTAGCTGTTGAGCAACTTGGCCCCGGCGGTCAGGGCGGCCAGGTCGGCGGCGAAACCGCTTTCTTCCTTCACCAAGCTAACGGTGACCATCTTCAGGCCGCCCTTGGCACTGGAGCATGGAAGCCTGACATCGAAGCGGTTCATCGCCTGTTCCAGCGGTTGCCAGTCACCCCGCGCTTCACAGTCCGGCAGAACGCCCAAGCCGCTGGCCAGCCCAAGGCGCAGGTCATCGGGCGTGGTGGGGACGTAATGCAGATCGAAGGCTTCGGTGGCGGCATCAAACAGGCCGATTTTAGTGAAGGTGCTGCCAAAATCGACCACTAGTGCCTTGAGGGTATCCAGGTCTTGGCGCTGTAACCCCAACCGCCGGCGTGCTTCCAGCACCGCCTCGCGGTCAATCGGCTCAACCTCTTCGGTGATGAAGGAGACATCGTCGGCTTGTTGGATTTGGTCATCGAAGTACCAGGGGAAACGCCGGCGCACCAGATCGACGCGCTCAAACTCGCTCTTAACCTTGATGCCGTAGACTTGGTCAGTGCGGCACATGCCATCGACCACCTTGGTGCGGCACGCCCCGGCCAACTCGTAGCGCCGGTCGATGACGGTGATGTGCGGAGCCTGGTAGAGGCCGGTTTGCAGCCCCAGGTCCATAGTGTCGGGGCTGATCAGGCCGCAGGTTTCGGTGCGGTAATTGGCTTCATCAGCAAATGAGAGGAGCATCGTTTCAAAGTTGCGTTCTGAATCCGTCTCCGGCTCTTTGGCCCAATCCCGGAAATTCTCCACCGTCACCGGACCGCAATAGCCGCCCAGCAGCGCACCGTGCAGTAAGTTGTACGTCGCTCCCTCTTTTAGCTCCCGCTTGCGGGCTTGCATCTTTGGGTCTGCCCAGATATCCGGCACATAGCCCTTCTTGAAGTCCCAGCAAACTTGCTTGGTCAACTCGCAGGACTCAATGATGTCCTCGGCCTTGGCCTCGTGGTGCGCTTCCGGGAAAGAGACCACGTGCAGAATGTCCGGCTCCATATAGAGTTGGGTGTAAATGCCAAAAGCAAGATGCCCTTTGGCCTGGTACAGATTGGGGGGAAAGCTGGGCAGGCCGGAGCGGGTTTCGCGGATGATGTTGAAATCGTAATGGCGGGTGAGCGGTTCGGCCAGATCGAAAGCGGCCTTCATTTTTGCCAGATCATCCATGGCGCTGATTTCGGGGGGTAGCTCAAACATCATCTGCATGACGTAATGTTTGACGCCCATTTTCAAGGCGATAAGGGCGCTCAGAACGTGGTCGGTCACTTGCATATCGTCGGAGGCGTAACGCAGGCCCCATTGATGGGGATCATTGATTTCCACCGGCTTGCCCTGCTCGGCCCACCAGCGGATGGTGTCATAATGTTCGGTAAAGCTATCGCGAATGGAGATGGGGCCGCGCCCGTCCAGCTCATTATAATAGAAGATGGGTACCGCCGGGAAGCACATGTTGAGGTGTTTTTCCCACAGTTGGGCCAGGGTGACTAATTCATCAGTACCGCTGTAGATGCGGGTCATGGGGAAGTTGCCCCGCTGCGAGGCGGCTTTGAGGCGGTCAAGGTCTTCAGCGGTGCGGATCGGTGCCCCCCCCTGACCGCGCAAATATTTGTCCGGGTCTTCTTCCCCCCGAATGAACTTAGCCAGCATCTCTTGCGAAGGTTGGTCCGGGGCCAGAGAGACAATTTCAAACGCCTCAGCCTCGGCCAGCTTTTCAATGGCCGCGATGGTTGGTTCAATGGTTTCGGCGGCAATGCCGATATGCGCCCGGATGATGGGCCGGTCTTCTTGTTCGCGCACCTGCCTGATTCGCTCTACCAGGTAGTCAGACCATTCAATTTGCTGGGCCTGCTTGCGCTCGATTCTGCGTTCGGCGAAATGCTCCAACTCTTCCATGGTGATGTAGTCGTCGGCGACCAGGTCAAAAAAATTTTGGAAGTGTGGTTTTTGGGCAAAATCTCTGGCAACCTGGGCCAGATCGAAGTGACGTTCATCCTCCGGCGTAAATTCATCCGGCTCCGGGAGGACGCCCGTCATCGCCCGCACCACATTTGCGGCGGGGCGTAGACCGCTAAAGGCGAAGCGAATGCCGCTTTTGCGGGAATGAAGATCATATTTCGTCGCCAGCTCAATAAACTCGCCGATGAGCTTGTCCACGTGCAGATCGCCCAGGCGCATTGAAATGCCGACGACCTCCGGGCGAGCCTCGCGGATTTTGTTGATCACCTCTGGGATGGGCACAGCCGGGCCGAGTTTTACGCTGACATAGCCCAGCCCCTTATCCGCCATCCAATCAGCAAACCCTTCAACGCCCAAATTATGTACGCACGCGCCGATGGCGCCCACCATCACGCGCCGTTTTAGGTTTTCGTCTGGTAAGTCATTTTCCTCAGCAGCCATTTTGGGTTTTCCTCCGGTACCAAATTTAACGGTTAATCATAATAAATCATCAACGGCCAATCCATACTCTTGCGGGGCGCGGGTAGCAGCCAAATCAGTGCCGGAAAACGCCCCTTCAACCAAGTATTGCTGCCCCAATCGATTTTGCGCCCAGGTGATGACCTCATCAATGGTAGGAGTGCTGGTGCCAACGAGCGTAGCGATACCCCGTAACACCACCAGCCCAAACGGGACATCCTCAGACAGATAGCGGCCGGCATAGTCGATGACGAAGGTATCCGCGTCGACGGGCCTGGTTGGGATCTTCAGCCCGATGTAGGCGCGATTGGTATTGAAGGCCCGGCGCAAGCTGCTCTTATCGGCCACATCATCCGCATACGAGCGGAGCAGCCAATCATACAAAGCGTGTACTTCCTGCGGGTCAAACGTCCCGACCGTGGCCAACGCCGAGGCAATGGCTTGCACTTCATCGCTCATGGCTTGGAGTAGGTCTGCGGTATGCTCATCGACGCCCTGGTAGAAGAGGGGGATGTCATCTGCCGTGAAGGTGGCTGCTTCTTTGCCCCGGCCCAAACCGCACATAATACCGGGGTGGATCAGTTGGCCGGTATTGGATAGGGTCAAGGTTAAGAATGAGGCGACCGGCGGCAGCGGCAGCCCCAGTAAGTTGGATAGTTGATCGGCCAGAGCGGGGGCCTCGCCGGCGGGGAAGGCGGCCAGATCGACTGAGGCTTTGGTGCCTAACACTTCAACCGCCTGACCGTAGGTGGTGATCCGGCAGGCCCAAGGGAGGGTCTGTAGCCCAAAAAGGCGGGGGGACAAGCGCTCTATATCCAGGATAGCCTGAGCCTGAAAATCAAAGCCCCCCCGGGCCGACAAGGCGCCAATGGTTACGCCGTGGTCGAGATAGTCGGCAATGGCTTGCAAGGTGGAGCCGTGGGCAAAGGCGGGCAAGGCCAATATTACCAATTCTGAGCCGGGGATGACCTCGGCCGGGTCGGTGCTGACGCGATAGGGCCGGCCAGTTACCCGCTGTTCGCCAAAATGGGCCGTAATCCCCTGGCCCGTAACCACACCGGCCCGCAGGCGTTCGGCTTCATCGGCCAAAGGCGCGAAAACATCAACCGTCCAGCCGGCCTTGGCCCCCAGCGCAATCAGGACGTGGGCGGCATTACCGCCGCCGCAAATGGTAAGTTTTGGCATTTTCAATTTCCTAACCTGACAAAGCCAGAACCAAAAAAGGTAAACGAACCGCAGATAAACGCAGATGGGCACAGATTATTTTTGATTTCGTTTTATCTGCGTTTATCTGTGTTCATCTGCGGATTTCATTTTTCTTGCCCAAAATGCAACTTGAAAAAAATTGTGAGCTGTGAATAGTGAATGGTGAATGAACAGCTAGACTTCACAATTCACAATTTGTTGAGCCAGGATCGACACAAAATTGTCGATGTTATTTTGTAAGACGATAAGGTGCTAAGGAACCAATAATATATTGAGTTTGCGATAAAGGGTATCAATGCGTTGAACGGCGTCCATGCTTTCCTGGGGCCTTTCGGCAGCGATGGCGGCGCTAAGTAGATCGATAATGGAAAATATTCCGGCCAGAGACCGGCTGTGGGCGGCTCCCTCAGTGGCTGCGATGAAAACGTAGTCTGCCAGGTTGGCTACCGCTGCTACCGGGCTATCAGTCAAGGCAATACAAGTTGTGCCGACTGCACGGGCGGCTTGGGCGGCCTCTACCGTATCACGCAGGTAACGCCAAATGCTGATGACAATGATTAGGTCACGGTCCGTCAGGCGAGAAATCTCCATAGCCTGGGTGACGCCACCATTGAGATAGGCCCGCGCTGAAAACCCGAGCATAGTCAAGGCATACTCGGCCAGGGCTGCCGCCGCCGCTGAGAGGCCACTGCCAAAAATGCGAATCTGATCAGCCTGAGTAATGGCCTGAACCGCCTTGGCCAAGGTCTCATCTGAAACCTGATTCATGGTTTCTTCAATGTTATGGATATTTGCTTGGGCGATGTTGAGCGGTAAATTTTCTGAAAGATTGCCGCCGGCTACCCGGTCAGCCATCTTCTGAACAATAGTGCGATATTGGGGAAATTGACTGCGGATGACCGTCTGTAGATCAGTGTAGCCTTCATAACCCAGTACCCGACAAAACCGGACAACCGTTGCCGCACTCGTACCAACACGCACGCCAATATCGTTGGCAGAGGCAAAAGCAACGGTATCTTCATGATTCAGGAAGAAGCGAGCCAATTTTTGCTGCTTCGGCGAGAGGGATTGAAAGTGGGCCAGGATGGTCTCACGGACGTTAGTGGACATCGTCATTGATACCTGCAAGATTTATCAATCGAACAACGTTACCGAAAAAGTATAAGCCACTTCCCCTGCACTAAAAGGAGCAGCAGATATTGAATCGGAAGTTTGATAAAAGATAGAAGGATGATTTTCCCAATTCCATGATGAGAGGGAAGGGCTAAATGTTTCCAGCGCAGGAAAAAGGCTTTGGTCAAATCCAATTGACCATGAGAAAATATTGCCATTGTCGATGGACCAAAGGTCGGTGACTTCTATAGTCCAATCTCCATTTAACGGACAGCCCAAAAGATTTGCCAAAGGCTCATAAGATTCATAAGTACCGGCAGGTAGAGTCGCAGGAAAAAACCAATTGGCATATTCAATCCAAGTGTAATTATAATCTGGGTTGACCTGCCAACCATATGTATAACCAGTTCCAGGAATAGGGTTTAAAAAGCCTTCGTCATTTTCATAGGGAATGCCTAAAAATACCTCACCCCCTGTTTGACCGGGATGGTTGTGCAACATGACGGTATTCCCACTGGGACAGGTAATCGAAATCTCCAGATCCCTCATCCATGAATGCTCCATATTGACAAAAATCCCAGTAAGGTCATTGATATCTGTAAGCACTTGTCCGGGAGCAAAGTCACTGAAAGAAATTGTTGTCGCATAAGAAGCACCATTACCATCAGGCAATGGCAAGGAATCTGACCTTATTCCTCCATTTAAAAAAGAACCTTCTGCGGGCAAGACGGAAATCGTGTGTGCCATATCAATGGTATCGACCATTGCATTCAGGTCGACTGTATCGCCAGCGCAAATCTGGTTGTCATACACCCCAATATTAAAATCCGGTTTTGGCGCCACCCGAACTCTTTGCTTTATAAAATTGGTGTTCTTACAACCTAACTGATCTGTTATTTTCAATTCAACAATGTAACCGCCCGGCTCATTAAACACGTGGGAAACAGACGGCCCAAGCGAAGAACTCCCATCGCCAAAATCCCATTCAAATTGGCTCGTAAAATCAGAATGCGAGTAGACAGCACCATTCTGGGGATATTCTCCTCTACCTGTAAAAAAAACTCTATCACCAGGGCAAATATCTATGTACCCAGTATCGACTGGATCAATGATTGGATCTGTATCGGCGATAACGGACAAAATAGTTTGACAAGCTGCAATACAATTAATATCTGCACTCCAGCCACCCGCTTCGCCAATGAAATCTGAATTGAAAGTAATTGTCAAACAACCAGAAAGATTTGGCGCAGTAGCCTGAATAATAAAGGCGGCACCCGGAACAAAATCGCTGGCACATCCCAAAGAAGGAGAAGCAGTAGATGTTCCATCATAAAAACACAATTCATCACCAGGAGTAAGTTGAGGCCCGCTGAATATCAATTGGATGTGGGTGCCTGCATTGCCTTGTGGGCAAATGGTAGTTGTAAATTGCTCGTTGGAGCCGTAATTGCCGGAGCCGCCACCACTATCGAGAAAAAAACCTGAACAATCATTGATTTGTGTCAAAGTACTGTTCATGAGGTAGTTGGTCTGTTGTCCAAAAGCTGTGCAAAACGTGAGTGTAAGTAAAACAGTTAAAGTAGTTGTTATTTTCATAATGTCAACTAAAGTGTTATGAGTGAGTATTTTGGTTAAAGAATGTTTGTAATTTTTCAATAACCAACCACCCTTGTTGTGTAAGTCAAATGGGCATTCGCAAATTTTTTGTTGAGAAATAGCAAAGCGATGACCTTCTTGAATTACAAATCCAAGGCATAGCTAAATCGGTCGGTCAACAATGTTCAGGGATAACAGGCAACAACAACTAATAATACTTCTAAGTGAGTCAGATTAAATCATAATTCACTAAGCGTTATCGCATAATATTAGCTGCCAGCATAATAAGGGTGTTCAAGTGTGGGTGCTTACTGTAGGTGTGCAATGTGGGTAAATAGTCAAAACCATTGTACCATTAAGAAATACAAGTTTTCCCATTCTTCCCAACTACATAGAAGGCTTCAAAAGATTACATGAAAACAAAATCCGGTTGGAAATAATTAACTAATCAAGACATGATTATTTCCAGCTTGGTCAATAGGGGGCAGAATTAAAAATAGGTTTTAGCCGGATCAAGGTGATTATTCCAAAATTGAGACATGGAAGGGTTCTCGGCGATCAAGGAGCAAAGAGAAACCAACCAATTGGAATATAAAATTGGTTGGCTGACATTCTTGATGTAGTGTGGGCTGGTTAGATAACCGAAACAAAGGTAGGGAAATATGATCCTAAAATAAAAAATAGATGTGATTTTTTTCCATAATAAAAATAAAATGATTTCAAAACTTTTAAGTGATAATATTCAAATGGGCAATTTCATTACCGTACATTTTTGAAAACGTATTTGAAATAATAGTGTACGGTAGAGAATAGAGATGTTCGTAAATAAGCAAGCCTAATGTGTTTCCTCCCCCAGCCCTCCCGATAAATACGGGCCTGTCTCCCCCTTTGGAGAGCCTGTCCCGTATTTATCGGGAGGGCTGGGGGGAGGAAACATGGGATGACAAATTCCAAAATTTTATTTATGAACAACTCTAATGGGTAAAATAAAATAATATGAAAAGGAGAGTTTACAGTTAATTATTTGAAAGGCATTTGATTGATCTTCCTGCCTACATGATAACCAAGCCGGAGCCCTTCTTCTGTATCCATGCGAAAATCAACGCCCAATGAAATGCGGGAAAAGGCATTTTCCTCAGCCATTTGATAAAAGGTATCGAAAGGACGTGGCATTCCAAGGAATTCAGTCCGGCCATCGTGGCTGGCATCCGTCATAGCGTAGGCATAGCCAAAAACGTGGGAAAGGACTTCTGCTGCGGCAGCCCCAAAAACTGCATGACCCGAAGGATAGGAGGGATAAGAAGGCGAAAATTCGTTATGGGGCAACCAATCCGAATCCAATACCCGATTAATGTAGGTGACTGGCCGTTCAACATTAAAGATATATTTTGAATGCCATGCGGCGATCCCAGCATCGTTTAAAGCAAGAGAGATTTTAGCATAAGCATATAGCGCTGTTTCAAGGTGGCATTGATCATTCTCTATTATCTGGTTAGTGATGGATATCCATCGGGCAGGAGTGCTAAACGTTTGCCCCATAAACTCATCGCTCCAAAATTCGGCTTTCCATTGGTTAGCAAAATCAAGATTCTTGACAGTGTTCCGCACTTCCAACGCTTGGACATAAAACTGGGAGTAAGGGTCTTCACTAAAAACCAAAGGGTCAATTTATCAGTTTCAGAAATAGCAAACGTCCTTGTTTTCCCCCAATAGGGAAAGAGGGCCTTTTGAAAATTAGGTGCAGTTGGTTCCCACTGACCAGGACCATCTGGTGGTGTGTACCCATCAGGCCTTGCATTGAGGTACGCTGCATGACCAAACGGATCAGTCTTTGACCATTCCCATATTGTGTTGGCAATGGCAGTACCATGCTCCTGTGAACGATTAAAAATATCAGTCCCTATTTTGGTCTTGAAAGATTCATTGTTTGTGTCTTCCAATGCTAAAATATCAAATTGCAGGTTGGATTGTTGTTCTTCAACAATATTCTCGCTGGGGAGAAAACGTTTAAATAGATTGGCATAAACTGCGTTGACTACGGTGGGGTAATGATAGGTCGAGTTGCCTGCATCAGGCATGGAAAGTTCGGGATATAGATCGTTAAGGGATTTATAATCAGGCATTCCCTTCATGACAGATTCGTATGCAGCCAAATTGATATATGCCAATGCCCTGGAAGAAGGGCCAGGCCTAAAGTCTTCCGTGTATCGATCGATTTTTAGAAATAACTTCATCCACTCCAATGGTACAGAAGCATCTTCATTTTTTACAAGATCAACCTCATCGGGCGATGCATTGTCATCACTTTTACACCCTGTCATTAAGACAAAAGCCATTGCCAAAACCAATAATAACGGAAAAGAGTTTTTATGAAAAGTGTTCATGGAAATATCATTAAACCTATTTTGCCTACAGCAATTTTCTGCAAAGTAAAGACCTGTCTGCGTGATTTTTCAATTTTAACATGAAATTTTCAAATCGTTTGCCAAAAATCACTTTAATACCTTAATTCATTAAACTTTTCTATAAATTATTCAAAATATTAAAATGAGAGCCACATACCGTAGTATTTATCCTGTTTTTATTCTCATTTAAGTATCCTCAGAATTAAAATTTGCCATATTATTGAAGATTGTTATTTCAATAAAAAAAATTAGGAACGGCTTGTTTATCAATATATTACAAACATAATTTAAATCTATTCTGAAACAGATGAGCAAAACTTGCACTTGAGTGTGAAAAAAAGTTATTTTTGCCTCTTCATTGCGTTATAATCCTTGCCAAAGAATGGCTGCTCACACACCTGCGAAGTATACCTTGTAAACACCTGAATCCTGTTTCATTCATCAATAACACTTTACCAGGAACAACCAATATGCCTCAATTCACACTACGGATTTTACTCCTTTGGACGTGCCTATGCGTGGTGGCCTTTCCCTCAACCACCAAAGCTTCTGCTTTGCCGCCTGTTCTTAACAACCCTTCTGGTTGTAATCTTGGGCTTCCTATAAAAGATTTTAGCTGCGACGCTTCTCATTTTTTTCAGATCAACGTTGCCAATGCCCCTGGCTTGGCCCTTGGTCAAGATGTTTATTTAAAAGAAGTAAGGCTAATCATTGACCATGACTGGGCAGCGGATTTAGATATTACACTTATTTCACCAAACGATGCGGCCATTAACCTTTCATCGGATAATGGAAGTGGCAAGGATGATTATGGCAACCCTGACAATTGCAGTCAGCCAACAATATTCGTTTCAGGAAATACTATGGGGGCTTGTATGATGCCCTCCATTCAAGATGGCTCGCCCCCTTTTATTGGATCATTTTTACCTGAACAAAATTTTATGTCTTTGCACGACGGTACTGATCCTAATGGTATTTGGACTCTCAGGATATGCGATGATGGTAAAGAACATGAAGGAACATTGGAATTTGTGGAACTGGTCTTTGGTCCAACCACTTGCCTCAACCCAACAGAGGTTGAAGTGGCCTCTGTTGATTCTACTTCTGTCCTACTCAATTGGATAGCTGGCAGTCATTGCGATAGCACCATCATTGAATTTGGTTCTCCAATTGGTTTTCCTCCGGGAATTGCAATGGATTCGGGCGGCACCAATTCTTTTGTGATAATAGATAGCTGTCCTCCAGTGAGGGTATATGGGCTGGCTCCATCCTCTTCTTACGAAATTTACCTTCGGGAAAAATGCGCAAATGGTTTTTCCATTAATTCATGTCCGGTCACATTCTCTACTACTTGCTCCCCTCCACCAGTAACATTAAAAGAAGATTTCAATTCCCAGATCAACTGTACGGCTATTTGTGGTGCCCCTTGTTCTATTGTCGGTTTATGGAGAAATTCCCTCGTCGATAATTTTGACTGGATCGTTAGTGATAAAGATAACATAACTACTACGGGAACCGGTCCTTCGGACGATAGTCCTGGAGGAGGAAAATATATCTACATTGAATCGAGCCAGTCCCTATGTCGGAGCGGTAGGGAAGGCGCTTTGGTTTCCAATTGTATGAGGGTGAAAGCCAGTGCAGATTCTTGCGATATGTCGTTCGACTATTTATTGAATGGAGTTCATGTAAACGCATTGAAATTGGAATACAAAGAACTGGATAGTACCGAATGGAAGTTGCTCGAGTCGTTGGAAGGTAACCTTGGCCCCAAATGGGTTACGAAATTTATAGATTTGGATCAGCTGAACGGTAAATCTGTTCAGTTCCGTTTTTTAGCTTTGGGTGGTAACGGTAACAGGGGAGATGTAGCTTTAGACAATATCGTTTTTTATGGATCAGAAGATTTAGGCCCACCTGCTTTTACCTACTATGCCGATTATGATGAAGATGGGTACGGCGGCCAAGCAGTTTATTTTTCAACTTGTCAGTTTCAATCAAACACCCCAGGTTTTGTTCCTAACAATCTTGATTGCGACGACGACAATCCTTTCATTCACCCCAATGCTGTAGAATTTCCTTGTGATGGCTTTGATTCCAATTGCAATGGAATGGCAGATGATAGCCTCTTCGCTCCTCCAGTGGTCAGCGATACCACCATTTGTAGTGGGGTTCAAGTTCCTTTTAAGGCGATTCCAAGATTCGGAGGACAAATTCATTGGTTCAATGACTCAACCAATGTCAACGAAGTGTTTATAGGCACGGAATATCATTTACCAAACTTCCCCTCCAATTATACCAGCGATCCTATTACTTTGACCATGTACGCGCAAGAGTTGGTAAACGGGGTATGCTTCTCTCTTGCAAAATCGGTTGTCAATATTACCATTTTGCCACAGCCGGACATTAACACAACTGACAGTCCAGAAATTTGTGCAGGTGAGCTATTCAACCTTAGCACAATTGACGTTATAGACAATAATGGTGCAAACGGCATTATCACCTACCATTCCGCTAATCCGCCAGAACTCTTAAATGAAATTGGCCCAAATGTATTCCCAGTTGCAGGTGATACCTTTTATATCGCTTCCACTCCTGACGGTGGTTGTACGGACGTAGTAGCTATTCCATTTATCATTAAGCCCAGCCCAATTGCCCTTATCCAAGGACAGGATGCAGTTTGTAAAAATACTGCTCAAATATTGACTGCTCAAGATGTAGGTAATGGCATTGCTCCTCTGAGCTATAATTGGAATACTGGAGACACCGTCCAATCCATTTCAGCATCCAGTCATCCCCTTCTTGGCGGTTCCAGTACCTATATTATGGACATAGAATCCGCAAATGGATGTTCTGATTCAGATACTATGACCATATCCACTATTAACAATATCAACAGTGTACAAAGGATTGTAACAGACGTTACGTTATGCGACGGGAATGATGGTAGCATTGAGCTAACCCCATTGGACGGAATTCCACCGTATACTTTTGATTGGGGCAATGGCATGAGTTTTACAGGCAACAACTTACTATTACAGAACCTTGCCCAGGGAGCTTATTCATTTACTATTACTGACGGTTCCCCGCAACAATGTGAATTTGTGATACCACTGATGACAGTTAACGGCCCCGGAGCCGTTGTTGCCAGTGCTGAGGTTATAGATGTCAGTTGCAACGGAGGAAACGACGGAGCTATTACCTTGAATATCAATGGCAACAACCCAATAATCATTTGGCAAAATGGTGCAACCAGCCCCACATTAACTGGCTTAACCGCTGGTATTTACACCGCTGTAATAACTGATGGCGATTGCGAGAACATCCTTGAGTTTGAAATAAAACAGCCAGACAAGATTACCGTTAACCCAACCGTTACTGAACCTACTTGTGCAGGAGAAGATAACGCTTCTATTTTTTTAAATGTGTTTGGCGGCACTCCTCCCTATCAATATGACTGGGAGAATGGCATCACCACCCAAAGTTTCAACAACATTCCTGCCGGCACTTATGCGGTCACAATCACCGATAGTAAAGATTGTTTCCAAGAGTTGCCTGCTTTGATGGTCAATGAACCGAAGGTTATTTCCTATGATACTACGGCATTCATCCAACCCACCTGCTTTGGTTTTCAGGATGGAAAAATTAGTATCAAACCAAATGGAGGTACAGGCCCATATGATGTTGACTGGAGCAATGGTGCAATGGGTACCACCATCAATAGCCTCTCCTCAGGAACCTATATGGTGACCATCGAAGATGCAAACGGATGCATGTTCACACAGCCTTTCCAGTTGAACCAACCACCTCCAATGGTACTGACAGTTGATGCCTTAGCCCCACCTGTTTGCAAAGGGCAGGACAACGGAAGCATCTCCATCTCAGTGCAAGGAGGGACTGGAAACTATAGTTATGCATGGAATAACAATATGACTGATGAGGATATTGATAGCTTGTTGGAGGGGGATTATTATGTTTCAATAACTGACGATAATGGGTGCTTCCTATCTTCAGATGCCATCACCTTAATAGGGCCAGAGCTAATCTCTATATCTGCAACCATTGCTAATCCTCCCTGTATTGGCCTCAACAATGGAGCGTTATCAGTGGAAGTAACCAATGGAGGTAATATGCCTTTTTCATTTAACTGGAGCACTGATGAGCCAAGCAATGCTATTTCGAACCTAAGCCCTGGAGAGTATATTGTAACAGTTACAAATGACCAAACTGGGTGTCAAATTGATTCGACTTTTTATATAACTACCCAGCAAGTTTTATCGCTAAATGTCGAAACAGTGAAACCGGCATGCCATGGAAGTGCTGACGGACAAATATATTTGAATGCTTCTGGTGGAACTGCCCCTTTGGTTTGTAGCTGGGGCGATGTGCCTGATAATAATTGTTCAAGAACCTTGCTCACTCCGGCCAATTATGCTGCAACAATCACAGATGCAAACGGGTGTAAAATAAATACAGACCTGATAGTGCTTGAAAACCCTCCTCCAATCGAGGTGGAACTTCAAACTCTTGATGTCCCAACTTGCTATGGGGATTCCACTGGCATTATTTCAGTTGAAGCCACCGGAGGTACCGGCAATCTCAATTATCAATGGTCAAATGGTTTAACGATTCCAGTTTTAAGTCGCCTCGGGGAGGGGCAATACCATCTGACTGTTTTTGATGAAAACAATTGTTCCGAAAATTTTCTTTATGAAATAAACTGGCCTCCACCAATCACGACGGAGGAAGAGCGCTTTATCAGAGGTTGCAATACGCTTGATAGCGTGTGTGTCATTACCAATGGCGGGGTGGCACCCTATACCTATGATTGGAGCCACGGGGACTCGGTCACTTGTTTGAAAGATGTACCGATCGGCGATTATTCCGTAACTATAACAGACGATGTGGGTTGCTCTGAAGAGGTGACATCAATAAAAGTTCCGGAAGAAGTCGAACCAATGTATTTGCAGCAAATGGACTCGAATGATAGTATTTGTTTTGGTCAAAATAATGGGGAGATAACAATTTCCATTGAAGGTGGAAGCTTGCCATATCAATATATCTGGGAACATGGCGTCACCGGAAGCATTTTTAACAATGAATTATCTTTGACGAACTTGCCACTTGGTGGCTATCAAGTGACGATCACCGATAGTGAAGGGTGTACTTCGAGTTCGCCCTGGTTTTTTGTTGAAATGGGGTCTAAATTAATTGCCCAGACAACTCTGGTAGAAAATGTCAATTGCAAACAGGGGACAGATGGAAGCATTGACATTTCCATCCTTGGAAGTTATCCTCCATATCAGGTTGTTTGGACAAATAACGCTGGTGATACTGTTTCTGTGAATCAAAATCCAATCGGACTACCAGCAGGTGAATATTACGCACAAATAACTGATACTCAAGGATGTTCAGATCAATTATCTGAAATAATTACTGAGCCGTCGGAGCATTTAGGGCTGGATACCTTTTTTGTAACCCCTGTTACTTGCTTTGAGGATCAGGATGGGGAAATTGATATTTTCCCAATGGGAGGAACTCCACCTTATGCGTATGATTGGAGCAACTTAGCAATCACACAGAATGTCTCAGATTTGTCGGTAGGTTCTTATACTCTTTTAATGACTGACGCCAATGATTGTCTATACCAAAATACTATTTTGGTGGACGGGCCGGATGCACCGCTCAGTTTAAGTTATTATGAAATCCAAATGCCTGAATGTAACGGCGAAAGCAATGGGCAAATCGAAATAGAAATAGTTGGGGGCACATCGCCTTATACTTTTGACTGGGGAGTGAGCAACGATGAAGATTTATCAAATATCACTGCGGGTCAATATTTCCTTACAGTTTATGATAATACTTTAGAATGCTTATATGATACTGTTTTCGAGGTGCTTGAGCCTCCACTTTTAGTAGCTGATACCAGTAGCACTCCTTCTACTGGAATTAGCGACGGGTCAGCCACTGTAGACATTTCTGGCGGTACTCCTCCATATCATATTTTATGGGAAACAGACGATACAACCCGGACAATTAATAATCTCACTGGTGGATGGTATGAATTTGTTGTTTTGGATGCTAATTCTTGCCTGATAGAAGGAGGAGTTTTGGTCAATACTATTATTGCAGTCATTGACCGAGAAAAAGTTTCTTCTTATACTCTTGGCCCTAATCCAACAAGCGGTTTTGCAAGCATAGATTTGACGTTACATGATCCGCTTGATCTGGAAATGCAAGTTTTCAATGCTTTGGGTGAAATTGTATTAAGTGATTTTACTGAGCATTTCAACAATGGCGTTTTGCCAATCGACTTAAACAACTTACCTGCCGGGCTTTATTATATATCATTAAAAAGCAGGGAAGGTCATTTTTTATCTGATAGAATATTTAAGTATTAGAAATGGAAAATTGATGGAAATTGGAAATTATACTTGTTCGTTTAATTTCCAATTTCCCGACTATTAAAACAACCATTTAATAAAACTACTGCTCTCTACCAAATACTAATAATTGAAATAAATGCGAATTCTAATTCTTTTATTCACTCCTATATTATTTTTCCAAAACAATTGGAAAGAATATATAAGCATGGAGGGCCGCTTTAAAATTACAACCCCTGGTAATTTTGAAGAAAAGACAGACTCTATATCAACAGCTATTGGCGGGTTGACCTATCACACTTTTTTTTACCAAAATATTGATGAAGGAAGTTCTGAAAACGAAGTATTTATGGTCAGTTATTGCGATTATCCAGAGGGAGTCATATTTATTGATTCTATTAGTCTGACCGAGGATTTTTTTCAAACGACTATTGACGCTTCGGTTGAAAGTGTAAATGGAAAATTGCTGTATGCCACAGATATTCAACTCGACAATTATCCCGGCAAATTTTGGCGCATAGATTATCCAGAAGGAATGGGCACTATTAAAACGAAGGCGTATTTAGTAGATAACCGATATTATGCGGTGCAGGTTATTTCTTTTAAAAAAAATAATATTAACGATTCGGCAGATTATTTTTTTAATTCCTTTAAAATATTGTGATATAATTTTTTATAAAAAAAGATAAAAACTTTCAATGATGATCTAAAGAAAAAAAAGCGGCAATAATAAAATTGCCGCTTTTTTATTCATTCTCACAAAATCCTAATTCCTCGGGTCTGCACTGTTATTCAAGTCACCGATTTTTATTCCAATAAAATCAAGGTCAAGAATACTTTCCGATAAATTATTGATATTTATTAATTCGGGAAAATCTTCTGAAAATGGATTTAATGGGTCTGGAAAAACATAATCCGCAGACACAAAACGCCAAGCAGAATTGTTCGGGAAATTGCTGTAGATATTTAAAATCAATTTCCGCATTTCAACGATATCAAATGTCGTTACAGTTTTCGACCTATTTATATCAGCAGCTATTATTTTATAGGGACTGTTTAATAATTCCACATTTAATATATGGCGGGTTAAAATGACGGCATCGAAAGTGGTGACGCCATTTATGTGGTTATTGTTTTTTTCAGGTAAAATTGAATAGTCTTCCCCTAATTCTAATTTTTTTGCATAAACCCCACTGGTATCCGATAATACGCCCATAGAAAAACCACTGGGAGAATCAAATGAAACTTCTACGTTATTAATTCCAAACCCCAACTCTGTTTCAATAACGCCACCTACAGGTGGGTTACAATCGTCACATCCAACCATATTAGCTTGAACGACAACTAATGAATTACAAAAACCAATATTACCACTTTGATCAGCAACCGCAAGGGTCACCTGATGCCCACCTACATCACAGCAGCCAAATGTTAAACTGTTAACTAGGGAATCACTAAGGAAATAATACTGCAACTGCATATCACAGTTGTCAGTACTGCTATCATTCAGGTCAAATGCCCAAACTTCAATTACAGGTGGGTCAACGACCATTAGCTCAACCGCAAGCCCCTGTTTGCAAACTGCCAGTGGTGCAATGGAATCAATTACTTCAAAATCACCATGACAAACCCCCACCTTTCCACAGTCATCAACTGCGGTATAAGTCATTTCATAATTGCCCGGTATCAACATAACATTGTCCCCCATATCGCCGCCGACATCGCCAGAAAAAAGAAGGTCAACATCACCGCAGCCTTCCACCTCAGGTGTAGGAACAGTGATGACAATTTCACAACTGTTCGGGAAAAGGTATAGGTCAGGAATACCGCAACTGTCAGTAAAAACAGGCCCGTCCGTGTCGTTTATCTCAATGACTTGTTTGTGAACTATTATGCCATCGCCACCATCCATAAATCGCAGGCTGTCCAATTCCTCATCATCATCCAAATTGACATTTTCATAACTGCAAGCATTGGTCACCGTCCAAGTACGTTCCAAAATATAACATCCAACTGGTCCATTGGAAATGATTTCATCAGATGAATTCGACACCACGTTTTCGCAACTAATACCTGACAAAATTGGAGCCCCAAGATCAACCATATCTGGGTCGGTACAAATACTTGTATCAGGAGGAAATAAGGCTTTGAAATTTGAAATATGTTCAACGATAATTTCCTGCACACAACTCCCTGCACCAATGGTATCAGAAACCAGCATCCTGAATATTTTCCCTGCTCCACAACCATCAATAGAAATAGAATCGGATTCGGAAAAAGTAATTTCACAATTTCCATGATACTCGGGAACACCCAACACATTCAATACTGATGTATCTTGCAAACCTATGGCAGGGGCAATAGTTCCAAAGTAGTAATCACAATCAATCGTATCCCTGGGAGGGCAAGCTACCATCATATCGTTTTCGATAGAAAGGATTGTAATTTTAGTAAAGGCATTCCCGCAATCATCAGTTACAGTATAAATAATTGAATAGGAGCCAATGGTCTTTTCTATGGGGGTCCAGCCTCCATTCGTATATAAAGTGTCCCAAGGCGTTTTTATTTCGACATCAAAAGAAGAACATTCCACCACCTCTTTGATCTCAGGTAGAAATAGAGAGTCAAAACAGCTCATTGATATACTGGCAAACAAAGTATCCGGCACCTCAAAAACCGGCGGTGCGTTATCAAAGACCTTAATATATTGTGTATCACGAACGAATTCATCGGTATTGCACAGATTAACCACTGTCCATATTCGTTGGATATCATAAGTAGCTCCACAGATATTGGTTACCAGGTCTTCAAAATTGGAAGAAATATCACATTCAGGGTTATTATCGGCAGTAAACCCATTCAGTGTCGGTTCACCAGTAAGAACAGGGTCAGTCGTTGCTTGCAGTGACAAATCAGCATTGCATGCCAAAGGCATTCTATCAGTACCATCATAATTTAATGGAAACTCAACCATGTTAACATCTGCCCGTCGCCCGGTAATGATTTGTTGGCAAACATCCACATTTCCAAAAGGATCAATAGCCTCCCATGTCCGGGTCGTTTGAAAACCAATGCTGTCTGTACACAAAGTGACAGCGGTTTCATCTAAATAATTAAGAGTAATATTTTCAAAACAACCCGAAGTGTCGGGAAACCCTATTATCGAGGGTAATAAAATGGTATTGCATTCAAGGCTAACATCTGGTGGGCAAGTAATAGAGGGTGGCAATCCACCTGATACGGTCACTTGAGTCAGGCATTGCATATTATTGGTCAGGTGCTGTACCACTGCCAAAAAGGGTTGCTCGTAATCATCGGCAGTGATCATTGGTGGTTCTACATCTCCATTTGCATTCAAACGGATGGTTTGGTAGTTGTTAATACAACCTGCCGAATCAAGAACCAACAACTCTCCAGGAGTAAATTCCCGTTCGCATTGCCCGTTCAATGAAAGATTCAAATCCTGCTGGCAATCCAGCGAATTGGGTTGAAAATCGTTTACAATAATATTAAACATGCATACTTCGAGATCCCCATCTACTGTGGTTACAGCTAAAGTTATCTGGGCAGTGCCAACGCCAAAAAAAGTACCCGAAGGCGGGAAAAATACGGTATCAATTAATTGTTCTGTACTGCTCCACGTTGCTGTATCAAAAACTACTGCCATATTGCATTCACCTGGTTCGAGCTGAACGTGGATGTCATCCGGGCAGGTCAATTGCCAATCTAAATTATTGGAAAACAATGAGTTGAATGAAATAAGCAAGGGCAGAGAAAAAACCAATGCTCTAAAAAAACAGGTATGATAGTATGTATCCGCGTTCATGGGATGGACATTTTAAGAATGAAAAAAATTTTCCAGTTTGGGAGGTGGAGTTGTCGTAGTTTCCGTTTAATGGATTTCGGAAAAGATAAATCGGTCGTGAAAAATTTTACTTTCTGATGTCCCTTAACAAATTTGGCATAATCAAATTTCGCCAAATAACTCTTTTTGGTGAGATTGCTTGTAATTGACAGCAAATTACAGAAAATTTATCGGAATAAACAAGTAATGGATGTTTTGGTGCAGGACAGATTTGCTAAATTTCCAAAATTTAGTAAATCTATTCTCCAAGACATAAGATTTACTAAATTTTGGAAATTTAGCAAACCTGTCCTGCATCCGATGTTTTGGGGAACTATTTACATCCAAACTATTTTCCTAACAAGGATCATAAACACTCAATTTAATTTCAACATGTACTTTCAAATCAAACCTTTACATAAAATTTGCGGCAGTGGGGCATTCCATTCCCACCGCTCCATTCTCCTATCTTGATTTTCTCCTTTCTTAATGCAGATCATCTGCAACGGTGTTTCCACATTTCCGTAAAATGCCCTTTCTTCGCAAACTAAAATTTAATAATGTATAATGGTAAATGGTGAATGGTGAATTTTAGCACCGCATTCACCACTCACCATTCTCAATTCACCATTAAAAAATGGATTATTCACCCCGTGATATAGAGAAAAAATGGAAAAAGTGGTGGGAAGAGCAGGAAGTTTACAAGGTTTCCAATGCCAGCGAAAAACCTAAGTATTATGTGTTGGACATGTTCCCCTACCCTTCTGGATCGGGCTTGCATGTTGGGCACCCGCTGGGCTACATAGCTTCCGATATTTATGCCCGTTACAAAAGAATGCAAGGATATAATGTACTGCACCCAATGGGCTATGACGCCTTTGGCTTGCCAGCTGAACAATACGCCATCCAAACGGGTGTCCATCCTGCCAAGTCAACCGCCGATAACATTGCCCGCTATCGGGAACAATTGGACAAGATCGGTTTCAGCTTTGACTGGAGCCGGGAGGTGCAAACCAGCGATCCAAAATATTACAGATGGACGCAGTGGATTTTCCTGCAATTGTTCAATCATTGGTACGACCAAGCAATACAAAAAGCGAGGCCGATTGAAGAACTCATTGCAGTTTTCGAAAAAGAAGGAAATAGCCAGGTTCAGGCAGCCAATTCACAAGAAGAATTTTTCTCCGCTGATGAGTGGAACAACATGGACGCCAAGGCCAAAGACGATGTCTTGATGAACTACCGTTTAGCCTACCGCAAAACAACTTATGTCTGGTGGTGCGAAGCATTGGGGACTGTCTTGGCAAATGATGAGGTGAAAGATGGCTTAAGCGAACGAGGCGGTCACCCGGTCGAGCGCAAACCTATGCTGCAATGGTCGTTGCGGATAACTGCCTACGCCCAACGCCTGTTGGATGACCTGCAAGGCGTGGATTTTTCGGAGGCCATGAAAAAAATGCAAAGCAATTGGATTGGCCGCTCGGAAGGGGCGCAGTTGTTCTTTGATCTGGAAGATAAAGAAGGCCAAATCGAAATATTCACCACCCGTGCCGACACCATTTTCGGGGCGACCTTCATGGTACTGGCTCCTGAACATGATTTAGTGAAAAAAATCACGACGCCAGCACAGCAAAAAGAAATCAATGATTATTTGGCTTATGTCAACACCAGGTCAGAGCGAGACCGCATGTCGGAAACGAAAGAGGTCTCGGGCGCATTTACGGGCGCTTATGCATTGAACCCGTTCAATGGAGCTAAAATCCCCATTTGGATTGCTGAATACGTATTGAAGGATTATGGTACTGGCGCTATCATGGCCGTACCAGCCGATGATGAAAGAGACAAGCGTTTTGCTGAAAAATTTGGGTTGGAAATCATTGAGATCATCGATAAGAGTATGCACCCCGGCGCAACCATCGAGGACAAAAAGGGGAAAATGGTCAACTCGGATTTTCTGAACGGAATGGAAGTGCTGGACGCCATTGAGGCCATTATGCAAAAAATAGAAGAAATGGGCATTGGCAAACGGCAGGTCAATTTCAAATTGCGGGACGCCATCTACAGTCGGCAACGATACTGGGGTGAACCTTTCCCGATCATATATGATGAAAAGGGAGTAGCCCATACCTTGCCTGATGCAGAATTGCCTTTGGAGTTGCCGCCTTCCGATGATTTCAAACCTGCCTCGGGCAATAAATCACCGCTGGCCCGCATCGAGGATTGGGTGAATTTACCCAATGGCTGGAAACGGGAAACAGATACGATGCCTGGTTTCGCTGGCTCTTCATGGTATTTCCTGCGTTATATGGATGCCGATAACGACCAAGCATTTGCCAGTCAAGAAGCATTGAACTATTGGCAAGACGTGGATTTGTACGTAGGAGGTACAGAACATGCGGTCGGCCATTTGATGTACAGTCGTTTTTGGCATAAGTTCTTGTTCGACAAGGGGTTAGTACCTACCAAAGAGCCTTATAAGAAATTACTGAACCAGGGGATGATACAAGGCATCATCGAAAGCATGTACTTGTTGAAGGAAAAAGAAAATGGTTTCAGCAAATTCATTTGTGCCAGATTGGCCAAACAAATGGGTTTGACCGATTATGTGCAAATTCCCGTTTTAGTTGACTACGTGGTTGAATATGGCTCGCCTGAATCTTATTTGAACATGGATGCGATTAATAAATTCCGGGAATGGCGTCCTGAATATGCAGATGCCATTTTTGAATGCTCAAAAGGTGTTTTCCACAAAGGGGTATTCACACCTAAAGGTGGCCAAAAGGACAGCCATTTATTCACTTACTCAGAGGTGGGTAAAATGTCCAAAAGCAAATACAACGTCATCAACCCCGATGATGTGGTAGAAAAATATGGTGCCGACACCTTCCGCATGTACGAGATGTTCCTCGGCCCGATCGAACAGGCAAAACCATGGGATACGAAAGGCATCAATGGCGTCGCAGGATTTTTGCGGAAAATGTGGGGAATGTTTTTCGATGGCAAAGGGAACTTCAACGTCAGCGACGAAGCGCCTACCAAAGAGGAATTAAAATCGCTGCACACTTGCATCAAAAAAATTCAGGAGGACATAGAACGGTTTTCGTTCAACACATGTGTCAGTGGTTTTATGATCTGTGTCAATGAGTTGCGGAGCCTGAACTGCAACAAGCGGGCGATCTTGGAAGATTTGGTGAAATTGGTCGCCCCGTTTGCACCATTCACCGGAGAGGAATTGTGGCATTTGTTGGGTTATGAAACGCCTTTGTGCCAAGCCCCTGCACCTGTTTTGGACGAATCTTATTTGGTGGAAGATTCAATACAGTACCCAATCAGTATTAACGGTAAAAAAAGGGACTTGATCGCATTTCCAGCCAATGCCTCCAAAGACGATTTGGAAAAAATGGCGCTGGAATTGGAATCCATACAAAAATGGATAAATGGAAAAACAGTGCGTAAAGTAATTGTCGTACCCGGTCGGATGATCAATATTGTCATTGGGTAATTTAAGCAATGTAGAATTAGCTTGACAATCCCGTATTTTACATCGGGATTGTCAAGGCAGAATGATTAATGATAGTCATCCTATATTTTTCATTTTTCATTTTTCATTTTTCAAATATATCCAACCACCCAATACGCCACATACCCCACCCATTCCTTAAACAGTTTTTCCCAATAATAAAAGCCACCCCTATCCGGCAGGATCGTATTCTCAGGATGCCAACGATCTTTTTCGCCAATAAAATCAACGCTGTATGGAGTATAGGATATTCCCGCTTTATCAAAACAAGCTTTGGAGCGGCGCATATGAAAGGCAGAAGTAATGAGCAGGAAATTCCCACGAATATTATTTTGATCTAAAATTTTTTTGGTGAAGATGGCATTTTCATAAGTATTCCTTGCTTGATCTTCTACAATTATGTCATCATCAGGTACGCCCAATCTGATTAATAATTTGTGTACTTCAGGCGCTTCACTTTTCTGATCTTTTAAAATATCGCCAGTACCCCCTGTCAATAATATTTTTTCAATCTTACCAGTACGGTACAATTCATAAGTATTAAAAAAACGGTTGCCATTGTGATTGAAATTAAAGCGGTCATGGTTAGGTAAGATATGACCATTGGAATAACCGCCCAATAAAATACCCAATTTATAAGGCTGTACTATTTCGTCGGCTGTAATTGTTTCCACCTCCCATAATTTTACAGCTTGATTATAAATAAAATGATTGGTAAAAAATAAGCTCAACACTACTGCTATTACCAAAGCTTTTCTTTTCCGTTCTCTTTTTTTGGAAAATAAAGAATACAGCATCAAGCCCAATACCCAATTGAATGGTTGGATCAGGAAATATAGTACTTTTGAAAGAATGAAAAACATTATTCGGTGAATGGTGAAATTAAACAGTTATTAATTTAATTAATCTATAACGAAAAACTTGGATTGGAAAGCATATTTAAAAAATTGGAAAACAATCCAGGTTTAATGGCAATTGTAAACCAAAAACCAAAAACGGCTCCCCAAAAATGCGCTTCATGGTCAATGCGGCTACCCACCTCCTTTTTTGCTGCATAAGAAGAATATCCTAAATATAAAGCAGCCGCCAAAATAGCCGGCATGGGAATTATAAAAAACAATAGTAAAATACTCCAAGGGTCGAAAATGACAAAGGCCATTAAAATACCAGAAACCGCACCCGATGCGCCGACCGACCGAAATTGTTGGTTGTCTTTTTGTTTCAAATAAGTCAATAGATTGGCAAAAACTCCTGATAATATAAACAACAATAAAAAGTAAATACGCCCCATTCCTTCCCCAAAAATATTACCAAACCGATATTCAACTATTTCCCCAAATTGATAAAACACAAATAAATTGATAAATAAATGCACGTAATCGCCATGCACAAAACACCCTGTCAACCATCGGTAATATTCTTTATGCCGCAATTCCTGATAAGGATAATGCAATAATTTAAACATGGTATCAGGGTTTTGAAATGCCTGATAGGAAATTATACCAATGACTATGGTGAGGATTAGTGTAACTGTCATTTATTTAGGTTTGGGGTTTTGGGGTTTTTGGTTTTTGGCTGGGACCCCCAAACTAAAAACCAAAAACCCCAAAACCTTTTGATTATTCATTATGATAAGGTTCACCCTTTAAAATACTCATGGCCCGGAACAATTGCTCTAAAAAAAACAAACGGATCATTTGGTGGGAGAAGGTCATTTTTGATAAAGATAACTGTTGGTCAGCACGTCGGTAAATGGCATCGGAAAAACCATACGCACCTCCCACTAAAAAGATTAATTTACGGTTGCCCAATTGCAATTTATTTTCCATGAATTTTGCAAATTGCACAGAAGATAATTGTTTCCCTCTTTCATCGAGCAATATTAAAAAATCACTTTGATTTAATTTTTTTAAAACAGATTCCCCCTCTTTTATCTTTAATTTTTCGGACGGCAATTTTTTACCATTTTTTACATCGGGTATTAATACGGATTGAAAGGGGAGATAACGCTCCAAGCGTTTCTCGTATATTTTAATGCCCTTCTCTAAATAGGGAAAAGCCGTTTTTCCAATGTACCAAAATTCTGTTTTCAAAAAGTTAGTGGTCAGTTCTACTTTGGCACTTTAAAAATATACTGCTGTATTTCAGGTCGGGAAGGAAGAACCCTATTAGAGGCTGTCTCAAAAGTTCCGATTTGCTAAATTTTAAAAATTTAGTAAATCTATAAGTCACTGATTTTAAATTTACTAAATCTTTGAGATTTAGCAAATTGATGCCCGAATGGGTCTTTTGAAACAGCCTCAAAAAAATCCACTCTCAGGCCTGAAAACGAATAGTTGTTTTTCTAAAGTGCCATAGTTGAATTTGTTGAATAGTAAATGGTGATTAGTTAGCCGCCGGATTTTTTAGTGACAAAAAAGCTTTTCCCAAAAAATCAATTATATCGCCTGCTACCAGCGCTTCTTCTCCCACCACTTTCGAGGCAAGATCACCAGCAAGGCCATGCAAATAAACACCAAATATAGCAGCTTCAAAAGGTGGGCGGCCTTGTGCCAACAAACCAGTAATAATTCCAGTCAGCACATCGCCACTGCCTCCAGTGGCCATCCCTGGGTTTCCGGTACTATTAAAATGGCAAGTGCCGTCCGGGCAGGCGACGGCGGTGTGAGCGCCTTTGAGCAAAACGTAAAGATTGTGTTCCTGCGCTTTTTGACGCTGCAGTTCGTTCCGCTCAAAGTCATTGTTCGTCTTTCCGAACAGCCGCTCAAACTCTTTTGGATGCGGAGTCAAAATGGAATGTCTGGGTATTTTATCAAAAAAAGAAGGGTTGGCAGCAATGAGGTTCAGGGCATCGGCATCGAGCACAACAGGTGACTGGCAGGCGTCCAACAATTCACCTAAGGCATTGACAGTCAATGGATTTGTGCCGATGCCGCAGCCGATACCGATGGCTTGGTATTTCGACAAATCACTACTAATTGCAGAAATAGCCTCCTGGTGTACATCCGATACCATCATCGCTTCCGGTACACTTGTTTGCAAAATCGGATAAGCACATTTTGGCGAATGAATGGTAAGCAGGCCTGCCCCCCCCCGCATCGCTGCACGTCCTGCCAATACCGCCGCACCGACCTTACCGTAGCCCCCCACTACCAGTAGGGCATGCCCATAAGTACCTTTGTGACTGAATTTTTTTCGCTTCCGCAAATAGGGCTGCAAGGCATAGGCATCGGTGAAATAAAAGGAGGTATTTTCTTCTTCCATAAAAGCAGGGTGCAGGCCAATGCTCCCACTCGACCACTCCCCTACCCGTTCGGCATTTTCTGGAAAAAAGAAACCGAGCTTGGGCATTTCAAATGAAAAACTAAAATCGGCATGAATGGATACACCTAAGGTTGGCTGGTTGGCGAACATGCCCGAGGGGATATCTACAGCCACCCGAATGCAGGGCTGGCCGTTCAGGTGCTGGATAAAATCCCCCCAATACCCCTCAACCGGACGACTGAGGCCAGAGCCGAAAATGGCATCTATGATAATGGCATTATCCTCTAAATTTGGCATCCCCCCTCCTTTTCCCAACCGCTCTAATGGGCAGCACCTCTTTTTCACCAACCTATCCAAATTGGTCTTAAAATCATTGCTCAACGAATTACCTATACCCAGCAAATATGCCTTCACCTCATAGTGATCCTGGCTCAACAGCCGTGCAATGGCCAGTCCGTCGCCGCCATTATTTCCCGGGCCACAAAAAATGTAGATTTTTTTATTTAAATCAGTGAATTTTTGGGAGAACCATTTTACAAATGCCAAGGAAGCCCGCTCCATTAAATCAATAGAAGCAATGGGTTCATGCTCGATGGTAAATGCATCCAGCGCACGTATTTGATGGACGTTGAAGATTTTCATTTAAGGGTTAAACTTAGGGAATATTAGTGAAAAAAGTAGGTTCGATTCACAACTTACCAACTCAAAGGCGAAACCCGTCGGAAAGTAACCAGGACAAAAGTCATCATGAAAAAAATAATTATCCCCTTAGTTTTAGTTCTTACAATATTCAGTTGCAAAAAAGAGGGCGATCCCCATTTCGTAAACAACTGGGATGAGGACATTTATTTTTTTAGTAAAAATTTAAAGGACAAGCACGTTGATTTATTTTTCAATATTTCAAAAAATGAATTTGACAGTGACATAAAAAGACTCAGGGACAATGCGCTTTCATTCTCCGATCAAGAATTCCTTATTGGGTTGACAAAAATTATTAGCAAGATAGGTGATTCCCATACTGTGATTGAATTGGGCAGTATGCTTAATTTTCTACCTTTTAAAGTGCAATGGCTGTCTGATGGAATTATTCTGACGGAAGCGGATGTCAGTCATCAAGCATTTTTAGGCGAAAAAGTCAATGGCATAAATGGCACGCCGATCCTAACTGTGCTGGATAGTTTTAGAACTGTCATTCCGTATGAAAATGAATCCAATTTTAAAAACCAAGTTGTATCCTATTTACCAGCAATTGATTTTTACAACTATTTTAATTTTAATAACTCAACTTCTGAAATTGAATTCAATTTAGCCAATGGATCGAATATAAAAATTGATGCGCAATCTGACAATGTTGTTGCTATTTCCAATTCCAATGTTCCGCTTTTTTTAAAAAATGTAGATGTAATTTATTGGCTCGAAGAACTTACAGATGACCATTTGCTTTACATCCAATACAATTCATGCAGGGAACGGGATGACCTCTCCTTTCAATCATTTACCAATCAGATCGTTGGCAGGCTTAACAACAATCCGGATATTAAAAAACTGGTTTTGGATTTACGACATAATGGGGGTGGCAATTCCGCAATTGCAAAACCACTTATCGAAGAAATGCAAAGACTTGTTTCGGAAAACAGGTTGGACAAATCCAATATTTACATCATCATAGGAAGGAAAACATTTTCTTCTGCATTATTAAATGCACTGGAAATAAAAGAAAAAATAGATCCTGTATTTATTGGGGAACCTACTGGTGGAAAACCAAACCATTATGGTGAGGTAAAAAACTTTAGGTTGCCAAATAGCAATTTAAAGGTCTGGTATTCAACAAAATATTTTGAATTTTCCTCCAACAATGAAGACTCTTTAGAACCAGATATTTATATCGATTATTATTCTGACCATTTATTAAATGGCATCGATCCCATATTGGAAAAAATAAAAGAGTAATAATTTATTGTTAGGTAGGCGGTAGACAGGTCGGTTCAAAGCAACATCAATCTTTTCAACAACCTTATTAATTTCAAATTCAACGATTTTCCAGCATTAAAAAAAATGCCGTTGATGGAAACCCAATCCTCCTCCCTTTTTATTTCTTTTAATTTTTTATAAAAAACCCGCTGCTTGTTTTCGAGCGGCATTTTCCAATAGATGGCCTCATTGGTCATGGCGAAGCCGTCCTTGCAACTGTTAAGAATGGAGAGGTCGCAAATGAAAAACAGGGACTCCCCTTTTTTGGGTTGAAGGAATGAGTCGGCGGCATTTTTCAGTTTTTTGGCAGGCATGGAAACGAAATTGGTAAAAACGGATTCGTCCTCGTTTTCAAAATCGAGGTAATCAAATACCATTTGTGCCAAATCTATTTTTTCCTTTTCCAAACCTTGATATTTTAACATTGCCTCCGGATAATTGGTCTCGTTGAGGTCGGCACAAAAGCGGACGATGAAATAATCGATTAATTCCTCGAACGCCCGGTGAAGAATGGCTGATTTTTGTTTTTCTACCTCTTTTTTCTCACCAGAAATCCCCTGTATAAACTCGGCCAATTGACGGATGCGATAGTCAGCACTGGTGCGGAAATCGCTTTTGAAAAAACGGTCGATGTATGCGCCGTGCAATTCAAGGTGGTGTTCTTCTTTTAGGCGTTTTTCAAATGCCAAACTGAACCGGTCGGCCACTTCTTGCTCCAAACCTTTTTGGTATGTTTTGTCAAAAATATTATTTGCCGTTCCTTCTTCTGGTTGTTTTTTTGAAGAAAACATAGCCCCACAACCAGTACAGGCCAATACGTCCATTTCATTTTCCACACCGCAATTTGGGCAAATAAATGTCTCCTCGATAACTGGTGACGAGCAGGAAGGGCAAAATCTGGCACCAACGGGAAGATCGTTTTTACATTTTCTGCAAACAGCCATAGTTTAGTTGAAAAGTGATTAGTGACCAGTGATTAGGATGGTAAGTTCATTTAAACTATTCCTGACTGGCCTTTCTTTTAAATGTGAAATTAAATTTTCAATGGAAATAATAAAACTTGAGGGAGGAATAATGGCAAATATATGAACAGCATTTAGGATGGATTGTTGTATTTTCGTTTTTGTTGAAAATAGGTTTCCTGTTATTTCAAATCAAAGATATGGACACCAAGCAATCGCCTAAAATACATAGCGAATATGATAACAATTTCGCATTCCATCCATGGAATGTCATGCTTATGTTGGCGTTGTTTGCTATTGGTGGGTTGTTCCTTGCCACTTGCATTGCCTTTATTTACAACCGGGTCGAGCAAGGGGTTGAACCGATCCGTATTCCCTGGCTTTTCGCCTGCAATACATTGATTCTATTGGCCAGCAGTTGGATGATGGTTGCTGCTAAAAGAGCTTACCTGTCCGATGATACGAAGGCATACCAAAATGCTCTGCTTTTTAGCATGGGGTTGACACTGCTTTTCTTAGTGATGCAAGTTATTGCGTGGAATCAATTGTTCAGTCAGGACATTTTCCTAAACCCCGCCAATAATGGAGCAAATTATCTATACTTATTGTCTGGGCTGCATTTCGCCCATGTAGTGGTAGGGTTGCCTTTTTTGTTCCTATTTTACCGGGCTGCTGTCGTTCAGATGAAAGAACCCATCACAGTTCTGGTTTATTTCTCCGACCCGGAAAAACGGCTGAAGCTTCGTTTGCTATCTATCTATTGGCATTTCCTTGATGCGCTTTGGATATTCTTGGTTTTGTTCCTGCTTGTGAATTCACTTATCAAATAAGAGCTGAAAGAAGAATCAAGCGCAACTCAGGGGATTATTTAAGATAACTAAACCTGTTTCGATATAAAAATCTTGGTTCTTTGACAAATCCCGTGGAAGCCATTCAGAATATCAGTGTTTTAAGGGAAAGAAAATTTTTGAAAAAATTTTCTTTCCCTTAAAACACTGATAGAGAGGGAGGTGAAAAATAAAAAATTTTCAATTTTTTATTTTTCACCTCCCTCTCTTCCTGTTTTTTTATTGTTCCACTATAATCATCAAAGAACCAAAATCTTTAAAGGCATTCCTCCCCCCAACCCCCTACAAAGGGGGAGATAGATTCGTTCTTTTTTGTGAAACCTTGCAAAATTTTGATTTTAGCAGGCTTTATCTTCCCCTTTGGAGGGGGTTGGGGGGAGGAATTTGGTTGGAACTGATTACAATTTCTTATTTAGCAACAAGTTTACTGCTAAAGTCTTTTCGCTATCTTTTGACAGAAAGCTGCCTTGATATACTTATGGTTTTGAAAAACGATCTAACTGTGGTGATATTTGGTGAAATCTTTAATACAACAAAATACTGCCTTCCATGAAGCCGATTGCCGCTGTCCTATTTTTTTTCTTCACTACAGCTGTTCTCTTCTCGCTGACTGCCCAAAACAGGTGCGCCTCTTCCGAATATCGGCATCAATTACATCTTAACAACCCTAATTGGCAAGAATCCAAAGCAGAGCAAGAAACCCTTATTTCTGAATGGATCAATGAAAATAGAAATGGCATTGGAGCGCGTTCGGTGATGAAGATCCCTATAGTTGTCCACGTGGTATGGCACAACCAAGAAGAAAATATTCCCGATGAACAAATCAACTCCCAGATTGCCATTCTCAATCAGGACTACCGGAAAATGAACAGCGAAATCCCTCAATTCCCGCTGTATTTCAACCACTTATCGCAGATGTAGAATTTGAATTTTTCCTTGTTACCAAAGACCCGAATGGCAATCCGACGACTGGCATCACCCGAACTTTTACTAATAACCCCGTTGGGATCGGAGGGACGTCGGCCATTCATTATTCATCACAAGGAGGCCAGGATGCATGGGACACGGAACATTACTTAAATATTTGGGTGGCTAAATTTGCCGGGGGCATTGGCGGCATTGCTACTTTTCCCGGAGAAGGGCCACCGGAAGAAGATGGCGTGGAAGTGAATTACATCCAATTTGGAAATATCAATGTCGAACCTCCCTATCATTTGGGCCGCACGCTGACCCATGAAATCGGGCATTATTTTAATTTGGAACACCCTTGGGGGCCAAGTATTACCGATTGCTGTGAGGACGATTTTGTGAGACGATACGCCAGAGGCGTGTGAGACTTATATCGGTGAATGTCCAACCCACCCAGTCGTCTCTTGCAGCATGCCCGATATGTTCATGAACTTTATGTTTTATACCAATGATGAATGCATGGGTATGTTCACATTGGGGCAAAAAACACGAATGCTGGCCACCCTCAATACGGCACGACAAGGGTTGTTGGATTATGTGCCCATAATCGAAATAGATGAAAAGCAGTTCCTTAAAATATTAAAAAACCCAGCTGATGCATCTTTGATTTTTGAAATAGGAGGTCAACCATTAAATGCTGGTCAAGTTTTTCTAACCAATCTCAACGGAGCTGTTGTCGTAGAACAAGAAATAAAACATACTGGTCAGCACTCTCTCGAAATTATGGATCTTCCAGGCGGGGTTTATTTTTTGATTTTTGAAAATAAAGGGACTATGGTGGCAAGAAAAGTGATTATATTTTAAAATTGACAGCACACTTTATCTTTAAGTCCAATTTATTCAAGTATTTCCTTTTTTCTATTGATAAGCATCATTCCGGTCTAAAAGTCCAACTACTTAAATTCTCAACCTTCCTCCTAACCATTTGCGTTTCATTCTTGTTAGCTTTGCCCATCCCTTTCCAGATAACAATCAAAATATCGAACCATGCCTATCTATCACAGACTCGGAAAAATTCCCCAAAAACGGCATACCATTTTTGAAAAACCCAATGGCGGTTTGTATTACGAGCAGTTGTTCGGAACCATCGGCTTCGATGGGATGTCTTCTTTGCTCTATCAGCATTACAGGCCTACGATGGTTCGCCAAGTGCTTGAATCAGTAGATGTATCCCCGAAAGTGGCAGTAGCCAAAAACATCCATGCCCGCAAGTTGGTCACCTTCAATGCACCACCAATAGATGATTTCCTGGAAAGCCGGGAGCCGCTATTGGTCAACAATGACATCCACATCGGCGTGGCTGCTCCAAAGCAGTCCATGACCAGCTATTTTTATAAAAATGCGGATGCGGATGAAATGCTGTTCATTCACAAAGGCACTGGCAAGTTGCGGACTTTGCTGGGAAATATTGAATTCGAATATGGCGATTACCTTATCATCCCACGGGGCATGATTTATCAGATCGAATTTGATACATCGGAGAACCGAATTTTATATGCGGAGTCGTTCCATCCGATTTATACACCTAAAAGATACAGGAATTGGTTCGGCCAATTGTTAGAGCATTCACCCTTTTGTGAGCGGGATTATAAATTGCCCACGGATTTGGAGACTTATGATGAAAAAGGGGAATTTCACATAAAAATCAAAAAAGAAAATACGTTGCATGAATTGGTGTATGAAACGCATCCGTTCGATGTGGTCGGTTGGGATGGCTACAATTACCCCTATGGTTTTTCCATCCATAATTTTGAACCTATCACGGGGCGGGTCCATCAACCACCGCCTGTGCATCAGACTTTCGAGACAAAGGCATTTGTAATCTGCTCATTTTGTCCAAGGCTGTACGACTACCATCCAAAGTCAATCCCTGCCCCTTACAATCACTCCAATATTGATTCTGATGAAATGCTTTATTACGTTGATGGCGATTTCATGAGCCGAAATGATATTGGCCCGGGTCATATTTCCTTGCATCCAGCCGGAATCCCGCATGGCCCTCACCCCGGTGCTTATGAGCGAAGCATTGGCCAAACAAAAACCGAAGAACTGGCGGTAATGATAGATACTTTCAAACCATTGAAAATTACGGAAAATGCACTCCGTTTGGATGATGGGAAATATTATCAGTCGTGGTTGGAGCATACCGATCCCGTGAGCATGAATGGACATTAATACATTTGGTTCATTGACAATTTTTGTGGAGCAGTAAAAAACAAGAAGAGAGGGAGGTGAAAAATAAAAAAATTGAATTTTTTTATTTTTCACCTCCCTCTCTATCAGAGTATTAGAGAAAACTACACATAAAACTCAACTAAAACATAAATGACAAACATGAGAACTTGGGTGAACGTACCTGACAATTCAGATTTTAGCATCCATAATCTACCTTTCGGAATCTTTTCAACTGACAATAATGGAAAAAGGGTTGGCGTAGCGATAGGTGAGCAAATCCTTGACTTGCAAGCCGTCGCTTCATTGGGGCATTTTGATGAAATTGGTGACTTCAGGAATGTTTTCGAGAACGAATATTTAAATGACTTCATCGCCCTCGGAAAACCCATCACCAATGCTGTAAGACTGAAAGTACAGGAGCTTTTACAGGAAGATAATACTTCTTTAAAAATAATGGACGGTTTATTAATAAAGCAGTCGGAAGCATCTATGCACCTACCTGTGTTCGTCCGTGATTACACCGATTTTTATTCGAGCATCGAACATGCCACCAACGTCGGCATGATGTTCCGTGACCCCGAAAAAGCATTGCTGCCCAACTGGAAGCACATTCCAGTAGGTTATCATGGAAGGGCTTCTTCGATCATCGTCAGCGGAACGGACATTCACCGACCAAAAGGGCAAGTCGTTCCAAAAGACAGCACCTCACCTATCTATCAAGCCTCTGGCAGATTGGATTTTGAATTGGAAATGGCGTTCATCATTGGCAAGCAGACTGAGTTAGGACAACAGGTCACTACAGCCGAAGCAGAAGATCACATATTTGGATTTACCATATTCAATGATTGGTCAGCACGGGACATTCAGAAATGGGAGTATGTGCCGCTTGGGCCATTTCTTGGGAAAAGTTTTGCTTCCTCCGTTTCACCATGGGTGGTAACTTTGGAAGCACTTGAACCTTTCAAAGTAAAAGGCTATGACCAAGACCCACCCGTTTTGCCCTACCTTACATATGAAGGGTATAAAAATATTGATATTAATTTGGAAGTGGCCATTCAGCCGGATGGAGCAGAGGAATCCATTGTTTGCCGATCCAATTACAAATACATGTATTGGAACATGGTGCAACAATTGACCCATCACACTGTGAACGGCTGCAATATCAATGTCG
This sequence comes from Saprospiraceae bacterium, assembly GCA_965222975.1. Classification (GTDB taxonomy): domain Bacteria; phylum Bacteroidota; class Bacteroidia; order Chitinophagales; family Saprospiraceae; genus UBA6168. Next base: position 102,661 of record CBDCVJ010000044.1, on the reverse strand, counting down.
GGGACATAATGGCTTCAGGCACCATCAGCGGCAAGGATGCATCAGCATATGGCTCTATGCTCGAACTGGCTTGGGCTGGCACGAAACCACTAACCATGAAAGACGGCTCGACCCGTGTGTTCATCAAAGACCACGATACGGTGACAATGAGAGGTTATGCGGAGAAGGATGGAGTGCGAGTTGGTTTTGGTGAGGTGCGGACAAAGGTGCTACCTGCTTTGTAAAATCTGAATATGAATATTCTAAACTATGAGTTCTACTATTTCCATTGACCCAAAAACCATTTCTACCAAACGTTTGCATGGCTATATGCTGGCTGCCGTTGCTCCTCGCCCCATCGCATTTGCAAGTACCATGGACAGGGAAGGCAATGTCAATCTCAGCCCATTCTCCTTTTTTAATTGCTTTGGCGCTAACCCACCAATCATGATATTTTCACCTGCACGCAGGGTGAGGGATAATACAATTAAACATACTTTGGAAAATGTGAGAGAAGTACCGGAGGTGGTCATCAACATCGTTAACTACTCCATAGTTGAACAGATGTCGTTGTCAAGCACCGAATATGAAAAAGGTGTAAATGAATTCAAAAAAGCAGGCTTGACAGAAGTAGAATCGGACAAAATTCACCCACCCAGGGTAGGAGAAGCACCCGTCGCTTTTGAATGCCTTGTGGATCAAGTGATAGAAATGGGAACAGAGGGCGGAGCTGGCAACCTGATAATTGCAAGGGTCGTTAAAGTCCATATAAAAGAAGAATATTTGGATGAAAACCAAAACCTCGATACGACCAAACTCGATCTCGTGGCCCGCATGGGAGGAAGCTGGTATTGCCGGGCATCGGGCAATGCATTATTTGAAATCCCAAAACCGATAACGACCAAAGGGATTGGCATTGACCAATTGCCTGTTTCCATAAAAAACAGTTCTGTTTTAACGGGAAATAATTTGGGTCGTCTGGGCAATGTAGAACAATTGCCAACAGATGAAGAAATTATCGCTTGGGCAAAAACCCCTGATGTAGCGGTTATTTTTAAGGAAAATAAATCAAATAGGGAAGCTATAAAAAAAGCACTTCATAATTTGGCAAAAAATCTTCTTGAAAATGGGAAAACCTATGACGCATTGAAAACTTTATTGACATATGACATCATGCATTGAACTCCCCCTTTGATACTCCCAACCGGCTCACCATTATTTTAGCCACCCGTTCAGACGCCCCACCAAATTTTAATTTTTCATGGATCAACCGATACCCTTCCAATATTTTTTCCCGCTTTTTCTCTGACAAACAATTCTCCAATTCCTTTTTTATATTTTCTGTGATTAAATCAGTTTGAATTAATTCTTTTACTACTTCTTTATCTGCAATTAAATTAGCCAAAGAAATAAATTTTAAATCTTTATTGACAAGCCTTTTAGCTAATTGAAAAGAAAGCCAATTTCCAGCATAACAAACGACCTGTGGCACATTGAACAAAGCCGTTTCGAGCGTCGCTGTACCGGAAGTCACCAATGTGGCCTTGGAATAATGGAGCAAATCGTAAGTTCTATTTTCCACCAAAAAAACGGAAGTGTTATTTTCAATAAAAGGATTATAAAATGATCGCTCTATGGAAGGGGCACCTGCAATAACAAATTGATATTTTGAAAAAATTTCGACCACAGAAAGCATCTTGCTTAACATCCTTTTTATTTCCTGTTTTCGACTACCAGGCAATAAGGCAATGATTGGTTTTTCTTTATTTAAATTATTTTTTCTGTAGAAATCCTCTTCTGGATGAAAATCTTCTATCACATCCATCAAAGGATGCCCAACATAATCTACTTCCACTCCATATTTTTCATAAAATGTTTTTTCAAAAGGCAAGATCACAAACATACGTTCCACATTATTTTCGATTATTTTTACCCGTCCAGTATTCCAAGCCCATAATTGCGGGGAAATATAATAAAACACCCGTATGCGCTTTTTTTTTGCCCACTTGGCCATTCTTAAATTAAACCCAGGGTAATCAATTAATATCAGTACGTCCGGCTGAAATTGGAGGATGTCTTTTTTACAAAATTTAAAATTCCGGGAAATGGTTGGCAGGTTTTTCACGACTTCCACAAAACCCATAAAGGCGAGGTCTTTATAATGTTTAACTACTTCAGCACCAGCTTGTGCCATTAAATCACCGCCCCAAGCACGTATTATTGCTTTGGGGTCTTCTTTTTTTAAAGCCTTTATCAGATTTGAACCGTGAAGGTCGCCTGATGCTTCGCCAGCCAAAATATAATATTTCATTTTCACAAAACATATTCTCCAAATAAATACAACCAAACTCCAACCCAAACAGCAGTAGTAATAACAATACCACGAACTGAATTATTATAATATTTTTTTTGATAATAATTTAAAGCAATCGCATTTAAAGCAATGGCAATAATGCCTGTGGTACGCTCCCTGAATTTAGGACGAAAACCACCATCACTTACCCACCCCATCATCTCTAACCCTTCATATATTCCAGAAAATAAAAAGTAACCTAAAATTGGCAATAATATACCAACCATTAGTCCTATAGAAAGGGAATTTTTTTCTAACATGGTTATTTATTTTTTTACAAGGCGAGCACTGTTTTCCAATGGTTTAAAATCGGGCATCGCATCATATTTAGTGAGGTCGTGGCCAGACGGAACGATGGAAATATAATTATTTTCCAAAGCATGGACATCGGTGTCATCGTGCAAATCTTCATTGACAAACCTGCCTGTCAACCAATAATATTTCTGGCCGTAAGGATCAGTACCTTCCACATATTCTTCCACCCACCGGGCCTCTGCTTGACGGCACACTTTAAATCCCCGAATTTCAGATTTTGGTATAGCTGGAATATTTACGTTCAATAAATTGCAATTGTGCATTCCATTTTCCAAAACAAATTCCATCAATTCTTTCACGTAAGATTTACATGCATCGAAATCGGCTTTCCACGAAAAATTGAGCAAGGAAAACCCAATGGAATTAATTCCTTCCAATGACGCTTCCATCGCCGCTGACATTGTTCCTGAATAAAGGATATTGAGGGAGTGGTTTGCTCCGTGGTTGATCCCTGACACACATAGGTCAATAGTTCGGTCTTTTAAGATAACGGATTTGGCCAATTTCACACAATCAACGGGTGTGCCACTGCATTCATAAGCATCCATGCCGTCGAACAGTTTCACTTTTTTCAACCGAAGCGGATCTTTCAGCGTGACGGCATGTCCTTGCCCAGATTGTGGACTGTCGGGGGCGGAGATAACGACTTCCCCTATTTCACTGGCTACCTCGACAAGAGCCCGCAAGCCTGGTGCATTAACACCATCATCGTTAGTGGCCAATATTAAAGGTTTTTTTTGCATTCGTCTTTTTTTAAGTCGGCAAAAGTATGAATGTTGGCTTAATTGTTCTGGCTTTATAAAACTTAGGAGGTTATTTGAAATAACCTCCTAAGTCCTACACCTTACTCAAAATCTTTATACAATAAATAAGGCTTCCTTATTTTTTTAAATTTTTCCAAATCAATTTGCCAAGTTTCTTTTATTTCAGCTTCTGATTTTCCAGCAATAATCTGTTTCCTCAATTCATCGCTACCAGCCAATTTATCGAAAAATAAATTTTCTGAAAAAAAACCTTTTTTCGGTTTATAATTTTTATAAAATTCTAATACATAACTTAAATCCAGTGAATTATGGTTTTTAATTTTCTCAATATCAATAAGTGTTAAATCATATCCATTGCAAATGATATTTTGGTGCGGAGGGTATTTTGCGCCAGGTTTTGAAACAGGAGTGAATTTATAATTACCCGCTGTAAATCCGGGCGCCCCAATTACCTGAAACTGTTTATCTGTTCCCCTGCCAACGCTGACTTCCGTACCTTCGAAATAACAAATGGATGGATATAAATAAATAGACCGCATATTTGGCAAATTGGGCGATGGCTTAATCGGCAAATCATAAAAAGTATTATGGTCGTAATTTTCGCATTTAATTATTTCCAAATTGCATTTAACCCCATTTTTCAACCAACCTTCACCATTCACCATTTGTGCATATTCTCCAATGGTCATTCCATGAACCACAGGAATTGGATGAAGTCCAACAAATGATTCATATCCTTTTTTTAAAATAGGCCCGTCCACATAATGTCCATTTGGATTGGGGCGGTCGAGAATTAAAAATGCAATATTATTTTCAGCACATGCCTCCATTAAATAAGCCATCGAAGAAATATAGGTATAGAACCTCGCCCCGACATCTTGAATATCGAAAATAATTAAATCAATACCGATCAAATCTTCTTTATTGGGTTTTTTCTTTTTTCCATATAAAGAAACAACAGGGAGTCCGGTCTGCACATCATTTCCATCTTTAACCTGTTCGCCCGCATCGGCAGTACCACGAAATCCATGTTCTGGTGCGAATATTTTTTTTATAGATATGCCAATTTTCAGCAGAGAATCTACCAAGTGGATATCGCCGATAGTTGAAGTTTGGTTGACTACCAGGGCTATGTCTTTGTTTTGTATTTTAGGTAAATACACATCCAACCGTTCAGCACCAACCATTATTTCCTTTGGGGAGATATCAGGTTGGGTTGTGACTACTTTATCTTGTTCTTCTTGATGAGCCTTGCTACTGTTACAAGCGAGTAAGGAAAATAAAATAAAAAATGAAACAAAATATTTTACATTTGCAAACATATTGATTGACAGGCCGCTGATGTGGCTATCCTTTGCAAAGTAGAGGAATTTGAAGTATTACCTTCCAATCATGGATAAAATTTTTGCTATCATAGACATAGAAACTACTGGCGGACGGGCTGCCAACGATAAGATCACGGAAATTGCCATCGTGCTGCATGATGGGAAAGAAATAATAGACAAATATGAAACGCTCATCAACCCAGAGCGGACGATCCCATATGGCATTACCGAACTGACCGGAATCACAAACGATATGGTGGCCGAAGCCCCAAAGTTTTACGAAGTGGCCAAGCAAATAGTGCAAATGACGGAAGGAGCCATTTTTGTCGCTCACAATGTCCGTTTCGATTACAGTTTTGTGCAGGAGGAATTCCGTCGGCTGGGCTATACCTACACTCGGAAAAACCTCTGCACGGTGCGTTTGGCACGAAAAGCTTTCCCAGGGCTTCCGTCTTATAGCTTGAGCAATTTGATCCGTCACTTTAATTTAAATGTTGGTGCAAGGCATCGGGCGATGGGTGACACTATGGCTACTGTTGATTTGTTTGAGCGTATCATGCAAGCCGAAAACTCTGAGGAAAGCATCCAACAAATGGTCAACCTCGGGGTGAAGGAATCCTTGTTGCCAAGCACTTTTTCAATTGAAAAAATCCACGCTCTGCCAGAGCAATGTGGGGTTTATTATTTCCACGACGACAAGGGGAACGTGGTGTATGTTGGAAAAAGTTTGAACATTAAAAAAAGGGTGGCTGAACATTTTAAGGTAAAAACCGAGAAGGCCCGCAAGCTGCAACAAGCGGTGCATGATGTCAGTTACGAAATCACAGGCAGCGAGTTGATCGCTTTGCTCATGGAATCGCATGAGATTAAAAGGTTGATGCCCAGTATCAACCGTGCGCAAAAGGTGCGGCAATATCCTTACATCATTCACACTTTTGAAAATAAGGCAGGTTATCTTTGTTTTGAAGTGAAAAAAACGACCTTGAAAACGAGGAAAAATTTGCAGGTAGTGGCCAGTTATCCCAAGCAAGCAAATGCAAAAGCATGGCTCCGAGGAGTTCAAAAGGATCACGAATTATGCTTAAAGCATTGCCATTTGGAGATCAAAAACGGCCCATGCTTCGACTATCACCTATCTCGCTGTGCAGGGGCATGTATTGGGGAAGAAGACCCCGAATCTTACAACGAAAGGGCAATAAAAGCAATGGAAGCGTTGAATGAAAATTTTCTACAGCCCAATTTTTTTCTCTTGGACAAAGGAAGGAGTTCGGAAGAATCAGCGGTTGTGATGGTGGAAAATGGAGAGTACCAAGGCTTTGGATACATTGATACTGCGGAAACGGCTGGCCATATGGACGACCTTCGGGATGCAGTCAAGTTTTATGGCCACAACCCTGAAGTGATGCGGATTTTGCAAGGTTTTTTGGCCAAGCCCCGAGGCGTGAAAATGATCCCTTTTTGATTATTATCCCATCATTCATTATACCCTCCTTCTCGTCTGGCTACGAGGCTGTCTCATAAGTGCCTATTTGCTAAATCTCAAAGATTTAGTAAATCTATAACTCGCTGATTTTAAATTTACTAAATCTTTGAGATTTAGCAAATTATCGCTCCGAAGGTACTTATGAGACAGCCTCGAAAACTGGCATATACCTAATTCCTTCCCGGGGGAGGTTCATACGGCATTTTCTTTTTAGATAAAATGCGACGGTAGCGTTCCGGATGGAGGCGGAGATCTTCCAATAATAAGTCCATATTTTTTAGCGATTGCCGCAGGTTGTCAGCAAAAGCTTTGTCGTGGAGCAACATGGCAACGGCACCTTCCCCACCCTCATTCAGGCTTTTTAACAAGGTGCCCAAATCATTTATAGCGCGGTCGGAGGAAGCCAGTGTCGTTTGCAGTTGGGCCATTGTTTTCTGGACGTCCCCGCTGAGTTCGGCCATGTTGATTTCTTTCAGGTCGTTGCTCAGTTTTTCAGCATTGGCGAGAATGGCATTTATTTTTTCATTATTTGCACTGAGATTGTCCGTAATTGATTCTACATTTTTCAAAGACCCCTCAATGGATGAAGACGAACCAGCCATTAGCCTGTCTATCCTCCCTGTTGTCGAATTCAGGTTGGCCAAAATAGCTTTAGCATCGGCCATACTTTTGTTCAATTCATCACTTTGGGAAAGGCGGTAGTTTAGTGTATCGATAACCCGACTAAGGCCCTTGCTTAATTCATCCATATATAATTGCATTTCCTCTGGAGAGGTGAATGAACCGATAAGGCTCTGAGTGACTCCTTTTAAATAGTCGCCATTTTGAGCGCATTCTTCCCCAGAGCAATTACCCACATATTTCAGGTGAATTTCAGAACCGCCCATGAGGCTGGCACTGACGAGTTCTGCCCTTGCAAATTTTGGCACTTTGATGCCATCATCAATGCTCATGGTCACCTTGATTTTATTGAGGTCATTTTCGACCTGCCCAAAATCAGAAACCAACCCAACTTGTAAACCATTAATTCGAATTGGCGTAGAAATTCGAAGTCCTTCTACGTTGTTGTAAACCGCGTACAAGGTTGTTTTTTTTGCCAAAATATTAAAGCCACGAAGATATTGATAACCCCAGATGGCCAAGGCAATGGTAATTATGGCAAACAGGCCAATCTTTGTTTCTTTTCGCATTCAGTATTAAAAATGAAAATAAAAATGAAAAATAGGGCAATGGCTATTTTTCATTTTTATTTTAATTAAAAAATAGTTACAAAAATATTTCCTTTTTGTCTTTATAATTTTCTGGGATCAACCCGCTTACCATCTTTATATGCTACTACAAAAGCATCGGCAAACCCTTTAGACTGTAATGCATATCTTACTTTTTTGGCTTCTTCAATAGTGGCAAAGTTACGCACCTGATATTTATAAAGGCCAGCCTCTTTTATTACTTCAACAGTTTGCGTTATTCTTGTCCATTTTCCGGTTCTTACGTTGATCGTTGAAGGAGAAGCAGCAAGTTGTACGCAGAATTGAATGTTAGGAGAAGATTTTTTATTTACAGGTTCGATCTTCTTGGCGTCTCTTTCAACTACTTTTTTTTCAGCAATGGCTTCCCTTTTTTCAGTTGCAGTCTTTAGTTCATGGTCGGGAAATTTTATTGGGGCCTCTTCATTAACGGTAGGTAGTGTAGGCCCATTAACAGGCTGAGTAGGTGATATTTTAGAATTTCTTTTAGGGGAAGTATTCGTATTATTGGTGGAGGGGTTGTAATTATTTGGCGGTGCAATTTCAAGACCCCATTTTTTTGCTTTCTCCGTTTCGGCTATTTGGTGTTCGTCTAATGAAGTAGTGCTGGTTTTTTGAATTTTATTATTGGCAGGTGCTTCCTCTTTTTGGGTTGGCCTTGCCGTAATGGTTGAAGGTGTCTTTCTTATGAGGTTAGGTTTTTTCACTTCTATGTACGAAACTGTTGCAGCTGTTTCAGGCCCTGTTCTTTCCATTTCACGTTTATATTCTGCAAAAGCGTCCTGAATGGAATTGGCCATTTTCCTTTGCCCTGCATCGGTCATTAAAAAGGCTTCATCGGCACTATTCGTCAGGTAACCTGTTTCGACCAAAACGCTTGGCATAGTTGCATATCGTAGTACAAGAAACCCAGCCTGTTTTACCCCTCTGTCCTTTCTATCCGTTTGAATATGAGCCTGTCCCTGCACTTTTTCAGCAAAAGAGATACTTTGCTCCAGAAATGCATTCTGGAACATAGAAAACAAAATATGTGCTTCCGGCGAATTGGGATCGTACCCATAATTCTCTTTGTAATTATCTTCTAACAGAATAGCTTCATTTTCCCGTTTGGCCACCTCAAGATTTTCGTTAGTAGCATGAAGCCCCAAGACATAGGTTTCAATACCATTTGCATGAGATTTGGAAAAAGCATTACAGTGTATGGAAATGAAAAGATCAGCCTTATTATCCGTTGCAATAGATGCCCGCTTATGCAATGGGACAAATACATCCGTTGACCGGGTCATGATAACATTCAATCCTGGAAACTGAGCTTTAAGGCCTGCGGCCAAATAGTTGCCGATTGCCAGAACGATGTGTTTTTCACGCGAATTGTGCCCTAAACATCCAGGGTCGTGACCACCATGTCCGGGATCAATGACAACTGTACTGATCCTATAATTGCTGGGGTCGGTAAAACGAAATTCCGGAACAATCACAAAAGTGTTGGAGTCAGGTGGATAGAAATGGCAAGATGAAATCTGTTTGGCTTTGATAAATTTGCCCCCCTCGTTGAGCGGCGTGTTAACGTTAGGCAAATCAAGTGAAACGAATCCGAACCATATCGTTGAAAGAAGTACGAAAGCTTTCATCATAGCAATTGACTTAGGGTTTTTAGTTTCGGTTGATGGCATATTCTAATGGATGTTAAAGTTAAATGAAGGATTTTTTTATCAGGAAAATAATGTCCTGGTACGTGCAAAAAATAAAATTATTCGCCTTCATTTTTCTTTTAACTAACCAAGTTGTCAAACATTAATCCAAATCATAATAATTGATAACAAAGGTACATATTATTATTACATTCCTGTGTTTTGCAGCCTTTAGTTTAGAGGCTCAGGTGGTAAAGGATACGGTACCTAATAAAGCTCCAAATGCCATCCTTCCTGATACATTATTGATTCAAGACAGTTTAGATGCAAGAAGCCAACCTCCTTTATCCGCCCCTACCCCCATCAACTGGGATGAGGTAAAATTATCAGATGATGGGCCTGATAAGCAGATTGATTACAGCTCGGAAGACTCTATGTTTTTTGATCTAAAAAACAAACAAATCCACCTTTTCGGAGGCGCCAAAGTGGTTTACGGCGATGTGGACATGACTGCTAATTACATCCTGATTGATTGGGGAGACAATACTATGACCGCTGAGGGAAAACGATTGGCCCGAGGTGGCTGGCTCGGAAAACCAGCCTTTAAGCAAGGAGCGCAAGATGTGACTGCAAGCAGGATGAAATACAATTTCAAAACGTCCAAAGGTATTATATATGACGTGCAGACCATGCAGCAAGGGATGAATATTGTCGGAACAAAGGGCAAGTTTTTCGGTACTGGCGATGATACTACAAAGACCAATATCATTTATAACAAGGATGCTATTTTTTCAACCTGCGACCTCGAACACCCCCATTTTGGCATCAGGAGCAATAAACAAAAATTGGTACAGGACAAGGTCGCTATCGTTGGTCCTTCCAACGTGGAAATAGGTGGCATCCCAACGCCCCTGTGGCTCCCTTTTGGTTTTTTTCCTATAACCCAAGGTCTGCGTTCTGGGTTGATATTTCCACGTGATTATGAATTTTCGGAAGCATGGGGGTTTGGTTTGCGAAACGTCGGTTGGTATTTCCCAATGAACGATAAATGGGACTTGACTTTGACTGGCGACATTTATTTCAAAGGCACATTCAGGGTGCATGCAGATTCCCGTTATAAAAAAAGGTATAAATATGGTGGTGGCTTTGGGGTTGATTTCGCTTATCAACGTTCAGAAATTGAAGGAAGGCCAGTATTCAACCCATCTACCAGTATTACCTGGCGGCACAACCAAGAGGCAAAGGCTCATCCTTACCGTACTTTTGGAGGAAACATCAACCTGCAAACCAGTAGCTACCAGCGCAACAACCTGACCGATGCGCAATCCCAATTGCAAAGCTCCATCAGCTCGAACATGAGCTACCGCCAGCGGTTCGACGGCCCCTATGACCTTAGCATGGGCTTTAGGCATTCGCAGAATACCAATACCAATAAGGTGTCCATCAGCTTCCCAACGGTTAGCTTTCAAACTCAAGCACTCTATCCTTTTAAAAGGAAATTACAGGTAGGCGGCGAAAAATGGTACGAACGGATACAGATACGGTACACCTCAGAGGCCAAAAACCAGATGGAGGCTACTGATTCAACCCTTTTCACCAACCAAACTTTAAAAGATGCCCAGTACGGAGTAAAACACCAAGTAACCACGGCGACGAGTTTTAACTTGTTGAAATATTTCAACTTTACACCCAACGCCACCTATAAAGAAGTATGGTATTTTAGGTCAGTGGACAAAACTTTTGACCCAACGCCTGAAGTCAGCTTTGACACGATATACAATGAATTTGACTCAACGCAATTTATTATCGAAGCGGATACGTCAAAGTATGGTGAAGTGATTGACATGGAGGATATTGGCTTCAAGCCGTTCCGCCAGTACAACCTTGGCATGAATATGAGTACCAGGATTTTTGGTACGATCCTATTTAAACGCGGCAGGCTTAAAGGGCTTCGGCATGTCATTTCCCCCAATTTTGGATTCAACTTTACACCGGACTATACGAACCCAGATTGGGGCTATTTCAAATCCGTCAGAACAGACCTGCGATCTGATGAGGAGGTGTTGTATAATATTTTTGAAAACAACCGACTTTCAGGATTTGATAAACCCTCCGCTTCAGGCAGGCAGATGAATTTCACCTATAGTTTTGGCAATCAGTTCGAGGCGAAAGTTTATTCGAAAAAAACCGAAAAGGATAAGATTATCAAGCTGTTCCGTACTGTTTCCATTGGTGGCAACTACAACTTCGCAGCCGATTCCCTTAATTGGAGTACCGTAAATATGAGCGGGAATACCAGTATTCTAAATAACATGACAACCTTTCGAATGAACATGGTCTTCGATCCATATGAAAGGGATGCCCAAACCGGTCGACGCATCAACAAATTATTATTGGACACACAGGGCAAACTGCTCCGCCTTGATTCGTGGAATGCTGGCATTACGACGGACCTTACGGTTGGCCGCATCCGGGATTTGATAAAAGGAGAAAATACTGACCAAAAATTAGCTGAAGAGGCAGATAAAGATGAGTTCCAGGAGGAGGATCTTTTGAGCGTTTTGGAAAATTTCCGCATCAATCACAGCTTTACCGTCCGAAGGCAGTATGATAGAAGCAGTCAAAAAGACACGGTCATTATAACTGCCAATGCTATTTCCTCCAGTGGAAGCATTAAGCTGACAAAGAATTGGAATATCCGGGTCGGTAATTTTGGCTATGATTTCCAATCCAAAAGAATTACCTATCCTGATTTTACATTTTCCCGTGACCTCCATTGTTGGGAAATGGGCATCTCTTGGCAGCCTTTTTATGAGACTTATAGCTTTTATATTCGGGTCAAACCTGGGCATTTGGACTTCCTGAATATTCCTTATTCGAAACGAATACAAGATAGAAGCAGACGGAGGTAAAGTGGGGATTGAGGAATTAGGATATTAGGGTATTAGGGTATTATTTAGAAATATGCTTCATATTGAACTGCTTCATATTTTCCGTCAATTAAAAATTCTTTTTGAAATTGCATCCCTATTTTTTTTAAAACAATTATTGATGCAATATTGTCTTTCATTGCCCTTCCGATTATCCTTTTTAATTTTAATTTTTCAAAACCATGAAGTAAACTTGCCCTTGCAGATTCAGTGGCATAACCCTTCCCCCAATATTTTCTAAAAAAACGGTAGCCCAGATCAGTCTCATTATTATCAGACATATATTTCAATCCGCACCAACCAATCCATTCATTGGTCTCTTTTAAAATAACAGCCCAGCGCCCATAACCATACTTTTCATAATTATCTTTGGGATAAGTTTTTAAAAATTCGTGAGCGGCATTTACATTGTCAAAAGGGAGGCCTCCAGTATATTTAAGAACAAGCGGGTCGTTATTTAATTCGTAAAAAAATGGTGAGTCTTCTATCGTCATTTCACGCAGGGTTAATCTATTCGTTTGTATCATTTTAGAATTATTCAATCATCTAAATGAGCAGCTTCCACCATATAAAGAGCATCTCTGCGCAACTCCTCTTCGATGCTGGTTTTTTGATTTTCTGCTTGCTTAACAATTAAATCAAACCATTTTTTATCAGCCCGTATTTTATTTTCCATTTCCAATATTTCATCCAGATTTGTTTGGATGAACAATTCAATGTCCTCTTTGCATAGCTCTTCATACAAGGCACTGTGAATGCCCCAAGGGAAATGTTGCAAATTGGCTTCAGTACACATTAAGACAAAAACGTCGTGATCTGTAATAATATTCAATGTGCCAATGTCTTCCAATTTTTTCTTCCCAGGATATACCAGCCTTCCATAATAAATAAACTGGCTTTCCGAAAATACATCTGTGGTCAAGCCTACATTATATAATTGCCAATAATAACTGTCACCAGCCACCAGCACTTTCAAACTGTCTTTATTTTCAGAAATTATATCAAATTCAGGATAAGCATATTTATCATTTGCAATGCTGAAAATTAAGTTCATCGATTTTTCAATATCATTGTCACTTTTGCGGGGCAGGGAAGAAAACTCAATATTCTTTATTGTTAAATCGGGCAAGTCCACGCTTTTTAATTTTTCTAAATACCGGATCAAAGAATCGGCCGCTATTACAGCCCCATATTGTGACCAATGAATTCCCGTTCTGGTAAATAATGGATACGAACAGGTGTCCTTCATCTGTAAAAACCAATCATTAAAATCAATATAAAGCAATCCGCTTTTTGTCAACTCCTTTTTATAAGCATCAATTATATTTGTTTTCTTTCTTAGAAAAAATTGATCAGGGATAAATTCGGGAAAATAACTTGCTTTGCCTGCCGCTCTAACTACGACTAATTTTGTTCCCATCACTTCTAACTTCTTACTTACAGCGGTTAAACGTTTCACTTTCATCTTTACGCCCTCGTCATCGAATGAATCACTTCCCATATAAGCCCTTATATACCCCTCTCCGTACAAATAATTTTCTTTTCCGATAATAATATCTTTCACATTCGATTTTTTGAAAAATGAAAACTTGTATTGGTTGTTAAGTCTAATTAAATAGTCTCTAAAACCATAAGACTCGGAGAGATATTTTTCTTGCTGCGTTTGATGTTTTCCCGAAAACCAATAGTCAAAAGCCCATACTGGCTTGGCTGCTTTTTCAACATACCCTCCCAAGGATGAACTCGACAACGAAGACAATTGCAAAAGCATTGGCATTGATGCCAAAACGCATAAAACAATCATTAAATATTTTGAAATATTGTTTTTCATTAATTTTGTTGCTTTTATTTATTCAAAACCGAAAATAAATAAATGGATTAAATTCAGAAACACTTATCGCCCCCAGGGAAAAAACAAGCAGCACCAGCGAAAAGAAAAACATCGCCAAATTATTGCTTGCTGTATTCTTTGGGTTATAAAATTTATTCTGCCATCCCTTTCCTTTTGGCAAAAGCACAAAAAAAGAAAATATTATGGCCAATGAAAAAATAAACCAAAACTCGCTGTCCACCATTTGCCCCAATTTCGAAAAATCGAAACTGAACATGGAGGCAAAATAACTTTTAATTTTCGGCAATTCTTCTATTTGAAAAACAACCCAACCACAAAGCGTAATAAAAAATGTTATCACCATGCTTAAAAGGCTGCCAATTTTTCTATAAAGGCGCAATAAAAACAAGCGCTCTATTACCAAAAAAAATCCATGAAAAGCCCCCCATAAAACAAAGTTCCATGCCGCCCCGTGCCAAAGACCAGAAATTAAAAACACCACCCATAAATTAAAATAAAGTCGCCCAGTCGAAACACGGTTCCCGCCCAAAGGAATATATAAATAGTCACGCATCCATGTACTTAAAGTAATATGCCACCTCCGCCAAAACTCTGTGATGCTTTTTGAAACATATGGGTTATTGAAATTTTCAGGGAACTTAAAACCCATTATTTTACCAAGTCCGATTGCCATGTCCGAATAACCAGAAAAATCAAAATAAATTTGGAAAGCAAATGCCGTTACTCCTAACCATGCGGCTGAGGCATTCATATCGCCGGGTGGAAGGGCCATTAATTTATCAGCCGTTTCACCCAATACATTGGCGATTAGAACTTTTTTTGCCAAGCCAATACAAAAGCGATGGAAGCCGGACAATTTGTCAAATGCAATTTCTTTTCGACCGGTAATTTGGTCAGCTATTTCGTTGAACCTCACAATCGGTCCGGCAATTAGCTGCGGGAACATGATGATATAAAGCATGTAATCGCTAACTTTTTTTAGTGGTGCATGTACCCCTCTATATACATCAACGGAATAAGTAAGTGTTTGGAAAGTATAAAAAGATATGCCGATGGGCAAAGCAATTTCAATCCATTTTATAGGTCCAATTCCTATTCCTGTAAAAAACCAATTTAAATTTTCAACAAAAAAATTGGCGTATTTAAAAAAAGCGAGCAATCCCACATTTAATATAATGGATAATGCGAGAAGGGATTTTTTCCTATTGATTGATTGTGAAACGTGCATCCATTTCACTATATAAAAATCAAGAAAGGTAGAGGCTAATAATACAAAAACGAATTTGGGTGCGCCCCAGGCATAAAAGAAAATGCTGAATAAAAGGATTATTATATTTTTAAACCGCTTACCAACAATATGATATACGATCAAAAAAAGAGGAAGGAAATATAAGAGAAATGTTATGCTACTAAAAACCACTTGTCAATGAAAATAAAAATTAACTACCACATTTTTTTTATCAAACTCTTTCCAACGGCAAATATGGTTGTGGGGGCAATTCTACAATTATTTCATCTTCTGGAAAAACCTCTCCGCCTTTTAAAACAACGCCCATCACACCTGCCTTTCGAATCAGGTTACCGTTTTTATCTTTTCCTAAAAGAGCTTTCAATAGACCTTTTTGGATGCCATCCAATTGGGCACATGGATTTCGCAAACCAGTAATTTCGACAATTGCTTCATTTCCCAGAAATAATTTCGCACCTCGTGGTAAGGCTAATAAATCTACACCTTGGGTTGTAATATTTTCTCCCATTTGGCCAGGAACGACATCGAAGCCCTTTAATTTTAATTCGTCTATGAGTTCGGAATGTATTAAATGTACCTGCCGTAAATTGGGCTGGGCTGGATCGACTTTAACACGGGAGCGGTGTTTGACAGTTTTTCCGCAATGGGCATCATCTTCTACTCCCAAACCTTTTAATAAGACTACACTTTTTTTTTGAGGCTTGCTCATAGTATGTGTCGAACTACAATTTACCGAAATTATTATTTTCATTTTAAATTGGTTGATTGAGATTACTCATTTTCTTTTAACAAAATCACATCCACTCCCATATCCCGCACCATTTTATTGAAAGTGGGCAATTCAACTTCTTGAACGTTTTTAAATTTCGCCAACCACCCATCCACCTCGGCCGTCAGCTCATTTTTCAATTGCACAGCCTGATCTGTCGGTGGGTAGTCGCCACTTGTTAAAGAAGTAAGGTGGGCTAATTTATTATTTAATCTAATCGGAAAATTGAGCGGATCTTGCCGTGCCTGGTTTTTAGTCTGATACAATGCTTCTTCCACTTCAGTCATCATTGAATCAATCGCTTCTGCTTTTTCAAATAGCGGTTTCAAGTTTTCGTCCTTTTTATTAAGGCGTTTGGTAAAAGATTTTAATTGGCTGCGAATGTCCTTGATGTTTCCAATGGCATCATGAGCTTCTGTCACTTTATTTCGAATATCCATCAGGAAATTAAACTGAGCCTGAAAATCACGCTGCGACGCAGGCGAACGTGGGTCAGCCAATATTTTGAAATCTTGTTCTTGCACATCGTCATCGACTGACAATTGAACTTTGTAATCACCCGGAATTGCTTTTGGGCCATCGGTACTGGCCCACCAAAGGATCATACCTTTAAATTCCTTGGCCTTTTCATACCGAATGTCCCAATTAAATGTATTGGCTCCAGGCATGACTTTTAAGCGGTCACTTTTCTCCTTAGCCTTGTTGGAAAACTCCCTGATTAGGTTACCATTTTGTTCAAGGAACGTGAGTTTTACTTCTGTCTTTGCTGTATCGAGGTCAGGCACGAGATAATGTGCTGTCACACCTCCAGGATGATTTTTCCCTGCCTCTTTAGGGTCTTTTACTTGAAAACCATCCATGCGGTAACTGTCCATTGGCTTGAAAAGGTGGACTTTTTTAGCGGCTACATCTTTGTTCAGTTGGTGGAGTACTGATAGGTCATCAATCATCCAAAGGCTTCGGCCTTGGGTTGCGGCAATAAGGTTATCGTTTTTTACTGCCAAATCTGTGATGGGCACGATGGGCAGGTTGAGTTGAAATGGTTTCCAATTCGCCCCATCATCAAAGCTGATGTACATGCCACTTTCTGTACCAGCATAAAGCAACCCTCTCCTTTTTGGATCAGTGCGAACTACTCTCGTGAAATGATCTTTTTGAATGCCGGTTACGATCTTCGACCATGTTTTTCCATAATCAGTTGTCTTAAATAAATAAGGTTCGTAATTACCTGATTTGTACATGGTCGCAGCGATGTAACATCCACCGTCCTCAAATGGACTTGGTTCAAGGCTATTGACCATAGACCATTCGGGCATATTGGAAGGGGTTACATTTTCCCAATTCTGACCTCCGTCTTTGCTTACATGCACCAACCCGTCGTCACTTCCAGTCCATAATAGGCCTTCCACTCTTGGGCTTTCCGCTGCTGCAAAAATGGTACAGTAGTATTCGACAGCTGTATTGTCCTTTGTGATCGGGCCACCCGATGGACCTTGTTTCGATTTGTCATCACGCGTGAGGTCTGGGCTGATGGTTTGCCAAGTTTGCCCTTCATTAGTTGTTAAATGCAAATGATTGGAAGCTGTGTACAATTTTTTTGGATCATGCGGCGAAAAGAATAATGGGTAGTTCCACTGGAAACGGTATTTCATCGCTTCAACGCCGTGGCCCATAGGATTGTCTGGCCATACGTTGATGGATCTTTTGAAATCGGTTCGGTGATCCTGCCTTTGTAACAAACCGCCATAACAGCCACCGTAAACGATGTCATTGTCATTTGGGTCAATAGCGATATGGCCACACTCGCAGCCAGCTGTAGTTTCCCAATCATCTTTATCAATTGAACCTCCATTGCTCCTATGAGAAATCCGAAGAGTGCTATTGTCTTGCTGGGCTACATAAATTCGATAAGGAAAATGATTATCGGTAGTCACCCTGTAAAATTGGGCGGTCGGCTGGTTGTGATAAGTTGTCCAGGTTTCTCCTCCATCATACGTCACTTGCGCACCGCCATCGTCTCCAATAATCATACTATTCGGGTTTTCAGGAGCTATCCATAAATCATGATGGTCACCATGAGGGGCAGCACTTGCTTTAAATGATTTGCCCCCATCTTTGGATTTATGATAGCGGACGTTCATTACATAAATAATATCCTCATCTTTTGGGTCAGCATAAATGCGAGTATAATACCAGGCCCGTTGTCGGAGGCTGCGGCTGTCATTGATCTTCTTCCATTTTTCGCCGCCATCCTCTGAACGGAAAAGGCCACCTTTTTCATTTTCGACCAATGCCCAAACCCTTTGAGAATTCACAGGAGAAACGGTGACACCAATAATTCCCAATGTTCCTTTGGGCATGCCTTCTTTATTGCTCAAAGAAATCCACGTTTCACCACTGTCAGTGCTTTTCCAGAGACCAGATCCCTCCCCACCACTTGACAAGTCATATGGAGTTCGACGAATGCGCCAAGTAGATGCATATAATATACGTGGGTTGTTTGGATCAAAGGTTAAATCCACTGCCCCAGCAGCGCTATTGGCAAACAAGACCCTTTTCCAAGAATTGCCTCCATCCGTGCTTTTATAAACACCCCGTTCTTCTGTGTCTTTAAAGAGGTCGCCCATAACAGCTGCATAAACAATGTCTGGGTTGGAAGGATGAATGCGAATACGACTGATGTGGCGGCTATTTTCCAAACCTTTTTGCTTCCAAGTCTTACCAGCGTCTTCCGATTTCCAGATGCCATACCCATATGACACATTTCCCCGCACTGTTTTTTCTCCACCTCCAACATATATCACATTGTGGTCGCTTTCAGCGACCGCCACTGACCCTATCGACCCACCGAAAAATCCATCGGAAATATTTTCCCACGACCGCCCACCATCCTCCGTCCGCCATACGCCACCTCCAGCACCACCAAAGTAAAATAGGTTGGGTTTGCCTAAAACACCAGTAACAGCACAGGAACGGCCTCCACGAAAAGGGCCAATGCTACGCCATTTGAGAGAGTTATATAAATCTTCACTGAACGTGGCGGCAGGAGCAGGTCGATCGTTCTTTTGCTGTTTTTTTCTTTGTGAAAATAGTATGGTAGGCAAAATGAGAAGACCAATCAAAGTGATAAGGATGTAGAATTTGCTCATTTTTAATAAGTGTCTAAATGCAACTGGATTTTTCACCCTAAATCTCATAAGTTTTGAAACCAATAAGGTTAAGACTCCAACCCACTGCGTTACTGTCGAGAATTAATAATTTGGGGCAAAATAGGGAATTGATGGAAATATGAGGTGCTTTATCTTTGTATAAGCCTGAGAAGAAAGATTATTCAGAGAGGGAGGTGTTTTTTTTGATTAACGATTACGAGATTGCAGATTAACGATTTTTGATTTGACGGACTTAATCTGATATTGTTGATCTGCAATCTTTTAATCGTTAATCACCCTTTCTCTCTAAAGTGGCAAAGCAGCATTAAAAGTTTTGGTTCTTTGATGATTATAGTGGAACAATAAAAAAACAGGAAGAGAGGGAGGTGAAAAATAAAAAATTTTCAATTTTTTATTTTTCACCTCCCTCTCTATCAGTGTTTTAAGGGAAAGAAAATTTTTTTCAAAAATTTTCTTTCCCTTAAAACACTGATATTCTGAATGGCTTCCACGGGATTTGTCAAAGAACCAAAGTTTTAATAAAATGCTTCTTTGACAAATTATTTCTAAAGATAATATCATCATGCTCAGTTCATAACCCCTTTGCCCAAAAGTTGTTTAAACATTAAAAATATAAACATATTAAAATTTACCCTGATTAAGGTACTACCCAAAATCGCTTCTGGAAGCGTTTTTGCCATACCCTGAGCAACTATCAAAAATAACCAGATTATTTAGAACGCCATTGAAAGTCTTTTAATCAGATTTTGAGAAAAAAATTTAAAACTGCAAGGGCTTCACATTAAACATACTTTGAGAATAACTTTCTGCCCTTGCACCTCCTTCCTTCCTCTTCTTATTTCCATCATTTATTAAGACTCAAGAAAAGAACTGTCCGGTCGTTCGGCTGACGAACGACAGCGGAGGATAAATGGCTGAAGAAGCTTTGTTTAAAGTAATTCCCAACTGCTAATCCTCTGCCGTCCACCGTCTGCCGTCCACCGTTCAGGCACTCCAATTCTTTAACTTAAACCCAATTTCAGTATGAAACCGGCAGTTACTATGCGGGATTTCAGGGGGCTGGCCATTGCTTTGGCTTTTGTTTCCTGTTTGTTCTCTACCAATCTTTCATCCCAGCCAATTCCAGAAATTACTGGGGAAACAACTC
This sequence comes from Saprospiraceae bacterium, assembly GCA_965222975.1. GTDB lineage: Bacteria > Bacteroidota > Bacteroidia > Chitinophagales > Saprospiraceae > UBA6168. The sequence goes on along the minus strand of CBDCVJ010000044.1, from coordinate 82,447 downwards.
CTTGTCAGGGCGAAATTTATCAATATTCCACGCCCTTTAACGGCAACTCATGGCTGTGGTCCGTCTCACCTGGCGGAACGATTATTTCACCTGTAACGGATAATGCAGTTTTTGTTCAATGGGATGGCCCTATGAACAGTGACCAATGGATTCAAGTATTAGAAGACGATGGCGTGAATCCGCCAGTTGCTGACCAACAGGTCATTTACATTGCAAGTAGTATTCTTTCTTGTGAAAACAATGTCAATATTTCCCTTGACCAAAGCGGAGCTGGAACTGTGTCACCTGAAATGCTATTGGACGGCAATTATTTGTCTTATGACAATTTTCAAGTCACTTTGTCTTTGCCCAATAGCACACAATTAGGTAACACAGTGACTTGTAGCAATATTGGCCAACCCATCATTGGGAGGGTAACAGATGGTTGCACTGGCAACTCTTGTTGGTCAAACATAAGGGTTGAAGACAAAAAGGCCCCACTTTGGGACTGCCCAACTGCACCTATTGTCATTGAATGCGATACTGACATAGACAACTATCCCTACCCTTCCGTAGATGACAACTGCGATAACGATCCTTTGATCTCATTGACGGGCCTGCAAATAGATAACAGCGATATCTGTCAAGGAGTAACCATTGTAAAGGACTGGGTGGCATCTGATGATTACGGAAACGAATCATTTTGTACGCAGTTATTGCTGATTGAACCGGGTCAGGAAGTCATGTTCCCCGAAGATCGGGCATGGTTGTGCGATCAATATTATTCTTTTCCTAATATAACTGATCCCTCAACTTATACTGGGATCTTATCTTCGACCGGCTCAGGTGTACCATTGGGAGCATCGGGTCCCTATTGCCCTTACAGTTTTGCAAATCAGGACGATACGCTTTTGACTTGTGGAAATTCATTCAAAATCATTCGTACTTGGACGGTAATGAACTGGTGTACCCAACAGATCATTACCACTGATATGAATGGGAATGACAATGAGCAGGTTATCAAAGTGTTGGACATTACAAAGCCATTGGTAAGTGTACCACCGATTACACTACGTATTACAGAGCCAGGTGCATCCGCAGTTTTGTGCCGTTCAGAAGATTTGCTTCCCGCTCCAGTGGTATCAGATGACTGTGGCAATGTAACAGTGAAGATATTTACAGAAGTAGGTGAGGCCGATTATGTAAATGGTGTGGATGGAACAAATGGAGGCTATGTACCTAACCCAGGGTTGGGTCTTGGCGTACATACAATTACTTATTTAGCCATTGACGAGTGTGGAAATGAGCGGGAACTACTTGTCAATGCGACAGTCATAGACGATGAAGCACCTATTGCCATTTGCGACGAAATCACTGATGTCAGTCTTGACCAATTCGGCAATACGCTGATTTATGCAGAAACATTTGACGACGGCAGTTACGACAATTGTTGCATCGGAGAAATGCTGGTAAAACGCATGGGACAGCCCGATTCCAATTTTGGCCCTGCCGTGCCATTTGATTGCAGCGATGAATTGGCAAACGTTGTTTTCCGAGTGTATGACTGTTTCGATAACTATTCTGAATGCATGGTATCAGTAGAAGTGGAAGACAAGTTGCCGCCAGTATGTGTGCCACCTCAACAAAAAATTATCCCATGTACAGATTTGCCAGCAGACATTACCGACGATTATGTTCAAAGTTTTGGTGACGCCATTACTTATGACAATTGCAATTCAGAAATAGTCGAATTGCAGCACGCTGTCAATATCAATGCATGCGGCGAAGGTCACATCATACGGTTCTTCTCGGCAGTTGATGGAGCAGGTAATGTGTCGCAGGGCACTTGCGAACAACATATCTATGTAACGCCTGTTTCTGATTGGCTCATCAATTTCCCTCCCAATTGGACGGGTGAATGTGGCGAGCCTATTAATTCCATCGACTTGATCTTTGGAGAGTTTGGCTGTGAGCAGTTAGCCTATAGTTTCTCTGATCAATATTTTGCCCTTTCAAATGACAGCGCCTGTTTTAAAATAGTGCGTACATGGGAGGTCATTAACTGGTGTACTCATGATCCGAATCTTGATCCGATTGTAGTGCCAACCGATGAGTTTGGTGCATTGGTGGACGAAAATACCTACAATAATTTTGGCCACTATACCTATCAGCAGATCATCAAAATTCATGATGAGACTCGCACCGACATTGACCGCACCTTACGACTATGAATTTTGCACGGAAGATGCCGATTGTTCAAACGGCGATGTGGACTTAGAGATAGACATTGTAGGTGAATGCAGCTCTGACCTTGAAATAGTCCATTTGATTGATTTGAATAAAGATGGTACACACGAAATCAATGGCACTGGAATTTTCCAAGGGACATGTACAAATGGGAGTTCACAGCGTCCGCTATCTTGGTTGAAGATGGGTGTGGGAATGAAGCTGAGATTGTTTTTGATTTTGAAATAAGGGATTGCAAAAAGCCTTCTCCCGTTTGCACCAATGGCCTCATCGTAGAAATTATGCAAACCGGGATGGTGGATGTATGCGCAGAAGACCTGCTTAGAATATGCAGTGGATAATTGCCCAGGGCCACTGAAAGTCTCTTTCTCACCTGATATCAGCGATGTATGCCAAACGTTGCATTGTGATCAGGTTGGACAAACACCAGTTGAAATTTGGGTAACCGATGAAGAGGGCAATCAGGATTTTTGCCTCAATACCATCATTTTGCAGGACAATATGAATGTCTGTACTGGTGGTGTGCCACTCGTTGGTTTTATCAATTCACACGAAAACAACGAACCCATTGAAGGTGTCTCTGTGCATTTATCCAATACCAGTATGGATGAAGTTTACATGACCCAAGGTTCTGGTATGTTCGAGTTCACGGATTTGCCGATGGGAGATGATTATTCCATCACGCCTGAAAAAGACGATGACTATCTGAATGGCGTGACAACCTATGATCTGGTGCTGATAACAAGGCATATCCTCGGTGTCGAAATATTCGATTCACCTTATAAGATGATTGCAGCGGACATCAACAATTCTCAAACGATCACAACTTTTGATTTGGTTGAACTCCGTAAGTTGATCCTCTATATCAACAGCGAACTGCCTAATAATACCTCATGGCGCTTTATTGATAAGGAATATAGTTTCCCTCAACCTAACAATCCTTGGGCAGAAATATTCCCAGAAGTCATCAATGTAAACAACATGATGACTCCCATGAACGATGCCGATTTTAAGGCCGTTAAAATTGGCGATGTAAATGGAAGTGCCACTCCGAACAGTAACTTCGCAGACGAAGGATTAGGAGATCGTGGTGATGACAAGTTAATGTTCAGCACGGAGGACAGATGGGTAGAAGCAGGTGAAAACATTGAAGTTGTTTTCCGGGCAAAGGATTTCGCTGATGTCTATGGCTTCCAGTTCACCATTGATTACAATAAGGATAATTTGTCCTTTCTGCAAGTCAACTCTACTGAACTGACCGATGAGGAAAATTATGGTCTATCCCTGCTTGACGAAGGTGCCATCACGGCTCTCTGGTTCGAGACAGATATGTTCACTTTGGACAATGGCACAGCAGTCCTTTCCATACAATTCGAAGTGAAAAATGCCTGCCAACTGACGGAGGTGATAAACATCAGTTCAAGGTACACATTTGCCGCTGCCTACATTGGAGAAGCAATGGACGAATGGGAAGTCGGGCTTGACTTTGAAGAAAACCTGACGCCTGTAAATGGATTAGAAATAGAAGGCTTTGCTCTCCATCAGAATGTACCGAACCCATTTTCCAACCGCACTACTATTGGTTTTGAACTACCAAATGCAGGGCATGCCAAGTTCACCATCTATGATAGCAGTGGAAGGATCTTGAAAGAGATCGAGGAAAACTACACCAATGGTTACAATGAAATTACCATTGAAAGCAAAGGCTTGCCAGCCAATGGTGTTCTCTTCTACAAGATCGAATCGGCTGGCTTGACTGCCGTTCGACAAATGACCTTGATAAAATAATGGTTGGAAAGTGAGTTGACATGTTAGCTTAGGCAAACCGTCAACCTTATACCAGCAACCATATTAAGATAGATAGATTTGGAGTAAAGTTTAGGCCGTCTCCTTCGGGAGGCGGTTTTTTCTTTTACACCCGCTGCAAAGTTTCTAATAAAAACCCCCAAAACTTCTGCACCGAACTCACCTGCACTTTCTCATCAGGTGAATGTGCCCCATGAATATTTGGCCCAAATGAGATCATTTCCATTTCTGGGTAATTGGTGCCAAGAATGCCACATTCAAGGCCAGCATGACATGCATTGACATGTGGTTTTGAATTGAACTTTTCTTCATACAACCCGCTCATCAGCGAAACGATTTTGGAAGTGGGCTTGGGTGCCCAGCCTGGATATTCTCCGGTAAAAGTTACTTTCGCCCCTGTCAATTCCAGTGCAGCTTGTATGGCTTGAGCGAGGTCAAATTTCTCAGAATCCACTGAGCCACGGGTAAGGCACATTACAGTAAATTTTCCATCTTTCACTACTACCCTTGCAAGGTTGTTGGAAGTTTGCACGAGATCTTCAACGTCAGGGCTCATGCGATATATTCCACTTGGCACAGCATAAATCGCCCTCAAGAATTTCGCTTGAAATTTTCTACCCATCACCATTAAAGGTTCATCATTGGGTTCAAATACAACTTTCAAATCAGGGTCGGTCGTTCCATGTTCTTCTTTATAGGTGTCAGAAATATTTTTTATAAACGCTTCAAAATCAGTCGCTCGTTCCTTTGGCAAAACAACCACTGAAAAAGACTCTCTTGGGATGGCGTTCCGTAGCCCTCCCCCATCTATCTCCGAAATACGGATGTTAAATTTGGCAGATGCAGAAAATAATAATCGATTCATCAACTTATTGGCATTGCCTTTACCAAGGTGGATTTCCATACCTGAATGACCTCCAGCCAATCCTTTAATGCCGATTTTAAAAGCCACTGAACCCTCAGGCGTTTTTTTCTGCTTGTATTTTCCAGTACCAGTCACATCCACGCCGCCTGCACAGCCGATGGTCAGTTCCCGGTCATCTTCGGTATCGAGGTTGAGCATGTATTTAGCATTGAGTAGGCCGCCTTTCAAGCCCATTGCCCCGGTCATTCCCGTTTCTTCGTCTATGGTGAAAAGTGCTTCGAGCGGCGGGTGGGGAATATCCTTCGATTCCAACAAAGTCATGATAGAGGCAACACCAATTCCATTATCAGCCCCGAGGGTCGTTCCCTCTGCTTTCACCCAGTCACCATCTATGAGCATTTTGATGCCCTCGGTATCGAAGTCAAATTTTGTAGCGGCATTTTTTTGATGTACCATGTCTAGGTGGCTCTGCAAGGCGATGACCGGGCGCTCTTCCATTCCAGCAGTTGCAGGTTTTTTGATGATGACATTGCCCGTCTCGTCTCTATAAGTTTCGAGGCCGAGCCTTTTGCCAAAATCCACCATAAATTGGATGACCCGTTCCTCTTTTTTCGATGCCCTGGGCACGGCGTTGAGGTCGGCAAAATTATTCCATAAAGCTTTGGGTTCGAGGTTTCTGACTGCTTGGCTCATAGTTTAGTTGATTAGTAATTAGACAATTAGTGATTAGTTGAAAAGCTCCGTGTGGAAAGTAACCGCCACATTAAGGGCTGACGAACTGTGGACTGGCAAACTGACGAACTGAACTCCCCATTAATTTCAAAAACAAATCAAGCCCCTTTCGTTTTGCTTCATCCAGCTCATAGCTGATGTTTTCAGTGAAATACTTTTGCAAATCAAATCCTTGGACGGGGGTTGGCAATATAAACATAAGGTTGGGAATATCCTCTACACCAAGTTTTAATGCAGCATTGAATTTTTTAATAAAACCCTGATCCAATGGCTTGTTGCTTACCCAAGCCGCAAAAACAAATGGTAGCCCTGAGTAGGCCAACCATGCCTCGCCAAGGTCATAAACAAATGGGTATTTTTTTTCCATGCCTATGGCCCTATCTCCAATGATGAGCGCTCCTGTTGTCCCATTTATTTTTTCCTCAAATCCAGGCGTGGCATGAATTAACTCAGGTGATAAGTTCCAATGTTCCTGCAATAAAACCTGCACCAATTCCACTGATGTTCTTGAATGGTAATCGAGGTAAAGATGAGTCATCTTCTCAATCGGACACTGACTAAAAACACAGACCGTTTTCACAGTGCCAACCGTCCCAATACAATAATTTGAAATGATATGAGGATCTGCTATTTCTGGAATCACAGCTACTGGCACCAGCCCCATATCCACATCTCCATTTGCCAATTTTTTGGCGCAATCAGCGGGAATGTCCAATTGCAGGTCAATCTCCTTTTCAAGACCACTTTTGATGATTCCGTACAACAATGGTTTGGTATTCAAATAGCTGACGGCGGTTACTTTTATCATGGTGTTAGAGTTATTGAGTTAGGGCATTTTGAGTTATTGAGTAGAGATGTTTATAAATGAAAACATAGAATTTGTTCCTTGATATATCCTCCCCCCAGCCCCCTCCAAAGGGGGAGATAAAGCCTGCTAAAATTTTATTTTATAGCACACTATTAAATTAAAGAACGGGTATGTCTCCCCCTTTGGAGGGGGCTGGGGGGAGGATACAATTTAGGATTCCTTATTTATGAATACCTCTAGTATCATTCAAGTACTCAATAACTCAAAACTCCCTACCTCAAAACTAATTTACAACTGGTAAGGATACATAACCCTTGTATTTGGTGTCTTCTTCAAATTGCACATCTGTAAAATCAGTCACTACATTGTAAAGGGTATCACGTTCGATGGGTTTGCGGCCCACATCGCGGATAAGGTTAACGAGTTCACGAGTACTCATGGCGGGGTTTTGTTCTTCTGAACCAGCCATGCTGTAAATTTTTGTTGTATCGTCAATTGTACCGTCAATATCATCCACTCCATAAGCCATTGAAAGTTGCGCTACATTACGACTGATCATTGGCCAATATGCTTTAACATGGTCAAAATTGTCGAGGTAAATTCTGCCAACAGCATAGTTCCTCAAATCTTCTAAGACGTTCACTTCGGGGATGTCCGACATTTGGTTGTCTTTGTTCCTGAATTTCAAAGGAATGAAAGTCTGAAAACCACCTGTCCGATCTTGCAATTGTCGCAACTGCTCCATATGATGGATACGGTGCTGATATTCTTCAATATGCCCGTAAAGCATGGTTGCATTTGAGCGCCCACCGAGCTTATGCCATTCTTCATGTATCTGTATCCACTGGTCACCCGTGCATTTATCCTTGGCAATTCTATTTCGAACTTCCGGATGAAAAATTTCTGCGCCACCACCAGGCATAGATTCAAGGCCTGCCTCCTTCATCAGCTTCATCCCTTCTGTGTAACCGATTTTTGCTTTTTTGAAAATATAATGATACTCCACTGGCGTCAATGCTTTAACGTGGAGTTCAGGACGGTGCATTTTTATTTTTTGAAATAACTCTGCATAAAATGCCAAATCATATTGCGGCAATACGCCGCCAACAATATGCACTTCCGTTACAGGTTGGTCATCGTACTGTTTCACGATGTCCAACATCTCGTCCATGGTGTATTCCCAGCCATCCGACCTTTTTTTAATCAAACGGGAATAAGAGCAAAATTTGCAATCGTACACACAGACATTGGTCGGTTCAATGTGGAAATTGCGATTAAAATAAGTGTTGTCTCCATGCTTCTTTTCCCTGATAAAATTGGCAAGCGTTCCCAAGTAACCTAAATCTGCTATTTGATAAAGTAACAATCCTTCATCAGGTGTAATCCGCTGGCTGTCAGCAATTTTATGTGCAATGTCCGAAAGCTCTGGGCTCAATTTTTTATTAGCTAAAATAGTATTGATACTTTCTTTGGTAGGCATAAATAGATTTCGATCATTAAATCTGTAAGATTTTTGAAAACTAACAGATGTTGCATTTAAAGCGCAAACATACAACCCTTATTCCCTTTTTCCGGCAATTCCTAATTTTGCTCAGGTTGTTATCTTTGTCAATCATGGTAACAACTAATAGAACTTTCAGTTTTTATTGTTCCAAAGGAATCCCTTTGGGAAAACCAAAAAAAATCGTTTGATCTCCATCCTCATTCCCATTTTCAATTTTGACATTCGTCACTTGGTGCAGGATCTTTCTCTGCAATGCAAGGAGGCAGGGCTTGAATACGAGATAATTTGTTTTGACGACGGCTCACTTGAACGATTTAAAAATCTAAATAGGGAATTAAAAAATTCTGCTGTCATTTATCAGGAAATGCATAAGAATTTAGGTCGCTCCGCAATAAGGAATGCCTTAGGTAAAGCTGCCAAATTTCCATTCCTATTATTTATGGACTGCGACTCAAAAGTTGTTAAAAAAGACTACATCCAAAATTATATTGATAACCTCGCCCCTGATACTTTATTATATGGAGGTCGTTGCTATAATGCTCAACCACCTAAAAATCAAGAATATATTTTTCATTGGAAATATGGAATTCAACGTGAACAGTCAACGGTGGAACAAAGGATGAAAAATCCATGGCACAGCTTCATGACCAATAATTTTTTAATTCCAAAATCTATTTTTGAAAAAACATTATTTGATGAATTGCTTAAACAATATGGACATGAGGATACTTTATTTGGATTGCAATTAGCCAAAAAGAAAATCAAAATAAAACACATTAATAATCCATTGGAGCATATTGGACTTGAAACCACTGATTCTTTTTTAAAAAAAACAAAGCAAGGACTACAAAATCTTTATACGCTTTGGGAACGAGGAACTCTCATCAAAACTAAATTGCTGACTTATTTTATTAAAATAAAAAAATGGCGGCTAAAAAGATTAGTTGCTTTTCTATTTAAAATGTCCACTCCTTTTTTAGAAAGAAATTTTTTATCCGAAAATCCAAATTTAAAGTTTTTTGATTTTTATAAATTGGGATATCTGTGCCAATTGGATAAAACTAATGAGTGAATAAAAATAGGCAGTCTTAATTTGTTCCTCCCCCTAACCCCCTCCAGAGGGGAAACAGAGCCGTTCATTTATTTGACGTATTGCTTCAATTTTAAATTTTAGCAAGATTTATTTCCCCCTCTGGAGGGGGTTAGGGGGAGGAAATACTTTTAATAAGAATTACATTTTTTATACTTTGAACGCCTCTTAAATCCTGAAATGTCATGAAAGCCAACAAACCAAAACACTTCAATATCAACAAACAGGACAAAATGTAATCAATGACCAAAAAAATACTCTTCCTCGATAAAGCCCACCCCGTTTTAGAAGAAAAGTTGACCAATCTCAATTGGCAATGTGAATATGACCTTACTTCCTCAAAAGAAGAAATCGAGCCCAAACTCCCTGACTATGAAGGTATTGTGATGCGCAGCCGAATTACACTCGACAATGATTTTATTGACTGTGGCCTCAACCTGAGGTTTATCGCAAGGGAAGGAGTCGGGGTCGAACATATACCCGTGGAATATGCAGAATCAAAAGGTGTGAAAATTTTGACGTCGCCAGAAGGCAGTCGGGACACAGTAGCCGAGCATGCGATCGGCATGTCGCTGATGTTGTTTAATAATCTTGCCAGAGCCAATTACCAGGTTAAAAATGGAAAATGGGAAAGAGAAAAAAACAGGGGCATAGAATTAATGGGAAAAACCGTCGGCATTATTGGCTATGGAAATATGGGGACTTCTTTTGCCAAGCGATTGTCGGGTTTTGATGTCGAAGTTTTGGCTTATGATAAATACAAAAAAAATTATGGAGATGATTATGCAAAAGAGGTAGGTTTAAATGAAATATTTTCAAAAGCAGATATTATTAGTTTGCATATTCCTTTCATGGAAAGCAATTATCATTTTGTGGATGAATTATTTATTGAAAATTTTAAAAAAGAAATATTCATCATAAATACTGCTCGTGGATTGGTTTTGAAAACGTCGGCCTTAGTGGAAAATCTGAAATCAGGAAAAGTAAAAGGTGCGGCTTTAGATGTTATTGAATACGAGGATCAATCTTTTGATAAATTTAATTTGGAAAAATTACCAGACGATTTTAAATATTTACAAAAAGCTGAAAATGTAATCCTCGCTCCCCACATCGCAGGATGGTCTTTTGAAAGTAAACGGAAACATGGGGAAGTATTAGCACAGAAAATTGAGGCTTTGTTCAATACTTAATCACTGATCACTAATCAACTAATCAACTAATCAAGATCCTACACATTAAACCTAAAGTGCATCACATCCCCATCGCCGACTACGTATTCCTTTCCTTCAACTCCCATTTTCCCAGCCTCTTTCACTGCCGCTTCTGAGCCATATTTTACGTAATCGTCATACTTAATGACTTCTGCCCGAATAAATCCTTTTTCAAAATCGGTGTGAATAACCCCAGCGGCTTTGGGCGCTTTCCAACCTTTACGGATCGTCCAGGCACGTACTTCTTTTTCGCCTGCGGTAAAATAAGTAATAAGATGAAGAAGGGAATAACAGGCGGTAATCAAGCGGTTAACACCAGGTTCGGTAAGACCCATCATGCCGAGGTATTCATTGCGCTCCTCTTTTGTATCCATATTAGCAATTTCAGCTTCAATCGCAGCACTGATGAATATAACCTCAGCAGGTTCATCCTTCACAGCCTCTTTAAAAGCAGTGGTAAATTCATTCCCACTGACGACAGATTCTTCATCCACATTGCAGACATAGAGGATGGGTTTCGCAGTAAGCAGGAACATTTCATTCAACAAATCGGCAGCATCGCCTTCCAGTTCGAGCGAGCGGGCCGGGTTGCCCTCATTTAGGTGAGCCAATATTTTTTCGCCATGTTCCGCAGCAGCGATGTCTTCCTTTTTGGCTGTTTTGGCTGCTTTGCGAAGCCGCTCCAACCGTTTTTCCACCGTCTCTAAATCTTTGAGGATCAACTCTGTATCAATGATTTCTTTGTCACGAACAGGGTCAACACCTCCGTCTACATGTACGACATTATCATCCTCAAAACAACGCACGACGTGAACAATTGCATCCACTTCCCTTATGTTTGCGAGAAATTGATTGCCCAACCCTTCGCCCTTGCTGGCACCTTTTATCAGCCCGGCAATGTCAACGATTTCGATGGTGGTTGGGATGGTCTGTTTCGGTTTTACAAATTCGGTCAGTTTATCCAAACGTGGGTCTGGCACAGTAATCATGCCCACATTGGGGTCTTTGGTAGCAAAAGGGTAATTGGCAGCAAGTGCCTTGGCAGAAGTCAAGGCATTGAAAAGGGTTGATTTTCCGACATTTGGCAAACCGACGATGCCACATTTTAAAGCCATATTTCGAATGGTAAATGGTGAATGGTAAATGGTGAACCCCGAAGAAATTTCGGGGCGGGCGCAAAGATAGGTTTTGGGGAAAAATGTAAAAAGTGAAAGTTCATACACGGTCCATATATTCACCATTCACCTCTAACCATTCACCATTCATTAAATGAATTTCCTCGCACATATCTACTTATCGGGCAGAGTGCCGCATTTGGTTGTTGGCAATTTTCTGGCTGATTTTATCAAAAACAAAGAAGTTACAGCCTTGCCACGCCCTATACAGGAAGGTGTACGTCTTCATCGGAAAATAGATTCTTATACAGACGCTCATCCGATGGTGAAAAAGAGTGTTATCCGATTGCGACCCCATCATAGAAAATTTGCTCCAGTGGTGCTTGATATTTGTTATGACTATTTGCTGGTAAAAAATTGGAATCGCTATTCGGATGAAAACCTCCATCAATTTACGAAATGGGTCTATGAAATTTTGGAAGAACATATTTCCCTTATGCCCACATTCCTACAAGTGCGACTCCTCAAAATGATCGCAGATGATTGGCTGGTGAAATACGGAACGGAGAAAGGACTGCGTTTTACGTTTGAAAGGATGAAAATGCGCACCCGCTATCCTCAATATTTTAAAAACGCCGTGGACAACTTTTTTAAAGATTATCTACTCTATGAAAAAGAATTCAACAGTTTTTTTCCTGACCTGGTAAATGCGGTTAAGGATTGGGAACTGCGGAGTGAGTGATATAATGGTAAACAGAAAAAGGCAACTATCATTTTATGAAAATCTGTGTAATCCGTGGCGGGAGAACCTGCGTGGAACAGTGATAATATTTATTCATAAAAATAACTCGTTATATACTTAAATCCTCATTTTCTAAACCAAAAAACAATTTTAAACCAAATTATGAAATCAATATTTTCAATCTTCTTTTTTTTATTTTTTGTAAAAACAATAAGCGCACAAGTCAGCGGTATCGTGACCGATGAAGCAGGTAATGCTCTGCCTTTTGCTTCCGTGTACGTCCAAGGAACAACTCAAGGCACTACTACCAATATGCAGGGTGAATATTTTTTGGAATTGGAAAAAGGGAATTACCAAATGGTTTTCCAATATATCGGATATAGTCAAAAAATAATGGACATTAATTATAATGGTAAATACTTGAAATTTGATATAGCATTAAATGAGGAGGCTATTTCTTTGGGCGAAATAGAAATAAAAGCAAATGCCGAAGACCCCGCATATCCAATAATTAGAAAGGCCATTAAAAAAAGGGAATATTATAAAAAACAGGTCAATTCTTACGCCTGCGATGTTTATATAAAAGGCAACGTAAAAATACTGGAAGCCCCAGAAAAATTGCTTGGGCAGGATATTGGCGACATGGAAGGAAGCCTGGACACCAATAGGCAGGGAATAGTTTATTTATCCGAATCGGTTTCGAAATTATATTTCCAACAACCCGATCATTTTAAAGAAATAATGACCTCCAGCAAGGTGAGCGGTGACGATAATGGTTTTAGTTTTAATAGTGCCCAGGATATGAATATCGACTTGTACGAAAATTTTATTCACTATGGCCGCAATGTCATTTCCCCTATCGCTGAGGGTGCAATGGGTTATTACAAATATCGTTTGGAAGGCGTATTGGTGGACGAGGAAGGGCACTTAATTAATAAAATAAAAATAATACCCAAACGATCCGAAGACCCTGTTTATCAGGGTTTTATATACATTGTCTCCGACCTTTGGAACATACAGAGTGCTGACATAGCCTTGTCCGGCAAGCGAGTGCATATGCCCCTATTCGACACACTAAACATCAAGCAAACATATGTGCCAGTCAAAGGGCCGGATGTATGGCGCATTTTTTCCAGAACTTTTTCAATCAAGGGAGGTGCGTTTGGTTTTAAGTTTGGTGGTGATTTCACTGGCATTTACACTAATTATGATTTGCGACCAAATTTAGGGGATAATTTTTTCGGAAATGAAATCATGAAAGTGGAAGAAGGAGCCAATGATAAGGACAGTATATTTTGGGAGGAAACAAGGCCAGTACCTTTGACGGAGGAAGAGTCAGTTGATTATCACAAAAAAGACAGCATTAAAATTGTTCGAGAGTCGAAATCTTTTTTGGATTCTTTGGACAAGGAAAATAATAAATTAAAAATTGGTGCTTTGCTTTTTGGATACACTTATTCCAACTCTTGGAAAAAGCGTTCCATAACGGTTCAGTCACCTATTAACACATTCCAGTTTAATGCAGTGCAGGGTGGCAATATTAATATTGGTGTTGATTATAAAAAATCATTTGATAAATTAAATAATAAAAGGCTCACTGTTGGTGGAAAAATTAATTACGGTTTTGCAGAAGAGAAATTCCGGGCAGCCGCCAGAGCGCAATACAATTACAACCCTAAAACTTTTAGCCGATTGCGGCTGATGGGAGGTCATGAAATTGCTCAATATTATGAGGCGGAGCCTATCAGCCTTTTGCTCAACACCTCTTATTCTTTATTTGGCAAAAAACATCTTGCCCGTTTATATGATAAAAAATATATCCGTGCCGATCATGGCAGTGAGATTTCGAATGGCATTTTATTATTTGCATTATTTCAATATGCAGACCGATCCCCCTTGGCGAATCATTCCGACTATTCGTTTTTCAAAAAAGACAGGGAATATGCACCTAACATCCCAATCAATGATCATATCAAGGAAGGTGAGCTTGGTGACAGTAAAGCTTTGGTAGCTGGTTTAAGTATTCGCCTGCGGCCTGGTCAAAAGTATTTTAATTACCCAGACCGAAAATACATCATCAATAGCAAGTTTCCCGACTTATGGATTCATTACAGAAAAGGAATCTCAATCCAGCCAAACACAGACAACACTATAACAAGTGATGTGAATTTTGATCGAATTTCTACCGTTTTACAAAAAAGAAATATCACACTTGGGTTGGTTGGTCAAATGTCCTTTCGGTTAGAGGGAGGGCTATTTTTTAATAATAAAAAATTATTCTTTCAAGATTATAAGCACTTCTTGGGAAATGAAATAGAAGTGGGCAATACAGAACTTTATTTAATGTCTTTCAAACGCATGCCTTATTATGAATACAGCACTTCCGACAGTTGGCTGGAAGGACATTGGGAGCATAAATTCCAGGGGTTTATTACCGATAAATTGCCATTGATAAAAAAACTGGATTGGGGAATGGTAGCAGGGGTCAACTTCCTGTACACACCTGAAAAGAAGGATTATTTGGAACTGTCGCTTGGATTCGACCAGATAGGATTTGGCATTTTAAAATTGTTCCGGTTTGATGTGGCTGCCTCATTTGTTAAAGGGAAATATGACGGGTTTGGTTATTTGATCGGGATGACATTACCAATTGATGAGTTTCAAATGTAATCAGTCCTCTTGATTCCGCCAATCGGTCACTGAAAGATAGACGATCACAATGCCTCCAACAATCATTAATATTCGAATAAAAAACCCAAACAATGCACTTGGTTTATCTATCCATGTAAGGTAAGACAATTTCACTCCAACTAAACTCAACACAAGCGCCGTGAATCCAATGATAAACAGAAGAAAGCCAAATGTGACCCAGATAGTCTTTTTCATTTTAATAGCATTTTATGAAAACGCAAAACTAACCCCATTTCAAAACAACGAAAACAAACCATCATTCTCTCTAGTCATTTTGGGGTAAAAAATCACCATTCCCTTTCGAAGAAATTTCGAGACATGCTATTTACCATTCACCATTCAAAACCTACCTTTGCCCTATCCATAACCTAACTGCCACGCAGCTATTCAGCATGAGGTGTTTTTTGATAAAAATTTTCAATTTTTATCAAAAAACACCAAGTTCCACCAGGAGAGAGAAAAAAATTTCATTTTTCTTTCTCTCTCCCACTATGCTGAATAGTTACACCGCCAAAAATGATTAAATTGATTGAATGCCCTCGGGATGCCATGCAAGGCTTGAAGGAATTTATTCCTACTGAAAAGAAGGCAGCATATATCAACCAATTATTGAAGACAGGTTTTGACACCATTGATTTTGGCAGCTTTGTATCGCCAAAAGCCATCCCACAAATGCGGGACACAGCCGATGTGCTTTCCCGCCTCGACCTTTCCAATACGAAGTCCAAACTCCTTGCTATTGTTGCCAACCAGCGTGGCGCCGATGATGCCAGCCAATTTGATGAAATCAAATACCTCGGCTATCCTTTTTCCATTTCGGAAACATTTCAGATCAGAAATACCAATGCCACCATCGAAGAATCATTGGCAAGAGTTGAGGGCATCCAAAAAACCTGCCTCGACACAAACAAGGAAATGGTCGTTTACATAAGCATGGGTTTCGGCAACCCCTACGGCGACCCTTGGAACGTAGAGACAGTCGTGAAATGGGTAGATAAATTGGTCGATATGGGTATCCGTATCATCCAATTGTCAGATACTATTGGCGTATCCAACCCCGCCAGCATCACCTATCTATTTTCCAACCTTATTCCGATATATGAAAAAAAAGGTGTTGAAATAGGTGCTCACCTTCATACTCAACCGCACACCTGGAAAGAAAAAATTGAAGCTGCATGGAAGAGCGGTTGTACTCGTTTCGATGGAGCCATTAAAGGCTTCGGAGGTTGCCCGATGGCCAAAGATGACCTCACTGGAAATATGCCCATGGAAAACATGGTCTTCTTTTTTCAGGATGAAAATGAACCGACCGGAGTGGATGAAGATGCTTTTAGGAAATCTTTTGAAATGGCGTTGGATGTATTTCCTCATTGACTACTTTATTGTAGCCCCGCTAAAACCGTGGACTGCTGTCTCACCTGGTTTCTTTCACGTCAATATTCCAATATTCACTTTTGCGCACTTCGCCTCTCTGGCCGATTTCCTCTCCATGAAAATCGCCATAGCATTCGAGGATGTTGATAAATATGTCTTCCCTTTTTTCGATAAATTGTTGGAATAATGAAATGATCTGATGGAAAGAATTACATTTAATTCCGTGTCTTAAATCAACAACCCATTTTCCTTTCAACGCTTTTTTTTCTTTGAAAATGGGCCGGTTTACCCGATTCTTTGGCATAAGAAAAAGGTCAACCACACTAAAAAAATAGTAACTATTCGAAAGGTTGTCCCTAACCACCATGCCTGAATAGGGGGCATAAGCCAATATTTTCCGTGCCGCTAAATCATCGAGGATAAAAGTGTAGGGTTCTTGCTCCCTAGTGAGCTTCCAATTATTGATGTTATATTTTTGTCGCTTTTCTTTTGCGTCGAAGTGGAACACCCATTTTTTATTCAAATTAACGGAAAAATCCAGCCGCTTAAAAGAACTGGAATTGTCCTTATAGGTAATGTCGTTTATTTTTAAATAAGCCTTTATTTCTTGTTCAAAGCTTTGCATTAGAGTGTAGTGATCAGTGGTTAGTGGTTAGTTGGGTAAAACAATGATTTGCTCGACCCGACAAAAATTTATTCTTTTAACATGAAGAGAACACCATTCGGAGAGGGGCCTGTTTTATACCAATTCAATAATTTTTCCATCAGGCAATAATTCCAATTCAATCGTCGTGCTCTCAGAAGCATTAAAGCGATGTTCGGCGTTATCTGTAATGCCGCTCATGATCTGGATGCTCCTATCGTTGTCCAGCCGAGCTACTGAACGGGAAATGATTTTCCCATCCGAAAAAACACCTGCCAACACTTTTTTGTCAATAAATTTTCCACCTTTTTCAAAAGTCATCAGCACATATTGGTAGTTCATCAGTCCGGCCTTCCAATAAATTACGGCGTCGAAGTTCTTCAACCCTTCCAATTGGAAACATGGGACATATTCGGTCAAATCATCAGAAGTCGGATCACCTGGCAATATGTACTCGCTTATCAGTTTATGGGGAAGGGGGTCATTTTCAGAACTATACAACCGTGCATCTTCTTCCGTTAAAGTGACTGGAAGTATAGCTGGGGGGAATTTGTTCAGGAAGTGCCTGTAATTCAATGCCATGCTTATGATTAGTATTCAGTAATTAGTGGTTGGTAATCAAAATGCGTTGATTTGGATAAATGTTTACGTTTGCAATTATACACAGATTATCTGTTTTGCTACAGCAATCAAGTTTTTCTAATCACTATTCTATCAATCGCTGATCACTTCAAAAATCAATGATCATTAAAAAAAATCATAGCCTAAAGAAATTGAACACGTTTGGCTTGGATGTTTTTGCCGAGCGTTTTACTGAAATCCATTCAGTTGCAGATTTGCAATTATTATTGAAAGTCAAGTTAGGCTCACTGCAAATATTGGGAGGAGGAAGTAATTTATTATTAACTGAAAATATTAAGGGTGTTGTCATTAAAAATGAAATAAAAGGTATTAATAAAATGGCCGAAACAAAGGATGAGTATATCGTTGCTGTAGGCGGTGGCATGGTGTGGCATGAGCTTGTCCTATGGGCTTTGGAAAATGGTCTGGGTGGCATTGAAAATTTATCCCTGATTCCCGGAAGTGTCGGGGCAGCCCCCATCCAAAACATTGGTGCATATGGCGTTGAATTAAAAGAGGTGTTTCAACAATTGGAAGCAGTGGAATTGACGACTGGGAAAATAAAAGTATTTACCATTGAAGATTGCCAATTTGGATACAGGGACAGTATTTTTAAAAATAAATTAAAGGGAAAATATTTTATTACCAAAGTCGTATTTCGACTTTTAAAAAACCCAAAAGTCAATATCAGTTATGGCGCTATAAAAGAAGTATTGCAACAAAAAAACATTGCGAACCCCGGCATCCAAGACGTCAGTAATGCTGTAATTGAAATCAGGCAAAGCAAATTGCCCGACCCAAAAAAGATTGGCAATTCTGGCAGTTTTTTCAAAAATCCAGAAATAGAAACCGACCAGTTCAAAAAGCTAAAATCACGTTTCCCCGAAATAGTATATTATGAATTGCCGAATGGAAAAATAAAAATACCAGCTGGTTGGCTTATAGAAAAAGCAGGTTGGAAAGGAAAGCGAATCGGAGATGCAGGCAGCCATGAAAGGCAAGCATTGGTACTGGTCAATTATGGAAATGCAACAGGTATTGAGATTCGCAATTTAGCGAACCGTATCCAGGTGGATGTTTTGGAAAAATTCGGCATTGGTTTAATACCAGAAGTGAATATATGGTGAATAGACTTGTTCGGCCTTGAACAAGTCTAATAATTCCATAAAGCTATTTCTCTTCCTCTTTAACCAAATGAAATATTACCTCTTCGCCGATCAAATCAATTTCATTTTCTGATATTTTTTCAATTTTATAAACATCAGCTTTTTTTTCACCTTCTTCCTCGTTCCAAAGAAGCATGTCTCCATTTTCAATTTTCCAATGCAGATCATTGCTCCGAATATGGATGCCACGCTTTTTTCCAAAAACAACCTCTCCATCGCTCTGAAATTCAGCAGAAAAATGAACATTCCCAAGAATGCCCGTACCGATGTCAATGCCCATATTTCCCAATGACTCTCCCAGGTCAGTCATACTGTTGGCGAAATGTCCGATGCCTTCTACAAAGCTGCCAATGGCCTTGCCCAAGTCACTTTCTTCGCCAAATTCTTCTTCGATCTCACGGCGGGCTTCTTTAATATCTTCTTTGATATTTTCACGGGCTTCTTTCAAATCCTTTTGCATGCCTTTTTTGGCCTTTTCCATTTCCTCCTTTGTATCAGGCACCTCAATGGATACATCATAGTTGCCAACGAAATCATCTTGAAGTTTTTGGTCAGATTGGCAGGCAGAAAGCATGAAAATGAAGAGGCTTAACACAAATAGGTTTTTCATATAAAATTGGCAGAAGTTAAGTTGGAAATCATTTTGCAACTATTCAGTAGGTTTTTTTTGATTAACGATTAAAAGATTAGGGATTAACGATTTTTGATTTGACGGGCTTAATCTAATATCCTTAATCCCTAATCTTTTAATCGTTAATCACCCTCTCTCTCCATGCTGAACAGTTACATCATTTTTAGAATATGCCATGAACCACATAGTTTACGATTGAAACAATTAGGGCCAATGCAACTGCCCACCAGAAGTTTTTTATTTTGATACTTTCTAAAAAATAATCAGCTACCATTAACACAAGCGCACACATGGCAAGGGAAAAAAGACCCAAAGAAGGCCAGTAAAAAACATTGCCCAGCAACCAGTTGAAAATCCCAATCACAAGTCCGACAATAATCGCCCGGTAAAAATCATCGACCTCTACACCTCTTAGGATTTGGGCGCCGACCCATACAGCTAAAGCATTTGCAAGAATAGTTACAATCATTTTTCGTAAAATTTTGGTGAATGCTGCATAATAACCTCGACAAAAGGGGCAATGCAAAATTTATAGACACAAACACCCCTTCCAATTGATGAACGATGTAGAAAAAACGATTTGGGTCAATCTTCCAAATCACTCCAAAAATTATTCGTCCGATTAATATCTGCCATCCGTTTGGAAGGGTCGATCTCCACTCTTGCGATGTTTTTGAATTTTACATCCAAAACAAATTCATAAGTTGGATGGGTCCAAGGCCAGTCGGGCAATACATCAATAGCCTCGCCCCAAGTATCATTTTTTTTCTCTCCCCTCATGATGACTAAAGGAATAGTGTAATATTTTTTTTCCCCATCTTTCAAAGTAACCACCAAATCAATTGGCATAGGCATGTCGCCGACACGTTTCAAAGTAATGGAAGTTTCTATTCGGTTGGCTTTTTCGACTGAATTTACGGAGTAGTCAATCGTTTTTAAGGAACCTACAAAGTACTCTTTGTACCAGTCCAATTCTAAATCTGATTCCTTTTCCATCACTCGGATAAAATCGTTTACGTTTGGGTGTTTGAATTTCCAAACATCAAAATAACGTAGCATCGCTTTATCAAAAGTTGGCTTGCCCATAATATATTGCAACTGAGTGAGGAAAACCTGCCCCTTGGTATAAGCAGCCAGAACATAAGCAGAACCGCTTAAATAGTGATCGGCATGGGTGGTTAAAATTTCCTCCTTCCCACTTTTTGCAAAACTGATGTACTTGTCATTTGCCCCGAGGTGCGGGTCATCAACCGGATCACCTCCGATCAATTTTTCTCGTCTCAGGAAATTTTTCACCTCCTCTTCAGCATACTCAGTGAAGCCCTCATCCATCCAAGGGTAGAGGCTCTCATTTGTTGCTAACACACCATAATACCAAGCATGCATCAGTTCATGGATAAAAGTTCCTACTCCTGCTCCGCCAACTAAGAAGGTAGCCATAGGGTATTCCATGCCGCCATCTCCGGCATGGAGGAAAGAATAGGATTTATAGGGATATTGCCCGTAGTGTTTATTGATGAAATCAAATACCTTGTCCATTTTTTTAGGCATCGAACTCCATTTGGCCATGGTGTCATCATCTTTTGCATCAAAAAGAAAATGCAGCGTCAGTCCATCCCTCCTCTCCAATTTTAAATGCTTATAATCTGGATCGGCAGACCAGCAAAAGTCATGAACGTTTTCTGCTTTCCATCGCCATGTTAATTTTTCCTTAGAAACAGGCCTCACAGCAGTCCCCTTTGGTTCATAGCCTTTACCTATTTCTGAGGGGTTTTGCAGGATACCGCTCGCACCCATGATGTACTTGCTATCCATAGTGATGTTGACCTCAAAATCGCCCCAGACACCATAAAATTCACGCTGGATGTACGGGTTGGCATGCCAGCCTTGGTAGTCATATTCGCAAAGTTTTGGATACCACTGACTCATCGAATAGGCGATGCCGTCCTGGCTGTCCCTGCCCGAGCGCCTGATCTGTATGGGCACTTGTGAATGGAAATCCATTTCGAGGATAGCCGTCGATTTGGGCAAAATGGGTTCGACCAACTCGACTTCGAGGATTGTACCGTTGATTTCAAACTTTGTGTCCTTTCCATTGCAAATCAACTTATCGACTTTGTGCCAGCCATATTCATGTTCCTTCAGGTTTTTGATCCGCTCCCCCACCCTTGGGTCAGAACGTTCAGGGTTTCGGTTCAACATGTCCATCATGCTGCCGGGTTGAAAGGCATTGAAATACAGATGGTAAAATATACGGTTGAGGGTATCGGGCGAGTTGTTAAAATATTTAAGCTGCTGCTTTCCGGTCATTCGGTGGGAGTTAACATTCAAATTGATGTCCATTTTATACTCTACCCGCTGTTGCCACCTTTCCGGTTGGGCTTGTAATGAGAAAGCGCATAACAAGGTCAGTAAAATCAGATTGTGTTTAAGCATATTTGAAAATATTGTTTTTAAAATGAGGCGCAAAGTTGCCAAAACAAGCTGTCATGGCAAAAAGCTTTTTCTAACGAGGCATTTTTTAAACAATTACACGAGTCAATCGAAGTTTTTAAGCAAAATCAGTAGCCAGAATGACAATCGTCATTTGAATTAAATTCTCTTAAAAATAGATTTGCCTTGTAAAAAAAATTAGTTCTTAACAAGCAATGGAATGCACGGGTTGCGAGGGAGCAAAACTGCAGACCACTGCAAAATCCTAATCAGTCATGTCACTCGTAAATTGGAGAAACCGTTATGACCTCATGCCGACCTTCCCAAAATGGGTTGACCGTTTTTTCAAAGATGACGATTTCATGGACGGCAACTGGCCAGGCGAAATGGTTGTGCCAGCTGTCAACGTGAAAGAAACGGACAAAGCATTTGAATTGGAGGTTGCTGCACCGGGCATGAAAAGGGATGATTTCACATTGGAAATCAAAGATGGGTCGCTTATCATCAGTGCTGAAAGCAAAACTGAAAAAGAAGAAAAGGATGAAAACTACACCCGTAAAGAATTCAATTTTTCTTCTTTCAGCCGTTCGTTCTGGCTGCCCGAAAATGTAATGGCCGAAAAAATTGAAGCCAGTTACAAAAACGGGATGTTGTTGGTCGAACTGCCGAAGGTCAAAGTGAAAATTGAAAAACCAAAGCTGATTAAAGTTAAATAACCGAAAACCGTAATCCCAAACAACCAGTTTTGCTGGTAACGTTTTTAAGAGCTCATTCTTCAATGTGAGAGGTGTATGATGGAAGCTGCTTTAATTAGTGGCTTCCGTTTTTTATTTGTCCCAAAACAAAAAGGGGGAGATGAAAAATTGAACACTTTTCGTCTCCCCCTTTTTGTTTTGGGACAAATAAAGTTCATGCAAACCCCTCCAGCACATTTACCAATTGATGCTCTGAAATCATCCCTACCTGCCGCCACTCTTCTTTGCCTTCCTTAAAAACGACAAAAGTCGGCACTCCGGAAACGCCCATTTTAGTGGCAAACGACTGGTTTTTATCAATGTCTATTTTTATGATTTTTGCCTTATCGCCGATTTTACGCTTTACCTTTTCCAGCACCGGGGCCATCGCCTTGCAAGGGCCGCACCAGGTTGCCGTAAAATCTACCAATACCGGCATTTCGCCATTTATTAATTGTGAAAAACTTGTCTTTTTACTCATCAGAATATTTTTTTGTTGAAGAAGATCTCACTGCCGTACACTTTTTAGAAACGACTGATTTTCATGCCTGAAAGAAGGAAAGTTTTGGGAGAGAGGTGCGTTTTTTTTGTTTTTTCTGCGAAAAAACAAAAAAAACGCACCTCTCTCCCTCTAGGTTTCTTCGCTTTGGCCTGAAAACGGATATAAAACAAAAAGTGTACGGTAGTAAAAAGAAGATAAATTGCCGTTTGACTTTTCGCTGGCAAGTTTTCATTTTCCATCCAATTTAAGCAGTGAACAAAGTCACAATCCGCTATTTTGTCAAGTGACAAAAATCACTTTAGCTACTGACCAATATCTCCTATCCTCAGACAATTGACAGATAATTTTGATCGGAATCCCAAAACTCTTTCATGCTTGGGGAAATAACACTATACCCAATACAAATACCTTTCACCATGGGTTCAGAAAAAGTTGCCCTTATTCAAAAAAGGAATGAACGCATTAACGCTACCGAGCATTTATTAAGGGATTTTAAGGCGATGGAGGTTATGTTGAACAAAAACCTGTTCGAGGCCGATATTCAACGAATCGGCGTGGAACAGGAAATATCCCTTGTCGGCAATGATTGGAAACCAGCCCCTGTCCTGATGAAATTGCTGGAAAAATTAAAAGATGACCATTTCACGACAGAGTTTGCAAAATTCAATATGGAGGTCAATCTTGACCCCCTCCATTTTTCAGGTGACTGCTTTGGCGTAATTGAAAAGGACTTATGGAGATTTCTGGCCAGTGGCGAGATGGCTGCCCTTAGTGAAAATGCCCATTTATTGCTGACTGGTATTGTACCCACTTTGCTACCAAGTGATATAGATTTAAAAAATTGTACCCCTCTGCAGCGGTATAAAGATTTGGTTAAAGCGCTATTGGACTTGAGGGGTGACCATTTTGAATTTAGAATACAGGGGAAAGACCAATGGATATCAAGAGCAGAAAATTCTTTCTTTGAAAGCAGCAACACCAGTTTTCAGATACACTACCAACTTCCAGCCCACGAATTCGTAGATAGCTATAATTGGGCACTACTGATCAGTGCACCTGTTCTCGCTTGTTGTGCAAACTCACCTTTGTTAATGGGCAAACGGCTGTGGAAAGAAACCAGGATAGCTCTTTTTCAACAATCAACAGACGTGAGGAGTTCGGCCGTAGCTTACCGTGAAAAAGAACCAAGGGTAGGTTTTGGTAGCAATTGGATCAAAGGTTCAATGCTCAATTATTTCCGCGAAAACATTATGCGGCACAAAGCTATTCTCGCCTCCACCCGATATGAAGACGCCTTGAACGTGCTCGAATTAGGAGGCATACCAAAACTTTATGCGCTCAACATCCATAACGGTACAGTTTACAATTGGAACCGCCCTTGTTACGGCATCACAGATGGCAAACCACATATCAGGATAGAAAACAGGTATTTACCTTCTGGGCCTAGCATTGTAGATGAAGTGGCCAATGCAGCTTTTTGGCTCGGGCTTATGAAAGGAATGCCAGAACAATACAAGAAAATTTATGAGAAAATGGACTTCAGTACGGCCAAGAAAAACTTCCACTTCGCGGCACGCCTTGGACTGGACACTACCCTACATTGGCCCGGAACAGAAAGAGCCGTGTCGGCAACTGATATCATATTGAAAGAATTGCTGCCAATTGCTGAATCTGGTTTGAGAATGGTAAATGTAGTGGAAACAGATATTGAAAAATATTTAGGAATCATCAAAGAGCGGGTAGAAACAGGGCAAACAGGAGCTGTATGGACGTTAAAATCCTATGAAAAATTGGCTAAAGAATGCAATAAAGATGAAGCTCTTGTGGCAGTTACCGCTGGGATGTCAAGAAGACAGCAGAAGGGAAAGCCAGTACATACATGGGATATGCCCAAAGTTGAAGAAGCTGAATATTGGAAAAACCGGTACCAGACCATTGAGCAGATCATGACGACAGAACTCTTCACTGTTTTAGAGGACGATCCCGTCGAGTTGGTTGCACAAATGATGAAATGGCGCAACATCAGACATATTCCTGTGGAAAACAAGCAAGGGGAATTTTGCGGTGTAATTTCATGCAAATCCCTTTTGCTAAATGAAAACAAAAGAGTGTTTGCAAAAGAGATCGTTTCCAGGCATATGGTCTCCATCCACCCAAGTACCCAAACAATGGAAGCGATTCAAATAATGAAAAAAGAGTCCGTTGACTGCTTACCAGTTCTTGTTGGGAAGCAATTGGTCGGCTTGGTTACCGAAAAAGATTTTATTGAAGTAGCAGCTGCATATTTGAAACTTCCTTAACCAAGGATGGCTGATACAGCTTGTTTATACCCACCGCTTATCGGCAATTTTCTCCCTGCCACCTGAACACTATTCCCTTCTAAAAATTCAAGTGCAGAAATGGAAATAACATAAGACCGGTGTATCTGTAAAAATCGGTTTTCTGGCAATTCCGCAATTAAAACCGAAAACTTTTGTTTCGTCAGCAGCATTCTTTCTTTGGTATATATTTTCACATAATCTCCATATGCTTCCACATACAATATTTCATCAAACAATACCCGGAATAATTTCTTATCAGATTTTATAAAAATATGATCTGCCTCTTTTTCATTTGCATTATGTAGCAGTTTTATTTTGTTTTCCACCTTCTCTACAGCTTTAATAAAGCGTTCAATAGAAAAGGGTTTTAATAAATAGTCCACCGCCTCTAAATCAAATCCTTCAATGGCAAATTCTGGATAAGCAGTTGTGAACACGACCAGAGGAGGGTTTTTCAAAGTTCGAACAAAACTGATCCCAGACAATTTGGGCATATTTATATCTAAAAAGATTAAGTCAACATCGTTTGTTTTCATAAAAGAAAGTGCATCAAGCGCATTGGAGCAAGTGCCTACCAATGACAATTGTGGTAATTCCGAAATATATTTTTCAATAATTTTTATTGCCAACGGTTCGTCATCAACTGCCAAGCATTTTATTGTCATTTTAATTTTATTTAAAACAGTTCAGCGTTGAGATTCCGCCTCAAAATCATTGCTGATTAGTTATTTTTATTTTCAAAACGGTTGAGAATGTACTTATTCCATCCAATGTATCAAATTGGTGCTTTTCCGGGTAAATCAACTCCAATCTGCGACGTAGGTTTTCCAACCCTACACCGCTATTTTTTTCATTTAGGATTTCATCCACTTTGCCTTTATTGTTTTCCACTTTAAATACAACTTCACCTTCTTCCACTTCCAAAGAAATATGAATAAAAGCGCCTGCCGTATTGCCTTTTACGCCATGCTTGAAGCCATTTTCCAATAATGGTAAAAACAATAAAGGTGCGATATAAATATTTTCAAAATCCCCTTTCTTAAAAAATTTAATATCCGCCTGCCCTCCTACTCTAAGCTCCTGCATTTCAATAAAATTATCAAGGTGTTCCACCTCTTTGCTCAACAATACTTTCTCCACATTGCTTTCATACAATAAATACCGCATCATCTCTGACAGCCTTAAAATAATTCCCGGTGTTCTTTCGTCGTTGTCAAGTGAGAGTGAGTAAAGATTATTCAAACTGTTAAATAAAAAATGAGGATTGACCTGTGCTTTTAATGCCCCCATTTCTGCATCTACCTTTTCTTTCTCCAACAAACTGATTTTTTGCTGTGTTTCCAACTGCCGAAACCAGCTTTTGGAAAATTTCAACAAACTGGAAATAAACAAGTAAGCAGCTATAAATTCCAAAATGTCCGAAAAACTATAATAATCAATAAAATAATATCCTGGGAATAATACATCTGCCAACCAATTGAAAGTGGCCATATTAAAACCAATTCCCAATAAAATCAATAGAATTAAAAAAAAGAAATAAATCAAATATCGCTTTCTCTGCAAATAGTACGGAATCAAAAAACGGAGGTTTACATAAACCACAAAAACAAGCGTCAGGTGAAATAAAAAAGTATAAATCAAATCCACCCATTCCACTTCTTTAGAATAGGCAAATAGTCGCCAAAGTATGTAATAAGACAAAACCCAGAACAGGCTGTGTTGCACCCATCTGTTGCGGATTGTTTTTTCAAAGTAGGTCATTAACTGCAAATCTAAAATCAAAATTCGAATAAATCACAACTCGAATAAATCTGTTATTTTAGATTCAAGATCTTTTAGGAATCAGCTTACATCGCTTTATTCAAAACAATAACATCTCTGAAATAGGCTTCGTGGTGATCTGCATATTTCTCCACAAATTTTTGCAGTTCTTCTGGTGGAGCAGTCAACACATATCCATCCTCCAAGACTTCATGCTTTATTCTGATTTGTCGTTGTTTAAAAAGCTTTTCCAAGAAGTCAGGATCAAACATTTTTATCTTCACCTCATCGCCGATAATTATTAGCTTGGCAAAAGTATGCACTGGTATCACATGATAAGCCGCAAGCTCGTTTTTTTGGACATCAAAAATATCATCGGAGAGATTTGGTTTTTCTCCTTTTGGAAAATCTGTTAGATAAAAATCCATGAAATAATCATCACCCAATTTAACTACAAATATTTCAAAGGCGGCCTTTCTTCCTTTACCATCCTGGTGGATTAGAAGATACCCATCTTCCTCTTTTCTAAAATCCCAAACAGCGGCTTTGCTTGACTCATCAACGTGAAGTGTAACCGTTACGTCCCTTTCCTTTCCATTTATAGTTTGACGTTTATTGACTTCTACTTCACCTGGTTGGTCAGTCCAAACACCCACCAACTGATCGAGGAAAACGATTTTGTCCTTGGTATATAGCGGGTGAAGGGATGGGATGCAACTCTGGACGAGAAATATCAAAAGTACACTTGCGCAGATGGCTGTTCTTGATTTCATGATGTTGAGATTTTATGGTAAAAATTTTTGTCAAAGGTGCAAGCAGCCAATAATTAAGGCAATTTTTGTCGGTGAACAAAAGAAAAATGAAGTTAGATGATAACCATTTTACGATAAGTGGATTAATACTTGGAAAACAAATAACAAGCTCCATAAAACTTTTTTCCACATTAATAATAAAAATCTGCGACCTGGCGTTTCAAATCCCAAATCCACACAAATCCTTTCTATGTAATACTCTTTTACCTACCTTTTTATTTCAGTAATAAACTTGGTCTTAACTATTGGAAGTTAGTTGTTGGCTTATGGCTATAAACATACTAACCCTAATGCGAAAATGGTACATGCCAGCGACCAATAGCAGAACCAAGAATTAATCTTTCAACCCATGATTAAATCCATTAAATCTCTCGTGACCCTCAGCCTCCTATTAGGCTCATTCTCTCTATTCTCCCAATCACCTGCCACCGGCAAATTAAGCCTTAGCGCAGGGATTGGTGTAGTCCCAACATTTCTTGCCGATAACGCTACTGTTAATACGCCGCCTGTGAGCGTTCGATTGGCCTACCGGGTGACACCTGCGTTCCAATTGAGCGGCTATGCCGGATATTCCTCTTCGACTTCAAATTCCCCTTTTATTATTTCAGACGGTGTACAATCCCTGATTTCCAATAAACAAACCATGCTTGGCTTGAGGGGTGAATTGAGGAAAGACCTGAACAAAAAAGTGGACGTATATGGAGGTGCATTATTTGGGTACAGCCATACTTCCATCCGTGAATTTGATAAGAACACCAACGAAACCATTATCCGTGAACCAAATACACCTACCCACATTGACCCCAACCGACCAGATGACAGATTTTTATATGCTGGTTTTGTGGGTGCGACTTATTACTTTACAAAAAATGTAGGCCTTTTTACAGAGGCAGGATATGGTATTTCCCTGCTGAATACTGGCTTTACTATTAAAATATAAAAATCCTTATCAATGTGAATCAAGGGTTGAATTATCTACTTGATAGTTAGTTGTTTAGGAGATGAAATCATGGTGATTTTAAAAATCACCATGATTTAATTTTTTGATTATCAGTACCTTTTCATTTCAACCCTTGATTCGCATTATTAACTGATTTACCAAAAGGTGTGGCCGTTCGGCCATGCCTTTTTTGTTCTACTGTAACTATTCAGCAGGGTCTGTTTCTGGTGAAAATTTTCATTTTTTCACCAGAAACAAACCGCTCCCCGAAGGGGAAAGAAGAAAAAATGTAATTTTTTCTTCTTTCCCCCTCCATGCTGAACAATTACGTTCTACTTTAATATTTGATCGTTTCGAAGGTATTGTTAATTTTGTGTGCTTACACGATCAATGGATTGAAAAATTCCACTCACCTCCAGAAAGGGGAGAAGCAAGATTTACTATCCGGAAAATATCGGGATAGTAAATCTCATTTCAACATTGGTATTTTTGGCTACCTTGAAAAACCAAAAACCCTCTATGGCCAAGCAGATCAACACATGGCATTAAACAGTAAATATCCAGATTTTAAAAAATTTAAGTTCCGTGAACTGAAAATTTACTCTTCCACGGAGTGGTTGGCGGACAACAAAAAAAAATACCGGCAGGTCTTTGACCGATGGGAAACCACCTACGTATACGCCGAGCTTTCCTTTTACAATAAATTATTTGACCAAGAAGAATGGGAAGTGGAAGTTGAACTGCGTTGTTATTCCCTAAAAAAGGGTAAAAAGGAATTGTGCGTTCTGCCATTTCGAAGGAAGATAAGCAAGTACGACAACATTGTTTACGTGCGGGAAGGTTGGGGCAATAAATCGGAGGGCGTTTTTTGGAAAAAAGGGACGTACTGCTGGGATGCTTACATCGAAGGGGAGAAAGTCACGTCAAAATATTTCTATATCGAAGATGCCGGAAAAGATGCGCTTAAAATCGGCAACCCTTATGTGCAACTCCACTCCTTCCGTCTATACGAAGGGCCTTATGACGACGTGATGGAAGATGACAGGGTCTATTATAAAAAATTCGACAGCAGTAACACCCGTTACATTTATGCTGAAATTTTACTGAAAAACACCCATTTCGACAAAGCATGGCAATGTGAGTTGTTCGTCAAATTCCTCAATGATGCCCGGGAACTTAAAGGCCAGATTATCCGCCTGCAAAAGATAGAAGGCAAAGACGATTTCCTAAATATTACAGCTGGTTGGGGCAGCAATGTGAAAGGCTCCTGGCGCAAGGACAAATACACCTGCGAAGTGGTTTTCATGGACCGGATGCTGGGGGCTATCCCTTTTGAAATAGGCGAACGGTTCGAAGAAGGGACGCCTGCCGTATATGTGCCAGATAGAAATGGCCCTGTTTTTTTCACCCCTTACGATGATGATAACGAATCGTTCGAGGAATTGATGGAAAAAATGGATGCCTTGGTTGGGTTGACTGAAATTAAGGAAAAAGTGAGGGATCATGCCAAGTACATTCAATTTCTTCAGTTGAGAAAAGAATTGGGTTACGATGAGAAGGAAAGCATCAACGTGCATTCTGTATTTATTGGAAATCCAGGTACTGGAAAAACCATGGTGGCCAAAATGATGGGCCGCCTCTACAGGAAAATGGGACTGTTGATGAGGGGCCATGTCCACGTTGTTGACAGGGTTGATTTGGTGGGCGAATACATTGGCCAAACTGCGCCAAAAGTGAAGCAGGCAATTGAAAAAGCACGAGGCGGTGTACTCTTCATTGACGAAGCCTATTCATTGGTAAGGAGCGCAGAAGATACCAAAGATTTTGGTAGGGAGGTGATTGAAATATTGGTGAAGGAATTGTCAGATGGCCCCGGCGACCTCGCCGTAATCGTTGCTGGATATCCAAAGGAAATGACCAAATTCCTCGATAGCAACCCCGGCCTGAAATCCCGCTTCAAACATCATTTCGAATTCAGCGATTACCTGCCGCAAGAGCTTTCCGAAATTGCCATTTATGCTTGTAAAGAAATGGAGGTCAAACTGACAGCAGAGTCAAAGGCCAAATTGGATGAAATAATTGTAAACGCTTATCGAGATAGAGACCGCACCTTTGGAAATGCCCGCTTCGTGTATGATTTAATCGAAAAGTCGAAGTTCAACATGGGGCTGCGGATCATGAACCTTCCCTCCCCTGAGACATTGGACAAAGAGATTTTGGAAACGGTAGAAGGCCACGATGTCACTCAAATTGATTTCAAACCAAGCAGGGAACTACCGAACATTCCAATTGATGAGGATCTCCTCCATGAAAGTATTGCTGAACTCAACCACCTTATCGGGCTTGAGCGTGTGAAGGAGCAGATCATCGAACATGTGCGCCTTGTCCGTTACTATCGGGAAACGAGCCGGGATGTGCTAAACAATTTTTTCCTCCATACGGTGTTGATTGGAAACCCTGGAACTGGTAAAACGACCGTCGCCCGCATATTGACCAAAATATATAAAGCACTTGGCATTTTGGAAAGAGGTCACATGGTAGAAACAGACCGACAAGGTCTGGTCGCAGGTTTTGTTGGGCAAACCGCTACCAAAACAGCCGAAAAAATTGACGAAGCCATGGGAGGCATCCTCTTTATTGATGAGGCATATTCGCTCTCCCAAAGAAGCCACTCGGGCAATGACTTTGGTGATGAAGCCATCCAAACCATTCTGAAACGAATGGAAGATCAAAGAGGTCGTTTCTTTGTTTTTGTGGCTGGATACCCTGACAATATGGAGTCGTTCATGAAGGCGAATCCAGGCCTTAGTTCCCGTTTCGACAAAATATTGAAATTTGCGGATTATTCGTCCAGCGAATTGTTGAAGATCGCCCTGCAAATGTTTGAAGACCATGGTGTCTTTCCTGCCCCGGAGGCGGAAGAATACCTTTCCCAATATTTTGATTTCTTGTATAATTATAGAGATAAATATTTTGGGAATGCAAGAACCGTCCGCCAAGTTGTTACGGAAGCTATTAAGAATCAAAATCTCCGCCTTGCCGCTTTGACACCTGACGAAAGGGAAAATATTTCTTCCAATGTACTCTTAATGGAAGATGTAGGGGAATTTAAATTGGATACTAATGAATTATTGTTCAATACCAAAAAAGGAATTGGTTTCCGCAGGAGTGGGGATTGAAAATAGGCAATTAGGGAATTAATTCACTTATAATAGCGGCACTTTTGTTTTGAGTGCCGCTATTATTTTTTTGACGAAATGATTATTTAACAAACAGGGTATAATAATTAAAAAAAAAACGCATAGAGAAAACATGGCGAATTAAATTCCCTGTATTTCTATGTGTCTATGCGTTTTTTTAAAATTATTGTACTTTTCATGTTATTCAACTAATTGAAATATGAATATCGTTAAAACCCTCTTGCCATTATTTGGTGCTTTTGTTATTATATTTTCTTGCGAAAAAAAAGACGATTCAACTTTACAAAATGTCGAAAAAATAATTCAGGAAATAGACAAGCAATATGTAAAAGATAAAAGGACTGCATTATTTAATATTTCTGCAAAAAAAGGAAATGGAAAATCGATTATAGTTGCTGGAGAAACTATTTTTCCTGAGGCAAAAAAACAATTAATGGAAAAACTTATTGCCGACAATTATTTAATTACGGATAGCGTAAATGTTTTACCCTCCTCGCATTTAAACGGCAACAAATATGGTGTGGTTAATATTTCAGTTTGCAATATAAGGTCAAAGCCAAAACACTCAGCAGAGTTAGCCACACAGGCCATTCTTGGCACACCTTTAAGGGTTTATAAAAAAGAAGGTGATTTTTATTATATCCAAACACCTGATAATTATCTCGGGTGGGTGGATGATGGTGGCTTGCAATTAATGAATGAAAAAGCATTTAATAATTGGAATAATTCAGATCGGGTGGTCACTTTAGAAGATTATATTTTCGCCTATGATGCCCCTGATTTAAAGGGAAATAAAACAACTGATTTATTGGCGGGAAATATTTTGCAAAAAATAGAAAAGCAAAATGATTTTACAAAAATAAAATTACCAGACGGTCGAACTGGCTTTATAAAAAATGAATATTTAATGCCTTATGCAAAGTGGATGGAAAGCCGGTACCCTACCCCTGAAAATATTCTCACAACAGCAAGAGAATTAATGGGACGTCCCTATTTATGGGGCGGTACTTCCGGCAAAGGGATGGACTGTAGTGGTTTCACTAAAACGGTATTTTATCAAAATGGCATTCAACTGGAAAGGGATGCAAGTTTGCAAGTCCATACAGGTGAGCCAATCGAAACAGACACGACTTTAAAAAACCTTTTGGCTGGCGATCTTTTGTTTTTTGGGAATTATCGAGAAGATGGTTCGGAACGCATTACCCACGTCGCCATTTACATGGGAGATGGGAAAATCATCCATGCCTCCGACAGGGTTAAAGTTGAAAGTTTGAAAAGGGGCGACCCTGATTTTGCAGAAAAACGGTTGCAAACTTTTATGCGAGCCAAAAGGGTGATTGGGTCGGAGGGGAAAAATGGGATTGTGGCTTTGAAAGATTCGCCTTTATATTGAAGGTTAGCTCTCAGCATTAGGCTTTTGCAAAACTTTGTTAGGCAATAATGGGAACGCTGATGACACGGATCGGCACTGATTTTCACAAAGCATTCGATGCTGATCCGTGTCATCAGCGTTCCCATTATCGCCTAATTTTTTTTCAGCTTATTTTTATTTCCTTTTCAAGAAAATTAAAGATGAGTAAAATCAATAAAAATTACACAACCAGAATGTTTAATCAATAAAAAACCTTTTGTTTTTTTAAAAACATATTATTAATTTTGTAAAAAATTGATAATCAATGAAAAAGCAACATAACAATAGGAAACATAATTACCCTGATGCCGATCTCCATTTTCAATGCCTGGAAAAATTGCGCTGTGCCCACCAAGATTTGGAACATTTCAAACAATACGGTTATGACGTCGAAAAAATGATTGCTTTTAAGGCCATGTGCGACCGTTTCAGGGACTTGCCGGACGATGATGAATTTCTCGGCGACCAAATGATTTTGACCGAAAAAAAATACAAAGCGGCAGATGCACTCCGCGGTGCTATTCGAAGTTTAATGACCAGGGTAGAAATGAAATTCAATAACAGGACAGGCCGCTACCGCAAATTTGGCGTAGCCAAATTAGGCGATATGACGGACGCTCAACTCCTTTTTTGCGCCCGACGGGTAGTGAGGGTCGCTCGTCAGCAGATAGATTTTTTGGATGACGTTGGTGTAAATGAAAATATCCTCGGGCGCATTACCACCACTGCCCAGGAATTTGAGAATGCCGTCAACCTACAGCAGGACAAAGTAGCCGACCGGGATATAGGCGTAGAACGGCGGGTAGCACAGGGCAATCTCATCTACGATGAACTCGTAACGCTCTGCAACATTGGAAAAGATATTTGGGACAACAAGGACAAAGGCAAATACGAGCAATATTGTCTTTATGAAAGCAATAACGAGCAAAAGAAAAAACGGAAAGCTAAGTTGGAAGCAGAAAAAGTTTAATGGTTGAATGGTTTTATAGAACAATGTGAAAAAGCCATTCAACCATTCAATCCCTCCTCTCATATTTATCGCCGGGTGTCCAAGCAGGCTTCTCTTCTTTATCCGCGATCAGTCGGGCAGCATGGGAAAATGCCTGACAAAATTTCAGCAAATAATCATAGTCAATAGTTTCTGGATTGTCACTGACCTGATGGTAATATTTCATGATCTCCTGATCCATGGAAGTAACCCCCGGAGCAAAATCAATGGCAGGAATGCCTTTCTTGGCAAATGAAATATTGTCTGACCGCTCATAAAGACCTTGCTCGGGAAAAGGGTCTTTTGATATAGTGAAGTTCAAAGCTTTTGCGGCAGTTTCCAGTTCATTGGCTACATTGGTCCTTTCATAACCAATGATGGTAAATTGCTCGGTGGTATTATATCCTCCACCGTCATTATTGAGGTTAAAGACCGTTTGTTCCAATGGTATCAATGGGTGATCCACATAATATTTGCTGCCCACCATACCCATTTCCTCCCCTGTGCAAGCGAAGAAAACGATTGAGCGTTTTGGAGGGTTTTGAACCAAAGATTTTACAGTAGCCAGCAATGCGACCGTTCCCATGCCATTGTCTCTGGCCCCATTGAATATACTGTCTTGTGGCGTAACTGCTCCTCCACCCTGCTTGCCAACACCAACGTGGTCGTAATGGGCACTGACAATAATGTATTCGTTTTTTAATCCTATGTCTGTCCCTTCCAGAATACCAACGACATTAGACGCATAAACCTCTTCTGATTGAATACCTGCATTTTTAATGGAAACAGCCAAGGTTTCACCGGCCTCCATATTTTTTACAGGATTTGGTTTTCCTTCTTTGATGAAAGCATAAAAAATATCACTTTCATCAGCCTCATCATCAGCTAAATCCATTCTTTCCTTGTTAAAATATTTGGAAAAAAAACGCCAGGGAAAATTCATCCTGAACAATTCGACCACACCTACTGCACCCTGTTCTTTTGCAAATGCCCTTTTTTTTGCCCCAAAACTGAACATCTCGAAAGGGTTCTGACTGTTAGGCGTCCCTGAAAGTGTAAAGACTACCTTTCCCTGTACATCTAAGCCTTCATAATCATTATGGCCAGATTTCTCATCTAACCAACCATGCCCAACAAAAACTGCCTCCGTCTCTATCTCCAATTTTTCGCCTCTGAATACCAACATGTTTTCGCCTTGCAAATAATTGGATTCACCTAAATTCATTTCGGCGGAAGTGGGCGGTTTCACTTTCTCAAAAGGGATTTTTTGAAAAAAGCCTTCCCCGCCCGGTGCAGGTTTTAGTCCATATATCTCGAATAACCGTGCAATATATCGGGCTGCTTTTTCCCCTCCTTCCGATCCAGTATAACGGCCTTGCATTTGATCGGATGCAAGGTAGCGCAAATGGGATTCGAAGGTTTCTTTTTGTAAACTGAACTCTGGGAATATATTGGGGGCTTGCCCCGTTGCTATGGTTATGCAGGTAAAAAATGCAAGTATGAAGCTATTTATTTTCATCTTAGATTTTAATTATAAATTGGTTTGTTGGGAATACACCTTATAAAGGTGTGGTTTTAGAAACAAATGGCAAATGTAAACCCAATTCCATCTCTTTACCCTTTTATTCATAAAGTGATTTCTCCTCCTAAATTTGAAACAGTTCGATGATATTAACGAATATTGTATTTTAAGTATATTGGCTTCTTTCTTTCAAGACAAATCAAAATGGCCAAAAGAAATAAAAAGACCAGAACATCTAAACCATCTTCTACGCCACTTACCAAGGCCAAAAAGAAACGAACTGCGTCGATTATCCGAGAGGCATTGCCAACCAAATGGAAAGTAATTATCGGTGGAATATTGGCCGTCATAGCAATGGCCGTTTATTCTCCAAGCATCCAATACGATTTTGTTTACGATGACGATGCCGTTATTAAGGACAACCGCTATGTCAAAAAAGGTATTGATGGTCTGGGTGAAATATGGACGACCAGCTATTTCCAAGGATATGATGAGAACATGATCGCCCGTGCCTTCCGCCCTATACCTTTGACGACGCTGGCCTTGGAAGTAGAAATGTTTGGCCTGAACACCAAAGTCCACCATGCAGCCAACTTGCTCTTCTACGGCCTGACGGGGTTTTTCCTTTTTATGTTTTTATCGAAACTGATGAGAAGTTGCCATCCTTTTTTGGCTATTGCAACTTGCTTGTTGTTCCTGTTGCACCCGATCCACTTAGAGGTAGTTGCTAATATTAAAAGCAGGGATACGATGCTGGGATTTTTGGGAGTCTGCTTTGCCGGATGGTTTTTATTAAAGCATCTGGACAACCGTAAAATACTGCCGCTTTTAATTTCCCTGCTATTTTATTTCATGGGATTGTTTTCAAAAGAGGAGGTCATTACTACTTTGGCCAGTTTTCCTTTGGTGCTTTATTTTTTTAGGAAATACAGCATCAAAAAAATTGGCCTGACCATGCTGCCATATGTAGGTGCGGTTATTGTCTTTCTTATTTACCGTTCTTATGTGCTGGGTGGGCTAAACGAAGGAGTCACATTGACCTATTTGGACAATTCATTATTGGCGGCCAATGGCTTTGCGGAAAGAAGCGCTTCCAACCTGCTCGTTTTAGGGCATTATTTACTGAAAACCATTTTCCCACATCCGCTTATCAGTGATTATTCTTATTCTACCATTCCATTGGTGAATTGGAACGACTGGCGGGTATATGCAGCACTGATTGCCAATTTGGGGTTACTTTACATCGGCCTGAAAGGATTGGTTAAAAGGAAAATATATGGCTTTGGCCCTTTGTGGTATTTTGTTTCGGTTTCCATTTTCACCAGCCTGATAATAACAAATGTAAGCGCCTACAACGACCGTTTTTTGTATGTTCCGGTTTTGGGTATTTGTTTTTTGGCTGCTTATGCCATTTCCCAATTAATAAGAGGTGGCAATCGGGTTTTAGAAGAAACTGCTGGGGTCTTTTTCAAAAACAATTTTGTTCCTGTGGCATTGACAGCAATTATTTCCGCACTGGGCATTTTTAAAATGGAAAGCCATTTACCAAGATGGAAAAACCGTTATGCCCTCTTTGAATACGACGTGAACATTGCCCCGCAAAATGCACGAATGCGAAAAAATTACGGCGGTTCATTTGCCAGGTTGGCAGTTGAAAACCAGACCAACGATCCAGAACAAGCCAAGCAATATGCCCAAAGTGCCATTGAGCAATTGTCGTATGCGCTTACCATTTATCCAAACATGGCAACAGGGCATATCCACATTGGCAACATGCACATTATTTTAAGACAATATGATGAGGCAATTAAATCATTGGAAGCGGCTTTGGAAATAAACCCTACTAACTATTACGCAAAGGCCAGTTTGGGAAATGTGTATTTTAGGAAAGGTAACTACGAACAATCAATCCGTGTAATAGAATCTATACCGCCGCATTTAAGGAACAGGGGCGATCTTGATGTATTGGCCAGAAGTTATGATCGCTCAGGGAATCCAGCCAAAGCTACAGAAATCCGCAAAGGCATGTAAAGCTTTGACCATTTTATGGAAAAAAAACTTGCACTATATATTTCCAAACATTGCCTTTTTGCAAAAAATGAAAAGGTATTGGTCGCCGCCAGTGGTGGGGTGGATTCTATGGTTCTTTGTCATTTATTTAAAAAATCAAATACTGATTTTGGGATCGCCCATTGCAATTTTAAGTTGCGTGGAAAGGATTCGGACGAGGATGAAGCGTTTGTTAAAAAAACTGCTTACCAATGGGGCGTGCCGTATTTTACCGCTTCCTTTGATACAGAAAAATTCGCCGCCCAACAAAAGATAAGCATTCAGTTAGCAGCCCGTCAATTGCGTTATGAGTGGCTTTGGAAAATCTGTAACGATGAGGGTTTTGATAAATTGGCTACCGCCCACCACCTCGACGACAATATCGAAACCGTACTTTTCAATTTTGCAAAAGGCACTGGCATCAAAGGCATGCGTGGTATTTTTCCGAAAAAAAACAAGTTGATCCGGCCCTTGTTGTTTGCCACAAAAAAAGAGGTTTTGGAATATGCCGAAAACAACGAAATCCAATACCGGGAAGACAGCTCCAACATTTCCGAAAAATACACCCGCAATAAAATAAGGCACCAAATTATTCCTGTTCTGGAAACAATCAACCCATCATTTCAACATTCCGCTGGCGAAACCATTCGCCATTTAAGGGAGGTTGAGCTATTGTACGAATATGCTATCGGGAGGTTGAAAAGTGAAATCGTAAAGCCAGAATTTAACGAAGAAGGGAAATTGATTTGCCAGAAAATACTTATCAAAAAATTGTTGTCATCCCCTGCCCCATCAACTGTATTATTTGAGTTGTTGAAACCATACGGATTTAATAATACGCATACCTGTCAAATCCTCCAAAGCATTGACAACCAACCCGGTAGTTTCTTTTTCTCCAATGAATACCGCTTGCTGATTGACCGCACCTATTTGATTTTGGAAGAATACAAGGACATAAATAAGTCCATCCATATAGAACTGGAGCCGGGGCAATCAACCTATTCAATCCCCGACGGGAAATTGACCTTTAAAGAGTTGGAAGGCAGCCCCGTTGCATTTCCTAAGAACAACCAACTCACCATTTTTGATGCGGATAAAATTGTATGGCCGATCACTCTGCGGCATTGGCAATCAGGCGATGTATTTCAGCCACTTGGCATGAGCGGAAGGCGTAAAAAACTCCAGGATTTATTTACCAATGAAAAACTTTCCAGGTCTGAAAAAGAAAAGGTTTGGGTCATGGAAAGCGGTGGCAATATCTGTTGGGTGGTCGGCATCCGCTCGGATGAACGCTTTAAGGTCACCGATGAGACAGTGAGGTACTTGGTGGTCGAGTTTTTGCCTAGTACTTTTGTGGAATAATGATTGGCAAAAGGGAACAAAAAAATTTATCAACTGTTTCCATTGCCTCATTGTAACTGTTCAGGATTCTTTTCGGCCGAGAGACCAAAACCCCTTGCAACCCTGATTGTTTACGTTTTTTTGCTTATTAATTTTAATTATAAAATATGGTTCTTTGACAAATCCTGTGGAGACTATTCAAAATATCAGTGTTTTAGAGAGGGAGGTGAAAAATAAAAAATTGAAAATTTTTTATTTTTCACCTCCCTCTCTTCTTGTTTTTTCCTGCTCCACAAAAATTGTCAAAGAACCTAAAATATTAATCCAACATGAAAAAGAAAACATTTTTGCTCTTAATCGCCGCTTTGTTTATACTCAAAGCAGGTGCGCAACAAGTGGAAGAAATCCAGCGTTCCCTCATCACCAAACGCACAGCTACCTGGTGTCCAAACTGTGGCAACTGGGGCTGGACGTTGTTTGAGGGTCTTTTAGAGGACAACCAAGATAAAGCCGTGTTGATGGCTGCCCATTATGACGGCCTTCTGGAAAATTCTCATGCCGGGGAAATCACCGTTAATTTTGGAGGAGGGTATCAACCACGCTTTTACCTCAATGATAATGACATCAGTGCAACAAATTCATCGGTAGCGGCCAAAAGAGCCGAAGTAAAAACGGCAGTCGATGAAGCTTATAATGCTTCCCCTGTCGCAAACGTTGGTTTCGATCCGGTTTTTGGAAATACAACTTTACAAGTCGATGCCAAGGTGAAATTTTTCCAAAATGCCAATGGTGAATATTATCTCGGAATATACTTATTGGAGGATGGTGTGATCGAATATCAAAGTGGGCAGGGCAATAGCGCCAACCATAAAAAAGTGTTCCGTTTTAGTTTTACTGATGAAACCTTTGGAAAACCAATCGCCAATGGGCAGATAAATGCGGGCAGTGAATTTGATATTCCTTTTGAATTACAAATTGGTGAAGTACAAGGCTATGATTATGAGGTGGTCGGTATTATTTGGAAATTAGAAAATGGTACTTATATTCCTGTAAATACATGGTCAACAAAAAACATTAGCCCTGCCACGGCCACTTCTGAAATAGCTGGCCTCAACAGCTTCAACATCATACCTAACATCACTTCACATCAAGCAATTATACAAATTGACTTACAAGAAAACCAACCAAATGCCAGATTGGACATTATTGATGTAAACGGCAAAAAAGTCGCTACTATTAATAAGGGGATTTTTATCAAAGGCCAACAATCATTTCCAATTGAAAAATCGGTTGTAGGAGGAAATGGGCTTTATTTTGTACGGTTAACGGATGGAGAAAGTGTAAGTACGAGAAGAGTTATATTCCAATAAATAATAAAATTATTTATCGTAATAAAATAAAAATGCAGACCAGTAAATTAATTGGCCTGCATTTTTATTTTAACCCTTTATGGAATATTCAGCATTTTATGAGTCTGCAAACTCAATCGCCATTTTGGGTTTTTTAAACAAAAATCAATAGCAAGCTTTGTGTTTTCTTCAATGTTTGGCCCATCCATTGGCTGGATAAAAAAATGGGTAAAATTTAAATCTTCAAATAAATGAGGTTCGGCACCTTTTTGAGGAAATACCAGTTTTAATTCATTACCTGCCTTTATTTTAAGTTCTGCTCCTGCTTTAGGACTCACGCACACCCAGTCCAATCCTTTTGGCGATTCGATAGTACCGTTTGTTTCAACGGCCACTTCAAAACCTGCCCGATGAAATTCTTCGATTAAATTACCGTCCATCTGTAGCAAAGGCTCGCCTCCCGTGCAAACTATATAGGGTTTTCCAATATTTACATCACCCCATAATTCCGCTATTTTTTTTGTTAAAACTTCAGCTGGGTATTTTCCACCATTCTCCCCGTCCATGCCCCAGAAATCGGTGTCGCAAAATTGGCAAATGGCTTTATGGCGGTCTTCTTCACGTCCTGTCCACAAATTGCACCCTGTGAACCGACAAAAAACGGCAGGTCTTCCGGCATGAGCCCCTTCCCCCTGCAGGGTGTAATATATTTCCTTTATTTTGTACAAATTGTATTTAAGGTTTGAATTATTTATTTTTTTGGCCAGTGATTAAATAATAGTTGAAAACAAATTCTTTTTTAATCAGGCTGATGTTTTTAATCTTTATCCCGTTTTTAATCAACAGCAATTTGTATTCTTCCAAATCCAATTGGTGTGGATGTAATATATCGCCCGGAATAAAACGGAATATTTTTCTTAAAAAAAAATAATTATGAGCATCAACGGATAAATAAATTGTTCCCTTTTGTTTTAAAGAATCACATAAATTTTTAATTGAGGTTTCTAAATCAGAGACATGGTTTATCACATTCAGGCAAAATACTTTTTCAAAATGGTTTTTAAGATCAAATTGTTCTAACGTTGTTTTTTTAAAACAAACATGGGCATATCTTTCTTTTTTGAAATGGGGTATTTTTTTTTCGTATGTCTCCAAAAGTGGATCAATAGCCATTACCTTGTTTTCGGAAAACATCAT
This sequence comes from Saprospiraceae bacterium, assembly GCA_965222975.1. Lineage (GTDB taxonomy): Bacteria > Bacteroidota > Bacteroidia > Chitinophagales > Saprospiraceae > UBA6168. The sequence goes on along the minus strand of CBDCVJ010000044.1, from coordinate 40,662 downwards.
AAAAACCCCCGCCGGCCCACAGCCCGCATCCAATATTTTATCAGTTGGCAAAACCTCAATTTTTTCTTGGAAAAAAAACTTTTTCCAATACGTTACTTTCCAGTTCAAGTATTCTTCAACAGGCTTTTTTAATAAATATTTTTTCCACCACCAAGCCTCAAAGTACTGGGCTATTTTCCAACGTGTGTTCATGGGGCGAAGATAGTAGATTGCTGGTTAGGGCAACTTTCTAAGCATGAGTATTTTAGGAGCAGTAATTCAAATTCTAAAATAATCTCAACATCTAATAGCAATTCAATGCTCCTCTTTCTCTAAATTGCGCCACCCCAACTAATCACTGATCACTATTCAACTCATCACCAATCAAAAATCCATGCTATTCGCAATAGGCACTAAAGTTAAATTTTTGCATACCGGGGACGAAGGGATCGTCAAGGCCCGACTCGAAAAAGGCATGGTCAGTGTGTACCTGCCAAAAGAGGATATGGAAATACCAGCTGCAGAGGAAGACCTCATCCGGGTGGAAGAGAACTTGAAAAATCCGGTAAAGGCCAAGGTAGTAAAAGGGAAAAAGGAGAAAAAAGCCCCTGAACCACCTGCCATTAAAATAGAGACCCAATATGCTATCCTTAAAAGTTTTGGGATACAGCTTGCTTTTCTGCCTGTTGAGAATGCAGAAGGGCTGACCGAAAAATTCATCATCCACCTGATAAATGATACAAAGTACAAGGTGGTTTACACTATCAAGTTCTGGCTCAACTACCGTACACAAAAGTGGAGCGATGTACTGCCTGCAACTTCCTACATCGTATTGGGTGAAATGCTCTATGACGACTTGAACGAAGCACCTGAATTTGATGTTGAAATCAGTTGGGTAACAACAGAGGGAGCCGGCAAACCAGAAGCTAAAACGTTGAAAATCAAAGCCAAATCATTTTTCAACACCCTGCGTACAGCTCCCCTTCTCAACAAGCCTTCCCATTTGTACCGACTCTTTGAACGCCCTCCAATTGAACCCGAAGAAAAAGAAGAAGATCTTCAAGCCTACACCAAGCGCCATGCTAAACCCACTTGGTACAAAGGGGATAACCTGCGAGCTGTCGAGGCGGTAGATGTCAGCGGATTGGCCAGTTTTTCAAGAGAAATTGACTTGCATATCGAAACGCTTCGGGAAGATCACCACAAATTGAAAAATTCGGAAATCCTCGCTATCCAATTAGCTGCTTTTGAAAATTACCTAAACAAAGCCTTGCGTTTGGGTGTACCCAGCTTTTTTGTCATTCATGGAGTTGGAAAAGGGAAATTGAGGAACGAGATCGCTACCCGCTTGTTCAACAATCCAGATGTAAAGACTTTTAAAAATGAATTCCATCCGAAATATGGTTGGGGTGCTACGGAGGTTATCTTTAAATAGAAAATTTTATTTGGAAAGCAAGTAGCAGCAAGAGTATTATTCCTTGTATTTCCGTGGTTGGCGATCCCCCTTCGTCTCAGCCATTTATACCTTGTTTATTTTGGAGGTAAAAACACTTCAGCCATCATGCAACGAACGCTGCCACCTCCCAGTATTTCAATGGTCGGAATAGGTGAATAAAGAATTTGAGTATGCTTCTCTATTTGGGCAATTTGATCTGTAGTAAGTGATTGATAGGCCTGTTCGGACATAACCAAAAATGTATTATTTTTATCGTTTCTGACCTGTAGCATATTTCCTGCAAAATGCATCATTTGGTCGAGCGTGATTTCTACTATTTCCTTTTGGGTTTCTTCAAATTTTTCAATTAGCAAGCTCCTTTCCTTTTCGTCTTTCACTGTATCCAAACAAATGACTACAAATGATTCACCCAAAGCCATCATCACATTGGTATGGTAAACCTCCTGCCCTTGCTCATCTACTGAATGAAATGCAACTGGTTCAAAATCAGCTATTTCACAAAATCGTTTCAACAAATCAAGAGAAGTTCGGGGACTCAGGCAGGCATATGCCAATCGGTTGGGTCGGTCGAGGATGAGGCTGCCCGTTCCTTCGAGGATGATGCCGTCCTCTTCATAACTTTCGAGTTCGATTTTTTTTCCAATATAAAAATCTGACATTAGGTTGTCAATCACATCGTCCCGTCGTTCTTTTCGTCTTATTTCGGACAGCATTGGGTAAGTAATCACCGTGCCATCTTGATGAAAAGTCACCCAATTGTTAGGGAAAACGGCATCGGGCTTCACTGGATTTGGGGTATCTTCTACCACTATTACATTGATGCCGTTCAACCTCAGTTTGTCCACAAAGGCATCAAACTCTGAAACGGCTTTTTGGCTGGCCAATCTTTCATTGAGATACTCATCCTTTGATTGAAAGGCATTGCTGGCCGCTGTTTCTTCGTTGAAGCCAAAATTGGCCGGGCGGACCATGAGGATGTTGGAAGTGGTTTGGAAAATAGACTCAGACATGATGTGGAGATTGGGGAATTGGGGAATTGGGGAATACCAAATTCCCCAATTCCCCAATATCCAAAATGCACCTGCCAAAGGCAAGTGCATTTTTTGTGGAGCCGCCGGGAGTCGAACCCGGGTCCAGAGAAAGCACCCATAAGCTTTCTACATGCTTAGTCACGGATTAAATTTTCGAGTGCTGGTTGGGTTCTGTAACCGACCTGGCCTGCACCTTATCCCCTATCCGGTTTGACCCGGGGTTCGCCATCGGGCCGAGGCGCTCCGTCAGGCTATCCTACTCGTTGGATGATGTGCGGTACGCTGTATAGTAGGAGTCAAGCGCAGAGCACAATGGCTTTATAAGAACTCAGTCTTAGGCAGCCATGGCATACTGATAGTTGCCATATAAAAGTTTGATCATCATTTTTTAACGGAGTGAACAATCCTGCTCCGGCATGCTTACTTATAAGTTATCAATCCTGTCGATTCCAATACGGCCCCTTTTTCAGTTCGGCAGTTGTCAGTTAGACAGTTCGCCAGTCATGATATGACCCAATTCATCTTTATGAAAGGGTGGCAAAAGTATAAACTTTGGAAAGGAGTAAAAAGTTCTATTTTGTAGAAATGAAAAGACAGCCCATTGTCGAGCAGATTTTGGGTAAGGGCAAGCAGGCCAATAAAGGGGCATTCGGCTAGATGCCAGTGTGGAGTACGAATTAACGAAAGTGATTTTGTTTGCTCAAAGGGTTGTCAAGAAAGGAGAACTCGGAAATGTAGATTGAGAAGGAGTCATTATTCGTTTCAGCTTCCGGTAGAATTCATGTGTTTGGAAGCATTATCACCAACGGTGATAGATTTGGCGGTCTTGCTGTTCAATACAGTAATGAACAGCGCCGTCATGACGACAAATAGGCAAAGAACAATCATTATCTCAATTTTTCTAAGTTAGGTAAAAATAGTGTTCAAATAGGGGAAAAGCGATGTAGGAGGGATGTGATTAGGCCACAAAAATACGTTAAAAAAGTGTTAGGGTCAATGAAAGGCATCATATATGGGGAAAGATAAATCAATATTTTTAATCATTATATTTAAATATTTATTATTCAATATTTTACAAAACACCCTTTTGGGGGTTCTATAATTCCATCCTGCCTCATATTGAACTGAATGGTTATTTTTGCCAACTTTTTTAAAATGCTGAACCATAAATATGAAAATTGGAATCATTAGAGAAGGGAAATACCCGCCTGATTCAAGAGTACCTTTAACGCCTGCCCAATGCGCTTTTATCAAGAAAAAATTTAACGTTGAATTGATCGTCCAGCCATCCAAAGTTAGGTGCATCAAGGATGATGAATATGTAGCAGCCGATACAATATTGTCTGATGACCTTTCAAGCTGTGACATTTTGATGGGAGTAAAAGAAGTACCGACTAATCAACTACTCGAAGGAAAGACCTATTTTTTCTTTTCGCATACCATCAAAAAACAGCCGCATAACCAGCAATTGCTTTGGGCCATTTTGGATAAAAAAATAAGGCTGATTGATTATGAGGTGCTGACCAATGAAAACGGCCAGCGTTTGATCGCTTTTGGGAAATTCGCTGGTATGGTCGGGGCACATAATGCATTGTGGACTTATGCCCAACGGACAAATGCGTTTGAATTGCCCCGCATGTATACCCTGAAAGATTACGCAGAAGCCGTTTCTTTTTATAAAACACTTTCCCTGCCAGCTATCAAAATAGTCTTGACTGGTACAGGTCGAGTTGCCTCCGGAGTGGCTTTGGTTTTAAGGGACATGGGAATTGAGCAAGTAAGCACTGATGATTTTCTCCAGAAATCATTTGATAAAGCGGTGTTTGCCCAATTAGATTGTGAGGACTACGCTGCGAGAAAAGATGAAACTACATTCGACCTATCGGATTTTTTCAAAAACCCACACCATTACAAAAGCATTTTTGCCCCTTACACAAATGTGGCTGACATCATGGTGAACGGCATTTATTGGGACAACCGGGCGCCTACATTTTTTAGCAAAGAAGAAATGGCATCTGAAGAATTTAACATCAAAGTCATTGCAGATGTCACATGTGATATTGCTCCAGTGGCATCCATACCTGCTACTTTAAAAGCTACAACTATAGCCGATCCAGTATTTGGGTACAATCCTGATACTGGAGAAGAGGCTTCCCCTTATACTCCTAATGTCATTGATATGATGACCATTGATAATTTACCTAATGAACTTCCGAGAGATGCCTCAACTGCTTTTGGCGAACAATTTATCAAGCATATTTTACCTGAATTGTTAAAGAAAAATAGTGAGGTGATCGAACGGGCTATAATTGCTGAAGGTGGTGTGCTTGGGAAGTACTTTCAATATTTAACCGATTACGCCAAAAGAGAAGTGGCCTCGAACGTGGCTTGATGGAAACTAATTCCTATCTTTTTCTGTAAAACTTACTTGAACCAAAAATGCAAGAACAAACTCTTGCTAACTTCGCCGCTCTTTGTATGGATCGTTTTATTCACAATTCACTGATTGCTAATTACTAAACCATAATGGATAAAAATAAAAAACATCTTGTCACCTCTGCCTTGCCCTATGCCAACGGGGCATTGCATTTGGGCCATTTATCCGGTGCCTATTTGCCTGCCGATATCTACGTTCGATACCTGCGGCTTCAAGGCTGTGATGTGGCTTTTATTTGTGGCTCAGATGAGCACGGGGCTGCTATTACCATTCGGGCAAAAAAAGAAGGCATCACCCCAAGGGACATTATTGATAAATACCATTCGCTCAATAAGGATACTTTTTCGAAATTGGGCATCTCCTTCGATTATTACCACCGCACCAGTGAAAAACTACACCATGAAACGGCACAGGATTTTTTCAAAAAATTGATAGAGCTGGGAGGCGAGTTGGAAGAGAAAACGACGGAGCAGTATTACGATGCAAAATTCGATCAATTCCTCGCCGATCGCTATATCGTGGGTACCTGCCCCAAATGTGGCCATGAAGAGGCATACGGCGATCAATGCGAAAATTGTGGATCCTCCCTTTCCCCAACTGATCTGAAAAATCCAACTTCTACTTTGAGTGGCGCAACGCCCATTCTAGAAAGCACCAAACATTGGTATTTCCGTTTAGACAAACACGGTGATTGGCTGCGGGAGTGGATTGAAAATGGAAAAGCAGAAGGCTACCCTGATCACGATCCAAAAACATGGAAAAAGCACGTTGTCGGTCAATGCTTGAGTTGGTTGAATGATGGGGAAGGTTTGCAGCCCCGCTCCATTACCCGTGACCTCGATTGGGGGATTCCAGTGCCAGCCGAAGGTGCGGAAGGGAAAGTGCTATATGTCTGGTTCGATGCACCGATTGGTTACATTTCATCGACTCGTCAGTGGGCCAAGGAAAATGGCAAAAACTGGGAAGAATACTGGAAAGGGGATAATGTCGAGTTGGTTCATTTCATCGGAAAAGACAACATCGTTTTCCACTGTATCATCTTCCCGGCGATGCTAAAAGCTCATGGGGATTATGCTCTTCCGGTAAATGTACCTGCCAACCAGTTCCTTAATTTCGAAGGCCAAAAATTTTCGAAAAGTAAAGGTTGGGGCATCGAGCAACATGAATATTTGGAAGAATTCAAAGACTTCCCCAATAAGGAAGATGCCTTGCGTTGGGCGCTCATCCGCAACATGCCGGAAAACAAAGACAGTGATTTTAAATGGGATGAATTTGTGGATTACTATGATAAGGACTTGGCTGACAACCTCGGTAATTTCATCAACCGGGTAGTGGTTTTGACGAACAGTTATTTTGAAGGTAAAGTGCCTGCGGCTGCTATAGCAACTAATGAAAAGGTGTTTGATGAAAAACTGAAGCCCGTAAAGGATTTGGTAAAAAGCCTCATTTCAGAAATTGAAAATTATAATTTCCGAAATGCAGCAGCTGCCCTAATGGAGCTTTCCTCTTGGGGCAATCAATATTTGCAAGATGCTGCTCCCTGGGCCGTCAGAAAGACTGACCCCGATGCAGATATTATCAAAGAAAACCTATTCATCAGCCTGCAAGTGGTGACAGCTTTGAGTGTGCTGTGCGAGCCGTTCATTCCATTTACATCATTGAGGATCAGGAAATTACTGAATTTACCGAAGGTAGAAAATGGCATCTTGGAATTGGTATTGGCAAAGCTGAACACTAATAATTCTTTGATCCCCATCGGACACCAAATTGGCAAACCCGAAATCCTCTTTGCCAAAATCCACGACCGCAAAGACAAAAGGCGATTGGAAGTTATTGAAAAGCAAAAGGCGAAGCTGGATGCCATTTTGGCCGTTGAGAAAGCAAATGAACGGCCTCCCATCAAGGATGAAATCCAATACGACGACTTTGCCAAACTGGACATCCGCACTGGCACTGTCCTCTCTGCCGAAGCAGTTCCCAAAGCAGACAAATTACTCAAACTGACCGTTGATATTGGCATTGAAAATCGGACGGTCGTTTCGGGCATTGCCAAGCATTTCAAACTAGAAGAGGTGGTTGGGAAAAAGGTGTTGCTTTTGGCCAACCTCGCCCCTCGGAAGCTTCGAGGGGTCGAGTCGCAGGGCATGGTTTTGATGGCGGAAGATGCGGAGGGGAAATTGGGATTTGTGAGTACGGGTGACGGTTGGGAGAATGGGTTGGAGGTGCGATAAATGATGACCTGTTAAAAAATACCGATTTGCTAAAATTTTGGAGATTCAGCAAATCAGGTTCGTTCATATAAAACATTCTTATACAACAGCATGTGAAAAAACAACACAGAACAGCACTTCTTATACTTTCTGTATTAATAGCCCTTGGTAGCGGCATTCTCATGCTCTACCTTTTTCAAAACGAAACCCTCTGGGGCCACCTTCCATTCTTCTTTTTCCTGTCCGTCTATCTATCTTTCGTTTTTCTTTTTTGGAAAAAATACACCCGCCATCCAAATGGATTGAGGTGGTTGGGGTTGTCCACTTTGAGCGGTGTCTTATTGTCCCTTGGTTTCCCTCCCCTACCCTTAACCTTTTTGCTGTTCGTTGCATGGGTGCCTCTTTTAGTCGTTGAACACGAAATTTCTCAGGAAAAAGAAAAGGTATCGCTGTTCCCCTATGCCTATAACACATTTGCCTTGTGGAACATCCTCGTCACTTGGTGGGTAGGCAATACAGCGTTCATTGCGGGGTTCTTTGCATTTTTCATCAATGCCGTATTTATGTGCGTACCTTTTTTGCTTTTTCAAAAAACAAAAAAAGTATTGCCCAACCTCGCTTATGCCGCATTTGCGGCATATTGGATTTCTTTTGAAATGCTGCATCTACATTGGGAACTCTCTTGGTCATGGCTGAATTTGGGTAATGCTTTTGGGCAAATTCCAAGCTGGGTGCAGTGGTATGAATACACGGGGATTTTCGGTGGCACTTTATGGGTCTTATTGCTCAATGTATTGGTTTTCAAATTGTTACGGCGAGGAAATTTTTCTACTTCATTTAAAATAATTTGGCAGGAAAATGCCGTAGGAGTATTAAAAATCATTGGAATAGGAATTGTGCCCATAGCCATTTCGATGTTCATGTATTTCACCCATGAGGACAAAGGAAGGGATGTTGAGGTAGTGGTTGTTCAGCCCAATTTCGAACCACATTATGAGAAATTTCAAACCCCAAAGGATCAACAGGTTGACAGGTTTTTACAACTTTCGGAAGAACAGTTAACCGATAAAACAGCATACCTCGTTTTTCCTGAAACCAGTTTTTTCGGAGGCAGGGAAAATCTGCTGGAAAGCAATAAGCATGTCAGAAAGTTAAGGCGATTTCTGTCAACCTACCCCAACCTAAAACTCATTACCGGCATTTCATCTGCCAAAGTTTTTGGGCCAAATGAGGAACACACCTTGGCAACAAGAGAACAAAAAAATGTGGACGGCTCGTCCCTGTTTTGGGAAGCACACAATGCTGCTATCCAATTGGATCGAACGGACAGCATCCAATTATATGTAAAAGGCAAACTCGTGCCCGGAGCAGAAATCACACCTTACCGCAAAATATTTTTCTTCCTCGAACCTGTAGTCGAAGCTTTAGATGGCTCATTGCATGGTCATGGCGTTTCTAAAAAAAGAAAAGCATTTGTGAGTGAAACAGGAAAAGTCGCACCCGTAATTTGTTATGAATCTGTTTTTGGTGATTATCATGCAGGCTATTTCAGAAGGGGTATAGATGCCGAGGCTATCTTCATCGTCACCAATGATGGCTGGTGGGACAACTCTCCTGGCTACAAACAACATTTGAAATTTGCATCACTACGAGCCATTGAGACCCGCAAGAGTGTTGCCCGTTCGGCCAATGTCGGCACTACTTGCTTCCTCAACCAACGGGGCGACATTCTCCAACCAACCACCTATGGTAAAGCCGCTGCTGTTAGAGGAACTATCAAGTTCAACGACATCAAAACGTTTTATGTGAAATGGGGGGATTTGATAGGTAGGATTGCCGTTTTTTTCACAGCGATATTATTATTGAATACGATCGCAAAGAGTTTGAAAAATGGCTAAATGGTTGAATGGTTTTTCATACACCATTTAGCCATTTAGCCGTTCAACCCGTCCTCGCCACTTCCCAGTCCCAGGCCGTTTTCATTATTTCCTCAATGCCCCGTTTGGGTTCCCAGCCAAGCAATTCAGCAGCTTTATTTTTATTGGCATAAATGGCAACGACATCTCCTGCCCTGCGAGGGCCAATTTCATAATTGAGATTTTTTCCAGTCGTTTTGGTAAATGCGTTCACTGCCTCTAATACTGTTGCACCTTCACCAATGCCCACATTGAAAACTTCGCAGTTTTTTTCATTTTTCCCAGCCATCAAATATTGCAGGCATTTTGTATGGGCATTCGCCAAATCCATCACGTGGATGTAGTCTCTGATACAACTGCCGTCCCTCGTATCATAATCATCGCCAAAGATGGTCATTGACTCCCTTTTCCCGATGGCAGTTTCCGTGATAACAGGTACGAGGTTAGTCGCTTTGTTTCTGGATGACTCTCCTATCAATGCGCTTTCATGAGCGCCTGCGGGATTGAAATAGCGGAGCAAAATGGCACCGAAATCAGTCGATGTTTTACAAAAATCCTCAATAATATGTTCCCCCATTTGTTTGGTACGGGCATAAGGGCTTTCAGCCTCCTTGAATGGTGTATTTTCTGTAACTGGCAAGTCATCCGCATTTCCATATACGGAACAACTGGAAGAAAAAATGAGGTGTGGCACTTTGAAGTCCCTTGCACAAGCAAGCACATTTACAAGGCTTTGCAGGTTGTTGTGAAAATATCTAAGCGGCTGAAACACTGATTCGCCCACACTTTTCAGCGCAGCGAAATGAATAATCCCTATCAGGTCGGAATGTTTTTCAAAAACCGCTCTCGTTAGTTTGGCATCACAGAGGTCAACCTCGTAATTTCGCACCTGTTTTCCCGTGATCTTTTCAATGGCGTCTAAGGGCTCTTCGGTCGAATTGGAAAGGTTGTCAATGGAAATGACATCGAAGCCGTTTTCAATCAAGTCAATAATGGTATGGCTTCCGATATAACCACAGCCGCCTGTTACAAGTACTTTTTTCATTAAGTGTTAGTGATTAGTGATTGGTTGATCAGTGATTAGTACTGTGCTTTGTTACTTTAGAAAAATAGCCATTCGTTTTCAGGCCTGAGATTTAAACCCCTTTAGGGAGAGGTGTGCTTTTTTTGATTTTTTTACAAAAAATCAAAAAAAGCACACCTCTCCCTACTTAGGATTCTTTCTCCCGGACATGAAATACAGTGGCATATATAAACATATTTTTAAAGTGACAAAGTTGAATTGGTTTTAAACATTGCACTGAATCACAGAAGGCGCAAAAGTAACGTCCCTCATTATTTAAAAAAATAAATATCAAGTGAAACTGACTGAACTCATCCCAGACCTATTATTAATCGCCCAAAAAGCAGGCGATGCCATTCTCGAAATTTACCACAGTGAAGACTTTGGTACCGAACACAAGAATGACGACTCCCCGCTTACTAAAGCTGACAAGGCGGCCAATGTCATCATATGCGATGGCCTGAAAAAGCTGCCACTGATTTATCCAATTATTTCAGAGGAGAACAAAGAAATTGATTACCAGGCCAGAAAATTATGGCGCCGGTGCTGGCTGGTTGACCCGTTGGATGGAACTAAGGAATTTATCAAACGCAATGGCGACTTTACGGTTAACATCGCTTTAGTAGAAGAAGGGGAAGTCATCTTAGGTGTAGTGGGCATTCCTGTTTCAGGTGAATTATACTGGGCAATCAAAGGTGAAGGTGCCTTTTGCGTGAAAGATGGAACAGAGCAAAAATTAGAATCAGCCACCTTTCAAACTACCGACACAGGCCTGAAAATAGTTGCCTCCCGCTCCCACCTTAACGAAGAAACCCAAAACTTCATCAACCATTTCAATCAACCTGAACTTGTTTCAAGGGGAAGTGCTTTGAAGTTTTTGTTATTGGCAAAAGGTGAAGCACACGTCTATCCAAGGATTGCCCCGACCATGGAATGGGACACCGCCGCCGCCCAGGTCATACTTGAAGAGGCAGGCGGCCAATTAACTGTCCACGAAACGGGCAAACCCATGAAATACAATCGGGAAAATTTGAGGAATCCAGCGTTTATAGCAATGGGAAGAGTAAGAAATTGAGAGTTTGAGAGAATTACGATCTCTCAAACTCTCATTCTCTCACATCTCATTCTACAGGGTCAGCTTTTAATGTAAATACCCGCTCCACAGGGTTGAGCGGCGCATCCACTTTATTTCCATCATTGTCAATTAGTGTCAATTTTATTTTATTATCGCCCATTGGCAAGCCTTCAATGAAAATGGGTTTCCATTCTTCGAGCTCAAATTTATCTTCTCCATTGACGGTCACTTTCACTTTATTGCCATCAGGCGCCAAGTTGGTATTGACCAAGTAAAAATCCAACATGACTTTATCCGTATTGGCTTTCCCAACATATGTACCTTTCGGGCGGCTGTAAAAAAGCATCGGATCTTCTATCGGGGATTTGGAGGTCATGCTATTATTTTGAATAGTGCCTTTTACGGCGATGTGGGCATCCGCTGTTTTAATGCTTTCATGATAGGACCGAGAAAGAAAAGCCAAGATGTAATGTTCCCCTTCAGCTACCTCATGATTAAACGAAGATTCATACTTTGCAGCATAGGGTTGGTCATCAACGATCAAGTGAATATGTTGGCCTTTATCTGAATTGGCGCACATTTTTTGTGACGCATCCGAAGTTTGAGCTTTCAATTCATAATTGGAAACATTAAAATTGAAAAGGGTATTTTCATAACCCATAAGTTCTAATTTGGCACCCGGAAAATCAGGCGAAGATGAAAATTCGCTGGTTTTGATTTCAGATTTAGAGGGAGTAACATCCTCTGTATTTTCAGTTGTTGATTCTGCATCGTTATTTTTTGGGGCTTCACCACCACAGGCTGTGAAACAAAAAAAACAAACTGCCAAAAGGAAGGGGAGTAAATTGTTCGATTTCATGTTGAATGTTGATTTTTGTGAAAGATGTTTAGTTCTGGAGTCCCTGCAATTTTATTGCAAAAATATCAGAAAGATAGGGAAACGATGAAACGTCCATTCATCTAGGGTGTTTATAGATAGTTACATTTAAAATTAAAGCTCCTAAATCCTGAAATTAAATTTCTAATGTAACTATCTATAAGCTTCAAGCACTTTGATTTTTTCATATTGATCAAAAAAAATGACCAAAACGATAGAACTTAAGGTAGATGGAATGGACTGCACGGGATGTGCAGCGAATATAACGACCTTTTTGGAAAAAAAAGGGCTTAAAGAAGTGCATGTGAATTTCTCCACTGGTGATGTCCGCTTTGATGCAGACGAGAACAGTATTCCATTGACAGAAGTTAAGAATGGGATCAACAAATTAGGATACATTGTGGTGGGCGATGAAACGAAGCCGTTCTGGACGTTGGAAAAAAAATTGTTGGCAGCAGCTATTTTTACGTTGCCCTTATTCCTCTCCCATTTTCTGCATATGGCTGGCATTCCTTTTTTAGAAAACCCCTGGGTTCAGTTGGTTATTTGCCTTCCTGTTTATGCTATTGGCTTTCTCCATTTCGGCGGCACCAGCCTCGCCGCTTTGAAAAATGGTACAGCCCACATGGATTTACTGATATTTATTGGAAGTACGGCGGCTTTTGTTTATAGCCTCATTGGCACTATTCAGGGAAATCCCGATTATATTTTTTACGAAACATCTGCTACTATTATTACGCTGGTGCTTTTGGGAAATTACATGGAAAAAAGGGCCATCAAGCAAACCACTACAGCCATTGGCGACTTGACAAAATTGCAAGTGGAATGGGCGCAAAAAATCATGCCTTCAGGTACAATTGTTTCGGTAGAAGCAGAAGAAATATTGCCCGGCGATTGGCTACAGGTGAATGAAGGTGATAAAATCCCAGTAGATGCAACCGTACTAAAAGGTAGCGCCGATGTGGACGAATCCATGCTCACAGGTGAAAGCCTTCCCATCAGCAAAATAGTTGACGACAAAGTCATTGGTGGTTCATTAGTAACCAACGGCAACCTAACAATTGCAGCTGATACCACCACCAAAGAAACCGTTCTCAGCCGCATGATTGAACTTGTTAAATCTGCCCAACAAGACAAACCAAAAATCCAAAGGCTGGCCGATAAAATTAGTGGAATATTTGTCCCTGCAGTTTTGGTTATTGCGCTGCTGACTTTTTTACTTTCCTTTTTTGTTTTTGCAATACCATTTCAAAATGCAATGATGAACAGCATTGCGGTACTGGTTATTTCCTGCCCCTGTGCAATGGGTTTAGCTACTCCAACGGCAGTTATGGTAGGCGTTGGGCGTTTGGCTAAAAATGGCATTTTAGTAAAAGGAGGCGCAACGTTGGAGGTTTTTTCAAAAATAAAAAATTTCGTTTTTGATAAAACAGGTACGCTTACCACAGGTGACTTTAAAATAAAAAGCATTAATTATTTTTCGGAAAATAAAAATGAAATAAATAATCTTTTATTAAAAATGGAACGCTATTCCTCTCACCCAATAGCGAAATCTTTAATAAATGAATTAGAAAACAATACAGAAAATAATAAATTAAAAACATCAATTAAACTTTCTAAAATAAAAGAAGAAAAAGGCCGAGGAATAATTGCCTACAATGGCATGGAAAATATTTATCGCATTGGCTCCAAGCGCTTTGCAGCGCCATTTTTGCAAGACGATAACGCTGCTCTATATTTTTCAAAAAACAACGAATTATTAGCTACTATTGAAATAGAGGATGATTTAAAAAAAGAATCATCGTCAGTTATTGATTACCTTATTAACGAAGGAAAAAACCCGGTAATATTAAGTGGTGATAAAAAAGAGAAAACTGCTGCCGTTGCAAACAGCTTAAATATAAAAGATTATTTTGCAGAAAAATTGCCTTCCGAAAAACTCGACATTATTGAAAAATTAAATAATGATGCTCCCACTGCTATGATCGGCGATGGAATAAATGACGCCCCTGCTTTATCAAAAGCTACCATTGGCATTTCTCTTAGTACTGCCTCGCAGGCGGCCATGCAGTCCGCACAGGTTATTTTATTAAATGGAAACCTTACCCGCTTGCAAAAAGCACTGACTATTTCCAAAGCTACCTTAACAACCATTAAACAAAATCTTTTTTGGGCATTTGCTTATAATATAATTGCTATTCCCGTTGCAGCGCTCGGTTATTTAAATCCGATGTGGGGCGTTCTTTTATGGCGATGTCGGATATTATTGTCATTGGAAATTCTATTCGGTTGAAGTTTCGGAAAATTGAATAAATATATAAAAGTGAAAATAGCTTGCTCCTAATTAATTATAGAGCAAGCTATTTTTTATTTTTATTTACCGAAGTAACGTCACATCCCCCCGCAACGGCTTCATTGGATTATTGCTCCCCGGTATCTGATATACTATGGAATAAATATAAACATCCGATGCAGCGGCCTTTCCGTCAATCATGCCATCCCAACCGTCGAGGCCATTTTCATTATCGTAAACCTTTTTCCCCCATCTGTTCCAAATTCGGAATTCTAAAATATCTACGGGTTTGAGAGATACAAGGGTAAAATTGTCATTTGTATTATCGCCGTTTGGAGTGAAGACATTAGGTGCTTCCACTGGATTATTAGCGATTTCGACCGAGGTCATACCATTATCATCACAGCCATCTTGGCTAACAACAATTAATTCAAGTAGTAAATCTTCTGTGGGAGAAAATATTTCTGGCAAATAAAATAAGCCAGAAGATGGCTGGTTTGTAACTGCTATTGTATCCTCGTTAACTTTCCAATAAAATGTTGCACCAGATAAGTCCGGATCTGTACTACCTATTATTTGGATTTGTTCCCCCTCATAAACAACAGTTGTATCCTGTACATACTTGCTTTGAATTGTATCAAATTTTACGATTGTATCACCTGCTTCATTTAAAATAATTAAATGGTTTACAGAAAAACCTTCCTGCACTATTAAATTGAAATCTTTTTCATCCGGTGGGCAATCGCCTACAACGCCTGCAAGAGAATAGGTTTGATCTGAGCAACTCGAAACCGTTAGTGTAGAGCCATTTCCTATCTCCTCGCCTGAACTATTTTTCCAAGTATAGTCTACATTGCCCACATTAGCTGAAGCTGTAAATGTTATGTCCTCACCTGCGATTGTAATTCCCGGATCGGGTGAAACTACCACGTCCAATTGTTCAACAAAAGCCTGAACAAAAGTTGTATTGGTACAACCATTAAAATCCGTCCCAACTAATGTATATGTGGTCGTATCACAAGGCGTATCTGAGAAATTATTACCTGTTCCCACTTCACTTGTTCCTAATAACCAAGAAAAATCGATTCCTGGCACACTAGCGTCAGCTGAAAAAGTTGCGGATTGACCTTGAACAATATCTACAGAGATTGGATTAGCAGTTACAGTAAAATCAGGCGCTACTTCTACTTCAAAATCAACCACATTCACAAAACACATATCAGATGCTACCAACTGCCAGTCAGCAGTAATAGTTGGATTTACGGTAGCAGGATTTCCGCTAATCTCTTCTCCTGTTAAAGTATTCGTCCATACATAGGAAATGCCAGTCGAACTCGGAGTCGATGTCGCAGTTAAAGTAACCGGGCCGCCAGGACAAATAATACTTGTCGGGTCAACTGTCACCTCAAAATTTGTATAAACTTCAATGGTCAAAGACGCTTCCAAACTACAATTGCCAAGTGTGGCAACCAAATTATAGGTAGTTGTTTGAGATGGGGAAACATTTGGCTGCGGATCATTTGTAGTCAAACTCCCATCAGACGAAGTCCATGAATAAGTAGCACCAGAAACATTCAAACTATTTAAGGTAATGGACGTGCCGGGGCAAATCGGATTTGGCCCTGAGTATTGAAAAAACTGATCTGGCACATTGATGGTCGCAGATGCCCCAACCGGGCAACCCTCAAACTCCGCCTCTACTTGATAGGAAACTGATCCGCTAACCGTAGCGATAGGTTCACGACAATCCGTACAACTCAACCCGTCTGCTGGCATCCACATAAAATCTGTCAACTCAGGTGGTCCGTCAATGGTAAATTGAACTTGTTCTCCTTGACATACAGTAGTATCTGTGGGTATTACTGATATATTTACCACTGGGGTAACTATAATCTCTATTGAATCCACTGATTCACATGCATTTACCGTTGTGGTTCTAATATATGTAAAATCTTCAACCGCAATAAACACTAAGTTGAGGAAACTGTCAGGTGTTTGAACGCCTGGCAAACCCGACTCCCACATTGGTGAAATAGCTGGAAAATTGGCTGGTTCGTATGTTTCTGAAAATAGCAATACTTCTTCTCCAACACAGTAGCTGTCTTTGTCTGGGTCGGCCATAATGCTCAGATCAGGCAGGGAATCTACTTGTACCCACACAGAATCTTTTACAATGCAATCAACCGTTTCTAATGTGGCAAAATACCATTGAGATAGAGGTGGGCTGACCCTGACTTCTTCTGGGCCAATAATATTCATGAAGTCTTGAGGAGACCAAGTAACGTCCCCATTATTGCTATTGATGTTTGTTAGGATGGCCGTGTCACCAACGCAAATAAAAGCAGTATCGGCCGGCTGGATTTCTATATCTGCGGACAAAACTGTTATGGTGACACTGGAGGTGTCGGAACATATATTGTCCCCAGCCCCAGCAGTGGAAATCAAAGTATAGGTCGTCGTTTCTTCGGGCGTGGTAATAGGTCCAGAAACATCAGTGGATGGGGAAAGGTAAATATCGGGTGACCACTCATACGTGGTAGAAGTTGAGATAATTTCTTCTGCCAATTGAACACTTGAATTCTGACAGATGGTAATATCATCTATGAGTTGCGGCACTTCCAGTGGCACCCAATCAATATTGATAATATCAGTGGCCAAGCACCCCCCCACTTCCACACTGACAGTGGCAGTTTCAAACGAAATTCCCGGCTGATAAACTATTTCTTGTTCGGGGTTGGAAGGATCGGTGAAATCATTGAAAAAAGATGTCCATTCCAGATTTTGATCATTCACATTGTTTTCGGCGAAAACAGTATAATTCTCCCCTGCACATAATATCACATTCGCTTCATCAGGAACAATATTAATTTCCACATCAATCACCTCAATATAAGTAGAGTCAATATCGGTACAGTTACCCAAAGTCCCTTCCACATAAACCCATTGGCTGGTTTGCGTACAAACAGTTGGGTTGGGCGATGTTGGGTCATTGAACAAAGAATCTGGAGACCACATAAAGTTCTGTGCCCCTGTAACTTCAAGCGGGATACAGCCTGCTGAAGCACAAAGCACTGTGGTATCCTGTATATCATCCAATATTTCCACTTGCAGATTATCAAGTATTTGCAGGGTAATAGATGAAACGACCAATTCCCCGCAACCGAAATCCCTTACCAGCGAAATTTCAATTGTATCAATTCCTTCAGCAATAGTGTCAGGGAGGATCGTTAGATCGTAGGTAAAAATCTCTGTACCCGTTTCAAAAACAACAGTTGGAGGAATGTTAATTTCATAATCGGCATCTCGCTCTGCATTTCCACCAATCACAATCTGATAAGTCTGCGTCGTTTCAATTGGAGTTCCAAAACTAATAACAAGCTGATCGGGAACAGTTGTACATGACTCGACCAGATAATCAATACCAGACTGGTAATCAATGTTCAATTCAGGGGTTCCGCTATTTATTTTTGAAATAAATACACCCGAATCGAAGCTATTATCGCCTCTATCAGCAATGGCAAATTTCAGTTTGTAAGTCTCACATGGAGTTGTTTCCACCCTAGCAGTTAGGCTCTTCTTCACGCCCAAAGTATCGGATGTAAGTCCGCCATATTTTATTGTTTGGCTGTTCGAATTATCCCTGAAATATTGCCAATTATTGAGATGGTTTACACTATTGATTTGGATAAAAGTGCCATCTGGCAAAGTAGAAACATTCTCTTGATCGTTCATATTTGGATCACCAGTAATACCCGGGCCTGAAACCAACAAGGCAAATATATCATTGAACTCTCCGGTGATGTAATCAATGTATTCTTCCGACCCAAACACGTATTCAAATGTAAGTTCTTCAGCAGCAGCTAAAACATCCAAGGAAACAACACAAGCATCCTGCGTGGTAGCTCCGTTGAACAAACTTGAGAGGTACTCCAAATCTGGGTCAGTCTGATTTTCGCCTCCATAAAATCCATCTTCTTGAAAACTCGCCGGGTTCGCAATGTTTTCGACTGTACCGCTCGACAATACCAATCCTTTTCCCATTCCCAAATCTGTCTCATCAGTGATGGTAAATGTGCCAACCTGGCCTGGACTACAGTCAACATCAACTAAGGAAATCAAAGTTTGTCCTGAAATGACCGACTCAATGATATCGTCAGGAGAAGCGTCGGCATCCACCTCTAATTCAGGAATTTCCGGACATTCTTCTGACGTGCATTCCCAAGTGCCCAGAAACCCTTCAAATGTGTTTGAATCATCCGAATTGAATTGTATGGTCATACAGCCACTTGATGCGGAAACAGAATAACACACGCCGCCATAAGTTGGTGTCGGTGATATAAAGCTTGTCCCATTAATATTTCCAATCTGAGGGGATAAAGTATCAGGGCCATCAAAGAATGAAATCTGCTCTGTTTCAAATTCAATATTATAATATTGCATATTGAACAAGATGCATTCATGCGGGGCAGTTGGGCAAATTGTAAACGTAAAATTCTCATTGTTCCCATAATCCCCAAACTCTCCACCCGAATCGGTCAAAGTCCCTGTACATTCATTTGAGCTGCCTTGGTCAATGGTAATAATTGGTGGCTTTTCCCTGACACATAATTTAAAGCCCCCTTCATTAGGAGTTGCCGTTGATGACCAATCATTTATCCGCAAAAAATAAGTGATGCCAGGTGTGAGACCGATCAAATCCATAAAAACAGAACCTTCTCCTTGTGCAGCTGTCACGCAATCCAACTCCTGTAAACCATCCACTTCGCAGTCGCCCCGGTAAATAGCAATTTGTGGGTTGGACATGGCAGCGATTCCTTCGGCTACGTCTTCACAACCGGTCACTTCAATTCGATAGTCGAGAAAATCCGTGGTCGCAGTGAACTGAAACCAAACATCCCGATCGGGAATACCCACAAAACAAGATGGAAAATTATCAGTGCCGATGTTGCTTTCTGTTGCCTCGAAATTGTTGTAAATGATTGAGTCACAATTAGGTGCGACACCCAGATCAATAATGCCGCCACAATCATCGTTGGCAGGTTGTGCAAAAAGTCCGATAGTGAGCAGGAGGAGGGAAAACGTAAAGAATTGTTTCATAATCAAATAATGTCCTTTTGGATTTAGTACCGAATCAGGTTCTTTTTTACTGGCTAACATCAGCGAAGTTACATGCTTTTACTGCCCAAAAATATAAATGCTGCTCAAAACCATGTCGCTTGAGCAGCATTTTCATTAAATAACACAAATGGGTTGAGGGAGTTGAGAAAGGTTGAGGGGTTTAGAAAATGCCCTTTTTCTCAACCCTGTTTATCTTAGCAAAGTGACATCGCCTCTTTCGGTATAAATATTTTCACCTCCCGCTATAGAATATTGTATTTGGTAGATATACACATCCGACGCAGCCGCTTTATCGTTGAGCATTCCATCCCAGGCACCTGAACCATCTTCATTGTCATAAACTTTCTTGCCCCAGCGGTTCCATATTCTGATTCCTAGTATGTCCACTGGTACAATGGAAACAGCAGTGAAAAGGTCGTTGGTATTATCACCATTGGGTGTGAAAACATTGGGGATTTCAACTGGGTTATCTAATAAACCAATTTTAACAGTATCAGTTTGCATACATCCATCAGCATTGGTGGCAATAACTTCCAAAATAAGGCTATCTATCAAAACCCCATCAGGTAATTCGGGCAAGTTAACATCACCGCTCTCTGGGGAATTTGTTGTTGCTACTAACACACTGTCGATAAACCACTCATAAGTAACTCCTGACAAAGGGTCAGGTATAGTGACAACCCAAGCATTGATTTCTTCTCCTTCATACAATTCTGGCACCGTATCCATTTGCAAGATCATGAGGGAATCAATGGTAAAGCTGGAAAGAACATTAACCGTTACTGTATCGGTTAGAGTCAAACAATCATTAGGATGCAAGGCTTCCACAAAGTACTCAGAAGTATCACATGGAGAAACAGTTAGGTTTTCACTAACTATCATTTCTCCATCACTATTTTCCCAAATAAAAGTTACGCCATCAAGATCAGCCGAGGCTTCCAATGTGACCGATTCGCCACTGTTTATCGTTTGGTCAGGACTGACCATCAAGGTGAAACTGGCATCAACATTAACGGTTACAAACGCATCTGAAAGGCTACAGCCATTTGGATGTGTAGCCTCTACAGTATAAGTTTCAGTCTCGCAAGGGGAAACGGTTATGGAATTGCCTTCTCCCACTACAGAACCGTTACTATCTTTCCAAATAAAAGTTACGCCCGCCAAGTCCGCTGATGCTTCCAAGGTGACCGGCTCGCCACCAATGGTATTTTGATCTCCACTGACAGTTAGATTAAAGTCAGGTAAAACTTCTACTATAACACTTTCGGTATGGGTGAAACAAGCAAAGGGTTCATCTGATACTTCCACTGAAAAAACATAGGTATTCCCAGAGACTAAAGTGTTTGCAGGGACAATGCCATTTGGGACAGGATCACCGTTACCATCTTCCCAAACAACATTTACATTGGAAGTGGAGGAATTTACCAGAAGTTGAACCTCTTCATCTGCACATATCGTAAGGTCATCTCCAACCGTCACCGTAAAATCTTCTTGTATAGTAACTGTCACCTCATCTGTAATCGGTGGGCAAGTGCCAAGGCCGATAATCAAAGTATAAGTCGTTGTTTGCGTGGGCGAAACCACTGGCTGGGCTTCATCACTCAACTGTGATCCATCGGGGTTCAACCATTGGTATGTAGCATTTGGATCTTCTACCGTATTTAAAACAATGGATTCTCCCATACAAATATTGGTCGCTGACGGGAAGGCGTAGTTTGGTGTGCCCAAAACTTCCACAGTCACTTGAGCAAATGAAGGGCAATCCAGAGACTCCCCTTTCACTTGATAGGTAATCGTACTTGGCGGTGTAGCGACTGGATCAGTACAATCAGTGCAACTGAGGCCATCTGAAGGCGACCATTCCCACTCATCCATGGGTTGGTCGGCAGTGACATTCAACTGAACAGATTCTCCCGGGCAAACCGACGGGTTTTGTGGGGTAATTTCAATATTGGCCACAGGAACTACAATGATTTCAATGCTGTCCAAAGTTGAACATGCATTGTTATTAATTTCTCGAAAATAGGTAATCGTCTCTACAGCATTGATTGCTAAATTGAAAAGGGTATCATCTGAAACAACCCCGTTGATCGGCGTCCATTGAAATTGGATGTCTGGGTAAAATGCCTTTTCATAATTGGGCGAAACCAATGAAATGATTTCTCCTTCACAGTATGATTCTTTTGCAGGTATAGCTTCAATGGCTGTCATTTGCGGAAGCGAATCCACCCGAACGAAAACGGAATCCACAACAGTACATATGCCAATTTCCAGGGTTACGTAATACCAAGTGGAAATAGATGGCTTTACGGTGCCATGTTCCGCATCCAGCAGGGTCAAAGAATCCATGGGTGACCAAGTCACGCCTACCCCACCCGTACTTGTAATTGCTTCAATCATTGCACTGTCCCCAATACATAAATCAATGGTGTCGGGAGAAATATCAACATCGGCGGGAAGCACTGTGATCGCTACCGATTCAGTCTCTGTACATAGCCCATTTTCACTGGTGGCATTCAAGGTATAAGTGGTGGTTTCATCGGGAGTTGCTACAGCATTGGAAATATCGGCATTGTCCAAATACAGGTCAGGTGTCCATTCAAATATGGTGGTACTATTGGAAACTACATCCGCCAATTGAATGCTTGAATTTTGGCATATCGTTGTATCGACCGAAACCCATGACGGAAAGTCAAAGGGTTCAACACTGATGGTTATTTCATCCGAGGCAGAACACCCCCCTGTTGCAGTGACCGTTGCAGTATAGGTTATTGAAAAATCAGGCTGGGCATCCGTCACTGAACTTTGCGGATCAGCAAGACCAACGGTAGGTGACCATTCAAGTCCTTCATCGGATACATTGTTTGCAGCATTCAATTGCACTATTTCGCCTTCACATATTAGTAACGGCCCATCTGGCTGAACATCAACAGAAGGAGAAATAATTTGTAAAAACACTTCATCTTCAGCCGTGCAGTTACCCAGGGTTCCCGTTACAGTGATGGACTGGCTGGTATTAATCGTGACCGTGGGATTGGGGCTATTTGGATCATCGAAAAGGTTTGGAGGTGACCAATTGTACGAAGCTGCACCAATTGCTTCCAACTCAGCTGTAAAAACACCATCGCAAACAAATATGGTGTCTTGGTCAGGTAAAATATTAACTTCCAATTGGTCTTTGATTTCTACTACGAGGCTTGAAAACATCACTGACCCACATCCATAATCACCCGTCAGGGTAAGTTCAATGGTTTCTGTGCCTTCCGATGCACCATCGTTTTGCACACTCAGGGGAAAGCTCACTTTGGTTTCACCCGCAGGAATGGTTATAGAAGATGGAATATTCAGGAAATAATCGCTGCCAATGGATGCAGTGCCGCCTATCGTCACATTGGCAATAAAATCATCTGAAAGGGCTGATGGAAGGCTCACAACGACTGTATTATCAAGGTTGGTACACCCTTCTACTAAATAATCAATGCCTGTGTTGAAATCAATATTGACCGACGGGTACCCAATATTGGATGACTGGATGAACAAGCCTGAATCATCATTTGGATCGGTATCACCAATGGCTATTTTTACTTTATATGTTTCGCAAGGGGTGATGTTCGTTCCTGCATAGAGCGTTTTTGTATTTCCTAAAAAACCGGATGTCAAACCATTGTAAGCAATAAAAGGATTTTCCAAATTATTCCTGAAATATTGCCAATTAGTCGCTGCATTAACCTGTTGTATTTGAATTAATGACTGGTTGGTGAAGCCAGGCACCCAAGCCAGGTTTTGTTGACCGTTCAATGCTGGCAGGCCAGTGATGCCAGGGCCAGCAATTAAAACGGCCATCAAGTCATCGTCAAAGAATTGATCAAAGTTTTGCTGGTATTCATCGGAACCAAAAATATAGTCAAATCCAATTTGATTCACTTTAGCAAAAACGTCCATTTCAACTATACATACGTCCCGTGTTCCAAAACTAAAAATTATACCATACATATCATCCAGAACATCAAGATCTTGGTCACCAAATTGAATTAAATCAGTATTTGCATGAAAACTTGCCGGATTACTAACATCGGCGGCCCTACCTGTTGTAAGCAGAAGGCCATCGTTCAGGCCGAGGCCCGTATCATCAGCCTGCTGGAACAAGCCATAACCATTTTCGTCACAATTGATATCAGTTACTGTAATATCAAAATAAGGAGTTTGCAAAGCATCAGCGATCGCCATTTCATCTGACCCAGTTTCTATGCTCAATGCATTTCCCTGCGGACACTCATCTGCGCATTCCCATGTGCCGGCAAACCCCTCGAATTGGCTAAAAGTATTTGAAATAAACTGAATGGTAAGGCAACCACTGGAAGCAGCAATAGGATAGCAAACCCCTCCAATATTTTCGCCATTAGAATTATTTGTCCCGTCAATAATGGAGGTGATAACGGGGCTGTTGATGCTTGGTCCATCGTAAAAAATCAAATTATCGTTACCATTCTCCATATTGTATTGAGAAAGTGTAAACAGAAGACATTCTGGTGGAGTATCGGGGCATATTGTAAAAATGTGGTTTTCATTCCCGCTGTAATTTCCCGTAGGGCCACCTGTATCGTAAAGCGTACCCTCGCAGAGATCACTTCCTGTTTCGTCAATGGTGAATTCTGTTTGGACAAACTCCTGAATACATAATTCAAATTCACCCCAATTCGGGTCAATACTTGATTTATAATCGCAAATCCTCATAAAATAGGTAATTCCATCTGTCAGGCCAGAAATGTTGAGTGTCACGTTGCTATCTCCATTTTGAGCACTCGCACAATCGAGCAAGGCCAATTCATCAAAACCACAATCCCCCCGGTACAAGGCTATCTGAGGGTTCAGGATGGACGAAGCCCCAGCTCCTATAACGCTGATTTCATAATCTGAAATGGCAGCTGTGGCTACAAAAGAGAACCAGACATCTCTTTCAGGGTTGCCAAAAAAGCAAGAAGGGATATTATCGTTTCCAATATCAGAAGTGGTCGCATCCACATTGGTATAGACAGCAGGCGAAGGGCAAATAGGAGCAGTTCCGAGATCAATAATGCCACCACAATCGTCATTAACTGGCTGCGCCATACACAGACTGGTAATAGTTACTAAAAAAAGAAGGGTAAATAATTGTTTCATAAAAGCAATGTATTTGAGAGGTCAGGGGTCAAGTAACTGCCATCTGACCGTTGAAACCTAAAGCCTGACCCCTTAAAGGTACAAGCGCCAAAATTAGTCTCTTGTACTATACTACCTAACTAATTCAAAATATTTCCTGTCGCATGTGAGGCAATACTTTTCTTAGACGTACATAATGCCGTTTTCGTGGGGTTTAATTAAAACAGATGAATTGAGTATTACAAGAAGTCTCATGTCATTAGGGTATTTCGAGAGTTGCGAATTGTACCTTTAGGCACTGAATGTTTTTCTCCAATTAACATCTTTCAGACATTGCTTAGCATGTTTCCCTTAATTGTAGTGTTGAATAGGTAAAATCAGTTTACCTTTCCTTCCTATTTTATTTTTTCATAAAACATTCTAAAGATGAAACAAATCCAATTATACCTGGTCGCCTGTGCTTTTCTCCTATGCTTCCAATTGCAGGCACAGCACCTCAATATTTCACCAGAAAAACCAGCACCCGGTGAAAAAATCACTTTGACTTACGATCCCGCAGGTTCTCCACTTGAAAATCAAGAGAACTTAACCGTGATCGCCTACCTGTTTGATTCGGATAGACCCACTGCCCATGAAGTCCAAATGACCGCTGCTGATGGCAAGTTTACTGGCCATCTGACCACTACCCCTACTACAAAGGGAACTGCTCTTTCCATTAAAAGCAAAGACGGAAAAATTGCCGATGACCGAAACAACAAAGGGTATAAAATATTGAATTATGATAAGTCCAATGGCAAACCTGTAGCAGGTGCCTATATGGTTAAGGCAGCGATCTATGGCTCTTATAATAAGCTGGCAAATATTGACCGCAACGGAGAAAAAGCATTTAACCTGGTTAAAAAGGAGTTTTCTTTATACCCTCAATCCAAGTCCAACCCAAAATACTTCAGTTACTACGGTAGCTTGGCAAAACGACTTGGTAATGAGGAAGCCCTCGCCGAAGCCACTGAAAAGATGAACAGTATTGCAACCGATGAAAATGCTGATGAAAAGCAGTTGCAACTTGGCTATGAATTGGCAAACCTGCTTGAAGATAAAGAAAGCACTAAAGCATTTAAGGATCAAATTTTAGAAAAATATCCCAAAGGGGAATTGGCCCAAAATAATTTAAGGAGTAGTTTCCGAGGTATAAGAGAACTTGACCAAAAAGTTGAATTTTTGGAAATCTACCGCAAAGATTTTGGTCATACAGAACAAGCCGCAGCCGACATCAATTATTTCGCAAGTTCTATTGCTTCTCAATATGCAAAAGAAGAAGACTGGGAAAATTTTGAATCCTACCTCAACCTGATTTCCGACCCTGCCAGAAAAGCCAATTCTTTGAATTCGGTAGCATGGGGCATGTCAGGGGAAAGCGTGGATGCCGAAGCACCAAATGCAGAGATGGGGAAAAAATATTCGATGCAGTCTTTAGAAATATTAGACCATGAATTGGCCACTCTTTCAGCCAAACCCGATATGTACACCTTGACGCAATGGAAGGAAAACTTGAAAAACAGATATGCCATGTTCGCCGATACGTACGCTTTATGCGCATATCACACCGGTGACATAGAGGCAGCATTGAAATATCAGCAAATTACCTGTGAACAAGGCAAATATGAAGATGCCGAAATGAACGACCGCTATTCAGTTTATTACGAAAAAGTAAACGGCGGAGAAAAAACAGAGGAATTATTAGCTCATTTGATCTCAAAAGGAAGTGCCTCCTTAGCCATGAAAGAGCGCCATAAAAAACTCTTTTTGGCCAATAATACAATGGAATCGGCTTATGAAAAATTAGTGATAGAATTAGAACGGGCAGCCAATGAAAAAATGCGGCAAGAATTAAAGGAAAAAATGATCAACAAGGACGCCCCCTCTTTCGATCTTGTTAATCTCAAAGGTGAACGAGTTTCTTTGGAATCATTGAAAGGCAAAATTGTGGTAGTTGATTTTTGGGCAACCTGGTGCGGCCCTTGCAAGGCTTCCTTCCCAGGTATGCAAGCTGCTGTAAATAAATATCAAGATCAGGACGACGTGGCTTTTGTCTTTATTGACACGTGGGAAAGGGTTGAGGACAAAGAGAAGAATGCTGCTGATTTCATTGCATCAAAAAATTACACTTTCAATGTGCTGATGGATAACGACAATGCCGTCGTTACAGCTTACGGTGTAAGTGGTATTCCTACAAAATTTATAGTTGACAAAAAAGGCAAAATCCGTTTTAAGAGTGTCGGTGGCAACAGCAATATTGATGAACTGGTCCAAGAATTGGACTTGATGATCGAGATGGCAAAAGGCAGTGAAGACGGGCTAACCGGAGCACCCTAATTTTAAAGTACATGTGCCGCCGAACTCCAGTTCGGCGGTTGAAATATGCTTGAATGCTAACTCCGCCGAACTGGAGTTCGGCGGCACTCTTCTTATCTATCCCGCATCCATTCCTCCAACTCCCGAAAAGTTTCTATTAAAGCATCCACATCCTCAGGAGGTCGGCCACTGCTCTCGCATTTTTTCTTAAAAACATCAATGGGAGCAAGATCGCCCAATTCCTCGTGATGGGTCTGCTCGCTCAAAGAATAATGAGAGGTTTTATGTTTGGTTTTTAAAATTTCAAGATTGAAATCTTTTGTAAAGTCCTGTAACAACCCACTCAAATTGGGTATCAATGTGTCGGATTCAACAATTACTTCCACCCAGGCAGGCAGCCCATCTTGGTAGTCATGATGGAGTTTTTCAAGGCGTTCCTGCACATATTCCAGACTTCCCTCTATCGTTTTCAAACGACGAAAAATGGGGAGTTTGACCTCTTCTATGTTTTTGATTTTATTTTTTTGAAATGAAACAAGCGTAACTGATTTGTCATCCTTAGTTTCACTAAAACTCAATGGGATCAGTGACCCGCTGTACCTCACGTTTTCCAAGCCACCTATGGCCTGTGGCCTGTGAATATGCCCCAACGCCACATAATCGAACACTTTGGGGAATTGATCTGCCTTTATATTTTCTACATTTCCTAAATAAATATTGTCCTGTTTGTGACTGGCCTCATGCCCCGTGACGCAAAGGTGGCCTGTGACAATCTTGGGGATGCTTTTAGCTGAAAATTCAGTGACTGCTTCGCTTACGGCCTCGTAATGTGCTAAAATACCTTCTCTGATTTTCTCCACCCGATCATTGCTGGTTTCTCCCGAAACCGCCCGTTTTAAATCTTGGTCACGAAGAAATGGCACGGCCGCAACCACCGCCTCAAGTTGCCCTTTATTATTTTTCAAAACAATAACCTCATCTGCTGGGTCTTCAGTCGCTTTGCCAACCACATGAACATTTAACACCTGCAAAATCTTCTTTGGGGCATTGAGCATTTGAGGTGAGTCATGGTTGCCGCCAGTGATGACAATATGACGGCAGTCCGTTTTCCAAAGCCGTTTCAAAAAATTGTAATACAAGGCCCTGGCCGAACTCGGTGGGTTGCCAATATCGAAAATGTCACCGGCCACAATCAATAAGTCAACTTTTTCCTTTTTTATCAAATCCAATAGCCAACCAAGGGCGAGTGCATGCTCTTCCTCTCGCTCCCATGAGATGAATTTCTGGCCGAGGTGCCAATCAGAGGTATGAAGTAATTTCATGATTTTTTGTAAAAGGCAAAGAAAGCGAGTTTTGGTGACTACATTGTATTTTCGCCTCAGCAAAATATTATTACTATGAATGACACCGGAGTTGTCGGCACATTACTATTATTGATAATTGCTGCCACCACCTACAAAGGATTTCGGGATGCAAAATATTTTGAAGACAACCTCTTCGAGGTGGATGCCATTTTAATTGGCAAGGAATATAAACGGATGTTCACCTCTGGGTTTTTGCATGTCAATTGGTGGCATTTTGGTTTCAATGTGATTGCCCTCACTTCGTTTAGCTGGTCGCTTGAAATGCTGTTTGGTGTTTGGAAATTCCTATTGATTTATTTTGCCAGTTTATTGGGAGGCAGTTTATTAGCTCTTTATGTTCATCGCAACCACGGCGATTACAGTGCAGTAGGCGCTTCCGGGGCCATTAGCGGAGTAATATTTTCTTCCATTCTTTTATTTCCAACTGTACCAATTCATTTTATTTTTTTACCTAAAGAATTGGGCATTCCCGGTTGGTTATTTGGACTTTTATTTATAGCAATATCCATTTTTGGAATCAAAAGCCAACGTGGAAATATTGGGCACGACGCACATCTTGGCGGCGCTTTAACAGGTGCTTTAATCACCTTATTTTTTATTCCCTTTGAAATGATCAACTGGTGGGCATTCGCTGCTTTGACCATACCTACCATTGCATTTTTGGTCTTAATCATCAGAAACCCAACCGTACTAATGGTTGATGGATATTGGGGGGAAGAAATTAGTTCGATCAAACAGTTTAACAGAAAAAAAAATAAACCTAAAAAAACGACCATTGATAAACAAGCGGAACTTGATCGGTTATTGGAAAAAATTGGAAAAAGTGGTTTGGATAGTTTGACAAGTGAAGAAAAGGAAAGACTGGACAGGCTGACGAATGAATTGTGAAATGTCTTTTTAAAAAAATTAATATTGAACCTTTCAACATAGGAGGTTATTTGTACGGCTTCACATAAAAAAGTATTATTTTAAATGAAGTTTAAATCATGGTGATTTTGAAAATCACCATGATTTAATCAGTTCAATAAGTGAAACCGCAGAAATAACCTCTTAAGCTTATGCCCAAATAATATGTCGAAAAGAATTTTACACCTTACTCTATTTTGTACAATATTTATATTATTTTCAAATTGCAATAAAAAAATAATCTCCCCAACAAATACCACAACATTAAATTCAAAAAAAGCACAAGAAAAACCATATGTCATTTTAATTTCGTTAGACGGATATCGATGGGATTATACAGAGCGTTTTAAGCCGCCCAATATTTCCAAATTTATAAAGGAAGGTGTCCAAGCCGAATCGCTAATTCCATGTTTTCCTTCGAAAACTTTTCCCAACCATTATTCTATTGCCACTGGCATGTATCCAAATAACCACAGCCTTGTCAGCAATTCATTTTTCAATGCAGATAAAAACCTGACCTATAAAACCAGCAACCGGGCGTTGGTGGAAGACGGAAGCTGGTATGGTGGAATTCCCATATGGGTGTTGGCAGCAAAGGCAGATATGGTAACAGCCAGTTTTTTCTTCGTTGGTTCGGAAGCAGAAGTACAGGGCTTTCGGCCTTCTTACTATTATTTGTACAATGGTTCAATAAAAAATGAAGTAAGGGTAGAACAGGCGATTGAGTGGTTGAAAATGCCAGCGGATAAAAGACCTCATTTAATCGCCATGTATTTTTCTGATATGGATGATTTAGGTCATCTGGTTGGGCCAAACAATGATGAAATACTCACAGAAACCATTTTTTCTTTGGACAAACATTTGGGCAATTTATTTGAGGGTGTAAAAAAAACAGGGCTACCAGTTAATATAATAATAGTTTCTGACCACGGTATGTTGGAAATCTCTACTGAGCAATATATTCCAATCGAATCAATTGAAAATGATAATTTATATAAAACGGTCAGCAATGGGGCAATCGTTCATATATATCCAAATGACATTTCCGATACGGATAAAATATTCGATATTTTAAAAAGCAAGGAAAATAATTTTAATGTTTATAAAACAAAAGATACACCTTTTTTTGAAATATTGCCTACCAGTAAAAATTGGGGAGCGATACAGGTAATCCCACAGTCAGGTTGGTATTTTACTGAGCAACGGAATATTGGTTTAAAAAAAACAAAAAATATTAAAATAAATGGCGAGCATGGATTTGACGTGAATATAAAAGATTTACATGCTATATTTTACGCCAACGGCCCTGCATTTAAAAATGGCTACACAAGACCTTCCGTAAAAAACATTCATGTTTATCCCGTTATTTGCAAAATATTGGGTTTGGATATTCCCCAAGAAGTAGATGGGAAATTGAGTGAATTAGAAGATGTTTTAAAATAAAAATTATGAAAATTCTAAATACGCATCTTTTTTGGCCGATTCGCTCTACTTTGGCACATAAAAAATTTAGCACAATAGAGCCTTTGTCATTTCGCAGAAATCCGTCCTCGTCATAAGGGTAAGTATGGCGTGCAAACGTGGCGAGGACGGATTTCTGCGAAATGACAAAGGAGACGAATAGGGGAAACCTAAAGTGCCAAAGTAGAAGTAGTTGGAAGGCATTTTAAAAATGCCTTCCAACTTGCGTGGGTTAAATTTTTCCGAATTCATAAAAGGAAAATTAAAAACGCCAGCTCCTTATTTAGGAGCTGGCGTTTTTTAAACTTGAATTTGCATATATTTTTTTTCAATCTTCCACCCGCACTCCCTTCTCCTTAAACCGGGTAACTTTAATTTCCGTCCTACGGTTTTGTTGGTGATAATAATCCGAACAATCAATGCCATTGGAACAGTGATTGACCAATTTACTTTCGCCATATCCAGCAGCTATAATGCGACTGGGAGAAATACCTCTTGAAATAATATAATTAACTGCTGCATCCGCCCTGTTTTGCGATAAAACCCGATTATATTCATCCGATCCCCGGGCATCGGTATGTGAGCCCAACTCAATTTCAAGGGACGGATATTTTTTCATATAACTCACCACTTTATCCAATTCCACTGCGGCATCGGAGCGGATGAAAAATTTATCGTAATCATAATACAATTTATCCAAACGGATAACAGCTCCAACTTCAAAACTTGGTTCTGGTACGGTAGGTTCTTCCTCTTTTTCAAGGTATAACAAAATGGATGTTTTGTCTTTCTCGCACTGGATATCATAAGAATAAAGAACTTCATAATCCTGTTGATAGTCACCTTTGGAAGCTGTTATTTCATAATCGCAATTGCAGTCCATTGGGAAGGTAAATTCACCACGGCGATTGGTAATAATTTCCTTTTTCTCATTTGTGCAGGAATTAACGACTTTAACGTCGGCCAATGGGATTGGCTCGTTGTTGTTTTTATCTTTGACTGCCCCTCTCATTGCAATCGGGGGAGTTCCTTTTATTGGGATCAAGTATTCTTCTTTTGCCAAAATTTCTTCTGCCGTAACTATTTTCCTTAGTGGTAAATACCCTGGTCTGTCAACAATTATCTCATAAAGACGACCAGGGATAATAGGATGTTTTATACCACAACTTCTTCTAAGCCCATCACCAGACACATGCGATTCAGATTTTTTATCATCATAAGGCACCAGCACCAAATACTCCTTGCCACCTACATTAGTAGCCTCCATCTGTAGGTAATTGATCCCATTTTTTGTAACTAAATCGCCTTGGTTTGAATTGGGGTGTACCTGAGGATTGATCTGCAAAAAAGCATCAGAAATGCGCTCACCTGTTTGCTGATCCACTACACAGATCAGAGCCATTTTAGGTTTTGCTCCCAAAAACCTCCAAGAATATAGATCGTCTTTTCCTTGCCCTCCTTCCCGGTCCGAAGTTAAATACCCTTCTGTCCCTTGAAAGTTGGTAGTGAAGGCAAAATCATCAAAACGGGAATTGATGGGTGCAGTCAATTGATTTCGGATTGCGTCTTCGCCATTTGAAATTGGCAACGAAAAAACATCCAAACCTCCCATGCCTCCCAGTCCATCAGAAGACCAGTACAATATGCCATCTGGTGAAATGAAAGGGAACAACTCATGACCACTTGAATTTACTTTTGAACCGAGGTTGATGGGAGTGCCCCAACTGCCATTCTTTTTTCTTTCTATCACATAAATATCCATCCCGCCATATCCGCCCGGACGGTTGGAAGAAAAATAGAGCCACATACCATTGGGTGTAAGAGAAGGATGACAGGTGGCAAAGTCATCACTGTTGAAAGGCAACTCTTTGGCCTCTTCCCAATAGCCGTTCTTCAAGTTACTCTCATAAATTTTGAGATCAATCGTTCCCCAGGCGTTCGTTCCCTTGCGGTTATTGCGGGAAAAAATCATTTTTGTTTGGTCGGATGTAAAAGTAGCTGTCCCGTCGTGGTATTTGGCGTTTACATCCCCCTCTAAAAACTGCGGGGTGCGGAAGTTGCCTTCCCCATCCTTTTCGGCATAATAGAGGTCGGAATAATGCCCATTGGTAAAATCGCTGCTGCATCCAAAGAGGGTACTCCTATTTCGGGTAGAGGTAAAAACAACGCCATTACGGAAGGGAACGGCGCTATAATCCAATTCGCCAGTGTTTAGTTCTTTCAGGTTTTTCACCTCATATTCCGAGGGGATAGCGATACTTCCGGCCGGAATAAAATCCTGTGCTTGCAGGCTGAACGATAATAGCAATAGAGCAATTGATATGAATAAATTTTTCATGTTTTCTTATTTGTAAAAATCAGAAATACCGAAGGTGGTTGACGTTGCAATCTTTGCATTTAAAGGTGTAACCGAGCATGATTTCAAAACTTCCGTTCGTGAATTTCTCCAATTCCGATGTCGTGAAATCCATGGCCATCCCAAAGCGCAACCCATTATTGAACTGAAAACCAATCAGGCCATCCACTGAGTCAGCCAAACGGTAGCTCAGACCTGCGATGAATTTATCCATCAACAAAAAATTGGCATTTAAATCCAAGTCCACAGGGGCATGTGGGTTGTAGGTCACCAGAAAAGAAGGCATGAGTTTCACTTTTGATGAAAGCCGCACCATTGTTCCGGCATTGAGGTAATAGGTCAAAGATTTTTCCTTTTCCACTTTTTCGGATTTGTCCAAAAACAATGCATTTTTCAACAGCCTTGGTACCGACAGGCCGACGAAATATTTATCCGCATAATAATACGCACCAAGGCCAAAATTGGGTGCAAATGCCGTCTCATTTGTATTGGGAATTGAAAAATCAACGACATCAGTGGGGTTGGCTTTGGTCCATTGGAGGTTGGCCTGTTCGATGCGGCCTTGCAGCCCGATACTCAATTTGCTGGATTGGCTTACCTGCAGGTGGTAGGCATACATCAGGTCAACCGCATTTGTTTTTACTTTTCCTATTTCATCGGCAGTGAAAATAATACCCATTGCATTGCGGCCGCCAGCAAATGGGGCATGGGCGCTGAAGGCTGCGGTAGAAGGCGCTCCATCAATCCCTGACCATTGCTTTCGGTAAAGGCCCAGCAAATCAAAAGAGCCTTTGCTGCCTGCGTAAGCTGGGTTGAAAGAAAGCTTGTTGTACATGAAATGGGTAAACTGCACATCGCTTTGTGAGTAGCCCACTGAGCCAATCAGCACAAGCAGTAGGACGGTAAATATTTTTTTCATGAGATATATTTTTGATCTTAGTTAAGGAAGTTTTGCTTGCCCTTTTTGGGAATTAACATCCTTAGTTAGAATCATCTATGTTTATCTTGTTATGGTAAAATACCCTTGCTTACAGTGCTCGTCTTCAACATCCAACTGTAGCACATAAAAGTATGTACCGGGCGGCAGCGGCACGTTTTTATAAGTGCCTGCCCAATCATTTTTATAAGGTTGCGCCTGATAGACCATATCGCCCCAACGGTTGAATACCTTTAAGTTGTTGTTGGTAAATTCCGCATCAAGACATGGGACATTGAAGTAGTCGTTGGCCCCATCATCATTGGGTGTTATGATATTGGGGACAAAACATCCATCGTCCTGACGATCAAGGAAAACCCTGATCGAAACCACGGCTTCGTCACATTGGCCCGGGCAATCGTTATTGCATATTTCATAAATAAAAATATCGTCTCCTGAATAACTCTCCCGGGGCACATAGACCAATTGCGTATCGGTGACGAGCATCAGCGTTCCATTGGTAGGAGGTTCAAGCACATTAATAGTCCAATTTTCTGTATTGCCTATGTTATCGTTCGCCATAAAATCCCGCGTAGTCAATGAATCATCAACCATCATTTGGAAATCATCATCCCCCGCATTTAAATCATCATAAACATAAACCGTAGTAGGTGTGGAAATAAAAGAGCAGCCATCTGTTTCAACCATCACATAATATTCACCCGCATTTTCTCCGCTTGCATTTTCTATAACGGGATTAATGCTGTTGGATGAAAAGCCTTGAGGCCCCATCCAATGATAGGTAGCACCAAGCACCATCGGCACATTAAGCTCAATCAAATCACCAGGGCAAGCCACATTCACTTCATCCGTAGTATTGGTCACCATGAGGTCTGGCGTTTGTTGTACCATTACATCCTGTGAATTGGAAAGCTGAGAAATACATGCCCCAATGCTCACACTTACTGAATAAATACCGGAATTCGCAGTGGCCGTACTGTCGAGGAACAGGGTCGGTACATCGGTAGCTGCAATTTCCAAAGCACCTGTCCCATTATCGAACCACCAGTGGTAAACGACATTATTGCCCGCAACCATTGAACTGTTCAATTCAAGCATTTCACCTTCACAAATAATATCATCGTTTAAGGTCAATTCAGGTGCCATGCTGAGGGCGTTATTGACCATGACATCCTGCGCATTGGAAGATTGGCTGGTGCAATTGCCGACACTTGCCTGAACGGTATAGATACCTGTATTAGAGCCATTTATGCTATTAATAAAGAAGGTTGGCACATCAGTCGTACCCAATGAAGTTGTTGTTGTTCCATCATTAAAGAACCACTCATAAGTAACATTGCCTCCGTTGACGATGGAGCTGTTCAGTTCAAGCATCTCCCCTTCACATAAGGAGCTTTGATTGATAGAAAGAATTGGAGTTTGGTTGGTCAAATCGTCTGTTATAGATACGTCTTGAGTATTGGAAAAAAGAGAAGTACAGTTGCCGACGCTGAACGTCACCTCGTACACACCCTCATTATTTGTCGAAACATTGTTTATGAAAAATGTCGGGACAGTTGTTGTGCCCAAAGAAACTGCACCTGTTCCATCATTGAACCACCATTCATACACCACATTATTGCCATTGACGACAGAACTATTCAACTCCAACATTTCCCCTTCACACAAAGTGCTTTGGTTGATAGTTAATAAAGGTGTTTGATCGGTCAAGTCGTCCGTAATGGTAATGTCCTGGGCATTCGAAAATTGCGTTTCACAATTTCCAAAAGAAGCTGTTACCGTATAAATGCCAATATTCGATGCGTTCACATCATTGATAAAATAGGTGGGTAAATCAGTAGTCGCCATGAGAGTTGGGCCATTGCCATCATCGAAATACCAATTATAGGTCACATTCCCACCACTCATGATGGTACTATTCAATTCAATGAAGGTTCCTTCACATGGTTGGTCTTCCAAAACAGTAAGTTCGGGCGTCTGGCCTGAAAATACATTGGAAACGGTAATGTCCTGAGCATTGGAAAATTGAGATTCACATTGACCAACGGCAACACTCACCGTGTATAGCCCAGAGTTAGCCAATGTTGCATTTGGGACAAAAAATGTTGGAAGATTTGTCACACCAATTATTGCCGCTCCATTTCCCGCATCAAACCACCATAGGTATTGCACGTTTTGTCCAGCGAGAGCAGTACTGTTCAATTCAATGGTTTGTCCTTCGCACATCACATCCTGATCTATTTCCAAAGAAGGGGTAAAGGAAGCCAGATCATCATTGATCGTTACATTTTCGCCATTGGATAAGGGAGTAGAACAATTGCCATTCAGTATCATTACTGAGTAAGTCCCTGAGTTAGAATCTGTTACGTTGTTCATGGAAAAATTCGGCGTATCAGTGATGCCGATGGAAACATTGCCACTGCCATCATTGAAAAACCAATTGTATTGCACATTTGGCCCATTAACCACAGGACTGCTCAAATGTAGCGACTGACCTTCACACAAAAAGTTCTCGTTCAAAGTCAGTACTGGCGTTATCCCACTTAAGGAATTATCTATCGTCAGATTTTGTGTATTGGACAATTCGGAAACGCACGTACCGGACATGGCGGTCACACTGTAAACGCCAGCATTTGGCATTCCAACATTGTCAATAATGAAAGAAGGCAAATTACTCATGCCAAGGGAAATTGGACCGCTCCCATTATCGAACCACCATTCATATTGGATATTATTTCCTTGTATTAAGCTGCTATTCAGTTCCAATGTTTGGCCTGCGCAAAGCACATCTTGTTGGATAGTGAGGGAAGGCGTTTCAGGTATATCGGTCACATCGAGCATTATGCTCTGAGGCGTAGCAGGACAACCTTCTTCGGTGAAAATTTGCAAAGTATACTGCCCAGCATTTTGCGCATCCATATTATCAATGCTCAAGGCAAATGGGCCATATTCTGAAGCATTTGTAATAAAGCTGAAACCATTTGGCCCTGTCCAATGGTAAGTAACGGAATCCCCGACTACATCCACGCTATTGAATGCAGTGAATGACACAGAAGAGCCTTCACAGAAAGTAGTACCAGTACTGGAAAGGTCTTCAATTTCTGGAGAAGCAATACTTGGGTTGCAGTAAAATTCCCTCCATTCAGGGACACCGTTCATATCGGCATCAGGACAGGGATCACCTTGAGGGCATTCTTCCAAGTCGGAAAGCATATCACCATCTGTATCAAGGTCGTCCACATCAGGGATGCCATCGTTATCAGTGTCAGGACAGGGAAAACCTGTTTCACATTCATAGCCGTCAAAAATGCCATCGTCATCCCGGTCAGGGTCTTGGAAGTCAGCCGTATTGTCATTGTCCCAATCCCTGCAAGGGCTATTTACCGGACATTCTTCTTCATCCAAAATGCCATCACTATCGCTATCCAATTGTTGGAAATCTGCTGTTCCATCTGCATCGGTATCAGTCGGTTTTGACGTGGATAAATAATTTATAGACAAACCATTTGGATCAACTGACGGAACGCCCGTGCCAATAACTCCATCAAAATCAAGGTCAGGCTGATTGGCCTCTGTCACATCGTTGATGCCATCATCGTCGCTGTCTTTTTCCCTAAAATCAGGGATGCCATCATTGTCGGTATCAGTTGGGGCCGAAGTTGGGAGATTATTAATTGCCTGACCATTTGCATTGATAGCCGGAATGCCTTGCCCTACCCTTCCATCGTTGTCGTTATCTGGTTTATTGGTTTCAGCAACATCATTGATATTGTCATTATCTGAATCCAAATCCCGGTAATCACGAACCTGGTCGATATCCGTATCGGCAGGGTGGGAAGTGGTGGTCACAGGAGAACCATTTACCGAAATTGGTATGCCTTTACTATCTACTGTGATATTCCCCGTCCCAGGTAGGCCGTCATTATTTGGATCAAAGCCATCAGCTTCACGCACATCATTTATGCCATCGTTGTCACTATCAAGGTCATGGTAATCAGGGATAAGGTCATTGTCCGTATCCAATGGATAAGAAGTAGGAATCAAGGTAGGGTCAGCAACCAATCCATTAAAATCTCCAGAAGGAATTCCAACCCCCATGATTGCATTATTATCAGGATCGGGGTTGCCGCCTTCTTCCACATCATGGATCAGGTCATTATCAGAATCCAAGTCATGCCAATCAGGAATGCCATCACCGTCATGGTCAGGTGGCCGAGCAATTGGCTGCCCCGTGATGGCCGGGTCAATTACCGGTGCCAATCCATCTTGGTTGACCGTTGGGGGCAGACCTGACCCATTATCAATTCGCCCATCGTCATTGGTGTCATAGGAAGCATACCCTGCTTCTGCTACGTCCTGAATTCCATCGTTGTCACTGTCGAGGTCATCGTAGTCAGGGACATTGTCCATATCACCATTCAGTCGAATATAGGTTTCCACTGCATTGAAATCATCAGGATCGGAAGCGATTGGATTGTAAAGGCCATTCAAGCCAAACTCAACTGAGAGGCCATCAATAACACCATTGCCATCCACATCTGGTTGCATGTGGCCAGCTTCTACCAAATCGGTGATGCCATCGTTGTCGCTGTCCAAATCCCAATGGTCGGGCACTCCATCTTTATCAGTATCATAAATTGATGCTACTTGGTCGCACACGCCGTCTCCATTAATATCGGGGCAGGGATTATTAAATGCCGGATCATTTGCATCCAAAAAATTGGGAACGCCATCTAAATCCAAATCTGTGCTTGGATCAAGTCCTCCTGGTAAGCAAGAGAACCCGCTGTTGGGATTGCAATATTCTTTAAGATCCGCCACGCCGTCATTATC
The DNA here is from genome assembly GCA_965222975.1 of Saprospiraceae bacterium. Lineage (GTDB taxonomy): Bacteria > Bacteroidota > Bacteroidia > Chitinophagales > Saprospiraceae > UBA6168. Next base: position 1,859 of record CBDCVJ010000044.1, on the reverse strand, counting down.
ATCATCTAAATCCACAGCATCGGTAATTCCGTCGCCATCCTTGTCGGGACCTGAAGGTGGATTGGGGTTACAGTCTTCTGATACATCGAAAACGAGGTTGCCCCTTCCTTCGCCATCATATTCGAAAAAAGCCCATGAATCCAAAATCCTATTGTTTCCAAAATTATTTTGATAAGTGTATGGCGTGTCCGTTGGCAATGGATTTCCGGGAGTTCCCCCTCCACTGACGCCACCGCCCAGTGGGGAATGATCGTAATAAAATAAATCAGTCGAAACGCCGGGAATATTATTAGTCATGGAAAAGGTAACGCCTCCATGATTATTTTCCACATCGGTCAACAAGATATGTGTCTCCCCTCCACGCACTTTAACAAGATATTCCATGCTCACATCGTCGGCCACTGGCAAAGAATTTCCCTGGCCATCTTTCCCATCCCAATAAATCAAATTATTTCCAATATTCACGTTTTGGTAAATGACCCGATCTGCTAGATCATCAAAATCACCGTCACCATTAATATCGAGCGACAATTGAGCTATACCACTGACATTTGATTCAAACGAAAAATTAGCCCCCAAACCTACCTCCATCGTATTGGGGTCGCAGGGCAGATTATCCGCATCCACTGCCGCCAATTTAAAATCATTGATATCGACGGTTAAACTGCTGGGCACATTTAACAACCAGGTTGGGTGCGTATTATTTCTAAAAATATCTGTTGTTACAGCAGCCGTTGGAAGGTTCTTATCTGGTTGGTTGAAAAATATTTTATTATTGGAAATAATCCCATTGTCATAATCTTCGGCTTGCGGCTCATACAAATAATAAGAACCCGGCATCCAAGCCGTTGGATCATCAGAACGGACGACCATCCCTCTCGGCTGAGAATTGTAAATAGGCTGCAAATTGCTTTGCGCAAAGCCAATATTATTGGAAGAAATGGGAAAACGAAATGGATCGGCATCCATAAATTGCACTTCAAAAATAAATCCGTCCTTTGTTAATATGTGAAATTTCGGAGAAGTTGAATAACCATTCTGATTGATGATGGAGACATATTCGTTGGTATAAACCCGTCCAGCGACAGGCAGGCCACCGTAATTCCCCTCTTTCAATTGTGTGACTGTTATATCCCAGGCCAAAATTACCCTTGGGGTATTAGGTTGATCTACAGCCCTTGTCCAATTGGCGTTATTAAGAAGGTTTGGGAAATTCGTGGAAACATATGTTGGATAGCCAAAATAAACCGACCAAACCCCTTCTTCCCCATCAGGCACTTTATACGACCAAGGCTCATAACCAGCTCCCCCGGAAGAGCCACCACCAGTAGGTCCGGCCATTTCCTGGGTTTTATTAAAGATGATTCCTTGATTACCCGCATTTCCTGTCAGCGTGGTATGCAAGGTTCCATTGGGACGGTAAATTTTAATAAAACCACCTTGGATTCCCAAATGGCTTGAACCTATATTGAGATAGTCATCGGCATTGACAAATACTTTCATTTGCTGGGTATCCCTGGTGTCGAGGAACAGTCGGTAACCCGGATAATTAATAAAATCCTTGGAGCCTTCGGCTTGCAATGAGGATGCCGTACCAACTAATAAAAAGATTATTAAATAAAAGAAGTTACTCTTTTTTTCGATCGGCCAATATTCCAGTGTCTTGCACATGGAGACAAGGGGGATTCTCATACTATGAATGTTTTTTCTAAGATTTGTAAGTGGTTTTATTTATTCCCAAAATGGATTTACATCGCCCATTTATGCTATTTATAAAACCAAATAAAAAATGCAGAAATAGAGTTAAACCGAACGCTTTGTTTTTAACAAATTTTACATGTAGTAAATCATTACAATGT
>CBDCVJ010000043.1:0-59534 GCA_965222975.1 Saprospiraceae bacterium | reverse complement strand
AGTGGCGCTGGGCTTCATTTCCTCAAAGCGATGACCTCATTTTGTACCGCCCGATTCCACGTGATCGGGATCAGGCATTTTTCGACCTACGGGGCCTGGTTCCGTTCGTCATTAGCCGTCGTTTTTTGCGGGTGCAGCAGAGAGGGTTCAAAGGAAAGATCAGGGACATCCCAGGCGAGGCCAAGCCTGGGCGAGTGTTCGACCGTACCTTTATTCAAGAACTCAACCGAGAAGATTGGTTGGCAGTGGCTGAGGAAATGAAAGCAGGACTAACAGACGAAGTTATTGAAAATGCATTTAAAAATTGGCCAAAAGAAGTTTATGACCTCAATGCCCGACAAATCATAAAGACCCTGAAAAAACGCCGGGACAACATTGTTGAACATGCAGGAAAACTCTATGAAGTCTATGCGAAATACGTGGATGTGACAGGTACAAGTAAAAGGGATTTATTTGAAGTAAAAAGAAAGACGGGTGGCAACGTGTCACTAAAAATTTACACGCTGAATAAAAAAGATGAAAAAGAAGGCCCCTATTATGAACGTGATTTTTTAAAAAGCGAAACCTGTGAAATCCGCCTCTATGGGCTGGATGGCGATGACCGTTTCCTGATTGATGGCGGCGATAATGGTGGCATCAAAATAAGGGTCATTGGTGGCAATGATGGCGATGAAGTAAGGGACGAAACCAAAGCCCCTAAAACAGTTGCCTACGACACCCACAACGGCATGGCCATCAATGGCAACGTGAAAGACCTTCGTGATAACGACCTGAAAATCAACGAGTACGACCGCAACGAATTCAGATACGACACTTATTTCCCCCTATTCACTTTTGGTCGCACGGTGGACGATGGGTTGTTGGTCGGCGGCGGTGTCCGGCTGAACCAGTACCGTTTTCGCAAGAAGCCCTATGGTATCCAGCACAGTCTATTTGTCCGTTTTTCCGCCAATACCAACGCGCTCAATTTTTATTACACGGGCGACTACACCCGAGCCATTGGCCGCCATCTCGACTTCAACCCCGACATCCGTTTTGACCGGCCGATCATTTTCAACTTTTTTGGTTTGGGAAATGGAACAGTGGTAGATCAGTCGCAGCCAAATAGCTACAATTGGGTGCGTTTGGAAAAAATGTCCATCAGCCCGTTGCTCAAGCGGACATGGTACAATGGCCGCAATTTCACCAAATTTGGCCCTTTCTACGAACGGGTGGAAGTGGATAACAAGGAGGGTCGCATCACCGATGTTGATACTTTGTTTACGCCAAATGATTTGAGGAGAAAAGATTTTATCGGCCTCCGGCTGGAACATAGCTTCCAGTCGGTCGACAACGGTTCGATCCCGCGCAATGGGTTTAAATTGAACTTTGGCATCCGGTACTATCACAACCTTGATGACGAGGAGGGCTATACCCGCTTGTACGGCAATTTCACTACTTACTTCACGGCTGGCAGTAAAGTGGAACTGACCTTTGCCAGCCGCATCGGGATGGCTTCTTTGTCGAACGACAACTTCCTTTTTTACCACAGCAACAACCTCGGCGGCAATAATTACCTGCGGGGATTTCGCAACAACCGCTTTTCCGGCCAGGTCATGTTTTTCCATAATACCGACCTGCGCCTGAAAATGTTTTATTGGCGGAATAATTTCATCCCATTTGAATTCGGCGTCATGGGTGGCTTGGATTACGGGCGGGTATGGGAAAAAGGTAGTGATCCAGAAAAATTCCACGTTGGCCTCTCCCCCGGTTTTTGGATTACCCCTTTTAAAATGGCGGCCATTTCTACTTTTTATACTTTTACAAATGGCACGGAGGATGATACCTATACCATTAGGTTGGGGTTTTATTTTTAGATTAATTTGATTAACGATTAAAAGATTATGGATTAACGATATTGGATTTTTTAAATCATAAATCGTTAATCCATAATCTTTTAATCGTTAATTTTCTTATTTTTTCTGAAATTATTTTCACATGAAAAAAACAATTATTAACAGCTTGATTATTTCCCTGTTTTTTATTTCTCAAATAAATGCCCAATCCCCTTATGAACTAAAATGGAAAAAAGAATTATCCATTTATGGAACAGGACTTGGATTTGGCGGGGCAGCCTATTATTTCCATGATAAATTAAAACCATTGACCATCCCAGAAATCAATGACCTGCAACAAAAAGGCATTAGTGATTGGGAAGAGTGGACGACCATGCAGGGATCGAAAAAATCAGCTAAAGCAAGCGACCATATTTACAATGTCGCCCAAGCCTTACCAGCTATATTGACTTTGGCAGATAAATCCATGCGGAAGGATTATTTGAAAATCGGTGTCATGTACACCCAAACTTTTATCGTCAACGGCGCCATGACAGCTTTGGTAAAAAACACCGTGCGGCGAGCCCGCCCCTTTGTTTATGACCCGGAAACGCCACTGGACGAACAAATGACCAAATCGGCCCGCACGTCTTTTTATTCTGGGCACACTTCCGGCGCTTCTTCTATGTGTTTTTTAACTGCTCGTCTTTACGCCGACTACCATCCCGACAGCAAGTGGAAGCCTTATGTTTGGGCAGCGGCTGCTATCGTGCCCGCGGTGCAAGGCACCTTACGAATGCGGGCAGGGAAGCATTTTCCTTCCGACGTTATTACGGGCTATGTGATGGGGGCAGTGGTTGGTTATTTTATTCCAAAGTTACATTTGAGGAAAGATAGATCGGATGAGACAACTTTTATAAAACATTTCTAAACCACGCTCTATTTTAATTTTGCCAAAAAAGCTGTTAGCACTTGAAGCACTAACACCATTACCTGTGATCAGATGGGGGCATAAAAAAAGCGGGACACTTAGTCGCCCCGCTAAAATTATAATCCCATGAACATAAAATTAATTAATTAAACACTTCATAGGCTGTTTCGTTCATTACGACTGCAATTTATCCTCAACCTTGCCGTATCTAAAACGACCCTGCCTCCTCATATGCCTCTTTAAGACAACCCAATAATTCCGCATCTACACCTTCCACATCCGTCAATTGAACCCGATGGGTACACATGGCTCCGAACGGCCCGGAATTGCCCAAACGTTCGGTGGTGGGTTTTCCTTTTAATTTTAGTCCCAAGTCAACCCTCGTCCTAGTAGCGGGCTTTATCAAGGCGAATTGCTTTTTGCGGATCAGACTCACGCTGCTTTTTTTGGGCGTGTGGGTAATGTCATTTCCGAATTTTTGAATGGAACAATATACCTGAATTATAGACAAAGAGAAGACTTGTTTATTTCCCATTTGCATGAATAAATCTTTTCCATCCCCCATTTGTTTACCATCCAAAAATCCGATTTATGGCTCAAGTAACACAAGCGCAACCCGCTTTGATTTTCATTCCCGATATCAGCGGTTTCACAAAATTTGTATCAGAAACTGAACTGGCACACAGCCAGCATATTATTACAGAGCTGTTGGAAACGCTGATGGAAACCAATCATACTGATTTGGAAATCAGCGAGATAGAGGGAGATGCTATTTTGTATTACCGCTTTGGTGAGGCTACCACTGCCGAGGAACTGCTCAACCAAGTGCAGGAGATGTTCGTCCGTTTTCACGAACACCTCGCCCGTTATGAAAGCCGCCGCATCTGTCAATGTGGGGCATGTAAAACTGCCCATTCCCTTTCATTAAAATTCGTCGTACATTATGGAAGCATCGCCCTCAACCAAGTCGGGGGTCATACCAAGTTGTTTGGAAAGGAAGTCATTGTCGCTCATCGGTTGCTGAAAAACGACATTCCACATCACGAATATGCACTTTTTACCAAGCCGCTTTTGGAAGCATGTGAGACTTGGAACCAAGCAGATGAATTGGCTTGGGCAACATTTGACAAAAGCGAACAGGTCTATGATTCGGGCCCTGTTCAATATGACTATTTGGCCTTGGCCCCATTAATGGAAAAATTAAAACCCATTGAAAAACTGCCGCCCATCATGTCAGGACAGCCTGTTAAAATGTTGGAAATAAAACATGATTTTAATGTACCTGCCGAAGTTTTACTGAATAAAATGGTTGATTTGAATTATCGACCAAAATGGGCAGGCATCGGCATCGAAATGATTTCGCCGCACAAACTGAACCAGGAAGGCACTGTGCATCAATGCATTCTTCCCGATAGTAAAAAGCGGCCGGAATTTATTACCGGAAATTTTAAATTGGACGATGATAAATTCAGCTTTGACGAGGCGGATACAAAAGGCCGTTTCTCCGGCCGCTATATATTGGAAAAAAAGGGAGTGGAAAAAACTTATGTAACCCAACAAGTCTGGGTGAAGAATAATTTTTTCATGAAAACCTTTTTTAAGTTTTTTGCAAAACCAAAATTGGCCAAAGATGCCGTAAAAAATTTGGCCAAATTGGAAGAACTATTAATGGAGGAGTATAAAAGGAATGGCAAATGGCAACGAGATCTTGTATTGACAAATTAAAGTCGCCGCTATGAAATACGTGGAACAAGAACCAATAAAGCGACTGAGCAAATATGTCGAAAAAATATGGCATTGCAGTTCAGCCGAATTGACGACCTCAGTGATGACGATCCCCTTCCTGAACCATGAACTGGTTTTTAACCTCAGCGAACACTACCACATTAACCCCGCAACAAAAAAGGAAAACAGGATTGAAAACCCCAAGGTATGGATCAATGGCCTGCAAAGAAAAGCCTATTGCACGAAGAGCAAAGGCAGCCACGAAATGATGGGGGTATTGTTCAAACCAAATGGATTGAAACCATTTGTCAAATTTAATGCGCATGAATTTACAGATCGTTTTGTTGATGCAACTTTAATTTTTGGAAATTCTATTATGCATATGATGGAACAATTGTACGATACTAATGATGTGCCTAAAAAGTTTGATTTAATTGAACAATTTTTATTAGAAAAATTGTCACCCTCCACTGCGTCACTTCCAAACTATTTACCTTATTCGATCAATAAATTACTCGAAGGAAATTCTAATAAAGGTCAGATTTCCACTCTTTGCAATACTTTAAATATTACCAATAAATCGTTGATAAAAGCATTTAACAATAATATTGGAATTTCGCCTTTGAAATTTTTACATTTATCTGTTATAAATAAAGCCATAAAAACCCTTTCTATTAACCCATCTCAAAAATTGACCGATTTAGCTTATGAGTTGGACTTTTATGACCAAGCGCATTTTATTCGTATATTTAAATCTGTGACGACACTTAGTCCCTCCAGTTATGCATCCTATCTGAAAAATAATCTTCCCGAAAAAAGCGAAGCCAATTACATTGTGGAGGAGGGTTAATTTTGTACAATTTTAATCGAAAACCCTAATATATTTTTGCCCAAATTAATTATTTGAGTTAATAAAGTAATGGGAAAAAATATTCATTTTTTAATTCTCCTTCTTACAGGTCTTTCTTTTAATCTATGCTATGGGCAGGACGACCAAGTGTTAAGCATATTCAATGATCAAGTAGATGCTTTCAATAAAAAGGACATTGATCGGCTCGTAAACAATGTAGCTGACGATTTTAAATGGTTTTATATAACAAGCGACACCTTATTGCTTGAAGTCGCTGGAAAAGAAAATTTCAAAAAAAGCATGGAAAATTATTTTAAGGGTATTCCTTCTATTTTTTCAGAAATTAAAGGTTATGCCATTGACGGGAATAAAATAAGTTTCAGGGAAAAAGTAAGCTGGGATGGGAAAAAGGGAAGGGTCTCTCAATCGTGTATAGGCATTTATGATATCAGGGAAGGTAAAATTTTCAGGGCTTGGTATTTTATTGAGTGACTAGTGGTATCTATAATTAAGAACCTTTAGTTCTGATCCTCCCCCTATCCCCCTCCAAAGGGGGAAACCTATCCTGCTGAAGTCTAAGCTTACAGCAATGCATAAAATAAATGAACGGCTATATTTCCCCCTTTGGAGGGGGATAGGGGGAGGATTGGCTAGCAGAAATGGGCTAATTTTTTTAAGCATAAATAAAAATATCGAATTAAGTACCTGAACATATATAATCGACACTTTTTCGCTTTATTGCTATTGGCTATTAGCCTTTTGCTTTTAGCTATTAAAAGCCAATAGCAAAAAGCCAACAGCTAATGGCATTTATAAAAAGTGTCGATTATTTCATTCAACCTACTTAAAAAGAAGCCTCAATGCAAAAAAACAAATTGCCAATCGCAATAATAGGTGCTGGCCCAATAGGGCTTGCCGCTGCGGCACATCTAAGTTTAAGAGGCGAAAAATTTATAGTGTTTGAGGCAGGCGATCAAATAGCTGACAGCGTAAGAAGCTGGGAGCATGTGCCCATGTTTTCCCCATGGAAATACAATGTAGATAAAGCTGCCAAAAAAATATTGCAGAAATATAATTGGAAATCACCCGACACCAATTATTTGCCGACAGGGAAGGAGCTAATTGAACAATACCTCCTTCCCCTTTCGGATTCTACTGAAATAAAACCCTATATTAAACTGAGCGCTAAAGTGACTCATATCAGCAGAATGAGAATTAATAAAGTGAAAAATTATGGACGGGAAAACGCTCCATTTATTTTGCATGTGCAATATCCTAATAGAACCGAAACAATATTTGCCCGGGCAGTGATTGACGCTTCAGGCACTTGGAAAAACCCAAACCCAATTGGTTCGGATGGACTTTTTGCACCGGGTGAAAAAGAGAATAATAACAAAATATTCTACGGCATTCCAGATGTTTTAGGGAAAGATAAAAATAGGTATATCAATAAAAATATTGCGGTTGTTGGAGGGGGGCATTCAGCCATTAATACCATTTTGGAATTGGCTGAATTAAAAAAAGAATTTCCAAAAACAGAAATAACATGGGTATTAAGAAAAGCAAATATCAACGATGCTTATGGCGGACTTGATAAAGACGAATTACCAGGTCGTGGAAAAGTAGGGCAAAACGTAAAAGCTCTTGTGGAATCACAAACCATAAAAGTATTGACCCCATTTTTTGTAGATCGTATTTCAAAAACCAATGAGAAATTGGTGATTCAAGGTGAATCTCCTCAAGGAACAGAAAAAATAATGGTCGACGAAATAGTGGGTGCTACAGGCTTGCGGCCTGATCTTGAAATGTTACGGGAAATAAGAATTTCCCTTGATAGCATTATTGAAAGCCCAAATAAACTGGCAGGTTTAATTGACCCAAATGTTCATAGCTGCGGTTCTGTGCAACCACATGGGGCAGTTGAATTGATGCACCCGGAAAAAGATTTTTATATCGTAGGAATGAAAAGTTATGGAAGGGCCCCCACCTTTTTATTAGCCACTGGTCATGAACAAATTAGATCGGTCGTTGCTGCTTTAGCCGGGGATTGGGAGGCGGCGAAAAAAGTACATTTAAAATTGCCGGAAACGGGCGTATGTGGCGTGCCCGCTGCGGTGAACCCTAATGACCTTGCGGGCAATAGAATTGATGCATGAATAATAATAAAAATATATACACCAAGGTAGTACATGCAGGAGTTGACTTGTCAAAAAATCATGGATCAATTTCAACGCCTATTTATAATGCATCCACTTATGCATTTCCGGATGCAGAAAAAGGGGCTGCCATTCACGAAGGTGAACTACCCGGCTACTTTTATGGACGGGTCACGAACCCAACCCAAGAGGCACTCGAAGCAGCTTTGTGCGAATTGGAAAATGGAGAGGCAGCCCTTACTTTTTCCTCTGGCATGGCCGCCATTTCCACTTGTTTATTAACACTACTAAAAAAAGGGGATCACATCATTGCGCCTGAATCAATTTATGCGTCAACGAGTGGTTTATTTAATTTTTTTAATTCATTGGCTGACATTAAAACTTCCTTTGTGGATGCCACAGACCCGAACACCTATGAAGGTGCCATACAACCAAATACAAAAATTATTTATTTGGAATCCCCTGCCAATCCGACTTTAAAAATAACCAATATAAACGCAGTAGTCGCCATTGCAAAAAAGCATGGGTTAACAACCATTCTGGACAACACATTTGCAACGCCTATTAATCAGAACCCTTTAAATATGGGCGTGGATGCGGTAGTCCATAGTTTGACAAAATATATCAGCGGGCATGCAGATGTTTTGGCAGGTGCACTAATTGGTTCAAAAAAATTAATTGGAAAATGCAGGTGGGAAACAAATAAATTAATGGGTGGAGTAATCGCACCGCAAACAGCTTGGTTGGCACACCGGGGCATAAAAACTTTGGCTTTGCGGATGGAGCGCCACAATGAAAACGCCTTGGCCGTGGCCAATTTTTTGGCCACCCATCCCAAAGTTCTAAAAGCACATTATCCAGGATTGTCTTCCCACCCCCAACATGCATTGGCAAAAAAACAAATGATGGGTTTTGGCGGCATGATCGCCTTTGAAGTGGCTGATGCGAGCGCAGGTCGCCTATTAGTTAATAATTTAAACTTATGCACGCTGGCCGTTTCGCTTGGCGATGTTTCCACTTTGATCCAGCATTCCGCATCCATGACACATGCATCGATCCCAAAAGAAACGCAGGAGAAGGCCGGCATTACAGATGGCCTGCTACGGCTCTCTGTTGGCATAGAAGATAAAAACGAAATTATCGAAGATTTGGAACAGAGCCTTGAGCTATTATAAAATTCATTACCGTACACTTTTGTTTCAAAGCCGTTTTCATGCCTGAAAGAAAGATCAGATCAGAGAGGGAGGTGTTTTTTTATTTTTTTGTAAAAAAATAAAAAAACACCTCCCTCTCTGATCTGATCTTTCTTTCAGGCATGAAAAACGGACATTTTTCAAAAGTGTACGGTAGTGAATTATAAAACATCCGGCATGAAAGATATTCCGATTTTAATTCAATGTTTAGAAAACAGTCCTATTATTTTTAAAAACTTAATAGACGCTATCCCGCCAGAATTATTAAAGCAAAAAAGAATAAAGGGAAAATGGAGCATACACGAACACGCCTGTCATTTAGCGCAAGCAGAAAAAATGATCTATGAACGTTTTGAAGTTTTTGAAAAAGAAGAACGCCCTGTTTTTTTGCCATATATACCGGGCAAAACAATTCCTGTTGGCCATCTTTTGCAATTGGATTTAAATATAGAATTAAATTCCTTTTTTAATTTAAGAAAAAGGATGGTTGAATTATTAAACGGTTTTTCTGAGGATATCTGGCATAAAAAAGCCAACCACCATGAATACAACGAATACAGCTCTTATATCCTTCTGCGGCACACCTTGATGCATGATCACTTTCATATGTACCGAATCGAAGAACTTTGGTTGACGAAAGAAGAATATTTAAGTGGTGTAAAAGAATCTTACAGCAATATCCTCCTCCCAGCCCCCTCCAAAGGGGGAGAAGCAGCCTGCTAAAATCTAAAATTATAGCAGAATATTTAAATAAATGAACGGCTCTTTCTCCCCCTTTGGAGGGGGCTGGGGGGAGGATATTGCACTCATTTGAATTGAAGAATAAAAGATGGCATTTAAAAATATTTCAAAAAACACCTTACTCCCTTTGACCTGGTTGGCAGGAACATGGGTGGGAACGGGAAACGGTCAATTCCCCACTATGCCGCCTTTCAAATATTTAGATAAAATGACCTTTAAAATTTGTGGCAGTGAACAAGAGCCATTAATTCATTTTGAAGAAACCGCATGGATTATTAAAAATAATGAGCAAACATTCAAGCATTGCGAAACAGGTTATTTCAGGCCCTTAACTGATACAGCCATTGAACTGCAAGTAACCCATAACACAGGTCGGATTGAAATATTAAATGGTGTGTTTGAAGAAATTTATTGGGATAAAAAGCAATTTAATATTTCATTTAATTCCACTTTCCTAAAAAATGCAAAAGGATTGACCACCGCTTTATTGAGCCATAAAAAATTTAACTTAACAGATGATCTGTTAAAATATTCTCACGCCATGTCAACATCAAAAGTGGGAAATTTAACTAATCATTTAATTGCTGAACTAAAAAAATCTTGAAATCATGTTAAAATTCATTTGTGCTATTACATCATTGTTTGTCTTAAACAATATTCATTCTCAAGGTCTTCACCCATTGGAAGAAATCGACCATCATTATAAAAGATTGCATCAACTGGATGCATCCCCCAATTCCGAAAGGGGTCATTTAGATACGATTAAATATCCAATGGATAAAGCCTTTGGGCAGCAATTTATTGGCATTGAACCAGCCTATCTCACAAGCAATCAAGTTGAACAATTAAAGCAGTGGCAGCCATTTCCAGCAAATAGTTCGGAACAAACGCAAGCCGAATTAAAGTACCTTTTGGAATGGGAAAATAAAAGAACGGAAGAAGATGTGGACAGAGCGATGGAAATTGCACATATAGGTTATTGGCCACCGCTGGAAAAAGGTGGGGCGGCATACAATACACAAGATCTTTTTTGGGAATGCAAATCAATTAATGGTTATGAATGCCGTTTTGAAAAATACCCGGCCACCTTAAAATTATTGGCAGGCGTGACCAGGGATATGCGTATTATGGAATTTACAGTTAAATATCATTTACTCCGGCCACGGCCATATCACCTTAATCCGGAAATGAATCCAATGGCCAGGATTTCTTCCCCTTCTTATGCCAGTGGACATACCCTTTGGGCATATATCCAAGCATTTACATGGAGTGAATTAATTCCCGAAAAAAGGACAGCGTTTTTAGATTTGGCATATGAGGTTGGTGAGTCCCGTGAAATTATGGGCATTCATTATCCCAGCGATGAAGAAGCAGCCCGGGTGTTGGCGCACAAAATGTTGGAATATATGTGGGGAAATGAATTGTTTTTAATGGATTTAAAAAATGCAAAAGCGGAATGGGAGTAGGGAGTAGAGAGGGAGGTGTTTTATAAAAAGAAGTGACATGCATATAAACTAAATAATGAAAATAATGCAACAACATGACTTACTAATAAATTACCTGAAAGTCGGTTTCCGTTCGCTTCGACAATACCGCTATTATTCAACTCCCTCTAAAGAAATTATTTTCCAAAAAGCAAAAAGTCGTTCCCTCTGAAATTACAGAGATAAAGGTCGGGTACGCCGTCACCGTTGAAGTCTGCCTGCTCGATGTCGATGCCATCGCCACGCACACTTGCTGGGATGACGGCGCCAGTATCACCCTTAAAAATACCCGACTCGTTGAGGTAAGCCATGTAGCTGTTGCCGAAGCCGTTGCCAGTGATTAGGTCAAGATCGCCATCCCCGTCGAGGTCATAAAAATCGCCATCCACCGTGTGCATTTTTTCTGAGGGCAAATGAGCTTCGGTTACATCTTTGAAAAAGCCTTTTCCATTATTTATTAGCAGGCGGTTTTGGCTATCCTTTGTTTGGCGGAAATTCACGTTTGCCAAAAACAGGTCGAGGTCGCCATCGCCATCCACATCGCCGAAATCAGCTTCACGGGTTTCCCATTTTTCCGGTTCGAAAGGCAAGCGGGTTGGCGTTTCATTTTTGAAAAAGCCTTTACCATCGTTAACGAGCAGTTCGTTATCATCCTCATTGCCAACAATCAGGTCAAGGTCGCCGTCACCGTCTATATCGCCAAGCTCAAGATCTTGTGTGGCTTTGGTACTGACTGGTAATCGTTGGGCTGTTTCATCTCTCCAATTTCCTTTCCCATCATTTATTAGGCAAAAATTTTGGCCACCGTTTCCTTGTCGGTCAGGGGCATTGCCAATGAGGAGATCGGAGTGGCCATCACCGTTTAAGTCACTGGCAATCACAGCATTGGAAATGCCCTGGACAGATAGTTTATATGAAATGTCTTTGAAAAAACCCTTTCCATCATTTTCATAAAACTCATTCAATTGGTCGTCCTCACTCACAAATACGATGTCCAAATCGCCATCGTCATCGAAATCGGCGATAGCGATGTCTTCTGAATCATGGCGTTTGAGGGGCAGTCGCTTTCGGCTTTCATCAGTAAAATGTCCCGTGCCGTCATTTATCAAAAGGATGTTGAAGTTATGCTCATTCGCCACCACAATATCAGTGTCGCCGTCGCCGTCAATGTCTGCGGGTTTGGCATCCATGCTACGGCCAAGGAGGCTCATCACAGGCAGATGGGTAGCGGTCACATCTTCAAAATATTTGGATTCGAAACGATCTTTTTCCCGAAACCGCTGAAATGGTTGGTTGTCGTTCCACATTGGGAAGGCATCCTGCCGATCAAGCATTTGCCCCGTGAGGAAAATCAGTTCTGCATCTTGCCAGATGCCACCGCAGTCAAAATGTGCTTCGTATTCATCTGTCGGCTGATGGTACTTGGGCATATAACTGTTCATTTTTTGCTCCCAAACGGCATTGTCGTGACCCATTGCTTCGCCTGCACCCACGGCAAATTCGGAAGGCACTCCTGCCTCAGCCAAAGGAAAATGATCAGAGCGAAAGAAAATGTTCTGGGCAATGTTCTGCTCGGTATTTGGCACAAGAATGCGCCCCTGTTGTCGGGCAGCTTCTTCCAAATAGCCGTCGAGTTCGGAGCGCCCATAAACCACCGCTGTGATATGGGTCGTTTTTCCATAAGGGAAATGGCTGTCCATATTTAGTGCAGCGACCGTTTTGCCGAGCGGAAACAGTGGGTGCTTCGCATACCAGACCGCCCCCAACAAACCCATCTCCTCCGCTCCGGTAGCGATAAACAGGATCGAGCGCTTAGGCGGTTGCGGCAATGCCTTGTACGCCCTGGCGATTTCAATGATAGCTGCCGTACCTGATGCATTGTCCACCGCCCCATTGCGAATGCTGTCGCCAGCGATGGCAGGGCCGACGCCCACATGATCCCAGTGCGCCGTATAGAGAATGACTTCATCGGCCCTTGAAGTGCCGGGCAGCAGGCCGACGACGTTGTAAGTAGGCAAATCCTTCCAAACATTCGATAAAGAAAAATGGGTCTCGACCGGCAACCCGACTGCCTGAAAATCAGGTTTCAAGGCTTCTTTTTGAAAATCAAAATCTTTGAGGCCAGCCAGTTGGAAAACCTGGCTGGCAGCTTCCCGTGAAATGAGTCCATCGAAAGCCAACTGCTTTTCGGAGACTGATTTTTTAATGGTTATATTATTTTGCCCATAAGAATTTACGATTGTTTCCCAGGTCCACGGAACGTGCGGTTTTTGTTTGTAAATGGTAAACACGCCCAAGGCACCGCGTGCCGCTGCTTCATTTTTTTTGTAAAAATTTTGGCCGTACAAATTAGCAGCGGGGTCGCCCTTCCAAAGGGTCGAGTCTTCTGTGTACTGGTCGGGCGACCCGCTGATCACTATTACTATTTTACCTTTTATATCCACGTTTTTGTAATCATCCCAACCGATCTCAGGTGCGTGAATGCCAAAACCCGCAAAAACAAAAGGTGTCTCCGGCACTCGTATCAGTTCTTTTGTCAACGATGAGCCAAGCACGTAATCCTTTTTGTACGTCCATTGAACGGTTTCCTTTTTTCCCATCAATTCCAAACCGCCGGGAGCAATGGTCGAAAAATCGGCGAGTTCCATTTTTTGGAAAAAAGTACCGTCCTCGGCAGCAGGTTCAAGGCCTATTTCCTCAAATTGTTCTTTGATATAGTTGATGGTTTTCGTTTCGCCGGGGGTGCCCGGTTTGCGCCCCTCGTATTCGTCGGAGGCGAGGACTTCGAGGTGACGGCAGATATTTTGGGAAAGGGTATCGGGGTTGGGAATATTGCTTTGTACGGACAAGCTTAATAAGCTGAAAAACAGCAAAATGAAAAACTGTGATACTTTCATAAGGGTGATTTTCACCCAAAGGTAGAAAGGATATGAGGAGCAAAATAGTAGATTTTGGACAGCTTCATCCAAACCGCTCCTCCACGAGCTGACGCTGATGGATACCCAATGTTTGCAGGCCATGCTGGAAAAAATCAGATGGGGTAAGGTTGGTAAAATGTTTTATTTCTTTGATGAAATGCATTTGGTCAAAATAGCCCGCTGAGTAGGCCAATTGGGTCAAATTATCGTCGGGGCGTCGAGTCCGGTAAAATAAGGCGGCATTAAATCGAACAATGCGACAATAGGCTTTTGGCGGGAGACCAACATATTTTTTGAACAGGCGTTCGAGGCGTTTGTAACCAATCTGGAAAAACTGGAGCAAGCCCGCTATTCCCATTTGCCCTTTTTTTAGGTGGATTTCAGCTAAAATCCTTTGTACAAGCTTGTGATCCTTTTCTTCATCCCTTTTGAGTTTTTGGATGAAATAGGTATCAAGCAAAGATTTTTTCCCCTGCTCATTGCCCGCTGACAAAGCCCGGCCTTCTAAAATAGAGAACTCTTTTCCCAAAGCCTGCGACGCCTCAATCATTATGTCTTTGATTTCTCCAACAGGCATTTCCATAAACCGCTTTAATCCATGTGGATGGAATTTTGCTCCAAAACAATACAGCCCCGGTGTGTCAAATTCATATTGCACGGATTTTGATTTTTGACCAAACAGATAAGTGCCACACACCTTGTCTTCCCCAGTGCTGCAATGTCGGGTAAATTTCGATTGTTGCACAAACAGCAGCCCGTGTGTACCATCGGGGATAATTAATTCATCTTCGGGCTGCCTTTTTTCCACTTCTAAGAAAAAGTAACTGGCGATGTAATTGGCCAACAGTGGATGTGGTTTAAGTGCTTGGTATTTCATGCGATCCGTTTGTTCGTATTTGGTAAGATTAAAAAAAACCGTAACGGCGTTTTCTTAGAGAAACCTACTTTCATAAGACTGAGTAATTAAGGACTTTCTTCTAAAATAAGAAGTTGCAACTGAATAGCTCTTTTGGCCAGAAAACGTGTTTGAAATAAAAAGTGTACGGTAATGAAATCAAGAGGAAAAACAGTATTTCGAAAAGATAGAAAAGCACCTAACATCGGCGGAAAAAGAGCAAATACCTTGGCACGACACTAATTAAAATACAAAACAAAAGCAACCCTGCCTTTGCTGTTTGTAAATTACGAAGCGGAAATGGAGGTAAATGCCACGCAGCGATATTCAGTTGCCGAAGATGTGGGATGCGGGTTTTAGCGATGGCTTTTAAAAGAAAAAAAATAAGCCACTTCCTGTACAATCACTCACCCAGTATTTTCCAAATTCCAAAATTTCTTTCGTTTCAGCTTTTTCACTATCTTCGTTTCCCCTTCATGGTTTAATTCCATTTATGCTATATTCCCATCTGGTTGGCAATCTACATTTCACAATATGTCTTAAAAATTAAATATTCCGAGCATTCAACCAATAGGCGACCAAAACATTTACTTACCCCTGAATAATATTTTCGAATAATAACGCGTAAGACATTCAAGTAAATTTGCGAGTTTCAAGTACCCTTCTTCCCCGAAAAAAATAAAAAGCAATCACATGAAAAACCCTATTATCCTTCTTGCCCTTCTGATGCCCATTTCCATATTGGGGCAGCAAAAAGTAGAGGTTGGCGGCTTTGCAGGTTTTGCCAATTACCAAGGTGACCTTGCCCCCGATGCTATTGAGTTCTCTGAAACAAAAATTTCCTTTGGGTTCTTTGCCCGTTACCATCTGAACAATAAGATAAAATTGCGAGCCAATGGTTTTTTTGGCTTCATTTCAGGCAGCGATTTTAATGATAACAGTGGCTCGCTAAAATCAAGGGGCTGGAGTTTCGAATCGCATATTTTTGAGTGCGCTGCTGTATGCGAGTACCATCCAATTGGAAAAAACAGGCATGGGGTTACGGGCGTTTTCCACCGCCAAATCTCCCCATATGTATTTGCCGGGATAGGGATCGTAAATTCAGAACCCGGCATCACCACGGCGAGGAGTGTGGACGCAGCGCTGTTCCCAGAGGAAGGCTTCAAACCCACGCACCCCATCCTTCCTTTTGGGTTTGGCATCCGGGCCGATCTTGTGGAGTTTGCCTCGTTGGGCTTTGAGGGGGGCTGGCGATTCACCAACACCGATTATCTCGATGGAGTGAAATACAATGCCAACCCTGATGGTAGGGACTTATATGTATTCATCGGCGCCACCATGTCTTTCTTTTTTGGCAAAACGAGCGCACTTGATTTTTAATTTTTTAAAGAAGTCAGAGGTTTGACCACTTCATTACTAGAGGTCAGAAAAACATATCAACCCCCTGAAAGCAAAGCGAGCTGCTTCATAGTTATTCTTTTAAAAAATAGTGCTCATAAATAAGTTTACATATCCGCCCCATAAAAACAGCAGAAATAAACAACATAAGACCTTTTGAAAAAACACCAAATGAGGTAACAGCGATAAATGAAAATAATAAAAACATAGCCGATGTGTCAGCGGGGGCAGGGTGAAAAAAGATACTGGTCGTGGAAAGGAAAGAGGGGAAGGAAAAAATAGAAATGCTTGTCAGATAGGATTGCAGTTTTAATGGTGAAATCAAAGTCTATGCCTAAGTGGTCGAGCATGCCAACTCCCACAGCATATAGCATAAATAGATTTGAAAAAAAAGCCATTTATTTGCCTAAAAAGATACATGATGTTAAATTGTTTGATATATATTGAAGCCACGCTTATATGGCTCTACGCTTTTAATAGCTCCAGCAATTAATTATTAATTGAAATTAAATCATGGTGATTTTAAAAATCACCATGATTTAGGTCAAGAATATTAATTATTTATTGCCAGAGCTATTAAAAACAACCGGAATTTTGCAGTGCAGGAATTAATACAAGAAATATCATTCCCTTTAATTATTCCGCTTATGGCATTAAGTAAAAAAGTTCTTTTTAACACTCTATAACAGTCAATCTTTTTCTGAAACAACTATAAAATTTTCTGAAAAACCTTGCAAAATTCAAGAAGGCAAAATCCGGTTGCAAACTAAATTTCAAATATTACAATGGGCATAAGCACATGATAATTTTCCAATGGTGTGGGCAGGAAAATTGTTTTTTGGGATACCATTTAGGGCGTTAAATAAGCTGTTAGAGTATCGCTAAAAATTGTTCATAAATTAACCGTAGGAAGTAGTGCGAGGAGTTTAGGCTTGGTTGGAGCATGCATCAAATTTAATCAAAAGAAAGGATAGGACAATTGAAAACAAATAAGGGTAGGATTTAAATGTACAAATTGCAGTATTGGCTGAACGAACCAAATCAGAGCAATGGTAATATCAAAACGACCTTCGTACCAGTAGCCTTCCCATCAGCCCCTTTCAGGTCAATGATTTCGTAATTGGCAGGCTTGCCAGATTCTTTTTCCAGTCGCTCCAATCTTTCCTTGGTAATGCCAAGTGCCTTGGACACGTGTTCTTTTTTTCCGGTACTGCCAGCTTTAGCGGCTTCCATGCCCCGACCGTTATCCTCCACGCTACACACGAGGCTACCATTTTGTTTTTGGAAATGCACTATCACCTTCCCTTTGCCATCCTTGCCCGACAGGCCATGCCAAATGGCATTTTCGACAAATGGTTGCAGGATCATGGTGGGCAGAATGGTATCGTCCGGGTCAACATCGTCATCCACTTTGATCTCGTGAGAGAATTTATCCTCGAAGCGCATGGCTTCGGTCTGCATGTAGAGTTCAAGCAAATCGGCTTCCTCATAGACGGAGATATAAGGGTTGGCCGCAAAATCAAGGATCATCCGTATGAGTTTGGAAAAACGGCTCAGGTAGTCGCTCGCCGTATCGATGTCCTTTTTCAGAATGTAGCTATTGATGGAGTTCATGCTGTTGAAGATGAAATGGGGGTTCATCTGGAGGCGGAGGATGGCGGTTTCGGTTTCGGCCATTTGTAGATTTAGCTCGGCTTCTTTTCGTTTGAATGCTTCTTCCTTGCGGAGCATTTCTTCTTTTTTGCGGAATTGGGTGATGCGGAAGCGATAGTAAGCGTAGATTATTCCCAAAAATATTAGAACATACAACAGAATTGCCCACCACCTTAGATACAAAGGGGGCTTGATTGTAATATGCATAAATGGCTCCGCTTTGTTCCAAATCCCATCACTATTGGCTGCCATCAACCAAAGCGTATAATCACCATGTCTTAGGTCAGGAAAACGGGCAACCCCTGTAGCTCCTTTATCCAAATAAACAGTGTCCTTGTCTGCTCCTTCCAAAAAATAGCCCAACTTATTATTGGAAGGATCGCTGTATTCCATCCCCGCAAATTTAAAGGTCAGGTTATTTTGATGATAGGGCAGAATAAATTCCTTTTTATTTTTTATCAAATGGTATGGCTGGTCCGTGTAGTTAATTTCAATTCCTGTAATTTCAATTTTGGGTTCTGTTTTAACATCATCAATTGGCTTACCGGCAGGAACAATGGTTATTCCATTTGCCCCACCAAACCATAAGTCGCCATTTTTTTTTCGCAATACGGATGAGAGGTTAAATTCAGTTGACAAGGTTCCATCTGCCAAACTATAAGTCCTGAATTTTTTATTGTCAATAAACTTTACCAATCCATGAGGTGTTGTCAACCATAAATTTGAATAATCATCGGCCAGAATACCATGAATATTTTTACTCGGGAGTCCATCTTTTTCGGTGTATATGTTCAATATTTTCATGCTATCAGTACTCACTTTCACTAAACCGGAAAAAGAGCCGATCCATAAAATATTTTTAGTTGTATCTTCCCAAAAACCAGAAATATACCCTTTGATTGGCAGGGAGTCTTTTTTTTCTAACGTGCCGTCTTTTTGAAAAGTAAACACTTCTATTTTTTCTTCATTTCTACTTGCATAAACATTTCTGTTACTGTCTTCATATATGGCTGTAAAAGGACTCCCGACATCCCAAACCTTGACAAGCTTAGGATTGGATTCAGTTTCATCAATTCTAAAAATACCCGCATTTGCAGTAGTAAGCAAAAGCCCTTGAAAAGAGTTGGCGAGTTGAATGGCATCAAGTACTTTGGGGTTATTGCTTTCTTTTACGGAGATAAATTTAATAGGAGTTTGCCTCGAATCGAAAAAGGACAATCCCCCCCTGGAAGACACCCAAATCCTGTCACCCTTTCCATATGCCATACTTGTTACCCATTGGGAACGGGGGTCGTTTGCATCAGGCATGAATTGCTGGGTCACCCTGCCCTTACCATTAATGTGCAAAAGTCCTGCGGTATTTGAGCCATGCCATATCGTACCGTCTTTATCTTCTAGAAAGGATAAATAGGAGTAGTGGGTATATTTGCCATTAATGGTGGTATTTTTTTTAATTGACCTGAACTTGGTTTTATTAAGGTTCGCAACCATCAACCCACTGTTGCGGAATGGTATCCAAAGGTTTTCAGCGTGGTCAACATATAGGTCGAAATATTTTTGGTATATAAGATCAGTTTGCTCTAATGATTGAATAATAATTTCTTCAATTGAGTTATTTGATATGTCGAATATAAAAAGACCATCTCGCCAAGACCAACCTACCAACTTATTTTTTCCCCACTGAGCAAGCCAACATCGTTGGTATTTATGTTCAGTAATTATTTTCCATATTTTTTTATTTCTATCCCATTTGATGAGGCCTTTGTCAGTGCCCACCCACGATATTCCTTCTATAGTAATTATGTCATTTATTATTTGGGGAATTTCCTTTTGGTTGTCATCATCGAACCAAGGCAATTCCTCTACTGCCTCACCTTTATTAATTTTCCAATATTTGAACCCGCTTTTTGCAATTGTCCCTTTTTTATACAAAAAGACTACATCGCCGTTGGAGGTTGTGTCCACGACACACCACCTTGCAGGGCCATCGATTACCTGCTTTGCTTTTTCATTTTTAATATCATATCGATAAATTCCATCGTTTGTCGAATACCACAAGAAGCTATTTTTCTCTAAGAAAAAGGCATGAATGATTTTAGGTTGCCCCGGAAGGCTATCGGCAAGTATGTATTCGAATTTATCGGTTGCCCGCTGGTAACAATGGAGGGCCGTTGTGGTTGAGAACCAAATGTTGCCCTCGTTATCTTCAATAAAATTGCTTAGAATGTTATCATCTGCCAAGTTACTGTTACCCGTGTTGTAAATTTTTACATTGCTTCCGTCATATCTGTTGAGCCCAGCAGTTGAACCTATCCACACGAATCCTTCTCGGTCTTGATGAATGAAATAATTAAAACTGGGAGAAAAATTAGGAATAGAATGGATAGGCCGGAACCAGAGCTCTTTGCTTTTCTGCGCAAAAGCAGAAAAAGCGTAAAAAAATACTAAAAATGAAATAATTACCTTCAACCCCAATTTTTATACTGTGAACTTTTAGCGTTGGCGTGAAGATAATTGATGGTACTTACAATAGGAATATAATCATTAAAATATTCTTGACATAAAAAGGAATGGGCACATTTAGTATGTTTTTAAATAAAAGGCAATATCAAATTACAGATTCATAAGGTTTTTTAAAAATGCAATGGAAGGAGCGAAAAAATACTCCCCGCCCTTACAGGTTACTGCACCGTGGAAAGAATAGTGATCAAAACCCCCATTGTTTTTCCATTGTTGCTGCATGGTATTATAATGACTTGATTCTCGTAATTTCCCAATAAGGGGATCTATCCCTGCTTCGGTCCCGTCAGGATAGACATAAGGGACAGTTTTGGAATTGCACCAGTTGATGATCCTCTCGAACTGTTTTTGGATGCTCGCCTGGTAGCTCATGAACAATATCCCAACGTCCTTTTCTGGTTCGTCCTCCAGTTCACTGTCCCTCCCAATATAATCGTAAGTATAACCACGTCTCAAGACACTGATATTGATCCTGTTTCTCCTAATGAGCTGATCCTCAGAATAGGCTTGGTCTATTATTTCTAAAAAATATTCCTCCAAGTCTTTATCGGTAAGGCCCATTGCGATCCCAATTGATTTAAATTCACTTACCCATTTTCTTATGCGTTCAATTTCTTTATCAATATTCGCATCCACTTGAGTTATTTCAGGTTCAAACAGCCTTTTTCCTGTAAGATTAATTTTATCTTGCAATACTCTTTTTGCATCTTTATGATCCCGTTCATTTAACAAATCAAAATAAGACTTTAAATAGTCACGGATATCATAAAATAGTTTTTTAATTGGAATTAAATTATGGTTTTTATTAGCCTTTATTATTTTATCACAGAGCCGTTTTTCCAATTTTCGAACATTTTCCCTGTTTTTTTCAACGACTGTTTTGTAATTATCAAAATCATCAAGGTCGCCACCATATTTGCCGCCATATGACTTGGCAAAGCGTAAGCTTTCATCTGATGAACGAGGGTTTACCTTAATTATGTGGGAATGGAAAGGGCAGCCTTCGAATATGTCCAAATGGTCAGTATTATTTGGATCAAAATTGTCAAATTCGTCTCTGCTGATACTTTCAGGTAATGGGGCACCATTTTTATCCCTACCAATGATCTGTTGCCCAACTTGATCTTTTGAAATTTTTAGTTTATCCACTAAATCATTAACCATTTTATTGAAAGCTTTTACATTTTGCTCCAGTTTCCTGAAGGCAAAGTAGCTGCCATACCCAAATGATGAATCTTTCACCAAAACATGTTTCAATTGGTCTGTCAGCAATTCCAGATTACCTTCATCGTTTTCATCAAAAAACTTAGTATTGCTGATGCCGTCAACAAATCCAAAATGTTCAATTGACCTGCCACCTTGGTTTCTGATAACATTGCCTTTCTCCACTTTAATAATATCGCCTGCTGCCAGTAAAATATCTTTAATGATTCTTTCACTTTTTCGCAACCGTTCCTCTGAGTTATGAGCTACAATGACTACGGCATCAATTTCATCCATATAATCTTTTTCCCAATCCTTTTCAATGGTGTCCAATAAAGTATTTTGAGCCAGGCTTCCCTTCATGCCACCTTGAAATGATAAATCTTTTGGTACATTCCTATGGCTAATTTTGAGTTTTTTGTACCCGGTAGCTGAAAGACAAAAATTGACATTAACCTTTTCTCCGAAATTTTTATAATATTCGGAATACCCGCTATTATATTCATGAAATTGCTCTAAAAATATTTTTCTCAAATCTATATGACTTGTTATTTTAAATGTTTCCTTTAGTTTATCAAGTATTTCATTGACAAATTTTTCATCAGGTAATACGTTTTTTATTTTTCCCCAAATATCATTATTATCAGGTACTGGTGCTCTTTTTTCTGTTATGTACCTTTTAAATTCATTTTTTAAATCTTCAATGATTTTTTTTTCAATTTCCAATTCTTCCGCCAAATCATTAATTATATTAGTGTGGGTTTTTACCTTTTTCCAAGCCATATAGCTGTCCAGCTGCTCAATAGTAGATGTGACTTCATTGGCATAAAAGCTGATTCTGTTGCGTATTACTTCCGAATCACCTTTAAATCTTATAAAAAAGCACCAGCAATGCTCTTGCCCATGTGGTTTTAATATGTTTGCTTGTAGGTTATTGAGCAAAATGTTTTTTCTTTCGTCAACATTAATAGTTGGCAACATGATATAGGGTTTTAAGATGATAGAATAGCTTTATAAGCAGAGAAAGCGGTTCCCAGTGGCACTGATTAATAGCAAGGAAATGTACTAGCTACTGCTTTGAAAAATCATTCGAAAGTTATCAACTGTCCTCCATCTGGGTCTAACCAGGGCGGACACGGCAAGGCCATGTAATCATCAACGTTATCAAGGGAAATTTCTGCTCCATCATCGCTGAAGGTATTTACACCTATTGCTACTGTGCAATGATCGCTGCCAATTATTGCCCTGATGTACCGAAGTTTGAAGGCTCCTGGTTGGCCTAAAACAATATCTATATCTGCTTCACTGTAAAAAGCTGCTGGATTGCCCCCATCACCGGAACCAAAAGAATCTTTTATTGATTGAGTTATTTTTGCATGAGCCATAGTCGAGTTTTTTATTGAATTAATTAAATAGTTTAATACAGCGTGTAATTAATTTTTTGATATTTAGAAAATGTAAACAAATTTTTTATTCTTTTGATAATCAAGTAGTTACATGAAATCTAAAAATTGTCAAAATATTAATTTATTTCGTTCACGCTGTATTTAACTTGACGACATTAAGTATGTATTTATAAAATATGTCCGTAACATCTAATAGGCCTTACTACTTGAGCCGGTGTTTTGCACATCGGAATCAAGTAACATAAGTTTAGTTTTTTGTTATTTGATTCCGATGTGCAAAACACCGACTCAAGTGGGTTTCCTCAAGGACAAATTTTATTTCTCTAACTTAACTTTATCGGGGCAAAATCAGATAGGCAAAAAAAGCGATTGTTAAAAGTACAAAGGATGAAGTTTCTTTATGGCCTTAATGAATTAATCAATAGTTTAAATGAATAAACGGCTATTTTCAACCAACCAATGAAAACATAAAAAACCTCATCCGTCCCCCAACCGTTGTAAAACCTTTTCCCTATACTTCCTTGAAACCCCTACTTCCTCACCCTCCTTCATTACAAGATACCCTCCACCCGATCGGGCATACATGGACACATGATCCAAATTCACTAAATGTGAACGATGGACTCTCATGAAGTTCGGATAGGAAGCGAACTGTTTTTCATAATCCCCGATGTTATTTGAAACCATGATTGCCTTCTCCCTGCCATTGATATGTATATTGCTCATATTGCCATTCGCTTCAAAGCGTATAATGTCATCTACTAAAATAATATGGATGCCTTCCATGGTGGAGACCATCGTGCGTTTGGGTAATTGTTCCTGCCTTAATTGCTGAAAAGCCTCATAAGCGAGCCTCCATTGTTCAATCGTGGCCTTCTCTTCCTGTTTTTCATGTACACGGGCAATAGCTTTGTCAAATAGTTCCTTGCCAATCGGTTTCTCCAGGAAATAGAGTGCCCCGAACCCGATGGCCTCTTGTGCATACTTGTTATAAGCGGTGATAAAAATGATGTGGAAGTCAGGTCGATCAAATTTTTTCAACAAGTCAAATCCAGTACCGTCCGGCATTTCGATATCAAGGAAAACAAGGTCGGGTTGGTGGGTGGTGATCAACTTAAGTCCTTCCTCTACACTATAACCAGAAGCCACTACCTTGATATCGGGGTGGCTTTTTGTTAGAAAAGTGATTAGTACGTCGTGGCTTTGTTGCTCGTCGTCAACTATGATAGCTTGCATTTGTAAGGGTTCTGTTGGTGTTTGCCTGTTCTATTTTCCAATGTGAATGGGGAGTGTGATAGGAAGGTTTGAGGGATATAGTTAGAAGAGTTATTTTTTAAATAAGCAAGAGGATGTAATTAGACTACGATTGACATTTTCATATATGAGCATCAAGGAAAAATAAAAGGTAAGAATACTTTAAACCAATGAATTCCGATTTTACTTTGAGTTCTATTTTTTCTAAATACCCAATTTAATTTTGTGTTTCCATATGGCTATTAATTTAAAAAATATTTTAATTTTTGTTGTGTAAATATGTGTTCAGCTTCATTGCGACAAATGTAAAGAATAGAACTCTAACCGATGAAAAAAAATCCTTTTTAATTTTCTAAAAAAAATCCATCAACCGCTTCAGCGGATCAATTTTACCTCTCCAGCTACTACTTTTTTACTATCGCCAAACTTTCCCACTTCGGCTAATACCACATAATCTCCTACGTCCACAAGATTCCTTTTTATATGATTATGAGCCATCACCGCAACAACGTCACATCCCCCTTTCGAATCGCCTCTTCCGCTTCCACCCCCACTGGGCACCCTATCTCAATATGATAAATATAAACATCCGACGCAGCAGGCTTGCCATCATAAGTGCCGTCCCACGGTTCAGCGCCTTCATAGACCTTCGTGCCCCAACGATCCCAAATACGCATCATCAAAACCTGCTCTGAATTGGGTCCGACGATGTTGAACGTCTCGTTGTATTCATCGCCATTAGGTGTAAATACATTGGGTACCCGTGCTTCGTCTGGGAAACAAAGCAAGAGGACTTCGACTTCGTGGGAGTCGGTTGCCTCACACCCATTTTCATCCAAAACGGTAACGTAATAAGTAGTTGCATTTTCTACGATCGTATCCAAGCAGTTATCCATGTTCACACATGCTGCTCCCATGTCACCGCCCGACCAGACTACAGAGTCAAAACCAGTTGGGTCAATTTCCAATAAAACAGAGTCACCGGGAGCAATGGTGTCCTTGCCCATTATTTCCACATCAAGCATGATCTCCTCCAAATCGATCATATACAAAATACTATCGCACCCATCGGCTGCCAAAATAGTATCCATGAACATCCCCGGCTGATCGTAAACCAAGCCATTGACCTCCACCGAACCGCCCTCGCAGAAAAAGCTGTCCACAAGAATCATTTCCGAAGGATCGCCTACTATTAAAGTCACTGTGCTAACGCTGTCGCAATCTCCCTGTGTGGTAGGAAAGACCTCCACATATTCACCTGATTCTGTTCGGAGTGTATCATGTATGACTACGCTTTCGCCAGCACATATAGACTTTGTTTCAAAAGTGAAAATGGTATCGGAGGTGGTAGCAATAGTAACCATCGCACTATCCAAACATCCATCGGAGGTACTTGCCACCACCGTATAAGTCGTTGTATCTGTGGGCATTACAGTCAAGGAATCACAAGCAGTGGGGTCATTGCAATCGCCTTGTGGAGTCCATACATAAGTATCCCCACCAGAAACGGTCAATGTCGTTTCCGTACCCAAACAGATAGTAATATCAGGTGAAACGACAAGATTGAGCGCACCTGACTGGCTCACAAATACCACATCCGAACCCGTACAACCGTTTCCATCCGTCACCACTAAAGTGAAGATGGCATCCTCAGCTGTAATCACATCTGGGTTATGGGCGGTTGGGTCGCTGAGAGCAGGCTGACCATTGATGACGGCGGGCGACCACAGGTACTCCCAATTGGGATCAAAAGTGGCATTGAGCTGCGGCATGATACCGGGACAGATGAAAATGTCGTCGCCAGCATCCACCTGCGGGAGGGCATTCACTTCGATGGTCACCATGTCCGTACCCATGCAGTTGAATGCATCAGTGACTGTCACTGAATAGGTACTGGAAGTAGCAGGTGCAATGGTCTGCACTTGAACAGTTGGGTCGGAAATGTTAGGGCCTTCCCATTGATAGGTCACACCATCAGTGGCAAAAATGTTGGACTGTTCGCCAGCACAGATGGGCGTTTCGGCAAAGGCGACACCCGGCACTGGCTGCACTGTTACGTCCAGCAGATTGTTGATTTCGCAGGAAGCCCCATCGGTTTCGGAAAGCGTGAACTGGTAGGTAACAGGCACGGGCGTGTCGTTTACACAACTAAAAATGGTCGTAGCGTCATTTTCATTTCCCAAACAATCGGCTGGCTCCCACTGGTAGGTAAACCCCGTCATGGCAGTGACTCCAATCGTCCGGTCTTCTCCCGAACAAACAACATAGGACTGATCCGTCTGGTAGGTGATTGGTGATAAAATGTACGCCGAATCCAAAGAGCAAAGGCACTGATTGGGGTTGATGTAGGCCACGAGGTTGCAGAGGTTGTCGGGTGACAGTGAGAAGCTGCCCGTCATGGTGACCGACTGACAGTTGGAAATAATAGCGACTTCGTTTTCTGAATGTACCAATTGATCACCTGAACCATCATTGTCAGTGTCGAGGTAAAAGTCAACGGTAATGGGAGGTTCGTTCTGCGGCCCACAGTTGATGATGTCAATGCTGAAATCCGCCAAATCGTCGCCACCTGTTTGCGAAGCATTGATAGTAAAATTGTCGAGTTCGTATTCCGGGCGTTGTATGTTGTATGGAAACAAAAGTGATCCTGTGCTAACCTTCGTGCTGCACATTTCGCCTGTAGCGGCGCAGAGGGCCTGGGTTTCATTGGCTGTCCTAAAAATGACGATGCCTTCCTCGCATCCCAATCCTGACCAGCCGCTGGTATTAAAAGAAAAACAAACGATCTGGTTGGAAGGCACGCCCTGTGGCAACTGCCAGGTATAGGTATTGCCATCAATGGTCGGGGTGCAGTTGAAATTTCCCTGACATGCTGAAGAACAGGAATTAGGTACGAGTGATATGCCCTGTGGCAAGGTAACGATCGCACATGCACCGAGCGGCAATGTTTGCGAAGCAGTCATAGAAAATTCAAAGATCATTTCATCGGCGCAGCCAAAAGGCGTTTCCGTTTCCACATCAATATTGGTGGAATAAGGGGTGGAAACGCCATTGATGCAAACGGGGTCGCCGGGCTTCGCAACACTATTGGAAGGAATGCCGCAGTTCTGCTCCGCTGCGATGGTGAACAACGTGAACGCATCGGCGATAAAGCCACATTCGGACATGGTTTCAAAAAATAAAGTGATCGAATTGGCAGGGGCAGAACCGACACCCGAAAGGCCATTGGCCAGCGAATCGAAAGCGCTCAAGTCCCATTCCACCAAAGTACTGGTAATATTAGTAGGGTCGTCAATGGGAAAAAAATTGCCGCTGCCGCTTGGATATTCCACCTGCGATGAACCCGGTATGATGACCTGTCCTTGTGGCATCTGGGCTTGGGCAATCAGTTCGTAAACAGCCCCTAACCCGCCATTGAATATTTCCAAAGAATAAGGCGGGATCGTTTCGCAAAGGTCGAAACAGCCGCTGGGGCTATTCAGCAAAAAATCAATTTCGCCCGGTGGCGAGGTGAGGGTGAAGTCCTGAGAACGGCGGTAGCAAGAGGTCTGCACCTGACTGGTAAATGGATCGCAGTTCCAGCCGTAGTGAATAGTAAAGGTCTCCGTCTCGCAGGAATTGTTGGTTGCAAGTAATTGGAAGGCAACCGTATCAATCGGAAAACTGCCCAGTTGGTAAACGCCATTGACAGGTGTGAAAACATTGCCTGTGGCCGGATCAACCAATTGGAAGTCAGTGACCAGCCCCGATTGGGAAGTGATATAGAGCCAGGTGTTGGGGGCATCACCGCTCGACTGAGCAGCTACTGTCGTTGGCTCATTTCCCAGAAAAAAATCCAATACCAATTGGTTGTTGAAACTGGTAATGTCAAAAAAGAAAGCCTGCAATTGCAGTTTCGGGGTGAGAGCTTGCAAGGCATTGGCATCCACGACCAGTTCGAGGGGATCTTCCTCTTCGGGCATACTGTTCAAAAAGTCAAAATTGGAGGTGATCGTCAAAGGCCGAGCGCCAGATACATCACACTCTGTTTTGAAAATATATTGGAACAAAATAGAGTAGCCTTCATCTATTGATGGATTTTGGTACTGACCGATGTCAAAGACATAATTATTATTGGCAAAAGTCCAATCGAGTGGCTCATTGTTCAAAATCACATTGCTATTTTGATAGCGGAGGAAGGTCATTTTAGCACTGTTGAGGGTGATCTCATCGGGCATGGCCATCTGCCAGTCTTCGGCGAAAATAAGGTTGCGGTGTTCGAAGGGGAAAAAATTGTTTTCTGCCAGTTCGAGTCGCAAGAGGCTCCCACCTATAAACTGCGACGAATCACAGAGAGGAAGGCCAAAGATGCCCGGCAGCACGACATATTCATAAGCCGACACCTCAAATGCATGCGAAGTACAACTGCAACTGATTGGTTCGTACCTACTGGTATCAGCATCGAAAACAAAGATGTCAGGCCTCAAAGTAATGAATCCCGACATGGGCGTAAAGTCAATCTCACGCAGCAGATTGTACCTCAATTTGTATTTCCCCTCAAAAATGATGGAGTCGCCTTCATCAAACTCAAACCCAGCCGACACACAACTTCCCAGCGCTGCCGCTGAAATGTCGTAGGAATATTCCAATAGGTTGAAAACCTCCATGATCGCTACATCCGGGTCGTTGCAATCAAAATACGAATTCGATGAACTATCGAAAATACGGATCAACACTTCTTCCTCCGAAATACCCGATCCATCTTTTATCATGGCCGCCGCATTGAAATTGGTCATAGCACCGCCAAAAAAGCTCATGCGTATTTCCCCAAAAGGAAGGGTGACGCCTGCACTGTCAATGACTACTTCTCCACCTAAATACGCTTGGATCGTATCGCCAGCGATGAGGCGGTCGGTACGTACCAACGACAGGTCAACCATGCCCGTGCCATCGGGCAAGCGGTCGTCGTCGTTATCAGGCAGGCCATAATTGGAGCGGGAGGCTGCAAAATCGAAAATGGCATAGCCCGGTGGTTCGTTTAGGCAGACCGAATCAATTTCGCATTCATAAGTAAAAGTAGCCGATGTACAAGTTTGGAGATTGCAGCCCAATGGGAAATCAGTACATTTATTAACCGTTGTCCTAATATCTATCCCTAACCCAGGTGGTGGAGGCGTAGCGCAAGGCACTAAGGTGCAGGAAGAAATAAGGGAGTCCTGACAAACATCCTGCTCAAAACACAGGTCTTCACAGCTGAAAACAATGGCAAAAGAAGTGTTGGTTAAGTTTTCTTGAAAAGGGAGTTGATAAAATGCAGTGAAAGTAGTGGAAGCCGTATCTATCGTTTCTGTTATATTTAGAGGAGCTTGACCGTTTAATATTAGGGCATTGCTATCCACCCAAGAAGCGCCGCAGGGTAAGGTGATTTCCAAAGCCAGTTCATCGCCCAATAGGGTCAGGCTATCATAAGTGAGTTCATATACTATTTCAACTGTATCGCCATTCTGCACAATTAACCCGGAATTTACCCCCGCAATGCTGTTCATAAAAACGCCGCCATCATGCACATAAATGAATTCCGACTGTTCGACATACGGCGATGGAGGGCATTCTTTAAAATAACTCCAGCGGTATTCCCAATCAACCTCGGTCTGATTGCAATGAACGTCGCAGAAATAAACATCCCAAAAAATGGTCACCACCTGTGAGGGGCCGAGAAAGGGGATCGTGAGTGTGAACGTACTGACAAGGTCATTATCCGTACCCGTGCATGGTGATGTTAAAGAGAACATTCCGGTAGTCCCTGGGGTCACGTCCAACAATGTCCCAACACTATCTACTACAATGCTTGTTACATCAATCCCACCCCGAACAGCCGTTAAACGATTGAGGTGAAAAAAAAGGTTCTCCGCACCGCCCGAACCGACATTGCTGATTTTCATGCCTTGCTGAAAGCCATCCGGCCCACAAAAGCATTCGGCAAAATTGGTGATCGGCTCCCAGATCAGATTGGGTTCTTTTTTGGAAAGGGAAATGGTGATGATCGCATTTTTTGAAACCTCTTGGCAAATTTCCCCGCCGCAACCCCACCCTACCACAATGTCCGACACTGTAGAAGGCACTTCCACCCCACAGTCGGTGATGCGTATGAACTCAGTGATTGTGATGGATTCGTTTAGCTCAAACAGGTCGTCCCCATCGCCGATGGTGGTGAAGTCACTGCCATCAATGGCCAATTGGAAAATATTACCACCAGGCGAGATGTCAGTCCCAGGCATTCCAGTGATGGAAATGCCTCCCTGATGGGTATCCGTAAATGTAAAGCCCTGCAATGCGCCAGGCCGGGTATTGACGATGGTAATTTCCCGGGTCAACAGATCGCCTTGCGATCCGCTCATAAAACTACTATTGACTTCCGTAATCACCAGTAATGCCCGTTCGATAACATATGGATTAGTCGTTGTGGAGGTATTGCCCCCAAGCCAGTTGAGGTGGATGTCGTTGACAAAAAACTCTGCTCCGTCAATGCAGTCCACCACCGAGCATGGGGCTTCGACTTGGAAAGTAACGGTTACTGCTTCCCCAACTCCAAGATCGGCTAATGCAAAAATGGGGGCGCCCAAATCGGAGATGTTGGACTCAGAGGCATTCAGTACTGAGCCGGGCAAATAGGCCAGCCCACAGTCCATGCCATTATTGGTGGTAAAATTGACTTCCAGCGTGACATTCTGTATGGCAGTCGCTGAGTTATTGGTCACAGTCACATCAAATGGAGCAGCGCCGCAGACAAAAAACTCGTCCGGCGTTTCGTAGCTGATGGTCTGGGAAAAAAGGGAAATGCTGAAAAAGGAAAAGAATACAAGTAAAGAGGTAATGCGGTCGTTGGTAGAGCGATGCATGGGTAATAGGTTTTGGATGTTCGTCGGGATGATCGACAGCAGATAGTTAAGGTCTTCTACTGTTGACCGTTTAAAGGGCTAAAGGTAGGTAAAACGATAAATAAGGGAAAAATGAAATTTTGGGTTTGTGTTAATGGAAGTCAAAAAAATTGTGCTTATAGAAATGGGAACTCTATCTGTCTTTTCCTGAAATAGGTTTACACAAAAGAACTGTAAACCATGGAAATGGCAAACCGAATATTCCGCTATCAGCGTGGAATCCAAAGCCCTTTAGAGGATTTGGATATATGAATTGGTGTTCATGTTTTTGGCTATCCTAATATATTGAGATTACAAAGTTTGAAAAGATAAATGTCTATGATTTAGGGACAAAACAATCTCATCTATGTTTTTTTATAAATTGATATATTCTACTGAACAACAATTAACATCAAACTATCAAAACTATTTCCCGATGCAGAAATTAGAAAAAATATTCCCCAACAAATCCTCCACTCCTACTTCCCCAGTAATCTCCCCTAAATGAGAAAGTGCCCTTCTTATATCCATCGCCACAAAATCAGAAGTAATGCCTGAGTCCATCGCAGTGAGGACATCCTGTAAACTGTCGTAGGCTTTTTGCAGTGCTTCCAAATGCCGGGCATTGGTAACGATAGGGCTCTCCAGATTTATTTTTTCAGAAATAGCAAGGTCATATAATTTTTCCTTTAAATAGGGAATATTCATCCCATTAATCGCAGACAGAGTAATTATTTGACTACTGTCTAATTTTAAATTTTGATTTTGATTTAAATTTTTATTTAAATAGAAATAATCAGGAATATTTTCGTCATTCGGATTCACCAGCCATTCTGGTTTAAAATAAGGATTCGTATCCATTTTATTACAAACGACCAATAACTGCATGTTTTCATTTTGCAATTTTTCCACATCAGCAAGTACTTCATCTATTTTCATTTCACCGACATCAAACACATAAACAAGGAGGGCAGCTTGACTGACTTTCTCCATTGTCTTTTCTACACCGATGGCTTCGATGGTATCTGTAGCTTCTCGAATACCTGCTGTGTCAATGAGACGGAATTGAATGCCGTTGATATTTAATATTTCTTCGATGGTGTCACGGGTCGTTCCTGCTATTTCACTAACGATCGCCCTTTCTTCATTTAATAATGCATTTAATAAAGTGGACTTGCCCGCATTGGGACGGCCAGCAATGACAGTAGGTACACCTGTTTTTAATACATTGCCCAGTTTGAATGAATGAATGAGAGAATGAATGAATGATTGAATTTTCAGTACTGTTTCCTTTAACTCTTTACGGTTGGCGAATTCAACGTCCTCTTCAGCGAAGTCCAATTCTAATTCAATGAGGGAAGCAAAATTGATCAGCTCTTGTCGAAGCCGTTGGATTTCGTTGCTGAAGCCGCCCCGCATTTGCCGAATAGCGACCGAATGGCTGCTCTCGGAAGTAGAGGCAATTAAATCGGCCACTGCCTCGGCTTGGGAGAGATCCATTTTCCCATTTAAAAATGCCCGCATGGTAAATTCCCCGGGCTGCGCTAAACGGGCGCCTTTTTCAATAAATAATTCGAGGATTTGATTTAAAATAAAGGGCGAGCCATGACAGGAGACTTCTGCAATATTTTCTCCCGTATATGAATTGGGTGCTTTGAAAATGGAAACGAGCACTTCGTCCAATATGCCCCCCCCCTCTTTTTTAATAGTGCCAAAATGCAGGGTATGGCTATTTTGTTGGGTCAAGTCTTTTCCACCAAAAACTTTCTGTACAATGGTCAGAGCATTTAATCCTGACAAACGGATAACGCCAATGGCCCCAATGCCTGGAGGTGTGGCCAGTGCAACGATGGTATCGGATAGGTCATGCTTTGTGTAGTTCATACTGCAAGTAAAAAGTAAGGAGTAAAAAGACAAAAACAGGAGGGGCTCACTTTTACTTTTGCCTTTTTACTCCTTACTTGATTATCTTAAATACTTTCACAAAAGTGGACCCATATAATTCTGCTTTTATTTGATAGGAAGCTGCATTTGCATCCAACAGGAAGGTCATCGTCTCTGTGGCCGACCCTCCGCTCTTGATCGTTTTATTTTTCCTCGAATGGGCGGCAGGCACAAAGCTCTTACCATCCACTTTCACTGTGAAATTAGGACGGTCACAGATGTCGAAATTGGTACGACAGGTCAGGTTGGCTTGCAGTGACAATTCGAGTTGGTTTGGGTCGGTGGACTTTCGGATGGTTACTTGGCTGAAAGAAAACTTGATGGTGCCCAGTGTCCCTTTGCTGGGAAATCCACTAAGCAAAACTTCCCCTTCTTCCTCTGGCTGTGGAGGAGGCGTGGGTTGCATTTCTTCTTTTGGCCCATCCACTTTTTCGACGG
This sequence comes from Saprospiraceae bacterium, assembly GCA_965222975.1. Classification (GTDB taxonomy): domain Bacteria; phylum Bacteroidota; class Bacteroidia; order Chitinophagales; family Saprospiraceae; genus UBA6168. The sequence continues at coordinate 26,115 of CBDCVJ010000043.1, read as the reverse complement.
GATTGGTTGCAGGTCGAGGGGGTTTATTATCAAAAGCATTTGATTGGTCCGTGCTGTTGTTACCAGCATTGTTTTGCACATCACTTTGCTTGTCACCTTTAGGCTGGTCAATGGTATTTTGGGAGCCCTCTACATGATTATTTTCAACTACTTCATCAGTAGTCGTATTTGTCGGTTCATGGCTCATCATTTTATAAACAAAAAACAAAATAGCGATGGCCAGCAGCCCAAAAAGCAAGTACTTGAAAGCAGCAGGGTTCGTTGGACTCCCGCTTTTTCCACCATCAATGGCGGGCGATTCTTTATCATCAACCATTTTCAACACAGCGTGGGCAATTTTCCGCTTTTCCCTCGAAAGGTCATCAAATTCGAGCAAATCGGCCAATTCTTGTTCTTCCAACATTTCGAGTTTACCTTTTAACAAGATCAGGGTATTGTACCGCTCCCGGCCCTTGTTCTCCTCCTGCTGTATTAGCAAGTCCAGCGCCCCTTCCAGATTGTTGTCGGCGATGAGAGCTTTTATTTTATCTGAAATGTTCTTTTTCATTGTTTCATTGCTTGATGCCCAATTGCTAAGGGAATTTGAAATGATTGGCAAAAGTAAACTATTAGGATTAAGGGTTTTCTTATAAAATTATTTCTTCCTAAATAATTCAACTTTAATGTCATCAATATAAACAGGTACATAGGTCGCATCATGCCATACATAAACCCTTATCAAATCTTCTTCTTTCACTCTTTCTGGAACCCTGGCAAAAAAATTCACTTCGCCCCATTGGTGAACTTTTCCTCCCCATAGGGATGGTTCGTCCGATGCTATTTTATTTTCTATCCTGACTTTTGTTTGTCGGACAATTTTTTTGGAATTCCTGAATTCTACTATCATTAAATTCATGCGATACCAATTCCCTTCCTTTTTCTCACTTCGGCACCAAGCAGAAAACCTCAACCAATCCCCAGTGCGAATACCAGCTGCTTTCAGGGTGGTTTGGTAACCGGGCGATTCCTCTGTCCCTCCTTCCAAAGCAAAACCATATTTGCCTTGATGGGCAAACCGACTATTGTAATTGGCATTTAGTGAATCTTCAAAATTGTCGGTATATAATAATTTGACTAAATCCAATTTTTTTGGATTTGGTTGAGTACGGCGGGTGTCAAAAGAAATTACGGCCTCCTTTGTCATTTTTGTTTTGCCAAATGTTTCTACGTAAAAGCCCTTTGAACCAACCGACGACCATAATATACCTTCGGAAACTTGCCAAGTTTGAAATATATTAAGGCCAGCAAAAAACAATAATAAAACCAGCAACAGTTTCTTTGTCCATTTATTTTTCAATAAAAAAACAAATGAATAACCCAGCGGAATAGACAGTACAGCATATACTTGCACCATCGGCCTTGAGCCCATCCCGTTAATATAAAACCAGCACCACCAACTATAAATAATGTATATATGCAACAGGAAAAACGATATTATTGACAACCACCACTCTTTATTTTTCCTTAAAAAAACAAATCCGACAAGGGAAAATGCCATAACAGGTGTATATACCAACCAACCATTTGTAAACGAAAAAAAACCGCCCCATATATGTGGGCGTAAAAAATCAAAACCTTCATCGCCATAACTGTAAAACAGCCAATTTCCGCTGATGCTTTTCCAATATACAATTTGTGGAATAATGGGAATTACAAAAGCAAAAGCAGCTACAGCAAAATGGCTAAAATTATTTTTTATCAAAATTATTTTTTCCTGAAATTCTTTTAGAGAGCCAACTCCATACAATATCGGAATAAGTACAACAACTACGTCGGTCGGTCGGATGATGGCGATAAAGCCGCAACTAAGCCCGATCAATAAAGCATATTTAATTTTTGGTTTTTTATACCAATGATGGGTCGAATACAATAGGCAACTGTACCAAAAAAACAAATACCCGTGAGACATGGGACATAGGTAAATGGAGAAAAAATATAGATTAGTGGCCAAAGCAATGGTCAGCAGGCAGAGAGCTACAATATTTTCAGTAAATAATTTTATAAGAAATAGGCCGAGCACCCAAAGTCCTGCGACCACATAACACATCGTAGCAAAATTTGCCAACAACATGTAAGGAAACGAAAAACCATCCTGTGGATAATCCAGCCAACCAGCCATAGCATGAGCGATCATAAAAAAAGGAGCGATCATAATAGCGACGCCGGAAGTATATTTAATTATTTGCTTATCATCCCCAACGTGCTGGGGCACATCCGTACCTAATGGGTTATCTGAGCCCGGGTTTATTGCATGCCCATATTCAACGCTTTTTTTAAACGTTTTTTTTTAAATCTATAATATCATGATAAATAAACAAGGCAGGCAGGTAAGCATAATAACCCCAGCCATCGCCTCCATACACTATTTGCCTTTCCCATGAACGGTAGCCATAAAAAGAGATTAAATAAAAAATGGCAATAACGGGGATGTAGTATCGTAAGCGCATTTGCGATTTGTTAAGGGAACAGTGAAAAATAACTTACCGATTTCAAAAAAAAGATTTACTAAATTTTTAAAATTTTAGCAAATCGGTTAGCCTACCCGTTTTGCTATCGGGATAGTAAAACTCGTTTATTACAATAAAGCTAAACAAATCGGAAAGTTATTTTTCACCGCCCCCTAAATGCTTCAACTTAATTAATCAGTCTATTTAAAATATTGGCAAATAATTCACCATCGCCAAAACATGGCAGACCACAATAACAGCACTTGCAATTAACATCAAAACCAGCAAGAAATTTCCACCATATAATTTATAATCCCCTGCCCCGCGTGTGGCCCTGACCTTCCAAGCCATTAAAATGGGCACCAAAATTAAAGTAAAAACCATGACCAGTCCGGCAAAACCAAAGGCGGCGATAAATCCATTGGGGAAAAAAAAGCTGGCAATGCCCGGCGGTAAAAAAGTAGCGCAGGCCGCAAAAAAACGCCCTTTGCCATCGTCGGAAAATTTAAATGTATCAGCTACATAATCAAACAGGCACAACCCTGCTCCCAAAAACGAACTGATGATTGCAAAATTGGCAAAAAGATTTAGGGCGAAATTAACCGTTGTGCCATCCGTCCTTTGTGTCAATGCACCTACAAGATCGCCCATATTCCCGCCCGCTTCGTTGATTGGAATAAATTCAGGCCGGGAAATAGTGCCGAAAGACACGACGATAAAAATGATATAAACCACCAGCGATAACAGCGACCCGCAGAGCACCCCATTTCTGATTTTGTAAGGTTCATTCCCATAGTATTTGTAAAGACTTGGCACAATTGCCGAAAAACCAAAAGCAGTGAGAAAATAAGGAAGTACCGCCCACAGATAAGGAGCGTATTTGGCCTGTTGGTCGCCCACATTAAAAAGCTTGGCCGCTTCCACATGCAAGGCAAGGCCGGACATGGAAATCGCATAAGCAATGGCCATTCCGACCACCAACAATGTGGACAAACGCCCAACAGCTTTGGTACTCAACCAAACCATGAAAGCCAAAATGCTACCCAGTAACAAGCTCAACCCACCTTTCGCCCAAATGCTGGTCTCGGATGGCTCCCAGCCCAATGTGTGCGATGCGATGCTGCCAAGGCCGCTGAAGTATGCATATAGCAGAATGTACAATAAAAAGGCAATGCCCAGTCCGTTCAGAATATTCCATGTCTTACCCAAAGTAGCCGTTACAAGGGTATCGAAACTATCGCCAGGGGAAAAATGAACGTTGACTTCCAACAGCACCAAAGCAGACAGGTAATTCAAATACCAGATCAGCGCCAAAAAAATAATACTTCCAATAAACCACAACCCTGACGAAACTACAGGCAGGGAAAACATGCCAGCCCCGATGGCAGTTCCGGCGGTGATCATGGTGCCAACTAAAATGGATTTGTTATTTTGTGTTTTCATTTGATTGTTTCATCACATTTTAAAAAAAAGGAATAATGGGAAGAAGGCGGTAATATAAAATGTATTTATTTGGTTTAGCGTATTTTCCTTTTTTATTTTTCTTTCCACCTATCCGCCAATGGATCATAATCAATGGTGAACCACTCATGGTATAAAGTAGTGATATAAAATTCTTCATTTGGGAATTTATCGCAGATTGCGACGAAGCCAGAATAAATGTCTTCTCCAAAATAGGTCGTGTCTTTAATATACAACACCATCTTTAATCGATCTTCGCTAAAAAAGTGATGCAAAATGGTCATATTTGGATAGTGGTCGGAGGGAACGGGCAGCAGTACATCTGCTCTACCAACGTTCATGAACTCGGCATTTGGGGAAGGCTCATAATCGGCACCTGCTTTTTTGTAAAATTCTTTTAATTCTTTCTTTTTTTCGCCTTCTACGTCCAGCAGCCAGTCCCAAGTTTCAGGGCCTTCGTGCTTTTCGATGATGCGGTCATAGCGCATTTTTTTGATGGTGGCGAGGGTGGTGGGTGGGAGGTTTTTGATTTTCATGTTGAAGATTTATTTTGGACATTATTACAAATACATAAATACTGAATTCTATGACTCTGACGTGAACTCGCACAAAGCCAGAGACGCTATTTAAACATTTGATTTAAGACGGATTCTGAAACCGATGGAAATTTTTTATACTCTTTCTTTTAACATGTTCTAATCTCAACTTTTCCGATCTAAAAGGGATGAGATAATCTCCCATCTGATATTTTTTTGCCTTTTTAAGGTATTTTATTGAATTTATCTTTAGATCAAAATCAAAATTATTACTGTAAACTGTCACTATTTGCGACAATTCATTTGCGTCATTTCGTTTATAGGGTATTTCTGAAAGACTGACACGAGTTACTTTTTTAATGACCTTATTCGAAAAATCAATCAGTTTCTCATTATCAGATTGACTTTTAAAGAAAATCACCTTATCTGCATTTAGTAATTGAAGCTTATTCAAAGACTCGACTTCTTCTGTATTGCTCAATTTTATTATTCTATCTTTTTTATTACCTATTTTATACGTATTTCCATCATATAGCACAATCATTCTATTTGGGCTAATTGGAAAAAATATTTGAAGACCTTTAGTTGGCCATCCTGTATGAGCACTTGGCCATTTTTTCATTCTTAGAAACATATTAAACTTTACTACAGGATGATCCGAAGTAATGAATTGCACATCAGAATTGTTTTGAAAAATCTTTACTTTTAAATCATGTACTAAATATAACCTTTGAGGTATTGATTTAACAATGGCTGCTATATCACATTCACTAAATACTTTTTTATTTTTTATTTTGTCCTCAACGCTTGGATCAATACATGAAATATAATCGACAAATTTATCCAATGATTCAGACATTAAATCTTTAAACTTCTTTGTTCGAATATTTTGAAGAAAAGTTATATACAATATGATCTCTTTAAGAGGTTTGTCAATAATAATTTTATCGTCTCTATTCAATTCCTCAATTATCATTTTGATTTGGTTCTCAATTTTAGACAAACTCTTTTCAAACTCGATATCTTTACCATAAAAGTAATCTGATTGAGCTTGGTCTTTAATAGAGACACTATTTACAACTTTCTTCTTGTCCTTTAAAAGGATATTTATCTGATTCTTCTTAATATCACTCGAAAAATTTTTGAGATAGAAGACAGGAACAAAGTGTTGATTTTTATTTTCCGCCATTTTTAAATTAAGATAAACGAAAACACTGGGACTATTTGCAATCTAATAATTAAAGACATAGCAAAATAGTTCCACATCTTAATGATTTAAATCACCCCAAACTAAATTGCATCTCAATGAGATATATTAATTTATACCTTTCAACATAAGGCCAGCTATCCTTAAAAGAGCTTTACCTTACCCCAAACACCTCCGGCAAAAAATCCCTAAACCGAATCCCCAACCCTTTACAATAAGCAATAATATTTTCTAAACTCGCTTTGCCTTTGTCCTTTTCTATTAGTTGAATAATTTCTTTGGTGAGTCCTGTTTTTGATAATTTTTCTTCAAGCGGGATGGAATTAACGTTTTGCCCCAGTGCGTTTTTTAATTCGTCTAATGACAATTGCTGAATCAGTGTAGCTTCTTTAGTAAAATATTCAGCAACAGGTTCTTCAACGCCAGAAGTTGTCATTATAAATTCAGCGTTGGTTTCATATTTTTTCAATTTCTTCAAAGGAAGGTCTAAAATAAAATCGCTTTCTTCTTCTATGTTTTTAAATTTTTTATTCTTCATCGTTTTCACTATATGCAGTTATGACAATTAAGTTATGATGTTTATCCAATCTGAAAACAACCGTCATTTCTTCGGGTATTTTTCTCAAACGATCGTTCTTTTGCAACGGCACAAAACCTTTTATAAAATAACTTCCAATAACAAGGTGCAGCTGCTTTTTCAAGTTTCATATCCTTTTGTCGAAATAATGCATTAATCGCCAAAAAAGATATGTTTCGCTTCTTAATTACAATATTCTCAGCAATGTGGTTCAGGAATTTTGGCAACCACCTAAAATGAGGCTGCTTTAGGGCTTTTTCGAGTTCTTTCATAATTAAGTCTTCTCAAATGTTTCCTCAAAGATAGCTAATACTGGCAGAAACACCTATTAGTAAAATTCCCATATTCCTTCTACCGACCATCCCTCCCCACCCCGTACCTTTGCCCCCTTTTATGAAAAACATAGACCGCCTCATCGGCTTGTACAGAGACGACGCCCGTACCAACACTATTATCCGGGCACTCGACGCCCCGACACCAGCCCGTTTACAAATCAAGGGAACGGCTGGTGCGCAAGATGCCTTTGTCCTTACCGGAACTTACCTCGCCTCGCCCCGCACCCAATTATGGATCGCCAATGACAAAGAGGAAGCCGCTTACTTGCAAAACAATGTGACCAATTTGCTGGAAGACAAGGCCGTGCGTTTTTTTCCCGACTCGTTCAAACGCCCCATGAACTTTGAAGTGCTGCGATCCGAAAATGTGCTGGAACGGACAGAGACCATTAATAAAATCACGTCTAAAGGAGGGTCACCGGAGATCATTATCACTTACCCAGAGGCGATGTTTGAGAAGGTCGTTTCTCCAAAAGTGTTGGAAGAAAACAGGATTGAGATTGTGAAAGATGAGGATATGGATGTTGATTTTTTGATCCAAATACTGATCGAATATGGCTTCAAGCGAGAAGACTTCGTGTATGAGCCTGGGCAGTTTTCCATCCGGGGAGCGATCATTGATATTTTCTCCTATGGCAACGACTATCCGTATCGGGTCGAGTTGTTCGATGTAGAAGTGGAGAGCATCCGCACCTTTGATCCGCTGACGCAATTGTCGGTGCAGAAGATCGCTAAGGTCTCCATTGTGCCGAACATCAACACCAAGTTTGACCGCTCGCAAAAGGTCTCCCTGTTGCAGGTACTGCCGGAGAACACGGCGGTGTGGGTGAAGGACACACAGATGTTGTTGGAGAAACTGCAACTGTGTTTTGGCAAAGCAGAAGAATTTGCCAAAGAACTGCCCTTGATGGATGAAAGTGAATTAGGGGAAATATTCCGTGACCGGGCATTTATCAAACCGGATGAGGTAGCAGCCGACCTTGAAAAATTCAACCTCCTTTCCCTAAGCCCCCATTCTCTCATTCAATCATCCTCTCATTCAATCATTTATAATAGCAAATCACAACCTGCATTCAACAAAAACTTTTCGCTGCTCATTGAGAACCTCAATGCCAATACAGCAGCGGGCATCGAGAATTTTATATTTACCGAAAACCCAAAGCAGATCGAGCGCTTTTACAACATCTTTGAGGACTTGGAGGCGCATGTGAAATTCGAGCCAGTCATGAAGGCCATCCACGAGGGTTTCGTTGATCTCGACCATAAAATCGCCTGCTATACCGATCATCAAATTTTCCAGCGTCACCATCACTACCGCTTGCGACAAGGCTTCACAGCAGATAAAGCTATCAATCTGAAAATGCTCCGCAATCTGCAGCCGGGCGACTTTGTGGTACATATTGACCACGGCGTGGGGCGTTATTCTGGTCTGGAAAAAATAACGGTGAACGGGCACACCCAAGAGAGCGTCCGCATATTTTACAAAAACAACGATGTGCTGTATGTAAGTATCAACTCGCTCAATAAAATTTCCAAATACTCAGGTAAGGATGGCGTCGTGCCGAGCCTCTCGAAACTCGGTTCGGATGCCTGGCAAAACCTGAAGCGCAAGGCCAAAAAGAAAGTCAAGGACATCGCCAAGGAATTGATCAAACTCTATGCACAGCGCAAGGCATCAGAGGGGCATGCCTTTCCACCCGACAATTATTTGCAGGTCGAACTTGAAGCTTCCTTTATTTACGAGGACACCCCCGACCAGGAGAAGGCAACCATTGACATGAAGAAAGATATGATGAAGCCGCACCCAATGGATCGGCTCATCTGCGGCGATGTGGGTTTCGGGAAAACGGAGGTGGCAATACGGGGGGCATTCAAGGCCATTTCTGATGGTAAACAAGTGGCCATTTTGGTGCCGACCACCATTCTCGCTTTGCAGCATTATAAGACCTTTACCGACCGTTTGAAAGATTTTGATCCCAGTGTTGAATATGTCAACCGCTTTAAAACGGCCAAGCAGAAAAAAGAGATTTACCAGCGATTGAAAGAAGGGAAAGTGGACATCATCATTGGCACACATGCGTTATTGAGCAAGGATGTTGGCTTTAAAGATTTGGGCCTGTTGGTGATTGACGAAGAGCAGAAATTTGGCGTAGCCGCCAAAGAAAAACTCCGCAAGTTCAAGGTCAACGTGGATACCTTGACCTTGACTGCTACGCCCATTCCAAGGACGCTGCAATTCTCGCTCATGGCTGCACGTGACCTCTCTGTTATCCGCACTCCCCCACCCAACCGACAACCGATTTATACAGAAGTTCGGGTGTTCAACGAGGGGTTGATAAAGGATGCCGTTTACAAGGAAGTCCACCGGGGCGGACAGGTTTTCTTTGTCCATAACAGGGTGAAAACGCTCCCCGACATTGCCACTCTCATCAAGCGCCTTTGCCCCGATGTGGATGTGGCGATGGCGCATGGCCAACTGGAAAGCAACAAGCTGGAAAAGGTACTGATTGATTTCATCGAAAGGAAATACGACGTGCTGGTCTGTACCAATATCATCGAAACGGGCCTCGACATCCCCAATGCCAATACGATGATCATCAACAACGCCAATCAGTTTGGCCTCAGCGACTTGCACCAGTTACGGGGGGCGCATCGGGCGATCCAATAAAAAGGCGTACTGCTACCTCTTCGCCCCGCCGATTTCCACGCAGACACCTGATGCCCGTAAGCGCCTCAAGACCATCGAGGAATTCAGCGACCTCGGCAGCGGCTTCAATATCGCTATGCGGGATTTGGACATCCGGGGGGCAGGCAATCTGTTGGGCGCAGAGCAAAGCGGTTTCATTGCAGATATTGGTTATGAAACGTTTCAGCGTATTTTGGAAGAGGCCATCGAGGAGTTAAAGGAATCGGATTTCAAAGAGGTTTTCCAAGAAGAAATCGAACAAAAGAAGACCTTCGTGCGCGATGTCAATATCGACACCGACGTGGAAATGCACCTGCCCAACGAGTACGTCAGTTCCGTCAACGAGCGGCTCACCTTATACACCCAGATGAATAAAATACAGACTGAGGAAGCACTGGAAAAATTTGCCAAGGAACTCGAAGACCGTTTTGGCAAAATACCCAAATCAGTTACCGAACTCTTCCATGGCATCCGCCTGCAATGGGTGGCCAAAGAACTCGGCTTCGAGCGCATCATCCTGAAAAGCAACAAGTTGCGCTGTTTTTTTGTGGAAAACCCGCAATCGGCCTATTACGAGAGCGATACCTTCCAACAGGTGTTCCAGTACATCGCCAGTCAGGGCAAGGGCAAAGGGCTGACGTTTAAGCAGACGGCCCGTAGTTTGATTGTTATTAAGGAGCATGTGAAAAGCCTGAAGGTAGCGAGGAATATGCTGGTGGAAGTGAAGGAGGCGGTGTTTGGGGAGGTGGGACAAATGGAGGTATCATGAGGCAAGGGCTGTATCTATTTTCTTCTCTATTTCCTGCTGTCCTTTGAGCAAAACTTTCTGAAGAACCCTAACCATTTTTTGGAATCCTTTCAAATTTACCAATCGTTTTTCACGGTATTTAGTCACTTCACCTACCAGTGCTTAATTCCTTCACATATATGTTCAGAATAGCGGGAGAGAGGAAGGAAAAATTTTATTTTCCCTTCCTCTCTCCCGCTGGGGGTGGGTGTTTTTTGATAAAAATTTTCAATTTTTATCAAAAAACACCCCATGCTGAACAGTTACGAATTGCCAATAAAAGTTATAGCTGAAAAATAGGCTTTATTTTTATAAATTACGTTTTATAACGTAATTTTACATCAAAATAAAGCTTATGAAAAACTTCAACCTTGTTTCCCTTCTGCTATTTACCCTTTCATGTCACTCACAAACCAATATTTTCCAACGAGATTGGGTTGGTCAAGTCAACTTGCTTGGACAGTGGCAATACATTCAAACTTCAGCTAAGGGAGATTCCACTACCCTATACTTTCGGGATGAAGGGCCATCCGCCAAATACCAAATAACAAATGTCAAACAGGAAGGAAAAGCAATAAACTTCGATGTCAACTATAAGCATGACAATTGGCATTTCAGTGGTGAGGAAGTAGCAAGCGGCCGATTGGAAGGGACTTTTCAAACCCGTGATTTGCAGGGCAAATTCCTATTATACAAAAGGTTATCAATTGATAAAGAAAGCTTTAAACCCTACCTTGGCAACTTCCAATTGCCCTCCGGTAGCTTCCTGCGAACTTGGCAGCGGGGACAATATCAGGGACTTCATTCAGCCATAACGCAGCGATATACAGGTTTGAAAATGATCGGCGAACGCCAGTTCTTGAGCGCTTCTGGTGAAATGCTCCTATTTAGCGATCTGCAAAACGAGCTGTACCAAAAAGTAGAATGGCAATCGTTCGATGGCCAAAAGATCATGGCCAAAAGGGTAGCGCCCATCCGCATCGAAGATCATCTCATCATCACCTCGACCGATACCATTGGAGCTTCGCTTTACCTCCCCAATACCAAAGGCAAACACCCCGCCTGCATCATCCCCATTGGCGCTGCCCGCTACGACCGCTCGGCAAGCGACATGGAAGCGGAACTGTTTGCCACCTATGGCATTGCGACCCTGATTTACGACAACCACGGCTTTGGGAAATCAACGGGAAACCTCTTGGAAAAGTCATTTATGGACAAGCAACAGACTGCTATTGAACTTTTTCGTTGGCTGCAAAACCACCCGGAAATTGATGCTACAAAAATCGGCTTGCGGGGTGGCAGCCAAGGTGGGCGAATTGCTTTGATGGCAGCCTCGGAATTGCCAGAGACCGCATTTCTTGTTTTGTTGGCCACGCCGATGGAAACCCGCATGGATCAACAGTTGTATGCCCTTTCCGCTTTTCACCGCAGTCGAAATCATGCCGAAGATGCCATTGCCCGTTCTACAGAAATTTGGCGGCAATTTTTCATCAATGCCGCTCACGACAAAATTGATACGGCCTTTGTTGAAGAAGCACAAGCAGTCCGAGCATTATACCCTGATATGGAATTGCCCAATCCCAATTTGGAAAACCCACCATATTTTCCTTGGAAGGATGATATTCTGAATAGTACCTCTGATTATTTACCGACGGTGCAATGCCCGATCCTTTGTCTGTTTGGTTCATTGGATGATCGAGTGCCGCCGCAGAAGAGTATCCACTTGCTTCGACCAGGGTTAGAAAAGGCAGGACAGGTGCCGCCGGAAGTGATTGTGTATGACGGAGCGGGGCATTCTTTTATGTTGCCGGGGTATCGGATTGTGGAGGGGTTGTTTTTGGATCAGGTGGGGTTTATTAGGAGGGTGGTTGGATTGGAATGAATACAATAAAAGAGTGGTACAGACATTAACCGTAAGGAGTTGAAGCCAACTTAGGAGGTAATTTGCGGAGCTACAAATTACCTCCTAAGCCCCCACTACTCATACCGCAACTCCTCCACCGGATCCCTCTTCTTCGACCCCCACACCTTCAACAAAACAGTCGTCAAAACAAGCATACTCAATAAAACCACAGGCATCAAAATAGTCAGCACATCAATATCAATCCGATAATTAAAATTCGCCAACCACTCATCCATCAGCCACCAGACGACCGGAATACCCAGCATGCCTGTAATCAATGTGGTCTTGATAAAATTCTTGGATAACAACCCGCCGATATGATAACTCGATCCACCCAAAATTTTCCGAATCGCAATTTCCTTGGTGCGCTCATTGATTTCAAAAGTCAGCAAACCATAAAGGCCGAACACGGCAAGGAGGATGCAGATCAGCGTATAAAAAGAAATGATTTTGCTGGCTTGTTGTTCCGTCTGATATAGTTGAGCAAATTCTTCATCAAGGAAAGTGTATTCGAAAGGCAGTCCCGGCAGCAGCGATGAAAGTTTATGCTGGACTGCTTCGAGGGTTTCGGGCATTTGGGCAGCGCCCATTTTCAAATACAATTGGGAAGGGTTTAAATTACCAACCACCAATAGGCAGGGCCTCACCTCCGTATGCAACGATTGGAAATAAAAGTCTTCAATAACCCCGGCAATGGGGCGGCGGCTGTCGTCGCCAAAGGCAGCGAACATCCTGCCACTGGCCTGATCCCAACCGATGTGCTTTTTGGCCGATTCGTTGAGTACATAGGTGTAGCGATCAGTAATGTTTTTTCTAATCAGACCGAGGTCGCCTTCCAGCAATTGCACATCCACGGTTTCAAAAAAGTCGGCATCTACGGAAATAATGTACATGCTTTCGCTCTCCGTCTGGCCTTCCCACCAAACGGTCTGGTTCCAGTTGACGCCGCCGGGGTTAAATTTGTTGAGGGATACTTCGCTCACATTTGAGAGGTTGCACAATTCATTTTTCAGCGACTCCCTTTTTTCTTTTTCCACTTGGACGTACAAAGGCACATTGACGACTTGATCGGGGTTCAGACCAAGGTTCATATTGGAAACATGCTGCATCTGCTTACTAATGACCAAACTGCTGCCGATCAAAATAATGGACACCAAGAATTGCACACCCAGCAACACATCCCGAATGCCGACACTATTGCCACTGCCCGTCTTCACTTGGCTTTTTAATGCTCTAACCGGGGAAAAGGAAGTGACAAAAAATCCAATATATCCGCCTGCAATCACACTAATCACGGCGGCAAAAGCCAACCCAAGGGAAATGCTCACCGGGTGCAAAAAGTCGAAACTCATATTCGAGCCAAATAGGTCATTTACCAAAGGTAACAAGTAGAGTTCCATCATCCCCACTGCGAGTCCAAACGACACTACACACAATAAAAATGCCTCGGCAACAAACTGCCCCATCAACTGCGGACGGCTTGCACCGATGGTCTTCCGCACCCCCACTTCTTTCACCCGTTTGGAAGAGCCGGCCGTTTTCAGGTTGACGAAATTGACCAAAGAAATAAGGATCAGACCCAATGCAGCAGCGCCATAGATATAGAGGTACTTGGCATTATAGGAGGGTTTGAGGTTACCCCTATTGTGTACAAAATGAATATCCGTAAGTGGCTGCAAACCAATTTTTTCAAAAGAATGACTGCCCTCTTGGAGCGGCACTTTAATAGCTTGTATTTTTCTTTCTACCGATGCTTCATTTGCATTCTGACGGAGCAGAGCATAGCTGTAATAATTGTATTGGCCCCAGTTGCCATCAATGCTTGTGCCGGGCAATAGGGTTTCGAGATTTTGGAAGGAAACGACATAATCCAAATCGAAATGGGAATTGCGGGGTACATCTTCCATAATGCCCGTTACCCTGAAATCATGCTCATCATTGATCCTCACTATTTTTCCGATGGGGTCATAATCGCCAAAAAGCTTGGTTGCTTCCGATTTGGAAATGACCATGCCATCCGGCGACTCGAACACACGTCCTGCATCCCCTCGGATTAGTTGAAAATCAAAAACAGAAAAGAGGGAGGCATCCGCCAAAAAGAAATTGGCTTCGTTGAAATATTGGTTGTCATAATGCACGACGACTTTTCCGTTGCGCCGCAATTTGGTGATCCGCACATAGTCCTCGATCTCCGGGATGTCCGCTTTTATTTTTGGAGGAATAGGTGCAGATATACCAACCCACCCTTCCCCTGTGTCCACATCGCCTGTCACGATGCGGAAGATGCGGTCGCTTTTTTCGTGAAAACGGTCGAAACTCTGTTCGTAGCGAATGTGCAAATAACTGAGCAGTCCAGTGGCCATCCCAACGGACAGGCCGATTATGCTGATGAGGGAAACCCATTTGTTGCGGGTAAGGCTGCGGAAGGCGGTGAGCAGGTAATTTCTTAACATGACGATTTTTGTTTTGATTAAATAAGTCGGATAGAGGAGGGTATTAAGAGGCTAATTTAAATATTGACGGGCTTATGGGAAAAGACGTTACAGGTTCGGCATGGTTGCCTGAATAACTTTTAAATTGTAAAGTTAAATTCCTATAAGCGTGAATACTGAAGATGTCATAATGAAGAATGTTTGTCCAAGCCTTTAACTTCCTAACTTTGCCCTCACTATTTTTCATTAAACCAATTATTTATTTGAAACACAACTTGTCCCGTATTTCACATCGGGATAGACACATAGAAAACATAGGTTAAATTAATCCTATGTGTTTTATTTAAAAAAGTTTAGAATTATATTATAGGTGAAGCAGGAATTACATAGAAATCATTTCGTTCGATACTTGTTAAAATGGGTATGTGTTTTCACATTTTTTTGCTTTTTTTATTCTTTATCATTTTCCCAAAATTCACTGGAAACAAAAGTTTCATTTTCCTATCAAAAAAAATCCATTAAATATATTTTAAATGATTTAGAAACAAAATATCCAATTTATTTTTCCTATAGCAATTTGGACTTGTCCAAATCTAAAAAAATTGAACATTCAGGGTCGTTGAAAGATGGATTAAAAAAATTATTTTTATCGGAAAATATTGGTTTTGAATTGGTCGGCAAGCATATCGTCTTAAAATATGTTCCATTAAAAGGAAGAAAAATAAAAGGGCGGGTTGTTGATAAAGATACCAAAACACCATTGATCGGCGTCAATATATATGTGATGGGAACAGAGCCGTTTATTGGCACGGATTCGGACGAAAACGGATATTTTGAAATAAAAGAATTGCCCATTGGCCGCTATGATTTTCAGGTGCAATATTTAGGGTATGAACCATTATTTATTCGCCAGGTATTAAATTCCTCGGGAAAAGAAAAATTCCTGAATGTTGAGTTGCGGGAGTCCATTGTTTCTATCCCGGAAATAATCGTCAAGGCCAAACTCGACCACTCCAATCCACTCAATGATATGGCATCGACCAGTGGCCGTTCATTTTCGGTAGAAGAAACAAAACGCTTTGCAGCGGCCATTCACGACCCCGCCCGCATGGTGCAATCTTACGCAGGCATCTCGAGTGGTGGAGACGATTTGTCTAATGAAATAATTATCCGGGGCAATTCTACCCGGGGCCTTTTGTGGCGTCTGGAAGGTGTGGAAATTCCAAACCCGAATCATTTCGGCGGTTTGGGCAATGGTGGTGGGGCTGTTAGCATGTTGAGTTCGAGTACATTGGCCGATTCCGATTTTTATACAGGCGCATTTCCAGCGGAATATGGCAATGCATTAAGTGGCGTTTTTGATTTGCAATTGCGGAAAGGGAATTCGGAAAAAAGGGAACATAGTATTTCCTTTGGGAATTTAGGGTTTGCTGCTTCTTCCGAGGGGTATTTCAAAAAAGGGTCGAAAGCTTCCTATCTGGTAAATTTTAGGTATTCCACGTTGGATTTAATCAAAAAATATTTGCCGAGCATAGAAGGCTTGTTGCCTGCCTACCGGGATGTTTCTTTTAAAATAAGTATTCCGACTAATAAAAAAGGTCAATTTGCAATATTTGGATTGGGCGGATTTAATTACTCCAAAAGAAATGGCATTAGGGATAGCACCCAATGGCGGACATTTAACGACGCCACAGATTTTTCAGACGATGAAAAAGTCGGAGTCATCGGAATTTCCTACCGTCACCTCCTTTCTGACAATGCATATCTTAAAACTTCTGTCGCAGGCACCTATTATTCTTTCAATGATTTGACCAGTTTATTGTTAAAAGAAGAAAATTACCGAGATTCTATAATTGATGAATCCGATTTTAGGAATGCCGATATTACTGGGTATTTTTCATTCCACAAAAAATTAAATCCCAAAAATAAAATACGGGCAGGCTTTTCTCTTGGGCACAAATTATTTAAATACGAATACCGGGCACTTGAGTCGCTCATGTCACCTCAAATATTATTTTTAAAAAACAATGGGCAGTCTCAATTATTTCAATCTTTTTTTCAATGGCAATGGCGGGTAAAGGAAAAATGGGAAATAAATTCCGGCCTTAATTTTTCTTACTTATTTTTAAATAATACCAAAGCACTTGATCCACGGGCTAATTTAAAATGGAAATTTCACCCTAAGCAAAAACTGGCGCTTGCTGTCGGCCTGCACAGCAAACCAGAACATTTATCTACTTATTTTATAGAACGCAACATAACCAATAATGGGACCAACAGCCCTAACCTAAATTTGTCCATGATGCGGGCCTTGCATTTGGTTTTAGGATATGATTGGCAAGTCAGTGAAAATTTAAAACTGAAAATTGAGAGCTATTACCAATACCTATTTCACATACCCGTTTCCGAAAACCCGGAAAATGGTTTTTCTATACTAAACACACAGGATGTATTCGATATTATTGCCGACAATGAATTGAGCAAACGGATATTGGTAAGTAAAGGTACGGGTGAAAATTATGGCATAGATATTACTTTCGAGCGGCCTTTTAATAAAGGATATTATTTTTTAATAACGGCCTCGTTGTTCGATTCTAAATATGCGACTTTGGATAAAAAGAAATACCATACCATAACAGCAGTAAATCAAATTTTAAATTTGCTGGGCGGCAAAGAATGGAAGGTGGGGCGAAAGCAAAAAAATATTTTTGGCATAAATGGCAAATTCACTTATTATGGAGGGCGCAGGGATACCCCCATAGATTTGGCAGCTTCAAATGCGGCTGGGGTTTATGTTGAATTTCCCAATAGATTTTTTACAAAAAAATTAGCTCCATATATTCGTTTTGATGCCAGCGTTTCCTATAAAATAAATGTCTGGAAAAAGGCGACTCACTCTTTTCATTTGGATATCCAAAATGTTTTCAACCGCCGCAATGAGTTCAACCGTTATTATGATCCAATTGGCAAAACGATTCAGGCGGAATTGCAAAATGGGCTAATTCCATTTATGCTTTATCGAGTAGAATTTTGAAAAGAGAAAAGATCCAATTATTATAAAATAATTACCTTGCTAAAAATATCATTATGTCACTTTTCAACCTGTTTAAAAAGAAAGAAAAAGGCCCGACCATTATTGATAAAATATGGATCAACCAAGCCGCTAAAGAAAGAGGCTTTCTGCAAATTGTAAAAGAACGCTCCAACCTAACCCTGATCGCCTGGTCATCTCTGACCTATGACCGCTTCCAACAATTGCTCCAGGAGAATGGTTTGTCCACAGAAATTATGCTTGCCCATTCGACACTGCCGTCTCGCATGCAAGGCAGGGAAATCTGTTTTTTGGAACATCACCTTTTCCATCACAAAGAAGCGGCATTGTTGCAATCGTGGAAATGCGAAGAAGCCCTTTTCCTTAACTCATTAAGCGATCCTGTTTTTTACATTTCGAATGCCGATCGCATTGTTGCCCTCATGGAAAGAATGGGGCACAAGGAAGATGAGATCATTGAGCATCCGATGGTTTCAAAGTCTATTGTAAGGGCGCAGCAGAAGTTTGAGAAGGATGGCGGGTCGTCAGAAATGCCAGAAGAGGTGAAGGAATGGTGGGCAGGTATTCGGTAGTCTTTGGAGGCGTGAAATTTTCAAATGTTTATACTCCTTGATTAAGTTACTATACACTTTTTGAAATGGCTTGGGTATTTTGATCGGTAATTCCCAAAAAGTGTATAGTAACTTAGTGGCATATATTTCACCCTATCTTTTTAATAATATTTAATCACTTTATAATATTCCTGCTCGGCCCGTTTTATTAAAAGTATAATCCCCGTTTTGGTGCCATTCATTTTTTTCAAAATAATAGGAAACGGCCCTATGCTCATTTTCAGAAATAATAAAATTATCATCTTTTGTCCGCTGAATTTTCCCGTTTGCGGAATAGCTAAAAGCAAAGGTGGTGAATTTATCATCCGCCGTGAAATAGGTTTCCCCGTCCGTAAAACCGATACCTGTACCATAATATTTTATTTTTTGCTCCCCAGGATGCCATAGCCAGTAAGATTCCCCTGTGACATGTGCCGTATCCCTTCTGTATGACACATGCGTTAAACGGAGCAGGTTTTCTTTCATCTCCAATGTGAACCACAGCCCAACCCCTAGAGAAGATCTCAAATTTTCTGGATCGTATTTAGGATTCGGAGACATCCATTTGCCTGGACCATCTGATAGGTATTTGGCCATTCTCAGGAAGTCTTCTTTTGTGCTGCCATTTATTTGAGCTTGTAAAGAATGGAATGTAAGGCTGGCGAAAAGCAGTAGGAAAATTGGTGATTTCATTGCTATTAATTTTTTTTCCGATTTCAAATAACCCAAGTCGTAAAGGATTGAATTATTTCATCGGCATTATACTTTTTATAGAAATGTCAATACGACATGTTCAATTTAAAAAGGTATAAGATTAAATCATTTTGCAATGATTGAAAGGTTTTCCTACTATAAACCCACAATTGATAAATTGTGCCTACTTTTTAAATAATAATTTTTGATTTTCTGTATTCGGAAGGAGTAACGCCCATGTATTTCTTAAATACTCTCGTGAAACTGGTGGTATTATTAAATCCAGAGTCCATTGCAATGCCCAGCAGTTTAATCTGGCTGTTCTGTGGGTCTTCCAGTAATTCCTTTGCTTTTCGAATTCTATAATCGTTTATAAAATCAGTGAAACCGCAGCCAAATTCCTGATTGACTACCTGTGACAAGTAGCTTTTGTTTACGGATAACAGGTCACTCACTTTCTGTAAAGTCAATTCACTGTCTAAAAATAGTTCTTCTTTTATGACCAGTGTTTGAATTTTATTTAAAAGTACATCATGCTTGTCGGCGGTAAGTGATGACCCCTTGTATTTTTTGTCGAACGGATGTGCATATAAAAAGCCGGATTTGAAAAGCAGGTAAAATGAAAGCGTTTGGATAAGCAGTGAATTCATCAGGGCAAGTACATAATCAATTTGATAAACATAATATTGGACAATGGTGATGGTGATTAATCCAATTAATTGAAACACCCAATAAGACAAAAAGACGCCATTGAAACGCACAAGAAACTTTAACCTTTTTTCAGAAGCAGGCGACAATGATCGGTCGGCACTCCGAAACTTTTTTAATTCAATAAATGGAAGGGAAGTGTAAACCAGAGTCACTAAAATGTGGGTCAATGCATAAAGGAATCCTTTTAAATTGACACCCAAATTTTCACCTGTTAATGTCCTGGCAAATACACTTAATTTATAGTCTGAGGAAGAAATGAACCAAGGCATGAAATAAGCAACAGCCATAATAAAGGGAATTAAATGTATTAGATTAAAAGCACGAAACTTAAATGCAGGGTTCAATTGACGTTTTAATAAAAAAAGAAAACAGTGGCCCTATCAAAAAAAGAAATGGGATAGGAACATCAGATGAGGGACGGCAGTGTAATAATTAGAACTTAAAAAAAAGGAATTCAACTAAATTGAATGTCAATATGACCAATAAAAAGCCAAGTATTTTGGAAGCTGTTTGAGCAGGCTTTTTAAGAAATAATGCAAGGCATAAAGTGATGCCTTGGCCGATGCCGATGATGAGTAGGAATGACCAGATGTCGAAGTTTAATGAAGACATTCCAATTCAGTGCTTTGCATTTTTATATTAAAAGCAGCCTAATAGCAACAAAGATTCAATTTACTCGAACACTTTCGCCATTTCTCTTTTTTTCAAATTCCTCACTCTTCCTTCAACGCCACCACCACATCCCCTCGCACCGCCCGCATTGCAATCCCCATTACCGTCACCAACGCCACCGTAATGCGCCAAGAATGCCCGATAGCGCAAACGGCAACGCAACTAAAATCCACCTGAAAAGCAAAGTTCTCCAACCACCGCTGATTGATGAGCCAAGATGCAGGAAAGGCCAACAAGATGGCAATAACGATCAGGAAAAAATATTCCTGCGACACCGTGCGGAGCAGGCTCGCTCGTCGAAGCACCTAGTACTTTTCGGATGCCAATCTCTTTTGTGCGTTGGGCAGTCATAAAAGAAGAAAGGCCAAAGAGGCCGAGGCAAGCAATGAAGACTGCCATCGCTGAGAAAATGGTCAGAATGAAACCCATTTTTTGTTCGGCGCGGTAGAGTTGGCCGATTTCCTCATCAAGGAAGGTATAGGCGAGTGGCTTGTTGGGAACGAATTTTTTCCAGACGTTCTCAACGTGAGCGATGGCTGCCGGGGAAGTTTCTTTCAGATTGATGAGGAGCATTTTGGCAAAAAAAGAAAAGCGGCCGTTTTGTGGGCCACGCCTTTCCACATCAATGACAAAAGGCCCGATGGGATGATGGAAGGATTTGAAACTAAAATCTTCTATTACTCCAATGATCCGCTCCTGGCCACTCATCGATTTGAAGGGTTGGTTGATGGCTTCTTCTGGGTCGGCATATCCAAGGTATTTGGCCATTGATCGATTGATGAGCATAGACAAGCTGTCTTCCCGCTCTCGATCCTTGTCATAATTTCGGCCAGCGATGATGGGCACTTCGAAAGTTTCCACAAAATCCTCGTCCACCATGAGGGCAGGGAAATATTGCCATTGACCCTCAGGGATGCCGGGGGTAATTGAATTCGTGGTTGTTGTTATTGATGCCCAGCATTTCATTAGAAATAGTGGCCGATTGCACGTGGCTGCTATGCAGTAGCTCCGTTTTGAAGGCTTCCAACTTGCGGGGTATCTGCGTTCGGGTGACAGGGACGACCATTATGTCAGATGTCTTATAGCCCTCGTCTTTGGTGAGCATATACTGCAATTGCCGGAAGGCTGAAAAGGTGCTGATAATCAATACAATGGAAATGGCAAACTGGAAAATGACAAGGCTGCGGCGCATTAAAATATTTTCCTCTTCCCCGTTTTCACTGCACTTGATTTCATTACATTGACCAGTTTTAATTTTGATAAATAAAACGCCGGGTAGAGACCCGAAATGATAGCCCCGTCAACAAAACAACCCCACCCATCATCATTAAAAATTTTGGCTCAAAAAGCATGTCTGTGGAAAGTGTAATACCCGTCTTCGCCGAAAACCAAGGAAGTAGCAACGGCAATAATATCATACCCAGCAAAAAGGCAAGCACCGTCGTCAGAACCGACTCGGTCAAAAACTGGTGTACCAACATTTGGCGGCTTGCCCCGACGACTTGCCGCACACCAATTTCCTTTCGTTCGGGTGGATGCCCTTGCTGTCGTCAGATTGATGAAATTGATGCAGGCAATGGCCAATACAAATAATGCAACAATGGAAAATATCAGCACATACAAGGCGGCTGCCATTGGGGTGCATTTCAAATTCCAAATGAGAGTTGAGGTGGATGTCGGTGATGGGCTGCAAGCCCAACGTGATTTTATCCCTTATAAATTCAGGAGCATGCCTTTGAATAAAATCAGGCGTTTGCGACAGCAGCGATTTCTGGTTTTACATTTTCCCGAAATTTTAAATAGGTCCAGTTTGGATTCCATACCCAGTTGGAATTTTGGTTGGGCATCATGTTGCGGGTAGTGGAAAAAGAAAAAAGACCGTTCACTTGAAAAATGCGAGGGCGCTCTTTTGTCCAATATGCCCGTCACCTGGAATTCGACATTTTGCTCATATTTCAACGTCTTGCCGATGGGGTCTTCTTTGCCAAAATATTTTTGGGCCATTTCCTCGGTCAGCACCACTGAATTTGGCTGTTCCAACGCCTTTTCTGGATTGCCTATTTTCAGCGGAAAATCCAACATGGTGAAAACCGTACTGTCAACAAAGTAAAAATCCTGCTCGTTATATTTTGCACTGTCACCCACCGTAATGGTGATAGTTGGAATTTGAAAATCAAAAAAGCGCACAGCGTCTTCCAACAAATTGGGAAATTCCAATAACAAGGTAGGAGCAAAAGGAAAAGGGCAGCTTGATGAGTTTTCAATAAACCCCTCACTTTCGATCACTTCGGTCAAACGAAATATTCGCTCCTTATCTGGATGGTTTTGGTCATAACTCAACTCATGGTTGACGTACAACATGATGAGCACAAAAGCCATAATGCCAGTGGCCAATCCAAGTAGATTAATAACGGAATTGAGTTTGTGTTTTGGAAATTACGGAGGGTGGCAAGGAGGTAATTTTTAGCATGGTCTGCGGTTTGCACTGAGGAGCTGTCTCATAAGTCCGGATTTGCTATTCCGGTAGCATCATCGGGATAGTAAATCTATAAGCCGTTGATTTTAAATTTACTAAATCTTTGAGGTTTAGCAAATTGATGCTCCGAATGGACTTATGGACAGCCTCCAGTTGTCGTAACAATAAAGATTAATTGAACCGAAGGATGTTGCATCAAGGTATTTCTATTCGTTTTTTTACCAAAGCTGATTTTGTGAAAATCTGAGGTTGAATAAAATATCCATACAATATGGGCATCTGTAAAAATACCAGCTTATGACATAGTGGGATAGTAAATTTTCGACACCAGCAAACAAGCTCTATCGTTGCAACTTTTGGGTTCAACGAAAAGTCCTTTTGAAAAAAATACGACTGTTAATTAATGAAAAGAGATGCATCAAAAGGCATAGCAACAAGAATGTGGCGGAAGAAAAATTTACCAGGTATAGATTTTAACAAGACCCAATACTGTACCCATCATTTTAAGCCACATTTCCACGATCATTATGTGATACAGATGGTGGAACGAGGCGTTAATAAAGGTATTTGTAAAGGGAAAAGCTATCAGCTAAAGCCAAGAGAAATTATTATCATCAATCCTGGTGAAATACATACTGGCCATTCCTGGAGAAACCAATTTTTGGAATATAAAGGTTTATGCCCGACGGTTGATTTTATTAAATCTTTTATTCAAAAAATAGATCCATCAAAGAACGAATTACCTGTTTTTAAAAATTTCCCAATTAATGATAAATTACTTGTTGAAAAATTCCAACGATTATTTTTAATGGTAAAATTTAATTCCAATCTATTGGAAATAGAAACGGCAGCTATTGATTTTTTTGGTTATTTAATTGGTAAATATGAAAATCATCATGTTTCTTATTTTACCATAAAAAATGAGAAATGCAGGGCAGGAAAAATAAAACAATTTATTAGGGACAATTATGAGCGGAATTTTTCTTTGGAAGAATTGAGTAAGTACTCGATGGTTAGTCAATACCACTTAATCCGCATATTCAAAAAAGAAACCGATCTGACACCTTTTGAATATTTGCGCAATTTTAGGATCGAAAGAGCTAAGACATTATTGCGGGAAAACAAATCAATTATTGATGCTATATATGAAACTGGTTTTTATGACCAAAGTCATTTTATCCGTCATTTTAAAAGTATTACGGGGATGACGCCAAAAGTTTATTGCTGAAGAAATTGCCCCCCTATTTTACCTTTATATTGCATGTCTGCAACTCAAAAATACTACTCCTGCTATCACTCCATATCAATTGAAAACTACCGTCCGGTTTGGCTGATATGCCAAGATAATGGCCTCCTCCGGGAAATTTATTGGCCACGTCGCCATTGCCTTCTGTGCGCGGATCGGTGCTAGAGTCTGTTACGCGGACTGGCCGTAGAAAACTCGTCCCGCCATCGTATGAAATGGTAAAATAAACATCGTTTTTTTGTTGTGAGGAATCATTCTGGCTATCCACCCATGAAATGCCCAATGCTCCATTTTTATTAACGGCAGCACTGGCTACCATGGCTTTGCTTTCCAGTGGTTTTTCAAATAAATCAATGCGGGTGTCTGCGCTCCATGTTTTACCTTTATCAGAAGAATAATTCAGCCAAATACCTTCACTGAATTTGCCTCGACCCCATGGCCCGCACAAAATAAACACGGTCTTTAAAAAGTGATTTTTCACCCACATCGGCCACGAGGCGCATATACCCTTTTGCTCCACCGGGATTTAGTGAAAAGGCGTAAGGTTCTGACATACTGCCGTTTATAGGGTGAAAGGTTTGCACCCATATCTTTTTAAAAAATGGGACGCTGGAACGATCACTGTGCCATCTGAAAGTACGGCCGGGTTCGCAGAAATTCAAACGTTTGCCCTTTCCATCAATTTTTGCCACTTCCTTAAACTCACCTTTTCCCTCTCTTCGACAGAGCACAACATCGGCCACGCCATGTCCACGGAAGCGGACGGTGGTGAAATAAAATTCATTGCCCAGGGCTGTAATTTTCGTTCCGTCGTGGCCACCGTCGAGGGTTTGAGTTTCATCCTCCCACGTAATACCACCATCGTTAGAGGAAAAAAACTGAACGGGAAATTCATGTTGAAAACTACCTGCGGTACCGAGCCAACTCATGGCCGTTTGCCCATCTGGCAAAATGGCCGTCCAGGGATCGTAGCCCCCACCAATCATGGGCGGTCTCCTTCCATGTCGCTCCACCATCTTGAGAGACGAAACTCGACAGACGACAACTTTGGTAAGGATTATTTTTATCGGTCACAATCATGGCCGCCGCTAATAAAAAATTATTGTCGGAAGGGTGGGCAGAAATATGTGGCTCAACCACTGGCAGACCAACGAATTGTGATTTTATGGCAATATTTTTTCCAACAACTATATTATTTTTTTTATCCAATAAAATCCCCTTGGACGAAGGTTGTCCATCGCATTTTAAACAAATAATTATAGAAAATAAAATAGTAATTAAATAGGTGGCATTTTTCATTTTAATTAAATTGAGGTAATTCATGATTTGTCAACTTTCGAAGATTTAATTAACTTATTTTTCCTAATCAGGTTTTTTTTATAGGTAATCAAATTTAAAATCAAAAGAGTGCTTCAGATCGGCGTTTTTTTTCCCACAATCAGATTTAATTCCATAGTCCCAGAGGGACGGCATCCTATAGCGAGGGATGTGAATCCCTCGAAAATGGCATCATCGTTTTATTTCTTTTCCGCTAAAACAAAGGCAATATTCCCGTCTGATTGCTGTTTTATGGTAATTTTTAATTTTTGCTTTACTCAATGTCTCGTGCATAATAATGCCGCTAAGCGAATTAGAAGATTTACCCGTTTTATTCCATGATTTATTTTTGTTTAATTCCTTATCCAGCAGGGAAATTATTTTTTTTGTTGTTATTTTTTCTGACAATAAAAAACGATATTCCCATTTATTTGCATCTCCATTGGAATAAATATGTTTGGTGGAAAACATGGCTACCAAATTCCGAATACTATTGATATAATTATCTGCCAATTGGCTTCTGGCATACTCGCTCTCTGAGTGCCAATCATATTCCATATGGTTGGCCACATCTTGAGCCCTGCCCTGGCCATAAAATTTGGAAATGACATGGAAGGCCGCATCTATCCCCGATGACAAACCCGCTGATGTAACCACTTTCCCACTATCGGTATATTGAACGTTACTCAAAACTTTAGCTTTTGGAAACTGCTCTGTCAATGAGGGAATCAAAGAAGCAAACGTGGTGGCCTCATTCCCATCAAGGATGCCTGCAAGGCCCAGAAAAAATGCGCCGCTGCAAACCGAGAACATTGTCTCTGTGGATGAATAGCGTTCCTTCAACCATTTTACGATGGCTGGGTCTTGATTCATTTCCGCAGGTCCACCGCCTGGCACCACGATCACATCCACAGCGGGCAGAGCCTCCAAAGTGAAATCAGGTTTTAC